>NZ_VTDF01000002.1:0-660829 GCF_052824995.1 Acinetobacter sp. 1124_18A | reverse complement strand
TTTTGATTTTGATTTTGATTTTGATTTTGATTTTGATTTTGATTTTGATTTTGATTTTGATTTTATAGGGATTGAAGTATTAAGTGAAAGTTTAGAAAAAATAAATAACAAAAATTATTATATTTTTAGGTTTAATAATTTTTTTAATTTTACTGATGTCTTGGATTTAAATAATTCATCTTATAGATTGGTTAATGATTTTTTAGTTTTAGAAAAGGCAGAGTTTTTAAATAATTTAGATGTTGATGTATTGAAAATTAATAATATAGATGCTGCTCAAGATACTTTTTTTATCAGTGAGTTTGTTAAAGAAGAAATTGAAAAAAATAAATATCAAGGTATAGATATTTTTGATCTTAGTTTGGCTCAATGGAGAGACTCTGATGATTTTAGTTTTATGTTTTTGAGTGAAGATGACGTGAATAAATTTGTGTGGCCAATTTAGCAGATATATCTCTCTCATATAAAAAATAATATTTGTTAGATATAGCAAAATGGCGTGATCCAAATGATTTCTTTAATTCTTTGTACTTGAGTGATGAAGAAATAAATGAGTTGGTTTGGCCTATAATTTAGTACATGAACACCAGTAAGGCTATAAAATCCACATTTAAAGTGCAAGTGCTATTCAAAGAATAAGTAGTACTTCTATATATTTATTTAGAAGTACTACTTTAAAATAAAGTGTTTTTAAAGGTGGGTTTGTGAATTTTTATACAATTTATCCGTCTGAGTATATTGATAGAGATTTTTCTTTTGACTTGAAAGGGAAGCAAGAAATTATTGTTGATTATTTTAAATTTGATTTAAGTGATAAGTTTTTAAAAAATCCTAGAATAAGTTTAGATTATGATAATATTTTTTCTGATCGATTAAATGAGATATTAGAAACTGATTTTTATTATTCATCTTCTGGAATTTTATTGTTTTCAAAAAGATTTTTTAATGAAATGAAAGAAATTCTTGAAGATGAGTGTCATTTCTATAAGTGCTATGTGAGGAATGAAGGGGTAGATATTTATGCTATGTATATTAAGAAAAGAAACAATTTATTAGATGAAGATGACTTTATAAAAAAAGATCTTGCAACAGATGACTTTTTTATTGCTAGAGATACGGATAAACCTTATATCTATGTAGTAAGTCAAAAATTTGTGGATACTATTAATAAATTTAAATTAAAAATGAATTTCTTAGAATACTAAAATATTAACAACTTTTAAAAGTGAATTAATAGCGTAAGTTGTTAATTGATTTTTTTATATTTATCACGGATAGCATTCTCATTCATTCGTGTATTCATATGGTTAAGTTTCTCTTTACAAAATAGACAGATGTTTCTGTATTTTATAAAATAATGCCAATCCTGACAAAGTTTTCATAAAAAAGATGTTATCTCATATACATAGAATTCTAGAAGATTTGGGTATCAGCTCGCAAAAACGCGTGCTTCATGTTCAGTTTTCTAATCCATCGTTGAATACTCAAGTCTTTTTACAAAGTATTGAAGGGCAGCATCAGCTCAATGAAGGACTGACTGCCGATTTATTTTGTCTTTCTACCAATGCCCATATTTCATTAAAACAATTTATTGGTTGTCAGGTTGCAGTCGATCAAGTAACTGATCAGGGGCAGCTATTTAGAAATACAGGAATTATTACAGAAGCCAGTCAGGGGCAGAGTGATGGTTCATTAACATTGTATAAACTGAGATTACAAGACCCGACCGCGCTATGGCATAAAGGCCGCAATAGCCGTGTATTTATGAATAAAAGTGTACGGAACATTACTGAAATTCTATTTACTGAGTGGCAGAACAAAAGTCCGTTGTTTGCTTCTGCCTTAACTTTGGATTTAAAAAACCTAAGCCAAGACTACGATGTTCGACCTTTTGTCATGCAAAGTAACGAAACGGATTATGAGTTTTTAACCCGACTTTGGCGTAGTGAAGGCATTAACTGGTTAATTGATGAGGCTCAGTTGTTTGCCACTAATAGCTCAGATGAGATTCAACCGCAAAAATTACGTTTAATTGATAATAATGAATCATATTTAGCTCTAAATCGAAGAAATATCCGTTATCACCGTAGTAGCGCAGTTGAACAACAAGACAGTATGACGAGCCTTGTGCCAACTCGAAGCTTACAACCTACAGCCGTACATGTGCAACGTTGGCAGGCTGATGCTTTAAGTCAAGAAGAAGGCATGGGCAGCGTTCAGTCAAAGCATGGTCATAGTGCTAATCAAGATAATGCGAGTTTAAGTCTAGAACATGCATGGCACATTAGTCCTGCTTGGATGCAAGACTTAAATGAAGAAGATCAAGCCACTGCATCGGGTCACCAGCAGCTAGAAAAACTCAATCAAAATCTATCTGATTATTATGCATTTAAATCAAAATATTTCCATGCACAAACCACGGTACGTGATGCGCAAGTTGGCTATTGGTTTGAATTGAATGAACATCCAGAAATAGATATGCATAGCGGGGCAGACAAAGAATTTCTGATTATTGGGAAAAGCTTTTATCTGCAAAATAATTTGCCTAAAGATTTGCAACAGCAAATCAATCAACTTTTTAGTCAAAGCCAATGGCAAAACGATCAATCAGGGCCAAATGACCAGACTGAGCGTCAAGGTAATGAGCTCATCTTGTCGCGTAGAAATATTAGAACTGTTCCTGAGTATCATCCGTTAGAGCACCGACCAGCAGCTCACCCGCAGCGCGCTAGAGTAGTGGGCTTGGAAGGCGAAAGCATCCATGTCGACCAGTGGGGGCGCATTAAAGTCCGTTTCTTGTTTACCCGAACTGACGACCATAGCCATGATGGTGGAGCGGGAAGTAACGATAATGATACCGACTCGGCTTGGGTAGATGTACTCACCCCGTGGGCAGGCACAGGTTATGGTGCACGCTTCTTGCCTCGCGTTGGCGAGATCGTGGTGGTTGACTTCTTTGACGGCAATATTGACCGTCCGTTTGTCGTGGGTCGTATTCACGAAGCTGAACGTAACCCAACGCAATTTGATCAGAAAGGCCAGTTACCTGACACTAAAAAGCTCAGTGGCATCCGTTCAGAAGAAGTTAATCGTAAAGGCTTTAACCAACTACGTTTTGATGACACTACTGGGCAGATCAGTGCCCAGCTACAAAGTAGTCATGCGGCTAGCCAACTCAACTTGGGTAATTTAAGCCATCCAAAAGACAAAGCGGAAAGTGATGGCCGTGGTGAAGGTTTCGAACTTAGAACCGACCAGTGGGGCGCGGTTCGAGCAGGCAGTGGCTTACTCGTTAGCACTCATAAACAAGACCAAGCCCAAGGTGTACACCTTGATGCAAATGGGGCCAAACAACAAATAGCAGGCAGCCTCAACAATGCCAAGGCACTCAGCGAAGTTGCTAAAAATCAGCAAACTGATCCGTTAGATATGCTTGAGAATATTCAGACTTTCTTAGAAGTTCTCAAACAAGAAGATCCTAAAAAGGCTGCTGAGTTTCAATCAGCGGTGATGGTGTTAGCATCTCCAAAAAGTATTGCTGTAAGTAGTAATGAAGATATACACCTCAGTGCAAATGGTCAGTTCACTCAAAGTGCTGGTGACAGTATTAATCTTAGTACGCAAAAAAATATAGTGGGTCATGCGAGTCAAAAAATAAGTCTATTTGCAGCCCAAGAAGGCGCTCGACTTTTTGCTGGTCAAGGTAAAGTTGAAATTCAGGCGCAAGGTGATGGCTTAGATGTCATTGCTCGAAAAGGTGTACAAATTACTTCAACCGAAGACACAGTTTATATTACTAGCCCAACTGAAATTAATCTGACAGCAAATGGGTCTCAAGTTAAGCTAAATGGTTCAGGCATTTTCCCTGTTACAGGCGGTAAGCTTGAGGTGAAAGCAGGGCAACATTTATTTATGGGGGGAGCCAAGGTGGCAACGAAAAACCCAGAATTGGCAATGTTGCCAGATTACCATTTAACTTATATAGCCAAAGATATAACTGGAAATTCATTGAAAAATAAAAAATATTTAATGATTTTACCGAATGGGGAAATGGTCAGTGGCGTGACAGATGGTCAAGGTAAAACACAGAAGATCACAACCAAGGGCCCTCAGCAAATCCAAATTAGTTTAGAAGATCACGTTCACGATGGTTTCGTAACTTTTGAAGAAGAATAAATGATGAATAAGATTAAATTAAAGCTATTTATTAATGTGTTACCTGATAATGATACGATTGCTTGCCATGGAATGGATTATTCTGTAACTGAAAAGGGAAAACGGCCAGGACAGGTAAATAAACTTGCGATAGCTATTGGGAGTGCAAAGAATCCTAAGCCTCTTGTGCAGCCCTTGGATTTGAACTCCATTTATAAAAATAAACCTATTCCAGCTCAGACGATCGCCAAAAATATGGCGAAATATAAAGATGTACATGAAGGTCCAAGCTTGAGTCAAAACCGAGAAGCTAAAACTGACATGAAAGGTTTTACTAAAGAAATGCATCTGTCAGCTGGTGAGTATGATCTTTGGATTAAAAGAACGGATTCAGAGTGGGAGAAAGCCATTAATATTAATGGTAGTTCAGGTCTCCATATAAAAGAAGAAAAGCAAGGAATCACTACTATAGAATATCAAATTAAACAATATTATCGCTATAAAATAGAGGGATTTAGGGGAACTAAACTATCTGATAATATTCCATTTGAAACTTTTACTTTTGACAAAGAGGGTAAGGAAAAGAAAATTAGTTTACCTAATGTAAAAATGAGTGTTGTAGATAAAAATGGTTTTACTCCACCTTTATATTCGCCAAAAGGTGAGGTTATATTTGTAAAATTTAAATTCGTAAATATGTCTGCTCAACCAGATAAAAAAGACATACAGCATTTTGCAACTATGAGTAAAAAGAATTATGTCACTGTACAGTTGAAGTCTGTTGCGAAGATAACAAAGCAAGATAAGAATACGACAGTAACTTTGCAGGGCAATGGAAAACCGCCTGTTATTTTAAATATGCATCGAGAGGAAATGATAGTTCTTTCAGCAGAGGATTATGCTGAGTTTGAAAAGGAAAGCTCAAAACTAGACAAGTTATTTGGAAGCTCTTTTGATGCTAAAAATAAATTAGCAGAAGCAATAAAATCTGGTAGTGTTTCTAATGTTAAAAAAGCAGAAGAAGAAATAAAAGAAGCAGAGAAAAAGATCGAAGAGGAGCTAAATAAAAACTTTAAAAAAGCGGCTGATCTAACAGAAGTCATTACTTTTGAAGCACGTCAAAAGAAAAATCCAAATGGTAACACTCAAGAGTTTGATTTCAGACGTCGGTATCTGCGTACTGACCGATATATGCAGTTACAGCAAAAGAAAAAAAACAAAGAGAGCTTTAAGGTAACGGTTTTAGGGACGGAGTTAAAGAAACTTAAAGATATAAAACAAGACTTTAAGAAAATTAACCAAGAGACTATTCATAATGAATTTAAAAAAGTTAGTTTAGATCTTGCGAAATATTCCAAGCAAACGGGAACTAAGGTTTGGGATTTCTCCGCTTTTAGTGCAGGTTTTGTCGAACAAATTAAGCTTTCAGACAACTTAACGGTTGATATTCAATCACAATGGTTAAGATGTGTTGGTGGCGCTGGCTTATCGACAAGTGCAAGCTGGAAACCCGAAAGTGGTGAGGTGAATGCTAAGGCGAATGTTAATGCTCAAGGCAAACTAGTGTTATTTGAAGGGAAGGCAAAAACCACTTATGTAATTCCATGTGATAAAGGTTGGATGCTGAACTTTGATGATATTGATCTAGGTGCATTCCGATTTATTATTGGTATGGAACTCTACGGTTTTGCAGGTGCAAAAGTGGCTGCGGGGATTGGTTTAGAGATAAGCTATAGTAAAAATGGGCAGCAACAATTGGCTGCTAATGGTAGAAGAAATCGAAATCCTTCACTCGCCAATAATATGGGAGAAAACCGTCCAAGATTTGTCCCAATGGATCGAGATGAAACCATCATTCCTGGTAGTGGGGCAAGTTCTGAGGGGCAAATTGAAGCTTTTGCTGGTGCAGAAGCGGGAATCAAACCATCTGGAGAATTTCAGTGGCTTTCACCTGAAGCTAAGGATTTTAAACCTTTAGCGAGTTTAGCTGTCGATTTTGCTGTAAGTGCGGGCTTAGGAGCCGGTGTTAATTTTAAGTTATTTTACTGGTTAGAACACAACCAATTTCGTTTTAGAGCAAAAGCCGCTTTATGTGTTGGGTTGGGGGCAAAAGGTGCGTTAGATTTCGTTATTGATTTTAGCCAGGTTCTTGAAGTATTAAGATGGGTGCATTATCAACTTTTACGAGCTCAATTTACCGTGTTGGGTTTTATTGCAAAAGACGCATTTGCTAATTTAAGCCAGTTGGCTGTAATTGCATTAGGTAATGATTCATTAACAGCAAAAGTTTTAAGTGATATCGCAGGGGAGTTTGAAACATTTAACGCCAAATACTCTATTGCAAAAACATCTGTCGATTTAGCAAATAAAATTAAACGTCAACCGGATTGGTTAAAAATGGCTACCCCAAATGCTAAAGGAATGTTAATTTATCAGATGACAAGGCATAGTGAATATACACATGCTACTGATATGCCTAAAACAGGAATTAGCCCTTTTTTACCTACACATAAAGAAGCGGTACTTGCAATTTTTGAAACAATTGTAACTGAAGATGAGTGGTTTAATGTGCTCCAGAGGATGTCATTGAGAGGGGCAAAATCGCAACAGAGTATCCAAAGCTTGGAAAAACAATTATTGGTATATTTTCATGATGGATTCTGGTCAAGAGCTAGTGATTTTGTTAAAAAATATGCTCTTAATTCAGATAGTATTGGACGTGATAGTGAATATGTGGAGCAATACGAAAAATTACGCTCTAAAATCGTAAAAACTATTCCTTTACATGAAAAAGCACCAATGAATAATCCTAGAGAATTAGAGAAATTAAGAGAAAAAATGGCTGAACAACCACGTATTATCAATGCTGATACTTTAATTGCTTTAAATACAGAATCAGTACCGTCTATTGCAGTAGATGGTACCGATGCTGAACTATTTATTGCTGCAAATTATGAACAAAATTCAGATGATTCATATATGGTTTAAATTTATTTTATAGGTTGCTGAACATTCGCGACGCAACGGGCAGAATATAAACGATACTTGGTTTTACTTTCCTCATTTGGAGTTGGTAAAGCCTTAGTTCTAGCTATGTTTAATCCATCAGCCATCAGCAAGTTATCTGCTCCCATTGGCGAGGTACTGCGTAATACTTTTTCAGTTCCTGTTTTAGGTCCTGTTGGGTTATCAGTAGGTGAGTGTTCATAGTAATCTTTATTGTACCAATCATTCATCCATTCATAATTATTGGTAGCAAGATCATAAAAACCCAGAGGATTCGGTGGTGTTTGCCCTAGAACAGGAATGTTTACGGCAGTAGAGGGGCTGTTTTTCTCAATATATTGATCGTATTGTTCCATACTCCATAAGTTTTTCCCTTCTTCAATATGGCCTGTATTGGTTGCAAATAGAGTATATTGCCCTTTATTTCGAGCTACATATTCCCATTGAGCTTCAGTCGGTAAATCCATTGGAGTGCCGACTTGCTGTCCCAGCCATTGACAGTAGTCTTTGGCTTGTTGCCAACCCATACCAGTCGCTACTTCGTGAGCAATTTGCTGATTATATCGCTTATTATCTGGACTCTCATTTTGTCCGGTGGCTGCTGTAAAAATATTAAAGTCTTCTAACGTTGTTTTATAGGCATTCATATTGAAACTGTTAAGCGTGACTTTATGTAGGGTTTTATTATTGTCCCCAGAAGAGAAAGGCTGGTTATTGGTTTTTTCAGTATTACCTTTGGGATTTTTCACCGCCATGCTATTTGGAACCATTTTTTCTAATTCTGGTGTGGCTAGTCCAAAATCACCCATTAGGTAGCTACCACCTTCAACAAAGATCATATTCTTTTTAGTTTTTTCAACCAATTGCTGAATTTTTTGCTGAAGTTCTGGTGAAGGCTTTGATGGTTTATGATTTGTCTCACTAGATTTAGCACAAGCACTTAAAGCAAGACTTGAAAATAAAACAACAGCTATATTCCGTTTCATCATTTTGTTGTAAATCATTAGGTTGAATATTGATGAAACTATTTTAGTAAGAGACGTGGAAGATATAAATAGCGGTTTTGTTATTCAGCTAAGTAAATAAACATTTTGATTTATGAAAAACTAAAATGAACTAAGATATTTTATAATTCTTTACCTTATGTTTACAAAAACAAACTTAATTTTTTTGCTTCTAGATTTTTGATGAAAATATATTGAAAAAGCATGCTTAGGGGTGGGAGTGGTACTTTTTAACCTTTATCATGGAAACTAAATTTATTTAAAAAGTATAATAGATAGACAGATTAGTCTTGACAAGTTTCATGGTTTTTTGTAGCGCACTTTTTTACTATAAGTTTTGATGGTTTGTTCGTAACCAAATAGAAGCACCTTGTAGTTAATATAAACTTAAATATTGTTAAGCAAATGTTTCAAAAAAACTAAATAAATGATATTTAAATAAATTTTTCATTCAGTTTTATTTTTATTTATTTGATAAAAATCAACAACTTATTTTTAATTACAAAAAATAACAATATTATATTTTTATAAGAATAACTTTATTAAGCTATATTTTATAACCATCTTAACTATTTACTTTTAGTTTAAGTTGATATGATTTTTATATAAAATATGTTTGTTTATATGATAAACTGCGCATAAATTTTTTGAATATAAGGTTTATAGTCTGATTTTTTAATGTTTTCTCAATATTAACTTTTCAGTAAAGCCTTGAATAAATAAGAAAACAGAGGAATGAAAGTTGTGTTGAAACGAAGTATTTTGATACTTTTTCTGACTGGAAACATTATCGGTCTATCAGGTGCTCAAGCAGCAGAACTAGAGCCTGTAAAACTTAAAAAAAGTTGTATTAAAAAGAATCCGTTAGCAGAAGGCCAAAATGATCCTGAGCTATTGAATATTTTTAAGCAAGTTTGTGATAGTGATAATACGACTCAAAAAAATGATTTATTAGCTAAAGCAGCCATGCGGTTTTATCAAACCAATCAACCAGTTAAGGCTTTGAATTTGGCTAGTCAATTGCAAAGTCAAAATATACGCGGTTCATTAATAACAGATGTTTTATTTTTATCTGGTGTAAGCATTGCAAATAACTCATTGCAGCACATGCGAAGTCAGGAAATGCGTTATTTAAGCAACGATGTAACGTACCCACCCGCTAAACAGTTAATTGAAAATATTCATACTTCAATGCCTGCGCCTGATACTTCAAATGTTAAGGCTGCTTCAGAAGGTAGCTCAGTTGATAACGAACGAAGAAGTTATAAAAAACAAACTGTAACACGTAACAGAGTTACTACTTCCAGAACAGCAACTAAACGAGTAGCAACTCCAGTAAAAGCAACTGCGGTTAAACAAAAAACTGCCCCTGTAGCCAATGTTAATAAATCAAAAAGTTCGCCTTTTGACCCTTTAATTAAATAATCAGGAATAGAATCTTATGGCTAAGAGAGAAAGCGTACAAAAGAAGCTTCAGCGAATTCGACCGCCACGTGTTCAGCTTACATATGATGTTGAAATTGGTGATGCAAAAGAAGCGAAGGAACTACCATTTGTTGTTGGTGTAATGGGCGATTTTTCAGCAGCATCTGAGCTTGAACGTACAAAATTAAAAGATAAAAAATTCATCAATGTCGACTTAGATAATATTGATGAAGTTATGGAGTCATTGTCTCCAAGAGCAGCTTTTCAGGTAGATAATACGTTGACTGAAGAGGGTGGGAGAATTGCAGTTGATTTAACATTTAAGTCAATGGAAGATTTTCGCCCAGAAAATGTTGTTCAACAGGTTGACCCATTAAAGAAACTGGTTGAAGCACGTGAGCGTTTAACTGATTTGAGAAATAAGATTTCGAACAGTGAGCGTCTAGAAGACTTACTTGATGAAGTGCTTAAGAGTACTGATCAGATCCGTAAATTAAGTGCGGAGGCTGATCATGAATAATACTCAATCTGCAGCAATGTCACTTGTTGAAAATGAACAAGTTAATCTTTTAGACTCGATTGTTGAAGAAAGTCGTATTGCCCGAAATGAAGAAGAACATTCGCGTGCAAAAAGCTTAATCGGTGAACTTGCTAAAGAAGTAATGGCAGGAACAATTACAGTTTCTGAAAATATGACTTTATCAATTGATAAGCGTATTGCCGAAATTGATGCACTGATTTCAAATCAATTAAGTCAGATCATGCACAATGAGCAATTCCAAAAGATTGAGTCAACTTGGCGTGGTCTTTACTACTTCTGTCAAGAAACACCATCTAATCCGCTCATTAAAATTCGTATGTTAAATACGACTAAAAAAGAGTTGGTAAAAGATTTCCAAGGTGCTACAGACTTTGATCAAAGCACTTTGTTCAAAAAAATCTATGAAGAAGAGTATGGGTCTTTTGGTGGTGCACCATATTCAGCACTCATTGGTGATTTTGAGTTTGACCGTACGCCTTCAGATATGTATTTGCTTGAGCAAATCTCTCATGTAGCAGCAGCAGCTCATGCACCATTTGTTTCAGCTGCTAGCCCAAGCATTTTGGGTCTTGAGTCATTTACAGATATCGATCGCCCTAGAGATGTTTCAAAAATCTTCGAAACGGCTGAATATGTTCAATGGCGTTCATTCCGTGACAGTGAAGACTCTCGTTATGTCGCATTAACATTGCCGCATGTGCTTGGTCGTCTTCCTTATCATCCAAAAGAAGGAACAGCTACAGAAGGGTTTAACTTTGCTGAAGATGTTTCAGGTGCAAACCACAACGAATATTTGTGGATGAATGCTGCTTATGCTTTCGGTACGCGTTTAACAAATGCATTTGATATGCATGGTTGGTGTGCTGCAATTCGTGGTGTTGAGGGTGGTGGTTTAGTAGAAGGCTTGCCAGTTCATACGTTTAAAACACAAGATGGCGAAGTGGTATTCAAGTGCCCAACAGAAATTGCGATTACTGACCGCCGCGAAAAAGAACTAAGCGATTTGGGCTTTATTCCTTTAGTACATTGTAAAAATACCGATTACGCTGCTTTCTTTGGCGCGCAATCAACTCAAAAACCTAAAAAATATGACAATGATACAGCAAATGCAAACTCTGCTTTATCAAGTCAAATTCAGTACATCATGGCCGTTTCACGTATTGCTCATTATTTAAAAGCAATGATGCGAGATAAAGTGGGTAGCTTTGCTTCTGCTGGAAATGTTGAAGCATTTTTAAATGAGTGGTTGTCACAGTATGTATTGCTTGACGACGGTGCTTCCCAAGAAGCGAAAGCTCAATACCCTCTACGTGAAGCGTCTGTAAAAGTTGTAGAAGATCCTGCTCAACCAGGTCACTACAAATCTGTGGTTTTCTTACGACCACATTTCCAGCTGGATGAGTTGTCAGTTTCTTTACGACTTGTTACTGAGTTACCTCAGTCCTCAAATTAATAAAGGTCAGCGAAAGAATAACTTTAAATTAAAAATAGGAAAGTTCTAAATGAAAGATATATACGTTGAGTTTCGCGGTAAGTATAAAGTTGATGGCGAGTCTCGTGATTCTGAGCACAAAGGCTGGTTAGAAGTTAACTCTTGGTCTCACAACATTCGTCAACCTAAATCTGCTACTTCAAGTAGTGTTGGTGGTCATACTGCTGAACGTGTTGAACATTCAGATATGCTTTTTATTAAAGACCTAGATGCAACTAGCCCGAAATTATGGGAAGCATGTTCAGCTGGTTATACATTTGATGAAGTACAAATTGATTTTTATCGTGCGAATGGTGACAAACGCATCAAGTACTTACAAATTAAATTGAAGCATGTTCTAGTTTCTAGCGTAACTCCAACAGTTAATGAAGAAGGTGTTCCAACTGAAGCGTTTGGTTTGAAATACGCAGCTGTTGAATGGACATATAACCAACAAGATATTAACGGTACTGCTAAAGGTGCTGTTACTAAGAAATGGTCACTTTCTAATAATACTGCTTCTTACGCAGCATAATTATTTAAGTGAATATTTGGTGGAGGCTGACATAAAGTTAGCCTCTGCTGTCTTTAAGCATGCTTGTTGTGAACTCGAATGAATTTAGATCGGCTTTATCCATACGGATTTCGTTCAACGCTGTTTGATCGTTTAATTCCTGAAAGTGAAGATTATGCAAAAGGTCTTTCTATTCAGCAATTAAGAGAATCGGTAGCGAAAGATTTAGAAGACTTGCTAAATAGTCGGGTCGCTAAATTGGACCACGTGGTCGATGATTATCCGCTAGTTAAAAAATCTATACTTCAGTTCGGGATTATTGATTTTGTGGGGCTTTCTACAGCCAATCCGCTAGATCGAGACAAGATTTGCCAATCAATTGAACAATCAATTGCAGCTCATGAGCCCAGATTAAGACAAATAAGGGTAGAGATGTTGTTGGATGGGCATAATATGGGGGCATTGTGTTTAAGCATTCAGGCTTATCTAAATATTCATCCACTGTATGAACCTGTCGTTTTTGATGCATTGCTAAAACCGACAACGCAACAATATGTAATTTCGGCGAGAACCTAAGCGTAGTGGGTGTGTTGTGATAGAAGAGCTTTTACCGTTTTACGAAAAACAACTACAAGAATTTGGTCAGCAATCTCGAGAATTTGCCCAAAAATATCCGAAAATTGCTCAGCGTTTATCGTTAAATCAAGAGCAAATTGATGATCCGCATATTGAGCGTCTCATACAGGCGTTTTCATTAATTGCTGCTCGCATTGATAAAAAACTTGCTGATAGTTATGACGTATTTACACGTTCTTTATTTGAGGTGATGTTTCCTCAATATTTACGTCACTTTCCTGCTTGTTCGGTGGTAAGTTTCGAAGATATAAATAAAATCAAACAGCTCACAGAAGCTCATGTTGTGCCTACACATACGGTTTTGAAGTCTCGCAGTTTTAAAGGCGTTCAGTGTGAGTTTAATACCACGCAAGAAATCAAATTACTCCCGATAAGTTTGCAAGCGCTAGAGTTCAAAAGTACACCTAGTGCACATATGCATTTAAGTCAAAATGCGACTTTAACTTTTAAGTTTGAAATTTTTAACCATGCTCATTTATGTTTAATAAATGAAAAGCTTCCTATTTATTTAGATGCAATTTCTAATTTTCCGCTTCAAGTACTAGACAGTATTTTTAAGAAGGAAACAACTTTTGCCATAAAAACAGGGCAGAAAGTTGTAGCGTTGGATAAAAATCCATTTGAGTTAACTGGTTTTTCAGAGCAAGAAAGTCTATTGCCACTCGATCAACATACTCATCATGCGTATCGTTTGCTCATGGAGTATTTCTGTTTTCCTGAAAAATTCAATTATCTTAAGCTAGATTTAGACTTTTTAAAGAATCTATCTCTAGAAGAGAATGATTTTGAGCTGCTTATACACTTTAAATTAAATTTAAATGATCAAGCTGTAGTCCGAAATTATTCTGAATTAAATGTCGCTAATTTTAAATTGTTCACTACACCAGTCATTAATTTATTTGAAAAATATGCCGAACCTCAAAAGATTGTACATAAGCAATTAGAATACCCATTAATTACAGATGCGCATCATCCTGAGTTTTATCAAGTCTATTCAATCACTGAAATGAATATGGTGCGTGAAAAAAACAGTCATGAAGAAAGCTATGTTCCTGTACTGCCTTTTTTCGCAATGAGTCATTACCATGTAGACAAGGCGCGCTTTTTCTATTCGGTAAACTATCAAAAACTCCAACCGAATTTTGTTGAAATGGGATATTCAATTATTTCCAAGAATTTAAATCCTTCTTCAACACGTTCAGATTTTATTAGTACAAAATTATTATGCTCAAATCGTGACTTACCACATGAAGCATTGGGGCAGTCTAATAATATATTGAACTTGAATGACAGTAGTTTGGCTAGACGCGCCATTGTTTTAAAAAGACCTACAAAACCATATCAATTTGGTCAAAGCCAGAGTGAGCAGTGGCGTGTTATTTCGCATCTTTCATTAAATAGTTTAGCTCTAATGAAAGGTGATGCTGTATCTCATATTAAAGAGTTACTTGCTTTATATAACTTACCGCTATCAAAAGAAAATTATCTAATTATTGAATCAATTAAACATCTTGAATTTTCACTTACTCACAAACTGGTAGATGGTAAACCATTCCCAATGTTTGTACGGGGTGTGAAGGCCGAGTTGCAAATTGATTCATCTGTATTTAGAGGGCATAGCCTATACATTTTTAGCCAATTGTTAAGTCGTGTTTTTAATTTAAAGGTTCAAATTAATAGTTTTGTTGATTTGGTTGTTAAGGATTATTCATCTCAGCAGGAGTTATACCAATGCAGTCAGAACGTTGGTGGCAAGACTCTTCTATAACAGCTGAGTTGTTTACAAAGCCAAAGTCTTTTGAATTTATCCAAGCAACACGTCTATTAAGGCACGATTCAAGTCGTGCAGTTGGTTCATCTTGGAGTGATCATTTCAAGTTTGAGACATCCTTTAATTTAAATTTCCCTGCTACGGAAATTGAAAATTTAGAATTATCAGATGGGCGGATTTATATCACGAATTTAATCGTTGGTCTTACGGGTATACAAGGCGCTTTACCGTATACGTATACGAACAAGATTAAACAGGCTTCGCGTCAGCAAAGAGCTGAAACTAAAGAGTTTCTGAGCTTATTTAACCATAAGCTTACTGCTCAATATGTAGAGTCCAGTATTACCTATAATCTGCCGATTCGATATGAGACCGAGCATAAAAATGATTATCTAGATATTCTGCATGCGTTGAATGGCTATGTACGGTCACAACATCAGCAAACTGAACTTGATGACTATTTTGCAGAGTTTTCTGGATTAATGCAGGGCCAGAATAATACAGTTCATGCCTTAAAAACGATGCTGTCATGTATTTTTAAGCATGAAATTACGATTAAAGAGTTTATACAAGAATCTTTTAAGTTAGCGAGTGACCAATTAACCACTTTAGGTGGAGCTCAGCCGAGCCTACTTGGTGTTAATACATTTTGTGGTGAAACCATTCAGCAAATTGATGGAAAAATTGAAATTCAGATTGGACCATTAAAACGTCAACAATATTTAAATTTCCTGCCAAATCAAGAATTAAGTTTAAAACTAAAAAAAATTGTAGAAACTTGGTGTAGTCCAACTTTATCAATAGATCTTCGACTCGTGTTAGATGAGTCAGAAATACAACCTATTTGCCTAACTCATCATAATCAGAGTGGTCTGGGGCAAGGTTCTTTTCTTATATCAAAACAACCGAAAGTGCATAGTCATGAAACTTGCTATAGCCTTATTGGAGAGACAATATGATTAAAAAAATATTACTCTCGTTTATTGCTATTTTTACAGTGGTTAGTGGAATTATTATTTTCTACTGGCGTGACGTTCAATATAACCCTGATAAGGGTGATTTTTTCCTTTATTTCTTGCTATTACCAGCAATTATTACCTTGGCGATCTTATCTCCTTGGCTAATTTATAGTGCCTATAAAGCTTACAAAGACAAGAAAGAACAGGCTATAAATCAAGATAAAAATGATGCTAATCAAAAACAAACCGCGGTAACAGATGCACCACTCGAACAGCTAGATTTTAATATTTACTCTTCTTTTGCTGTACATGCACTGGGTGAGAATGAAAGCATTATTGCGGAGCTACAAAACTTTAAAAGTCCAGAGCTGGATGATCAACTGTTAAATTCTTATGGATTGCCTCTTTTATCTTACCGTATTAAAGACTTGGATGAAGATAATCATGAGGAGAGCGAGTATGCATCTCCACGACAAGTTCGTATGATGTCATTAATACAACAGCAATTAGAACAAAATATAGAAAACTTATATCTTCTTGCAGAGCATTTAAAACGTTCAACTTTATTTTACGAGTCGCAGCAAGCACGTGAATATCATATGCATCCGGCATGGGTTGACCCTGAGTCTGAATATGATGATGTTCAAATGCCGATAGTCGAAGTTTATCGTTTAAATCGCTTAAATCTACACATCCTTCTTTCTGAAGATTTATTACATATTTGGGATGATGATCAAAGTAATGAATTAATTTTAGCCTTTTTTACTGAGATTGGTATTCCTGCTCAAAAGATCCATATCGAGTATCATTTTTTTGGAGAGCAATTAGCTTACCAAGAGTTAATACACCTATTAAAAGGTATTCATAAAAGAGAGCATGAGATGTTCTTTTTAGTCGTGGCTGATTCGGAAATTGATCAAGATCTAGTCGATGAAAAGTCTTGGATGATTAAAGATTATATTCCTGCTGAATTTGCAGCAAGTTGTTTACTGGCAGATCCTTTAGTAAAAACTCAAGAATTAGAACCTACTAAAAATCTGAAAGTTGTTGTAGGCCAACAAGATACGGCGAAGCTTTTTACTCATTTTGAATTTCATGATTTACCTCAGCATGAAGGTGAGGAACCTTATGTGCTGATATTGTCAGATCAGACCGATATAAAAGTTTCGAAAAAATTGCAGCAGCACTTTCTTCAAACACCAGTAGAACCACATCACTATATTTATGTGAAATCTTCATTAGGGCATACCCAACATTTAGCTGATATTTATGGCTTTATGCTGAGCATGCATTTTCCTGAACATATCATTCCTTTTGTCTTTGGTGAAAATACGGTGTCAGCACATACATTTGTGCAAAGTGTCACTGAAAATTCAGAAGATGATGTGATGGTGTTGAATAACTAATTTAAACTTTGGACTTAGAACGAGAATAGAATGCATACAATTTTAGGCTACTTGTGGCAGTACATCACGAATCCTAAAGCAATTATCGCCTTGTCATTGTTCGTGGCATTGATGTCTTCATATACTTCAATTCCTCGTCATATATTCTGGGCTTTAGCAACTGCCTATGCTTTGGGTCTTATTGTTTATGGTATCTATTGGCTTATTCAACGAAGAAATCATGCTGCTCAGGGTGAAGAGTTAGCTGAGGCAATCGAAAAAGATAACCAAGCTGAATATGGCAAAAATAAAGATAAAGAAGAACTTCAGCTTGTTAACCAACAAATGAAAGAATCAATTCAATTGATTCGTAAATCTAAGTTGGGTGATAAAAAAGGGAATGCTGCATTATATGAACTTCCTTGGTATATGGTTATTGGTAACCCAGCTGCAGGTAAAAGTTCAGCTATTTATAATTCTGGATTAAAGTTTCCTTTCGAAGAAACGCATCAAAAAATGGTATCTGCTGGTTTAAGCGGTACTCGAAATTGTGACTGGTTTTTCTCAACAGAAGGTATTTTACTCGATACGGCTGGTCGTTATTCTGTTTATAGTGAAGATCATTCTGAGTGGTTAGGTTTCTTAAATATTTTAAAAAAGAACCGTTCTAAAGCTCCAGTAAATGGTTTGATTTTAATTGTTAGTATTGCTGAGCTAATTAGTCAAAGTCCTGAAAATTCGTTAAAGCTAGCTAAAAATTTACGTGCTCGTATTCAAGATCTAACCGAACGTTTAGAAGTAGTTGTGCCTGTTTATTTAGTCTTTTCAAAGATGGACTTGATTGCAGGTTTTACCGAGTTTTTTGAATTTTATGAAGCTCAGGAATATAACCAAGCTTGGGGAGCAACTCTTCCATATGAGCAGAGTTCTTCTCATAACGCGGTAGATTTGTTCGAAAAACATTACACCATTCTTTATGATGGTCTAAAAGGGGTAAGCTCGACTCATTTAAGTCGCCGTCATTCGCAAAATATCTCACCAAGTGTAATGACTTTCCCATTAGAGTTTAAAACATTAAAACCAGCTTTAAAAAGCTTTATCGGTACACTTTTTGAAGATAATCCATATCAATTTCAACCTGTTTTCCGTGGGTTTTATTTCACGAGTGCTTTGCAGGAAGGTGTCATTGAAAGTCCAATGACGGAACAAATTGCACAAGAATTTCAGCTTACTCAAATTGCTCAAAGTGATTTAAAAGATCATTCAAAAATTACGCCTAATCATGGCTATTTCTTAAATGGTCTATTTTCAGATGTTATTTTAAAAGATAAAGATCTTGTTAAGCAGCATGTAAATACGGGTAGAAAACGTCAGCGTTACATTGCATTTATTGGTGCTTTAGCGGGTGTTTCAATTATTCTTGGCGTATGGGTTTGGTCATATCGTAATAATCAGCAATTGGTTGCCGAAGTCCAAGCTGATTTAAATAAGGTTGTTCAATTAGAGAAAGCCTCGGGTCAGCAATTGTCTACCCAATTAGAAGCTTTACTTATTCTTCAAAGACGTCTACAGCAGTTGGATGAGTTTGATGAAAATAGACCGCTTAAGTTTAGTTTTGGTTTATATCAGGGCAATGAGCTTCGTGAAAAGTTAAAAGCTGAATATTTAAAAGGCGTTAAGCAAATTGTCTTAACACCGACACAGCAAAATATTGCTCAATATTTGCAACGCGTAAAAAATAATGAAGCAACATTAAAAGCGAATCACACAAATGTTGAAATCAAGCAAACTGCTCAGACTCAACAATATTTAGAGCCTTCAGACACAAATCCTCAAGACGCTTATAACGCATTAAAAGCGTATTTGATGATGAGTAATCCACAATATATGGATGCAAGTCATCTAAGTGATCAGGTTACGCGTTTCTGGCGTTCTTGGCTTGATGCAAATAAAGGTCAAATGCCACGTGCAGATATGATTCAGGAAGCTGAACAGATTTTGTCGTATGCAATGACTTTGGCGAATGATAAAGAATTCCCAATTTTAGATGCAGATTCACAAATTGTTGATCAAACACGTCAAGTATTGCTCTCTGTAGTTAGAGGAATGCCTGCGCGTGATCGTGTTTATAACGAAATAAAAATGCGTGCAGCAGTACGTTTCCCTGCGTTGACTGTAAGTCAGATTGTGGGTGAAGCAAATAAAAATGTTGTATTAGGTAGTTATGCGTTGCCTGGCGTATTTACCCAAAAGGCGTGGAATGACTATGTAGAAAAAGCGATTGAAGAAGCCGCAGATAAGCCAACAGATAGTAAAGATTGGGTGTTAAATAGTCGTCAATCTGATGATTTAACTTTCTCTGGCAGCCCTGAACAAATTAGAAAGCAACTGACAGCACTCTATAAGCAAGAATATATTGCGGAATGGAGAAAATTCTTAAGCGGTATTCATTATGCTAAAGCTACCCAATTCCCTCAGCAAGTAAAAAATATTGATGTTTTAGGTGAGCCACAGAACTCTCCAATTCGAACCTTAATTGAACGAGTAGCAATCGAAACAAACTGGGATAATCCAGTAGTGCAAGCTGAGTTAGCAGCTCCACAAAAAGGATTTATTGCATGGTTTAAACGTAAGGTTTTAAATCATGATGACAAGACTGCTAATCAAGTGGCGACTAATGCTCAAGGTGCTATTTCTCAAGAATATCAAATGTTCTATCAGTTGGTTCGCAAACGTGATGATCAACAAGGTAAATCATTACTTGATGAATATATGACAAATTTAGCCCTTGTTCGTAGTAAGTTTAATGAGCTTAAGAA
The DNA here is from genome assembly GCF_052824995.1 of Acinetobacter sp. 1124_18A. NCBI lineage: Bacteria > Pseudomonadati > Pseudomonadota > Gammaproteobacteria > Moraxellales > Moraxellaceae > Acinetobacter > Acinetobacter sp. 1124_18A. The sequence continues at coordinate 641,143 of NZ_VTDF01000002.1, read as the reverse complement.
TGCAGGGGAAGTTGGGCCTAATGCGATGACATTAGTCAAGCAAACCCTGAATGAGCAAACTTCTGTATTTAACCAGACGCAAAAAATTGTAGATGAAAAAATGGCGGTTGGTTTTAGTGAAATTGATCAGCGATTGCTACAAAAATTAGTGGTTAGTCCACTTACGCAGGCTTTTGAGAGTTTAATTACGCCGACACAAGACGAAATTAATAAATTATGGGTTATGCAAGCCTATCAGCCATTTACTGCAAATCTTGCTAAGAAATATCCATTTAACTCATCAGCTTCTTTGCAAGCGACAAGTAGTGAAATTGGCCAAATCTTGGGTGAAAATGGCAGCATTTCTCGGTTTGTAAAAGAAAATCTTGATCCATTTGTTATTCGTCGTGGTTATACATTAACGTCTAAGACATGGAAGGATTTAGGAATTAGTTTAAATCCTCAATTTGTCATGAATTTCCAAAGATATGTTACTCCATCAAATGGTATGGCAACAGGTGAGTTGAATAGTCAAGCTCCTGCTGCACCTGCAACTAACCAATCTAACTTCCAGTTCTACCCAATTCCAAATCCACAATTGCTTTCATATACCGTGGATATTGATGGTCAGCGTATGACTTATGAAAACGGTGTGCAACAGTGGGTTAACTTCATTTGGCCGAATCAAGGCAGTATTCCGGGTGCTCGTATTACCGCTGTAGATTTACAAGGTCAAACGCATACGATTTTTGATGAGCCAGGCGAATACGGTATTAACCGTTTAATTGATAGTGCTCAACGTAAAGAACAAAATGGCGGGTTTGAAATGCTGTGGCGTAGTAAAACTGACCCATCATTAGTTGTAAAAATGAATTTCCGTCTAATCAGTAGTAATTCAGGCAGTATTGGTTCAAGCCGTGGTTACGCAGGTATGCAACTGGTTGACAAAGTTACTGCCGATAAAGCAGCTCGTGTGGTTTCTGCTCAGCAGGCACCAGCTCAAGCTGCTGCGCCAGTAAAAACAGAAAATCCTGTTGCAGCACTCGCTCAGCCTTCTGCGGGAGTTAAACCATGACATGGAAAATAACCTCTATGCGAAAGGAGGAGCAATAATGCAAACATTAAAAACAACCCCTTTGTATTACGGCAAAAGTCCTGCACGAGGCGACTTTTTAAAAACAAAAGGTCAGAATGCTCTAATACAGTTGCTTGATCAGTGGATTACTGAAGCATTGGAATACGCAATGCAATCGGGCAGTTTTAAAGAAGCTTATAACACGTTGCCTTCACTGGATTTCTTTATTGCGAATCCGAAAGAAAATATGTTTTTAGCGGCGAATCTACTCGCAAGTGAAGATAGTTCAGGCCGATCTTTTCCAATGGTATTGAGCCATTTATTAGAAATTGATCTGCCTTATGATAATTTGCTGTATGCGCCATATAGCTATAAACATGTACTCGTTGATTTATTTCAAAACAATCGTGCTTTAAAAGGAATTAAAGATTCAGATCTGTTACTTGGAAAATTAGGTCACTTACAAAATCAAATTCAGGTTTTAACTGAACGGGAGTGTATCGGCTTTTATGAAAATCATACGATGCACTCATTTGCTCAGTTAATGAAGCTCAGTATTTATGAGTTAGCGCAAAGTATGATTGGTCTGGGGTTATTACTTCAGCCAATTTTACAAAATGGAACCAGTCGATTAAATAAAGTTTTAATTTTGCCTATTAATAATCCTGCTTACAGTTATGAAATAGCAGCCTTTTGGGTCAGTATTATTTGTCGCTTTTTAAAGGAACATAATACTGAGGTGCTGATAGGTTTGTTACATCGAGAGCAACCAGTATTATTCTTTGGTTTTCAAGGTGCTGATATTTTAGCCCTTAGCGATATTTTTACTCAGAATATGGATAGTAAACATTGGGTTTCTTTAATAGAAGCTCAGTGGATTGATACTTATTTGGAGCAAAATGCTGGTTTAGCTACGCTAGAACAATCATTATGCCAACGCCAATTAAGTTTAAATCAAGGCTTAAAACTATTTAGACAGACTTTTTTGGGTGAATAATAATGAATCAACGAAATCAAACTAAACTTTCACAGCTCATAAAAGGCTGTTTTATCTATGCCATTGCTAATTATGCTTTGGCTCAGCCCATTGTTGTAGAAGGCGTAGTTCCTAATGAGGCCAGTAAACAGGCTATCTTATTAAAAATGCAGTCTATTTATGGTGCAGATCAGGTTGTAGATAAAATACAAGTGAGACCCGTAGCTGCTCCAAATGGATGGAGTGATTCTGTTACACGAGTTATTACACCTGATTTAAAAAAAGTTTCACAAGGTAAATTAAGCGTAAATGGTACTCGATTTGAGCTAAGTGGAAAAATGCTGAATCCAGCAGATATCCAACCTACCATCCAGTCTTTTCAAGGGTTAGTTCAGCCACCGTATCAACTGTATTCACAGTTATCAGTCAATCAGGCTGAGCAGAAAATTATTGATGACGCACTTAAAAATCGAATTATTGAGTTTGAATCTGGTAGTGCAGTTTTAACTGATGCGGGTCAAAAAATTCTAGACGAGATGGCTGTTGCCTTAAATAAAGTAGGCGGCAAAAAAGTCAAAATCGTAGGACATACAGATAGTTCAGGCGATGCAACTAAAAACTTAAAACTTAGCCAAGATCGTGCATTAGCAGTAAAAAACTATTTGATTAGTAAGAGTATTCCGGCAGACCATTTATCTGCGGAAGGTTTAGGTTCATCTAAGCCTGTTGCAGATAATACTTCTCCAGAAGGAAGAAAGAAAAACCGTCGAATTGAGTTTACTGTTCTATAAATATAAGGAGAAGAAAATGGCTAGCCCTTACATTACGATTGGATGCCCAACAACTGGTGGAGGGCAAGTCATTTCAGGAAACAGTACATTTTTAATTGAGGGAATTGCAATTGCCTGTGTAGGAGATAAGGCAACTTGTCCGTTACACAAAATAGTTGCAACGATTGTATCGGGAGATCCGAATATGCTTGTTATGGGGAAATCAGCAGCACGTGTAAATGATTCATTATCATGCGGCTGTAAATTATTGCCAAAACAGAGTTTGGTTAATCAAGGATAAGGGTAGAGATATTTTTATATAGATATAAATATCTACTAAAACATATTAACGCTTGAAATGATGAGTAGTTTGTCTGATAAAGCTGAATTTTGTTAATATACAGGCATTATGATTTTAAGCATTAAATTATTTAAAAATATTGAGAGTAATGATGAGTAATTTAAAAATTTTAATTACAAAACTTTCTACAGTTGCGCGAACTGCTTTAGAAAAATCGGCTAATGCTTGTGTTATTCAACAAAATTACGAAATTGAAATTGAGCATTTATTTTTAGAGTTACTTAATCAATCTTTAGAGAATGATTTAAAAATTTTATTAAAGAAATATAAAATTTCATCTGAAGCTTTGGCTGATGATTTAAAAGAAACAATTTCTCAATTGCCGAAAGGTAATTCACGAACTCCTATTTTTGCTAAATCTATTGTTCGTTTGTTTGAACAAGCCTGGTTATTGGCTTCGGCTGAGCAAAATCCAGTTATTCGTAGTGGTCATTTATTAGTTGCGTTATTAACTGCGCCTGATTTATATCAAATTGCGACTCGTGCTTCGAGTTTATTTGACCTCTTACCAATTGATTCAATGAAACATAAGTTTCTTGAAATTTGTGAAAAGAGTGTTGAACAACAAGATGAAACAAAAACACCTTCTGGTGAAGCTGAAGCAACAGAAACGACTGTAGCAAATAATAAAACAGCTAAAACACCAGCGCTTGATCAATATACAATTAATTTAACTGAAAAAGCGAAACAAGGCGGTATAGATCCAGTTATTGGCCGTGAATATGAAATTCGCCTAATGCTCGATATTTTAATGCGTAGACGCCAAAACAACCCAATCTTAACTGGAGAGCCAGGCGTTGGTAAAACAGCTGTGGTCGAAGGTTTAGCTTTAAAAATTGCTCAAGGTTTAGTACCAAACGCCCTTAAAAATGTCCATTTACATGTGCTTGATATGGGACTTTTACAGGCAGGTGCAAGTGTTAAAGGCGAGTTTGAAAATCGTCTAAAACAAGTGATTCAAGAGGTTCAAGCTTCAGCTCATCCTATTATTTTATTTATTGATGAAGCGCATACTTTAATTGGTGCAGGTGGACAAGCTGGGCAAAATGATGCTGCAAATCTTTTAAAACCAGCACTTGCACGTGGTGAATTGCGTACGATTGCTGCAACAACTTGGGCAGAATACAAACAATTTTTTGAAAAAGATGCTGCATTGAGCCGACGTTTTCAGGTTGTAAAAGTAGAAGAGCCAACCGAAGAAGTTGCGGTAGATATGTTGCGTGCGATGATTCCTGTCATGCAGCAGCATTTTAAATTACAAATTGATGATGAGGCGATCGTTACAGCGGTTCATTCTTCGCACCGATATATTAGTGGTCGTCAACTTCCGGATAAAGCAGTTAGTGTTCTTGATACGGCAGCAGCACGTGTTGCATTGACCCAAAATGCTCAACCTGTAAAGCTTGATCAGTTAAAGGCTCAAGAGCATAACTTAAAGCTTGAACAGAAAATTTTAGAAAATGAACATCGTCAGATTCCAATTCATCATGAACGATTAGAAACTTTAAAAGCTAATTTAGAATCTTTGCAAAAAGAGATTCATGAAACTGAAGAGCAATGGAAAAAAGAATTAGAACTTGTTCATAAAATTCAGGAATTAGAAGCACAGAATCATTCTAATGAATCTGAAGCTTATGACCAGATTAATCTACTGCGTAAGGATCTTGCTGAAATTCAAGGTCAGCAACCATTAGTATTTGAAAGAGTAAACTCTCAAATCATTAATGAAATTATTTCTGATTGGACCGGAATTCCTGTTGGAAAAATGGTTAATGATGAAATTAAACAGATATTAACGCTTGAAGATAAATTGGGCGAGCGTGTAATGGGGCAGGATTATGCACTTACACAATTAGTTCAAGGCATTAAAACTTCAAAAGCAAGACTTGAAGATCCTAATAAGCCACAAGGTGTATTTCTTTTGGTCGGGCCAAGTGGTGTCGGTAAAACTGAAACTGCATTAACTTTGGCAAATGAATTATATGGCGGTGAGCAGCATTTAATCACCATTAATATGTCTGAATATCAAGAAGCACACACTGTATCTTCACTTAAAGGTGCACCTCCTGGATATGTGGGATACGGTCAAGGCGGTGTTTTAACAGAAGCTGTTCGCCGTAACCCTTACAGTGTTGTGTTGCTTGATGAAATTGAGAAAGCACATAGTGATGTTCAGGAACTGTTCTATCAAGTATTTGATAAAGGTACTTTAGAAGATGGCGAAGGACGAGTAATTGACTTTAAAAACACCACTATTTTGTTGACTTCTAATGCTGGCTCAAGCGCGATCATGCAAGCTTGCCTAAATACGCCAGTAGAAGAATGGCCTACAGCTGAAGAGTTGATTGATCATTTAAAACCAAGTTTATATAAGCAATTCAAGCCTGCATTTTTAGGCCGAATGAGAGTTGTGCCATATTTCCCATTGCACGACGATTTACTTGTACGAATTATTAAACATAAGTTAGGCAAGATCACTGCAAGAATTGAGAAACAATACGGTACACAAGTCCAGTATTCTGAAGATTTGGTAGAGCTGCTTTTAAGTCGCTGTACAGAAGTCGATAGTGGTGCACGTAATGTTGATAATATTTTAAATTCTACAGTGTTACCTGCATTGGCTACAGAAATTTTAGTGGCTTTAGCAGAGCAAAAGTTGCCAAAAATTATCATGATTGATGCTAAAGATGACGAAATTCAATATTTACTAGATCCTGTTGCAAAAGCTGCTAAAAAAAGGACCAGTAAAAAGTTGAAGTCAGAAGTTTAAATTGAATAGAGCTAAAATTAGATGAATATTGATATTTCTGAACTCCTTGAACCCATTAGTGATAGCTTACCTTGTGGTGATGACTTTTCATTTTCTAATGAATTTCATGAAATCAAAAAGGCGAAAACACAAGATGATCTATTGCTAGATCAAGGCGATTGGGTTGCTGAGCGCAAACAAGCCGACTGGGATTTTGTATCAAATAAAACGAGTGTTTTGCTAAAAGAGAATACTAAAGATATTCGTCTATTAACTTGGCTCTTAGAAGCTTGGACTCATCTTTATGGTTTTGAAGGTATGGCGAAAGGTTTAACTTTAAGCCATACCATGCTTAATCAATACTGGCAGGAAATTCATCCTGTTATTGAAGATGATGACTTAGATCAACGCATTGGTTTATTACAGGGTTTAATTAATCAACTTCCGATGTTGTTAAAGAAAGTTTCTTTAACCAATACAGTTCCTTATTATAATTTGCTTGATTACGATAATTTTCTATATCACGAAAATGTGCGTCGTAAGCAAACTGAAGAGTACGATAGTCAGTCGGGACCATCGGAGTTAGAACAGTTCGATCAAGCTATTTTTAATACGTCTAAAACTTTTCAATATTCTAATTATCAAGATTTTAGTTCAGTGTTAACTGAGTGGGATGTTTTAAAACAAACCCTTGATCATTTAATGGGACTAGACTCACCGAGTTTTGGTGCAATTGATTCAGCATTTGAAACAATCCACAGCACATTACGCAAGATTTATAAGGCAGAGGCTTTTGGTACTGGGCTTGCACCAACCCAAGAACCAGCCGCTGTTATTACAAATTCATCTATGGAAAATCAAGTGCCTGTACAAGTTGTTTCAGATCAGCCTGCTTTTCAGCCTCAAGCACAAACACATTTGGCGAATCGTGAGCAAGCAATGAAAGTGCTGCAAGAAATCGCGGATTACTTTCAAGCCAACGAGCCTCATAGCCCTGTGAGTTATATGCTTCAAAAAACCATTAAATGGAGTCAAATGCCGTTACATGAATGGCTAGCACAAGTCATTAAAGATGAGCATCCATTGCAAATGGTTCAGGAAATGTTAGGCGTGCAGCCTAAAAATGAATACGAATAAAGATTGGTAAAGACATATGTTTAAAGCTGAAAAAGTCCTTTGGGGCGAAGGTTTATTTTTAAGACCTCAACATTTCCAAATTCAAGATACCTATCATGAACAACGCTTGAATCATACGGTTCGTGCGGTTGTACCTTTTTCATATGGTATTCAAAAATTAAATTTCGATGAGGCTCAATTGAGCACCCATATTCTTGCTCTTGAGTCTGTAGAGATGATCTGGCAAGACGGTGAAATTTATCAGGCGCCTGCATATGATCTATTGCCTGAGCCAATTTTATTGGATGATCTTAATTTACGTGGCGAGATGCTAATCTATTTAGCGTTGCCACTCTTACAAGCGAACAAGCAAAATTTAATTGATCAAAACCAAGCGCAAAAGGGCAGATATCAATCTCATCTTGTCGAAACGCATGATCTATTTACGAATGCTACCGAAGCAGATATTAGTTTGCTACGCCGCCGTGCTGTTTTTAAATTATTAGATGTACATAGTAATCCAGACCATAATCTGGATGGTTTCTTATATCTGCCGATTGGGAAGATTAAACGTCAAAGTTCAGGTGCTTTTGAAATTGACCGAAAGTTTATTCCACCAATTTTACACGTGGATGCATCTGAAACACTTATTTCAAATTTGAAAAGAACACTGAACGTTATTAAGGCAAAAATTAAAACCATTCAAACCAATAACCGAGAAAATGAACAGAAATTAATTGAATTCCGTTCTGGTGATATTGTTTCGTTCTGGTTAGTGAATGCCTTAAATACAGCTCATGCTGGTCTTAATCATTTTGTGCAATATCCACAAATTCATCCAGAGCGTTTGTTCTTCGAATTATTGCGTTTAGCAGGTTCATTATTAACTTTCTCGACGGCGTATGATGTCGACCAGTTGCCTGCCTATAAACACCATAATTTACAAGAAAGTTTCTCGCAGTTAGACACGATTCTACGTGATTTGCTCGATACGATTATTTCAAGTCGTTATATCAGCATTGCTCTTAAAGAGATCCGACCTTCATATTGGGTGGGAAGTCTTGAGACCGATAAGATTACTCGAGATACTCGACTTTATATTGCAGTATCAAGTAGCGCAATGCAGACACATGAATTGATCCAGATTGTGCCTTTACGATTCAAGATCGGTAGCACTTTAGATGTAGAACAACGCGTAGTTGCTGCATTGCCTGCGATTCCATTACATCACTTGATTCAAGTTCCAACTGCGATACCAGTACGTTCTGGTGTGAGCTATTTCGAAATTGAACCGCATCATGAGCTTTATCAGCGCATGTTAGATTCAGAAACGATTTGTATTTATGTTCCGGCTGGTTTCCAAGATATCAGTATTGAACTGATTGCGGTCATGAACGCTTAAGGGTAAAGGAGAGAAAAATGTCACAATCCACAGGTGCTCCTTCTTTATTTGATGATGGGCAGATTGGAACGGGCGGGAACAACAATAGCCAGTCTCAAGCAAAACTACAGGCAATCAATCTTATTGATTTATTGCATGACGGCTTTTATTTAGTTTTCTTGATTCGAAATCAGTATGTGCCAGCAGATGCTCAGCAGTTTCGTGAAAAAATCTTAAATTTACTCAATCAATTTGAGCAACAAGCCAAAAAGTTGCAATTTTCAGCTGATGATATTCATGATGCTAAATATGCATTCTGTGCTTTGATTGATGAAACGATCGTAACGCAACAAGACCCAAGTTATTTTAATTTGCAAAATGCTTGGTTAATTAGCCCATTGCAATTGAGCTTGTTTGGTTCTCAGTTAGCGGGTTATCGTTTCTTTGAAATATTGGAACAATTACGTAGTCGTGGAAAAGAACGCCTAGCTGCTTTAGAGGTATTTCATTACTGTCTTTTATTAGGTTTTCAGGGTAAGTACCGAATTGAATCTACGGAAAGTCTCAACCATTTAGTATCAAGAGTGGGTGATGAAATTGACTACTTAAAAGGAAAAAAAGTTGCCTTTTCGCCGTTCTCGGCTATTCCCGATCAGATACGAAATATTATTCATCGCGAAGTACCTTTCTTCTGGATTTTGATCTTTTTATTGATTTTTGCATTCCTTACCTTTGCAGGGCTAAGATTTATGCTGAATAATCAAAATGATAAAGCATTATCTAATTATCAAAATGTGATTTCTGCTCCTCAAGAGCAAGCACATATTACAATTTATTTACCTTGATGATGGTACGAAATGGCTCAGGAAAAACCAACTTCTATTCGAGTTTTACAGTCGAATAAAAAAAAGCCGAAATCACCAATACTTTATATTGTCATTGGTGTTATTGCCGGGGTGTTTGTAAGCATCTCGCTATTCCTGTTCTTGTCTCAACCGCATTCGTCAGAATCAACAGCAATTGAGAGTAAATCAACAGAAGAACAGATTTTAAATCAAGAAACTGCTCATTCTGCTGATGAACAAAATCAGGTTGCTGTCAGTCAAGACAATGAAACAGATTCAATGAGCCGTGATGGTTTTGAACAACCTAAAGATAATGAATTAAGTAATATCTTTAAACCTGCTCAGCATAAACCTGCTACGACCAATCAACAGCGAGTTTCTCCATTTGATGAACAGCTCACGGGTGAAAAGAAAGTTCAGCCTGTGCCTCAACTACAAACAGGGACGATACCTAAATCAACTCAACCTAAAGTTCAGCCTGCTCAACAAAAAACAGTGAGCAAACCGCAACAAGTAGCGCAGACTAAACCTGTTGTTGAGAATAAAGCTCCAGCCGAACCAGAAGCTGAGGTTGAACCACCTAAGGCATCGGTTGATATTAAAATTACACGAAGTCCTTTTGCTGTGAATTAATGAATAGATGATGATTTTTCTCATTTTCTTTTGCTTTACATGCTTAGCAATTGGTTTAGCGTTTTTAATGTCTTATGAGCTAAGAGTTAGAAGCAAAGATTTTGTTTTGTCATTACTGCCACAAGGCCGTAAACAACTTAATCAGGTTAGACAATTTGCTCAAACAATGAATCAGGCGGCTGCGCCTGAAAAGCTGCAATCCCATTGGCATTTACAGCAGTGGTGGATTGTTATTGCAGGTTTTTTCTTGTTTGCCAGCATTTTAGTGTTTGCTTTTACTCGGCCTATTAGCTCAACTCGAATTGAAGCTGAATATCTCAAAAAAACAGATCCTCAAATCTACGCGCTTTTGAACGGTGAAATATTATCGCCACCACCAGAAGTGGATGAAAGCCTAATTGAAGCCGCAATTGTAGAGGCTACACAATTAGAGCAACAATATTCTGCTCAAAATAGTGGAGCTATTAATTCTTCACCTATTGATAATACGAGTTTTGATGGGCGGGCTATTTTAGATACCAGTTTAGTAGATCGTAAATGGAGCAAAATGAACCCCCGTTATAAGCAGCGTTTACTCATGGTTTTTAAAATCATGAAAGAACAATATGGCTATGAGTTGGTTTTATTAGAGGGATATCGTAGTCCTGTACGTCAGAATATGTTGGCAGGTAATCCGAATACGACAAAAGCAAAAGGGTATCAGAGTTATCATCAATTTGGTCTGGCAGCAGATGTCGCCTTTAAACGAAATGGTAAAGTAGTTATTTCCGAAAGAGACCCTTGGGCTATGCAAGGCTATCGTTTATATGGGCAAGTTGCTGAATCGGTTGGGCTTACCTGGGGTGGACGTTGGAAATCTATTCAAGATTATGGTCATACCGAGTTCCGTATGCCGGGCTTAAGAAAAACACAGGAAATGGCTGAAAAACTGATTGCTGAAAGTTTGAATGATATAAATTAAAAAGAGAAAAATATGTTTACAGAGCCTAAAATAGTTCGAATGAGTAGTAGCCCATATCAATATCATTAGCCAATTGAGCTTTCAATGATTTCATCTTTAAAACGTTTGGCTTTATTTAATCAAGGCTTAGGAAAGGTTAGTCCATTTGCAAAAGGTGTGGAGGGAACTCTACAGGCTATTGAGCATCTGGGTTATGTGCAGATTGATACCATATCGGTCGTCGAGCGTGCTCATCACCATATATTGTGGAGCCGAGTGCCTGACTATGATTTAAATCATTTAAATAGTTTGGTTCGTGAGCGCCAAATTTTTGAATATTGGTATCATGCTGCGTCTTATCTTCCTATGAAAGATTATCGCTATGCGTTGCCTGCCATGATGTCTGTCAGGAACGGAGAAAGTCGTTATTTCAATAGAGGTGATCAGCACCTTATGAATGAAATTTTGGCCCGTATTCGTGCTGAAGGTAAAATTCGACTGCGAGACATTGATAAGAATAATAAGAAAAGTTTGGGAAATTGGTGGAATACAGGTCCAGGTCGCCGTGCTTTTGAGCAGTTATATATGCAGGGTGACTTGATGATCTGTGAGCGTAACGGCATGGAAAAAGTCTATGATTTGACTGAGCGTTGCCTACCTGAAAATATTGATTTAAGAATGCCCCCGCTTTATGAATATGCGCAGTATTTATTTAATAATACGCTTCGAGCACATGGAGCATTTACATGGAAGCAATTAGTTCATTTAAAGAAAAATGATTTAAAAGAGGCTATGCGTGTTGTGCTAAAAGAGCAGATTGATGCTGGTGTTGTATCAGCGGTTAAACTTGCCGATGGTCAAACCCTATATGTGGATGTAGCTGCAATAGAACAAAAAGTGGAGACTGATTTTGGTTTAAAAATACTTTCACCTTTTGATAACTCGCTTATTCATCGTGACCGTTTAACTTCTTTATTTGAATTTGATTATCGGATTGAATGCTATGTACCAGCAGCCAAACGGGTATATGGTTATTTTTGCTTACCTATTCTGTATCAAGATGAGTTAGTAGGCCGACTAGATTGTAAAGCTCATCGGTCTATAAAAGAATTAGAAGTGATTAGCCTACATCTAGAAAAAACAATCAAAGATAAAGAGCTTTTCTTTTTCGAATTGGAACAAGAGCTAAAGCGTTTTGCTGTGTTTAATCAATGCTCAACTATTAATGACAAAGTGATTAAGCTTATTGGTACTAAAATTTAAACACCAAAAGAATTAAAGCTTTTGGTGTTGTCACTTTTTTAGTTCAAAGGCATACGATATTCAATAATCCCTGGTTTTTGTGCAATCCAGTCATAGAGTTTTTGAGCTGTGTGGTTGGTTTCTTGCGTGTGCCAATATAAACGATCACAGTTGTGCTCAATTGCCTTCTTTTGTACATACTCAATGAGTTGCTTACCAATGTGTTGTCCACGAACTTCAGGTGAAACATACAGGTCTTCTAAATAACAATAATTATTTTCTGCCCATGTTGAACGATGAATAACATAATGCACAATTCCCAAAACTTGTTCACCTTGTTTGGCAACAGCACAATAAACGGGTTCATTTTCATCGAAAAAGCGTTCCCAAGTCACTTTAGTGACATGAAGAGGTAAATTTACCTGATAAAAATTTTGATAAGCAAGCCAATATTTTTCCCATTGTGAATAGTCCTGCTGTTGAACTGGGATGATTTGAATATCTTGATTTTGCATAATAATTACACTCTATTTTAAAGTAATGGAAAATGGACAACTAGAGTGTAGTTTTGATAGTGGTATTTTTATAAGATACACTTTTGATATTTTTCACAGTACCAGTTTGTTATGGCAGCTTCGTTTTCGGCATCTTTCCCACATTTGATTTTGCCAAAGGGCCAGATTAAGGATGGGCTATATTCAGCTTTGCGTGATGCTATTTTAGATGGAAGGCTGACTGTCGGAACAAAATTACCCTCAAGTCGTGCCCTAGCAGAGATGATGTCAATTTCAAGAAACTCTGTATTGGCAGCTCTTGAACGATTACTTGATGAGGGATATTTATTTACCAAACCAAGTTCGGGTACCTTTGTTGCTGAGGTTGTGCCAGATCAGTTAATACATGTTCACGAAAATTCAGAAAAAACTACGCTAGCCAATCATCATTCTTTAACTATTAATCCGAACATAGAAACATTATTAACTTCATGGCGAGAGCAGGCGTGGTTAAGTCAAAAGAAAAAAATGTTCCATGTGGGTGTAGGTTGTGTTGATTTATTTCCTCATCAACTTTGGGGAAAGTTATTAAATCAAGCTTGGCGACAGTCGTACTATCAGCTTGGTCAATTTCACGACCCGCGTGGCTATCTGCCTCTACGTCAGGCAATTTGTGAATATGTCCGCTCCACTCGAGGGCTGAACTGCAACGAAGACCAAATTATTATCGTAAATGGGACGCAGCAAGCTATTCATTTAACGGCCTATGCTTTACTTCAAGCAAATGATGAGGTGTGTTTAGATGAACCAGGGTATGACGCTGCTTTTAACATTTTTCGAAGTTTTGGTGCACATGTAAATTTAATTGAAAGTGATGAAGAAGGAATGCAAATTTCGGACATTATTCATCGTTATTCAAAAAGCAAACTGGTCTATACAGCGCCTTCACATCAGTTTCCTGTAGGTGGAACCTTAAGCCTCGCCCGCCGTTTTTCGTTACTCGATTGGGCATCTCAACAAGGAAAATGGATTTTTGAAGATGACTATAATAGTGAGTTTCGCTATGGCACACATCCTATTCAAGCTCTACAAGGTTTAGATCAGCAGCAAAGAGTCATTTACTCTGGTACTTTTACCAAAATGATGTTTCCAGAGTTTCGTTTAGGGTTCATGGTTGTGCCTGAAGCATTGATCGAAACCTTTAGTGCAGCTAAATACTATACCGATGTTCGAAGTTCTTATTTAGAGCAGGTGGCTTTGTTTCAATTTATACAAAAAGGCCACTATGCCCGACATGTACGTAAAGTTCGAAAAGCTTGCTATGAGCGCCAACAAGCATTGATTAAAGCGATTGATGAGCATCTTTCAGATGTGCTTAGTGCTCAACCCACAGATTCAGGTATCCATGCAGTGTGCTGGTTAAAAGGTGAGTGGACAGAGCAAGAATTTATTGATCAGTGTTCAGCTCTAAATTTAGCTGTTCAACCCCTATCAAGATATTGTCAGATGCCAACCAAAAAGGCCGCGGTACTTTTTGGCTACGCAGCCCACACACCTAATGAAATTATTGAAAACATTCAAAAAATTGCACAATCTTTACAAGAAAAATAATAGCCTAAGTTTTGTTATTTAGATAAATTTAATCACTGTTCAAATACTTAAATACGAATTTTTATGATGATTAATTGGTTATATGAAAATAGAGATGTTGTTAAAATTTTTAAAAATTAATTTAATTAATATTATTTTAAGCTAGCCCAATTAATCTAACTACATCAAAGCTTATTTAGTACACCTTTTGGCCATATTCTCCAGATGTGGCCGTTTTTTTTATCAAAAATAAATATAGCTCGGAATAACTTAATTAATTTTTAAAGAGAAATAAAAATTAATCTTCTTCCATGGCATTACTATAAAACTTAACACCCAGTTTAATACGATCACGCCCATTACCCATACGCCAGCGGTTAGTATCTCTTAAAGAATATACACAGCCACAATATTCTTGTTGATAAAACTCTTCTCGTTTACTGATTTCAATCATACGGCTTGAGCCACCGTTTTTACGCCAGTTGTAATCCCAGTACTGAATTTCAGGATAGTGCGCAGCAGCACGAATTCCGCAGTCATTGATTTGCGCCATGTTTTTCCAGCGAGAAATTCCTAGCGAACTACTGATGAGACTAAAGCCGTGTTCATATGCGTAAAGGGCAGTTCGTTCAAATCGCATATCGAAACACATGGTACAACGAATACCACGCTCAGGTTCATCTTCCATACCTTTTGCTCGAGCAAACCAATTCTCAGTGTCATAGTCTGCATCAATAAACGGAATATTATGCTTTTCGGCAAAACGAATATTTTCTTCCTTACGGATGAGATATTCTTTTACTGGATGAATATTAGGATTATAAAAAAATATTGAAAATTTAATATCTGAGTCAATCAATGCTTCCATAACTTCTCCTGAACAAGGAGCGCAACAAGAATGAAGTAATAATTGATCATGTCCTGACGGAAGTTCTATTTTTAAACGTTGAGTTGACATAATAAAAAAATTAAATTGTAATTCGTTTAATTATATATTTATTTTTTATATAATGTGAAATGAATTATTTTCAATTTTACTGTGAAATTAATTTAATATTTTCTATTAATATATTTAATGCCAAGTTAAATATAATGAAATAAATGTGGTATTAAATATTAAAGTCATATGTTCGGCTAAATTTAAAGTTATTGCTAAATATACTATATGATTAAATAAATTATAGGTGAGTTTTATATTTTAAAAAATAATAGACTCTAAAAATTTTTTGATAAGTGATTGATGTATCTAAATATAATTTGATGTTTTTATTGTGATATATGTCACAAATAAACCTTATTTTTTCAATTAAAATATTTCTTTAGATTTATATCTTTAATAAATTTATACTATAAAATTCAGTGTGTTTTTTAATTTAAGCGTGTGATAATTTGAGATATGGAAGATTGGCAATGTAAGTATTGTAATGGTTACATTATGGTTAATCATTCAAAGATCAGCGTAGGAGAAAAAGTTTACTTTTTGGTATATAAATTTGATGCAAAGAATGAAAGGAAAAAATTATATAAAAAGGGAATTGTGATTGCACGTCACGATAATATATTACACATTGAGTCACGTAAAAAAACTTATAAAATCGAGCAAATTAAAGTCTATCCATTAGGCGCCCCAATGCCTTTCGTTTACAACATGTTTTGGATTTGCGGATGTCCTTGTACTCTACAAAACTAATTTCTTAAATTTAACTGACAGCAAGTTATTTTATAGATCAAACTGGATTAAACATCAGATCCATTTTTGCCATTGGCTTTTACAGAGAAGACTTATAACTTGGGAAAAGCGGCTCATAACATATAACAAAATCTCTGTTATTTATTTGACAAAATAAAAGCGCGCTCTTATAAACCTCAAGTAAAGTAGAGGTCAATCATGATGAGTGAAAATAAAAAAGCTGACCCTAGTCGAGTTTTGACTGTGGGTGAAGTTGCAAAAAGGAGCGGAGTTCCTGTTTCGACTCTTCATTTTTATGAAGCGAAAGGGCTTATAAAAAGTATAAGAACAAATGGTAATCAACGTCGCTATCCCTTAATTATTTTAAGATATATTGCGATTATTAAAGTTGCTCAAAGGGTGGGGATTCCTTTAAATGAAATCAAAGAAGCTTTAAGTCAATTTCCTATAGGTAGCAAATTAACAGCTAAGCAATGGAAGGATTTATCGAGTCATTGGCGAGAAAATTTAGATGATCGAATTCAAAAATTAACTCGGTTAAGAGATGAAATGGACTGGTGCATTGGCTGCGGCTGTTTATCATTAGAGCAATGTCCATTAAGAAATCCTGAAGATATTTTAGGACAAGACGGATCAGGCCCACGAATTTTAGAAAGACCTGAATAGAATAGTTCAAAAAATGGCTTTTAATTGGGAATATCTTAATTTCCAATCAATTAAATTTATTTTGCTAGAACATTCAAGTGAGTTTTTTATTGTAAACAAGTCATATGAAACATAAGTTTTTTTGATATCTTTAGTTTTTTTAGTAAGAAGCAAAAAATTATGAAAAAAATTCTTTTTCTTGGCTTGGCACTTGTTTCGTTAACGGCTTGCTCGTCTGTACAACATAAAGATTTAACTCCACCAAAAATTGGTTCACCAAATCCAGCTAGTCAATATTGTGTTGAACAAGGTGGAAAATTAGAAATTAGAAATGAAGCAAATGGTCAGGTTGGGTATTGTCATTTACCAAATGGCCAAGTCGTTGAAGAATGGAAGTTATTTCGTGACAATCAAGCGAACTGTGTAGCAGAAGAAGCTCAGAAATTGGTGGGGCAATCTGGTCTTACTGACGATCAAATTAAACAAAAAACTCAATCGGAGATTGTGCGTAAAGTAGCGCCAGGTCAACCAATGACTATGGATTATCGTACAAACCGAGTTACAGTGACCATTGATCCAGCTTCTAAAAAAATTACTAATGCAACCTGTGGTTAATTTTTTGAATTAAATTTGCTAGTTCAAATTGAAATAAAAGCCTGCTGAAAAGCGGGCTTTTTTATTAATTTAATTTTGGGAATAGTGAATAACTGGATATTCTTTTTGTTGAGGCAGTTGTTGCAAAGCCTGATTAATTTTGATGAGAAAAATATCAACTTTATCTTGGCTTGGGTTAAGGTGAATCATCACGGTTACAACCTGTTGGGTGATAACAGCCAATACAGCCACTCAAGAGTAGAACCAGAAAACTTAAAATGCTCAATCTTAAAATATGATTCATTTTTCTTCTCTTTCATTATTTCTATAAGTTTAATATATCAGGCTTTAAATCAAGAATAAAAAAAGCCTCTAGCGGACTAGAGGCTGAAAAACATCAGATGCGGTAACAGGTGAATTATGCATCTGAGTTAAGTAGGTTGTATCAAACCATGTAAAACACTTTACCAGCAAAAATGAATAAAAATAGAGAGGTGCGACTAATGGCTAATATTTGTGGTTTTTTTATTTATACAAATTGGCGCGCTTATTTAAACACGAGTTTTAAAACATCGATTAGGGGCCATAAAAGCTCCACAATTCATGTTTTTGATTAAACCGACCGATGTTGATTGTTCAACCGTTGTCTTTTTGTGCTACTGCCCAATAGTTATTCGTGATTTGTACCAGACTTAATGATAATTTTAATGTTATCCGAAAGGACACAATAACGACGAACATACGAATAATAATGATTGAAGGTAGGATCCCGTGTTTATTAGTGTATTTGATCTTTTTAAAATTGGTATAGGCCCATCTAGCTCCCATACAGTTGGGCCAATGCGAGCAGCATACAGTTTTGTGGATGATTTATTGAAGCAAAATGATCTACAAAAGACGCTCAGAATTCAGGTTAAGTTATATGGTTCGCTTGCAGCAACAGGTGTTGGTCATGCGACAGACAAGGCTATTCTTTTAGGCTTAATGGGTTTTGATCCTGAACATATCGATACTCAAGTAAGTACAAACTTGATTGAAGATGTTTTAGAAAAGAAAGCCATCCAGCTTAATCAGCAAAAGAGTATTTCTTTTGACTATAAGCGCGATGTACTTTTTTTAGATGAATCTTTGCCTTATCACTCCAATGCAATGGAGCTGATTGCTTATAGTGAGGCTGAAGAAATTTTATATACCGAAACTTACTATTCGGTCGGTGGTGGTTTTATTGTTAGCCAAAAGCAATTAATACAAACCCAATCTGAAACCAGTGATGTTAAGGTTCCATATCCATTTCATAGCGCGGCTGAACTTTTAAGCTTATGTAAAACTCATCATTTATCGATAAGTGAATTAATGCTTGAAAACGAAAAAAGCTGGCGTAGTGAAAGTGAAATTCGTACCAAAATTATGGATATCTGGAAGGTGATGCAGCAATGCATTCACAATGGATTAATTAATGAAGGAATATTACCGGGTGGATTAAACGTAAAACGTCGAGCCAAAAAAATTCATGATAAGTTATTAAATAAAGAAAATTCAAATCTGATTGTGACGACTTTTCACGCCATGGAGTGGGTTAATTTATTTGCTTTAGCGGTAAATGAAGAAAATGCTGCTGGTGGCCGAGTGGTGACCGCCCCAACAAATGGTGCGGCAGGGATTATTCCAGCAGTTTTATATTATTACGTGACTTTTTCTAAAGATTTTTCCGAAGACAAAGTTGTCCGCTTTTTTCTCAGTGCGGCAGCAGTCGGCATTTTATGTAAACTCAATGCATCTATTTCTGGGGCAGAGGTGGGATGTCAGGGTGAAGTTGGCTCAGCGTGTGCAATGGCTTCGGCTGGTTTAGCTGAGATTTTAGGAGCATCACCTGAACAAGTGGAACATGCGGCCGAAATTGGCCTTGAACATAACTTAGGTTTAACGTGTGATCCAATTGGTGGCTTGGTTCAGGTGCCTTGCATTGAGCGAAATGCAATTGCAGCTGTCAAAGCGATTAATGCAGCACAAATGGCACTTCATGACGACGATGAACACTTTGTGACGCTAGATAAAGTCATTCAGACTATGAAGGAAACAGGTAGAGATATGTCTGAGAAATATAAAGAAACTTCAAAAGGTGGCCTCGCTGTTAATGCAATTGAGTGCTAAAAAATGAGATGGGGCGAGATATGCCCCATCTTATTATAAACATTTACTATTTATCTTTTATTCAAATCACATTTCTGAGTTCATTTGCTGTGTTACGCAGCAATGGCAAAATTTGCTGAACCAAATAATCTTCTTGTACACGGTTAGTTTGAGACATGCAGTTAAGCGCTGCTATGGCTTGACCTTGAGCATTAAAAACGGGCACTCCAATCGCAATCACGCCAAGCTCATGTTCTTCTTTGGAAAGACAATAATCTGATAATGAAATGCCCTTAAGCACTTCAAAAAACTTTGACTCATCTACTAGGGTAAATGGCGTTAAGCGTTTTAAACCGTAAGTTTTGACCCACGCATGCTGAGCTTCTTCAGACAGTGCTGCTAGCAATACTTTACCTGTAGACGTTGCATGGGCAGGGAGTCGGTTTCCTAAGTGCATGCCATAAGGACTAACACGCAAATTATCTTGCTGCGGTAAATAGCTACGGGCAATCGGCACCACTTCGTTATCATCCAGCACCACAATCGAAAAAGTCAGAGACGTCTGCGCGCACAAAAGATTTAAAAATGACTGAGCAACTTTAGGCAAGTGGGCAGAGCTTAAATAAGAACTCGAAAAGCGCAGCACACGATGCGTTAGCCAAAAGTAATGTTCATCGGTTTCTAAATAGCCTAAGTATTTTAAAGTTTTCAAATACCGCCTTGCCGCGGTACGGCTAATACCGGTTCGCTCGGCTACTTGAGTGACATTAAGCCGTTGCCGATCTGTTCCAAAAGCTTCGAGTAAAGCTAAGCCTTTTGCTAACCCTGCAATGTAGTCATCTTGACGAATTTTCTCATGCGAGTTCGGGTGCTCTAAAAAAGCATCGAGAGAAGGCATCCTTTCATTCCTGTTATTTTGATTGTTTTTGTCCGCTATTCGGACAAACTAAATGATAAACGGTTATTTTCGTCTTGCATACATAGTGAACAAAACTTAAAGCCAGTAATTTAAAAGTCAGGATGAAACAAGGATGAAGTTATGGATATTTTAAAAACACAGGTTGCAATTATTGGTTCTGGGCCAGCAGGGTTATTGCTTGGACAACTTCTATATAAAGCTGGAATCGATCATATTATTGTTGAGCAACGTAGTGCTCAATATGTGGCTTCACGGATTCGTGCAGGAATTTTAGAGCAAGTTTCGGTCGACTTACTGAAACAAGCAGGCGTTGACCAAAACTTAAAAGAAAAAGGCTTACCGCATTCGGGCATTGAAATTTTGACCAATGGTGAATTGCATCGAGTTGATTTAGCCGCACTAACGGGCGGAAAACAAGTGACCGTATATGGTCAGACCGAAGTGACTAAAGATTTAATGACTGCGCGTGAAGCAGCACAGCTCACTTCATTTTATGAAGCTCAAAATGTACAGGTTAAAGATTTCTACACAGCACCAAAAGTTGAGTTTGATTACCAAGGTAAAGCCTTTCAAATTGAGTGTGACTTTATTGCAGGTTGCGATGGTTACCATGGTGTCTGCCGTGCCAGCGTGCCTGAAGACAAAATTAAGACGTTTGAAAAAGTTTATCCGTTTGGCTGGTTAGGGGTGTTGGCAGATGTTCCACCTGTAGCCGATGAACTCATTTACGTACAGTCAGAACGTGGATTTGCTTTATGCAGTATGCGTTCAGAAACACGTAGCCGTTATTATCTACAAGTTCCTTTAACAGATCACGTAGAAGACTGGTCGGATGAAAAGTTCTGGGATGAGTTAAAAAAACGCCTAGACCCTGAAAGCCGTGAAAAGCTAGTGACGGGAGCTTCTATTGAAAAAAGTATCGCGCCGTTACGTAGCTTTGTGACTGAACCAATGCGCTTCGGAAAACTATTTTTAGCAGGTGATGCAGCACATATTGTTCCGCCGACTGGAGCAAAAGGCCTGAATCTAGCAGCATCTGATATTGCTTATTTATCAAGCGCAATTATTGAATATTATGTGGAAGGTTCAGAGCAAGGAATTGATGAATATTCTGAAAAATGTTTACAACGTGTGTGGAAAGCAGAGCGTTTTTCTTGGTGGATGACTCATTTATTACATCGCTTTGAAACAGAAAGTGAGTTTGATCATAAGATTAAACAAGCCGAATTAAATTACGTACTTGGGTCTATTGCAGGTAGAACGACATTGGCCGAAAACTATGTTGGTTTACCTTATGAAATTAAGCAGATTGATAGTTTTAAGCATGCAAGTTAAAGACTAGATAAAAATAAAAAGGGCATGAAAATGTCCTTTTTTTATCTAAAAACTTAAGTGGGATAAAATAGCTTAAGAGATGTGGTCATGCTAAAAGTAGCCCGATATTTTTAGAAATATAGGGCTACCTATCAATTAACCAAAAGTTTACTCAGCGGTTGCTGTAACTTTACTATTAGTTAATATCACTTGTTGCTGAGATTGAAGAGGTTTAATCACTTGTGGGTTAGAGTTACTCCACGGGATATAGGCTTCTGTCAAAATATGGCCTGTAAGACTCGTTAAATCACTAGATTTAACCTCAGCATCCCCTTGACGACCATATAATACAACTTCATCGCCTGCTTTGGCTTGAGGAATATCTGTTACATCCACCATAACAGTATTCATTGATACTCGACCAACCACTGGCGCTTTTTGCCCATTTATTAAAACAAAAGCTTTATTACTAAAACTGCGACGGTAGCCATCCGAATAACCTACAGGTAAGTTTGCGAGTCTAGAGTCACGTGTCAACGTATAAGTTTGGTCATAACCTACAGTTGAATCTTTAAGGTAATTATTAACTGCAGCAATTTGTGTTTTAAATGCCATCATGCGTTTATATTCTGGGTGATTAGGAAAATCCCCATATATAATTGCACCTGCACGGACCATATCTAAATGTGATTCAGGAACATTTACCGTAGCAAATGAATTAGCTGTGTGTAATGTTAATTCTTTACGATTCAGTTTGGCTTTTTTAATCAACCATGCTGTTTGTTCATTAAATTGAGCCAGACGCTCACGGACATATTTTTCATCTTCTACAGCATAATGGGTCATAATGCCGTCAATTTTAAGATGGGGAAGCTTGGTGATTGCAACAGCTTGTTCTTTACCTTGAGCTGTAGACATTTCAAGACCATTACGATCCATACCGCCTGAATTTAAAGCTAAACTATAATGTACAGTTGTATTATTAGCTGCTGCCCACTGTGAAAGACGAGAGGCTTGATCATAGTTGCCCAAAAGCTCTTCAATATTTAACGCTTGTGCGTTGATGATTTCACTATCAGTTGCTGTACGTAAACGTGTAATTTTGCCTTTATAGCCATGCTTACGGACCATCGCCGCTTCAGCATTACTAGTAATACCAATACAAGATACATTTAACTTCATCACACTCGGCATCAGTAGATCAATACTATGACCATATGCATTCGCTTTCATAACCACACAAAGCTGTGTTTTGTCACTAAGTAACTGATTTGCCTTTTTAATATTATCTTCAAACGCTTGAGTATCAATTTCAATCCATGCATTGGCTGTAGGTGCAGGACTGACTTCATTTGTGATGTGTGATGTGAGTAAAGGTGCGGCATGAGCAAATTGCATTGAACCGAATAATACGAATGCACAGCTATAAGCGAGATGAGTAAATTTTGTTTTAAGTTTCATAAGTTTTTTAATCTTTCCTGGCTGAATACGATTTAACGCTGGGTGGATTTTTATGGTTAAGTACAGAAATATAATTGATTTAAAATGTTACATGATTTTATCGTAATAATACTTTCTCCTTAAAATATTATAGTCAGTGTTAAGTAAAATTTAATTTTGCTTAAGATGTATTAAGAAAATGCAAATGTGATTTTAAATAATCTTAATTAAATCTAAATATACATTCATGAAAAAACAAGAAGAAAAGTTATTATATTTTTTTGAATGTTATTTTTTTAATCTATTTGTTGGTGCTATTTTTAATAAAAATTTTTAAAATATAACATTTGATAAATAATTAACTTTATTATTACAAGAGTTTTTTTATTTTTATTATCTATTTGATAGTATTTTTTTATCATTCGGTAAAATATGGAAAATATATAGGGAGAAATATCTGTAAATTTATTTTATAGTAGGGGTAACTTTAAAATTATTATATTTTTCATATATTTATAAATTGTTTATTAAAGTTGTTTAGAAATTTTTGGTTATATCATGACAAATTTTTAAGCATCTAACGTCATATTTAATAGTTTTTAATAAATTAATTTAAATTTTATAAATGAAATATTAATTAGATTGAGTAAATGGTTGAGTAGAATTTAACCTTAGGGTGGTGGTTGTGATTTTTGTTTAATAAATCGACGAATGTTCCTTATCTTATTTTTTTTAATTAAATTTGTTGTTTGGAATTTTAGCTAAATTAAAATGTTATGTTTATTTTTAAATCAAGAAATTTTCTTAATATATTAGTTTTTATTAAATTGGTGGTTTTATATTAAGAGTTTTTAAATATAAGATGGTGGTGGTGTTTTTTAATTACTCAAGAAGGTTTGGGGTTTTATTGACCGTACTATTCTAATTCTACAAGGCAGTAATATAGCCGTCCATATCCTGAAATGCTATGGAAAAACGTAATTCAATTCGATGTGTCTGACATTAAAACTGTTGTAAAAGTGGATGATACCGTTGTAGGTATAGATGAAGGTTTAAATGCTGGATGCTGGATGCTGGATTGTGGGTCTTGCAGTTAGCGGTAACGAAGTCGGTTTAAGCTTTGAGGAGCGGAGTGCATTATCGGCAGATAAACAAATTGTGCTAAAAGATAAGGTCTATCGAAAAATGAATGCTTCGGGTGCTCACTATGAGATTGATAGAGTCGCTGATTTGCCAAATGTTTTAGATGATATTGAACGCCATTTGAAACAGGGTGAAAGACCTTAAACAAAGTTTAGGTCAATATCTTTTTAAGCGTAGCTCCCTTGGGAGTTACGCTTACCTAAAAAATTAAAATGAAGAGTAATAAACTCTACATATGTGGAAATAAGGAATAACTTACGTTGAGTAGTAGATTCCTTATTTCCTACTAACCCTCTAAAACACTTGTTTAGAGGGTTAGAACCATTACCACAGATAGGTCTATAACCTATGCGATAATCTGTTTACGACTTTTGTGGGTCGTATAATTTCTCTTTAATGAATAGGGCTGGTATCACACCACAAATCAGATAAGCTGCACCCATTACGACAAAACCTAAACCAATAGACCCGCCAGAGGCTAAGAAACCAATCGTTGCAGGGGCTAATGCAGCACCTAAACGTCCGACGTTATAAGCTCCACCAATGGCTGTACCGCGAATTGCTGTTGCAAAGCTTTCGGTCATATAAGTTGCATTTACGCCATAAGGGATGCCGTATAGAAAACCGAAGGTGACCAGTAAATATAGAATGTTGCTTGGTGAGTTATAAAAGACGATGAGTGGTAGAAAAATAGCAGTACCGATTGCTCCAAAGGCGTAGGTAAAACGACGCCCTAATTTATCTGCCATCATACCTGCAAGAACTTTACCTAAAATCATGGCGGTATATGTACCTACCATATAGGCAGTCATTTCCTTAAACTTCATACCCAGTTCACTTTCAAGGTATGACGGCATCCAGTTATTTACGCCATAGTAACCAAACTGTAAAAAGCCTGCTGTTAAAGCCCACAAGATAAACATCTTGCGGTTTCGTTTATCTTGGAAAATAAGTTTAAATGCCGAAGTTTTCGATGCGTTTTGATCCACAACTGGTTGTTGTAGTCGAGATTTTTGCCATGCTTCTGGTTCGGGTACCAAAATATGCATGAGAACAGCAATAATGACTGGAATAATCGCAACATAAAACAGCATGCGCCAGCCATGGTCAGGAATAATCCAGCCTGCAAGTAAAGTCGCAACAATATAACCTACGGTCCAGCCCGCTTGTAGCGTGCCTAGTACCGTGGTGCGGAAACGAGTGGGTACATATTCAGCCATGAGGGTATTACAGGCAATATAAAGTGAGCCCAAACCCAGTGAGGCAAAAAATCTTAAAATACCAAATTGAAGAAAGCTCTGAGTAAAACCTAAGCCACAGGTGAGGAGTGAGAAAATTAAAATAGAAATAACAACAATGCGGACGCGACCAAATTTATCGCATGCCCATCCCCCCAAAAATTCCTCCAACAGCCATACCTGCTAATGTAAAACTGCCCAGCATACCTGCTTGTACTGAACTTAATCCAAAATCTGCCTTAATACTATTTAAGCTATAAGACAGCATCATCA
This sequence comes from Acinetobacter sp. 1124_18A, assembly GCF_052824995.1. NCBI lineage: Bacteria > Pseudomonadati > Pseudomonadota > Gammaproteobacteria > Moraxellales > Moraxellaceae > Acinetobacter > Acinetobacter sp. 1124_18A. The sequence continues at coordinate 615,606 of NZ_VTDF01000002.1, read as the reverse complement.
AATCTGCACCATCTACTAATAGTGCTAGAAATGCAAAAATAAATGCTATTTTCCACGTATGAGGCTGTATACGAGAAAGACCTTCTTTGTAATTTGTAGCCATAATCCATTACCTACATTTGATTGAAAGCACTTCAAGTCGTTTTAAAGTGCTTAAAATTTGATTAAGACGCAGCGCGAATCATGTTTCGGGCAATAATCACTTGTTGAATTTGAGTAGTCCCTTCATAGAGACGGAACAAGCGAACATCTCGATAAAAACGTTCAATTGCATATTCACTGATGTAGCCTGCGCCGCCATGAATTTGTACGCAGCGATCAGCGACTCGACCACACATTTCGGTTGCAAACATTTTTGCGCAGGAAGCTTCAGTGCTGACGTTTTGTCCTGCATCACGTAGGCGTGCAGCATCTAAAACCATGCATCTGGCTGCATAAATCTCGGCTTTTGAGTCAGCAAGCATGGCTTGAATAAGTTGAAACTCGGCAATCGGTTGCCCAAATTGCTTGCGTTCGATGGCGTACTTTAAAGAATCGTCTAGCATTCTTGTCGCGGCTCCAACACTTAACGCAGCGATATGCAATCGACCCTTATCAAGCACTTTCATGGCAGTTTTAAAGCCAACGCCTTCAACTCCACCAATGAGTGCTGAAGCAGGAATACGGCAATTTTCAAAAATCACATCACAAGTGTGAGCGCCTTTTTGTCCCATTTTTTTATCGCGTTTGCCAAGAGAAATACCCGGTGTTTGACTGTCGACAATAAAAGCAGAAATACCACCAGCACCCTTAATATCAGAGCTTGTGCGTGCCATTACTGTAAATACGCCAGCATGAGGGGCATTGGTAATAAAGCGTTTGGTGCCATTTAAAATATAAAAGTCGCCATCTTTTACTGCACTAGTCTTTAAAGATGCAGCATCAGAACCCGCATCTGGTTCAGTTAAGCAAAAAGAGCTAATCACTTCACCACGTGCTAAACGTGGCAAGAAAAATGATTTTTGACTTTCAGTACCGTCAATAATGAGACCACTTGAACCAATGCCATTATTGGTACCAATAAGCGAACGAAAAGCAGGAGAGGTCCGTCCTAATTCAAAAGCCACATAGACTTCTTCTTCCATTGTAAGTCCAAGGCCTTCGTACTCTTCAGGAATGGTTAAACCAAATAAGCCCAGCGTTTTCATTTGCTCAATAATATCTTGAGGAATCTCATCCGTTTCAGCGACTTCATTCTCATGAGGAATTAATACACCTTCAACAAATTGTCGAATCATATCAACAAGTTGATTTAGTGTTTCCTGATCTCGAATCATAGTCTCATCCTTTTACGACATGCTAAGAACATCAATGTGATGTTCGTAAAATCATCAATATTTGAAGCGATAGTAATCAAAGGATGAATGCAAAACAATATATTTTGAAAATTAATTTCGCAATGCGATATATTGTTATTGATTTTTAGTAAGCTAATTTATTGATTTATTTAAGCTATATTTTCTTATAAAAATTCATCATTTTTAGTGGAAAATTAAAGTTTGATTTTTAAAATGAGGTGTGTATATTAAAAATATATATCGCTATGCGAAATTTTAAATGGATAAATTTTCCTATAGGAAATGAATCACCAGATAGAGTGGGATGAAGATGGGTGCTTTAAATGGAATTCGGGTGCTTGACTTAAGTCGGGTATTGGCTGGGCCTTGGTGTGGACAGACGCTGGCCGATTTAGGTGCAGAGGTCATCAAAATTGAAAGACCCAAAGTAGGTGACGATACTCGTTCGTGGGGACCACCTTGGATGAAGGATGACTCAGGGTTTGATACTCAAGAGGCTGCTTATTATCAGTCTACAAACCGCAATAAACTATCGGTTGCCATCGATATTGCCAGTCCCGATGGTCAAGAATTGATTAAAGCTTTAATTCAAGATACAGATGTGGTGATTGAGAACTATAAAGCGGGTTCTTTGAAAAAATATGGTTTGGATTACGAGTCTTTATCTGCAATTAACCCGAAATTGGTGTATTGCTCGATTACAGGTTTTGGTCAAACTGGCCCAAGAGCAGAAGAACCTGGTTACGACTTTATTATTCAGGGAATGGGCGGACTGATGTCAGTCACAGGTGAGCGTGATGATTTACCGGGCGGTGGCCCCCAAAAAGTAGGGGTGGCTTTTTCTGATTTAGCTACAGGACTTTATTCTACGATAGCCATTCAAGCTGCTTTACTTAACCGTCATGTGACGGGTTTAGGACAATACATTGATATGGCTTTGCTTGATGTCCAAATTGCCACAATGGCAAATCAGGGAATGAATTATCTTTCATCGGATAATATCCCTAAGCGTTATGGCAATGCACACGCCAATATTGTGCCTTACCAAGTATTTAAAGCTTCTGATCGTGATTTTATTATTGCATGTGGAAATGACACTCAGTTTATTCAGCTCTGTAGAAGTATTGGCTTACCCGATTTACCTAATGATGTTCGATTTACCCGAAATGCAGACCGAATCAAACACCGTGATGAAATTATCGAAATTTTATCAAACCATTTCTTAACTAAAACTGCAGATAAATGGGTAGATGCGATTTATGCTGCTAAAGTTCCAGTAGGTGTAATCAATAACTTGGAACAAGCTTTTCAAGAGCCACAAGTGATTGCCCGAGAAATGTTGGTCGAGATGAATCACCCGCAACGTGAAAAATTGAAGGTAATTGGTTCGCCAATCAAACTTTCAAGAACACCTGTTGAGTACAAAACAGCTCCTCCTTTATTGGGTGAACATACGCAAGTGGTTTTAGGTCGAATCGTTTCTCTGGAAAAATTAGATGAGCTTAAGAAAAAAGGCGTGATTGCATAAGCTGGCCTGAAAGCGAAGGGTTAAAATTATTTTTAAAATTAGAAAATAAAGTATTTAGCCTTTCGCTTGAATGGTTTAAATCAAGTTATATTTTAGATGCAGACTCGGACGTTTGCTTTTTTGCTATTTATAGAAAAAATAGATTATAATTTTCGCAGTGCGAAACAAAATGTGGATTGGTATAGATATGAATGATGCAGTAGATGCAGAGCAAACAGAAAAATTATTAGCGCCTTTAAGACATGAATTATTACATCCGATTCAAGACATGCAGGATGAAAATGATCGCCAATTTATTACTGCATTAGCCCGTGGTTTAGAGCTATTACGTTGTTTTACCCCCAAACATCAGCATTTAGGAAACCAAGAACTCGCACAAATGACGGGTTTACCTAAGCCAACCATTACTCGTCTAACGCACACTTTGTCTCGTTTGGGTTATATCAAACAAGTCCCAAATTCGAGCAAATTTCAACTTTCAGTTGGGGTTCTTGCTTTTGGTTACTCGATGCTTTCTAACGTGTCAATTCGTTCTATTGCTCATCCATATATGAAAAATCTGGCAGACTATGCTGGCGCTGCGGTTGCAATGGCAACACGTGATCGACTCAATATGATTTATCTTGACGTGGTACAAGGTAAAGGAAATATGACCATGCGCCGTCAGGTCGGAACTTATTTACCCATTCATTTAAGTTCGATGGGACGTGCATGTTTAGCTGCAATGCCTGAAGATGAAAGAGAGTTTTTGCTTGACGCGATTCGTACCAAGCACAAAGAAGACTGGATCAAAATTAATCGTGATTTAGACAAAGCTTTTAAAGACTACCAAGATTTTGGATATTGTTTTTCAATTGGCGAATGGCATAAAGATGTGAACTCAGTTGCAGTTCCATTGATTCATGAACAACATGGTTTGCTGGTGTTCAACTGTGGCGGTCCAAGCTTTATTATGAACCGTGAAAAACTTGAAGAAGATATTGCACCACGTCTCTTACATATGGTGAATAACATTCGTACTGAGATTAGTTAATTGTTCTGAATTAAAAAATCAAAAAAGGCCAGCAAAGATATTGATTGCTGGCCTTTTTCATAAGTTATATTTCAAATGACGTGCTTATGAAAGTTCGGTTTTCTTTTTTCTTTGAAGGCGCTTAGGGCTTCTTTAAATTCTTCACCTTGCAAACAATGAGAAAAAATAGTCGACTCATGATCAATACGATTTAATAGATCATCAATAGGCATATCTCTTAATAATTTTTTGCTGAGCTGTAAAGCTTGACTTGGTTTATTTGCGAGTTTGGTTGCCATATCTTCAACAAATTGATCAAGCTCATTTTCTTCGCATATGTTATTTACTAAACCATAATTTTTAGCTTGTTGCGCCGAAAATTTCTCGCCCAGTAAAATAATTTCAGAAGCTCGAGCGAAACCTAATAATCTCGGTAAGATGTAACTAGAACCTGCTTCAGGCACAAGTCCGAGATTCACAAAAGGAAACTGAAAAATAGAGTTTTGACTTACATATACGAGGTCACAATGTAAAAGCATGGTGCTGCCAATGCCAATTGCAACACCATTTACTTTAGCAATAATCGGCTTTGGAAACGTTGCTAAGCTTTTTAGAAACACAATTGAAGAGGGTGGTTCGGTACTGGTTGTATTACGCGTTTCGAATGCATTTACGTCATTGCCGCTGGTAAATGCAGACCCTTCGCCTGTGAGTATAACAACATGAACTTCTTGATTGATTGCTGCCTCATCTAATGCCTGACTTAGGGCCGCATACATTTCATAGTTAATCGCATTCTTTTTGCTAGGGTTGCTCATGGTGAGCGTTAGTATATTTCTATCTAAACGTTGTTGAATTGTGCCTGTTTTAAGCTCGCTTTGGGTTTTATTGTCCTGTTGCATTCTTCATCCCTTTAAATAACTTTCCGTCTAAAATTTAAACTCATTAAAATGATGCTATCGGAAAATAATTCCGTTATCAATTATTTTGTTTTATATTGTGGTATAAGATTTTGTATTGTGAAATTTTTAACTTAAATCACTTTGAAAGGCAACAGGATTTATATGTAAATAATCATCTAGCTCCGTGAAGGAAATAAGAAGCTAGCTATAAAACAGTGAGTGGAAATAATATGAAGACCAAAATTACAGAACTATTTGAAATCGAGCACCCAATTATTCAAGGTGGTATGCATTATGTTGGTTTTGCAGAGCTTGCGGCTGCGGTTTCAAACGCGGGTGGGTTAGGCATTATTACTGGCTTAACTCAGCGTACACCTGAAAATCTGGCAAAAGAAATTGCACGTTGCCGAGAAATGACCGATAAGCCTTTTGGGGTAAATTTAACCTTTTTGCCTACGGTAAATACCCCTGATTATCCAGGTTTTGTAGAAGCAATCATTAAAGGCGGAGTCAAGGTTGTAGAAACAGCAGGGCGTAATCCTGAACAGGTCATGCCATATTTAAAGGCTGCTGGCATTAAAGTAATTCACAAATGTACTTCGGTTCGACATAGCTTAAAAGCACAGCAAATTGGGTGCGATGCGGTTTCTGTAGATGGATTTGAGTGTGGTGGGCACCCCGGTGAGGATGACGTGCCAAATATGATTTTATTACCTTTAGCAGCTGATGCTTTAGAAATTCCATTTGTTGCCTCAGGTGGGATGGCGGATGGGCGCTCACTCGCTGCTGCTTTAGCGATGGGAGCCGATGGAATTAATATGGGAACCCGTTTTATTGCGACTCAGGAAGCTCCTGTACATGCAAATGTGAAACAGGCGATTTTGAATGCAACCGAACGAGATACGCGTTTAATTATGCGAGCTTTGCGAAATACTGAACGTGTCATGAATAATGCTGCTGTAGAAAAAATCGTGGCAAAAGAAAAAGCGCTAGGCGATAACATTAAATTTGAAGATATTATTGAAGAAGTTGCTGGCGTCTATCCAAAAGTCATGATTGATGGTGATGTTAATGCAGGTGCATGGTCATGCGGTTTAGTCGCAAGTTTGATTCATGATATTCCGACATGCGATGAGCTGGTCAGCCGGATTGTCAAAGAGGCAGAAGATATTATTCGTGGTCGGTTATTAGGGCTTTTATAGGATTTAGCCTAGCTCCTAAAATTAATTATTAACCAACTTTATATAAGATCAGCACAAGTTTTAATTGTGCTGATTTTTTGTATCACGCATACAATAATAAAGACATAGCACAGCAAAAATTAAGCCTAAAATGCAGACACCTGTCCATCCAAAGTGTTTCCAGGCGTAGCTTCCTGCTGTTGTGCCTAAAGCACCGCCAGCAAAGTAACCTGTCATATAAATCGCGTTAAACCGTGAGCGTAATTCTTGATTAAGTTTAAATACAATACTTTGGTTGGTGACATGTACAGCAGAAAGAGAAGCGTAAAGAATGAGTAAGGCAATAATGTAAAAAGTGAAATGGTAGGGTAAAAGTGAAAATAGTATCCAACTTAAAATTAATCCGATACCGCAATAAATCGAAATTTTATGGATATAGCCTTGGTCAATAAATTTACCTGAAAAATTGGCAACGAAAGTTCCTAGCACGCCAACAAAACCGAAAAGACCAATGGTAAAGTCGCTAAAAAAATAGGGTGCCGGAGCCAGAAGCAGTGACATGGTGGTAAAGGTTAAACTCACACAAGCAAATGTAAAACCACCAATATAAGTTCTGGTTCTTAACCGTCGATTTTGAATAAAAATCTGTAGAAGAGAGCGAATAGTTTTTGCATAGTTTTCAGATTTAGTCGGTGGAAATAATCCGATATTACGATGCAAAATAAAGGCAATAATAAGTAATAGAAAACCACTGACCAGATAAATAATATTCCATGCAAAAAGCGTAGACATCAGCCCAGAAAGGGAACGGGCGAGTAAAACCCCCATCATCAGTCCGCTCAGTAAAAAGCCAACCACACGGCCGCTTTGTTGAATCGGAACCAGACTTGCAGCAAGCGGTAATAACAGTTGGGCTGAACTGGAAAATAGACCAGTAATGACGGTGCCAAGTAGTAAAAGATAAATATTGTGTGAAAAACCGCTAATAATTAAACCGCTTGAAGCCAATAACATAAAGATAAATAGTAGCTTGCGCTTTTCTATTATGTCCCCTAATGGCATTAAGAAGAGTAAGCCACATGCGTAGGTGATTTGGGCTAGAGTCGGCACCCACGCTGTAGTCGTTTCAGTTAAATTTAGGCTTACACTAATTGAATGAATGAGTGGCTGACTAAAATAATTTCCGCCTGTACAAATGCCTGCTGCAATTGCCATTAAAATAATGGTTGGGGTATAGAGTGCGTTTTTCATCATGCCTATAGTCATAATGAAAGTGGAACTTTAATCAACACAACCATGACTTTTTAAAGTATGGTTATTAGTGCGTTTCATTCAATGCATCTTGAATATTGTGCACCATGTGGATTAAACGTGGTCCAATTTCACCTTCAAGTTTTTCTGGATTTAAATGAAAACTTGGCGCACCACAGTTAAAAACATAAAGACCATGTTTGGAGCTGACCAAAGGTACAGCCACCGAGTTCACTTCTTTATGCCACTCGCCTAAAGACAAACAATATCCATAATCTTGATAATCACGGAAAGCGCGTTCTAAAGAGCGTTTTATGGCTGGCCAGTTTTCGGGGTTCTTTTGTTTCAACGCATCAAGTAGAAAATTACGTTCACGTTCAGGAGTTGCAGCCAAACAAGCTCGTCCCATTGAACTACTATGAATTGGCAAAGTCGAACCAATTGGACGGCGCATATTTAATGCAGTTTCAATTTGCACAACATCGATATACACCATATTTAATCGGTCACGTGTTGCCATCGCCACAGGGGCTTGGACGTACTGACTCAATTCTTCCATATATTGATGAGCAATATTACGAATCGAGATATTAGATAATGCTGCGTATCCTAAAGATAAAACACCAATGTCTAATGTGTATTTGGTTGAGTTAGGCAATTGTTTTAAATAACCTAATGACACAAGGGTATTGGTAATACGTGCAATGGTCGGTTTAGGTAAACCCGTCATTTTTGCTAATTCTTGGTTACCAAGCACCTGATTATTTGCAGAAAAGCATCTTAAAAGTTCTAAGCCGCGCGCTAAAGAAGCAATAAATTGCGGGTTATTTTCCCGGTGTATATGCGAAATAGGATCTAAACGTATCTCATCAAAATTTATTGGTTTTTCAGTTTCCGTGTTTTGAGACATTCGATCCTCAAATATAATTAAAGCAAAATAGTTTTGCTATTATATTTCGCTATGCAAAATAAATCCATTCATCACTGCGCTGTTGTGATGAATGGATATCTGGTTCAATGCTTATGAAACGTTTTCAATCACCATCGCAAGACCTTGGCCTACACCAATACATAGGCTCACCACTGCATATTTCTTTTTACGGCGAATTAACTCACGAGCTACTGTTAAGCTAAGACGAGCGCCAGAGGCACCAAGTGGATGACCAACCGCAATCGCACCACCATTTGGATTTACGCGTGGGTCATTAAAATCAACATTTAAACCGTTTAAACAAGATAAAACCTGTGAAGCAAAGGCTTCATTAATTTCAATAATATCCATGTCATCTAAAGTAAGCCCCGCACGCGCAACTGCTTTTTTAATGGCTTCGATCGGGCCTGCACCCATAATGCGTGGCTCAATACCCGCTGCTGCTGCTGACAAGATTTTTGCCATTGGTTTTAGGCCATATTTTTGACCTGCTGCTTCTGAACCAATCAAGAGGGCTGCTGCACCATCATTAATACCTGAGGCATTACCAGCAGTGACCACGCCACCTTCAAAGAGTGGTTTTAACTTTGTAAGTGCTTCAACAGTTGAGCTTGGACGAGGGTGTTCATCTTCAGAAACGAGTTTAGGTGGTAATTTTTTGCCTTGGAAAACTTCAATTGGCGTAATTTCATCGGCAAAGAAACCTTCTTCTTTAGCTTTCTGATATTTGGCTTGTGATTGAGCTGCAAATAAGTCTGCTTGCTCACGGCTAATACCAAAATCAGCTGCAACGTTATCGCCTGTTTCAGGCATTGAATGGCCGCCGTACTGAGCAATAATTTTTTTATTTGGAAAACGAGAGCCAATGGTGGTGTCATAAATTTTTGCATCACGGCTATAAGCACTTTCCGCTTTACCCATTACAAAGGGAGCACGTGACATACTTTCTACACCACCTGCAATATAGAGCTCACCTTCACCACAAGTAATAGCACGTGCTGAGTCAATCACAGCACCTAAACCACTAGCACATAAGCGGTTTACTGTCTGGCCCGGCACAGTGACTGGTAATCCCGCAAGTAACAGCGCGTTGCGTGCCACATTACGACTATCTTCACCCGCTTGGTTGGTGTCGCCTAAAATCACATCTTCAATATCAGCACCCGGAACACCAGTTTTTTCTAGTAGTTTTTGAATGACAGTTGCTGCTAAATCATCAGGGCGAATTGAGGCAAGTTCACCTGCATGACGGCCAAATGGGCTACGTAAACCATCATAGATATATGCATTTAACATTGAGAAATTCCTTTTCAAGACTCGTGAGTAAAAGTAAGAGGTAAATGAAGTGCGACACGACGCTGTAACCACGGGCTAGGGCGGTAACGTGGGTCATGCGTAAGTGCTGTTATACGGTTCAGAATGAGTAAGATTTTTTCGCTGCCGACTTGATCACCCCATTCAATTGGGCCAAATGGATAGCCTAAGCCTAGACGTACTGCGGCATTAATATCATCTACCGTGGCAACATTTTGCTGTGCAATATCACAGCCTAAATTAATGACCATTGCTAAAACGCGCTGCGCAACAAAGCCAATACTTTCATTAATCATGCTCACCAGATTTCCGTCTAGATTGAAAATAGAGTGAGCTGCTTGTCTGTATTCAGATTTGGTAACAAGTGAAGGCATTAAGGTTCGATGCTTTGCAATGCCATAAAGCATGTCTATAGCAACAGCTTGTTCAGGGTTAACCCCTAGACGGGTAGCCGCTTGAGTTGTATCTTCACCATAACAAGCAAGTAAACATAAGCTATCTGTTTGTGGTTCAGGATGAGTGTCTAAGACAATATTTTGCTGAGTTAAATAATCTTCGAGCTGTTTTTTATCGTCTAAGAAATCTGCGGCAATCCAAACTTTTGGATATTGCGCTAAACGCTCTACAAACTGAGCAGGTTGTTCACCTGTTTTTGAACCGGTTTCATAATTATAAAAACCTTGATTAACCTTACGTCCAAGTTGCTTGGCATCTAGCATTTGTTTGGTGAGCGGGTTTGGTTTGTAGCGGGCTTCTTCATAGTACTGGTGATAAATCGACTCCATGACTGGATGAGAAACATCAAGGCCAGTTAAATCGAGAAGTTCAAATGGTCCCATTCTAAAACCAACGCCGTCACGTAAAATTCGGTCAATTTCACTAATGTCACAAACGTTTTCATTTAAAATTTTGAGTGCTTCAGTTCCATAAGCTCGACCCGCATGATTAATAATAAATCCAGGGGTATCTTTTGCCACAACAGGACGATGACCAAATGCACGAGACAGATCGTTTAAGGCATCAATAATAAGTGGATCAGTTTTTAAACCACGAATCACCTCGACCACTTTCATGAGTGGAACTGGGTTAAAGAAGTGATAACCCACAACACGTTCAGGTTTTTTGCAGTTTGCCGCAATGGCTGTAATAGACAGAGAAGAGGTGTTCGAGGCTAAAATGGCATTTTCTGAAACGACGTCTTCAAGCTGCTGCATCAAGCTTTGTTTTATATCTAGACGTTCAACAATTGCTTCTACAATCAGGTCACAATTTTTTAAATCTTCAATTTGATGAGCAATAACTAAATGACTATTTGCTAGAGCTGCTTGCTCAAGTGTAATTTTATTTTTGTCGACTAACTTTTGAAATGTGGCAGCCAGTTTTTCTTTGGCCTGTTCTGCTGCACCTGCTTTGGCATCATATAAATAAGTGGTATGACCTGACTGTGCAGCAATTTGAGCAATGCCGCTGCCCATAATACCGACACCAATCACAGCCATGCTTTTAATATCATAAGTCATGTCGATCATCCTGATGATTAAATATTTGAAATTAGACGGAAAAATAAGGTTTCGTGATTTAGCTTAAGCATTGTTTATCACCATCAATTGGTAAGATTTGCCCTGAAATTGAGCGGCCACTGTCTGACGCTATAAATAGGCATAAATCTGCAATATGCTTTGGATTGACAAAATATTTGAGCGACTGATTTTTTAGTGCGTTTTGAGTCACTTCTTCAAGTGAGGTATGCGCTACATCGGCACGGGCCTGTAATACACGTTGAACCCGATCACCATCTACCGCACCAGGAAGAATAGCGTTAACTCGAATATTGTCTGCACCGAGTTCCATAGAAAGCGTTTTGGTAAAACCGATCAGTCCCCATTTTGAGGTGGAATAGGCCAATCGATATGGATAGCCTAAGCGTCCGGCAATAGATGACATATTAATAATCACGCCTGCTTCTGCTCGCTTTAAATAGGGAATTGCTAACTGGGTAATTAAAAAAGTGCTATTCAAGTTTAAATTAATGACCGTATTCCAATCTTCAAAACTTAGTTCATCTGCGGCAATGGTTGGGCCTGAAATGCCTGTGTTATTGACTAAAATATCAATACCGCCAAGTTTCTGAATTGCATGACTAAACATGAGTTTAATTTGCTCATGATCAGCTAAATCACAGGTATATATATGCAGCTTTGGATAGTCTTTCTGAAACTGCTCTAGGCTTTTAGTATTAATATCACAAACGAAAACTTCATCATGATTATTTAAAAATGCTTCGGCAATGCATCGTCCAATCCCTGAACCACCTGCACTAATCAATACTTTTCTGGCCATTTTCATTCCTTTGTTATTATCTTTTTAAATTATTTACCTTGATACGACGGTTTACGCTTCTCGATAAAAGCTTGAACGCCTTCATTTTTATCTTCGGTCGAAAACAGTAACTGGAATGCTTTTCGTTCTAGGGTTAAGCCTGCATTTAATGGAACATCTTCGCTCATCAGCGCAACTTCTTTAATTTGTTGTAGGGCAATAGGAGGCATTTTGGCTAGGCTTTGCGCCATTTGAATTGCCGTTGGAATAGTCTGGTCATCTTCTGTGACTTGTGAAACAAGACCAATGATATAAGCTTCTTCGGCTTTTACCATGGCACCCGTCATAATCATGCGCATGGCATGAAATTTACCCACAGCACGGAATAAGCGTTGTGTACCGCCAGCACCCGGCATTAAACCGACTTTAATTTCCGGTTGACCAAAAGTCGCACCTTTACCCGCAATAATAATATCGGCATGCATTGCAAGTTCACAGCCACCACCCAGTGCATAACCATTTACAGCAGCAATGACTGGTTTAGGGCATTGAGCAATCACGTTCCAATAACGTTCCGTATGACGCAATAGCATTTCTGTGGAGGTTGCTGTTGCCATTTCCTTTAAATCTGCACCTGCGGCAAAGACTTCTTCGCCACCTGTGAGCACAACTGCATTGATCTCATCGTTAAAACTTAATTCGGTAAAAGCTTGTGCTAGTTGTTTGCGAACCTCTGTATTCAGTGCATTTTTTGCTTCAGGTCGGTTTATTTTTACAATCGCTATTTTTTGAATAGAAAAGTCGACTTCTACGAAATTATTCCCTGTTGATATACTCATTTTTGAATTCCTTGTTTCGCACATCAAAACTATATTCCTTTTATGATGCTTATTTTGGAATTTATTTCAAGTCTTATTTAGCCCATTAGAGCAATTATGATTTATTAAATAAGCTAAGTGTTTGATATTACGTAATGGTGTATTTTTAAATTTCGTTTAACGAAATTAATTTTCAAAAAAGCTTGAAATTTGTATTTTCGTTCTCGTACTATGAAACACATCCGCAGTAAACAAGATTTAAAACATGGTATCCAGACAAGCGGGAGATGGCTGATGGGTACGATGGAAATACATAAAAAGGGAGATCACAGATGATCCGTGATGAAGGGATGTTGGAGCAGTTACTTTCAACAATTCGAGATTTTGTAAAAAAAGAATTGATCCCTCGTGAAAACGAAGTGGTAGAGAAAGACAAAATTCCAGATGACATTGTGCAGCAAATGCGTGAGCTTGGTTTGTTTGGTCTCACCATTCCTGAAGAATATGGTGGCCTAGGCATCACCATGGAAGAGGAAGTCAGAGTTGCATTTGAACTTGGGCAAACTTCACCAGCTTTTCGCTCTTTAATTGGTACTAATAACGGTATTGGCTCAAGTGCAATTTTGATTGATGGTACAGAAGAGCAAAAGCAAAAATATTTACCGCGTTATGCAAGTGGTGAAATTATTGGTTCATTTTGTTTAACCGAGCCTGAATCTGGCTCTGACGCTGCCTCTTTAAAAACCAGTGCCGTAAAAGATGGTGATTTTTATGTATTAAACGGCACCAAACGTTTTATTACCAATGCACCTCATGCTGCAACTTTCACTGTAATGGCTCGGACAAATCCTGAAATTAAAGGGTCAGGCGGTATTTCAGCTTTTTTAGTTGAGGCTAATACACCGGGCATTACATTGGGCAAAATTGACCAAAAAATGGGACAAAAGGGTTCGCACACCTGTGATGTGATTTTTGAAAACTGCCGTGTACCTGCTTCAGCACTCATTGGTGGGGTAGAAGGTGTTGGTTTTAAAACGGCCATGAAAGTGCTTGATAAAGGGCGCTTGCATATTGGTGCATATAGCGTGGGCGTTTCTGAGCGTATGTTAAACGACGCACTGCACTATGCAATTGAGCGCAAACAGTTCGGTCAGCCTATTGCGAACTTCCAGTTGATTCAAGCCATGCTTGCTGACTCAAAAGCCGAAATTTATGCGGCTAAATGTATGGTCCTAGATGCAGCTCGCCGCCGTGATAATGGCGAAAACATTAGTACAGAAGCATCTTGCGCAAAAATGTTTGCAACTGAAATGTGTGGCCGCGTTGCCGACCGCTGTGTACAGATCCATGGTGGCGCAGGCTATATCAGTGAGTATGCCATTGAGCGTTTTTATCGCGATGTCCGTTTGTTCCGTTTGTATGAAGGGACTACGCAAGTTCAACAAATTATTATTGCCAAAAACATGATTAGGGAAGCTACTACCTAATAAAAAACAAATGCCATGAGGCATTGGATGCCTCATGTTCCTTCTGAGGATATGGACATGACAACAGAAACAGTTGCACAAAATACGGCTAGCAGTGAAGCTATCCAGACACCAAAAAAGATTTGGATTACCGCATTTATATTCGCTTTTTTAACATTGTTGTGTGATGGGGCAGACTTAGGTTTTTTGGCATTAAGCTTGACCAGTCTTAAAACAGAATTTCATTTAACGGGTGTACAAGCTGGAACATTAGGCAGTTTAACACTTTTAGGTTCAGCAATTGGTGGCCTGATTGGTGGTTGGGCTTGTGACCGTTTTGGGCGGGTCCGCATTATTGTGTTCTTTATTGCTTATTCTTCAGTTTTAACCAGTGCATTGGGTTTTACAGATTCTTATATGCAATTTGCAGTTTTAAGAACTTTTGGAGCGATGGGTTTAGGTGCGCTTTATATTGCCTGTAATATTTTAATGTCTGAAATGGTGCCAACAAAACATCGCTCGACTGTTTTGGCTACTCTCATGACGGGTTATACCTTAGGTTCGTTGCTAGCGACTTTATTAGCAGGACATATTATTCCTGAACATGGCTGGCGTTTCCTATACTGGATTGCGATTACTCCTTTGGTATTGTCAATTTTAATGCACTTTTGTGTACCTGAACCTGAGTCTTGGAAAAAAGCACGTCAATTAAAAGCGCTAGAAGTCGCTCAAAGTAATCAACCTAAAAAACGTCAAAACCCATATCTTGAAATTTTAAGAGATAAGAAACACGGCACCATGTTTGTACTTTGGATTATTAGTACAGGTGCATTGCAGTTCGGTTATTACGGGGTAAGTAACTGGTTACCAGCTTATTTAGAGTCTGATCTTGGCATTAAGTTTAAAGAAATGGCGATGTATATGGTCGGTACCTTCCTGATCATGATGTTTGCCAAAGTGATTGCAGGGATCGTTGCCGATAAATTAGGGCGCCGCGCTGTATTCGCTTTCGGAACCATTGGTACAGCTTTATTTATTCCGGTCATTGTCTATTTAAATACACCTACTAATATTTTATGGATGATGCTGTTCTTCGGTTTCCTTTACGGTATTCCATACGCAATTAATGCCACCTATATGACGGAAAGTTTCCCGACTTCAATTCGAGGTTCGGCAGTGGGTGGTGCTTATAACATTGGTAAAGTACTTTCTATTTTCTCTCCATTAACAATTGGTTATCTATCGCAAAACGGTTCTATTGGCTTAGGGCTTTTGGTGATGGCTGCGGCTTATTTTATCTGCGGTGTAATTCCATTGTTATTTATTAAAGACCGACTATTTAACCCGCAAAAGGCAGAGTGACAGATCAATCTGTCACCTTAAATTAAGGATGAAAAGGGACAAGTGAGATGATAAATAAAATCACCAGTGACATTGAACCGATTTTAAAAGCTATTCCTGATGGTGCAACCATCATGACAGGCGGGTTTGGTGTGACGGGGCAACCTGCTGAATTAATTGAAGCCTTAATCGATTTAGGAAAAAAAGAACTGATCATTGTAAATAACAATGCGGCTTCTGGTGATCGTGGTTTAACAAATCTGATTATTGCCGGTTGCGTTAAAAAAATGATTTGTTCATTTCCAAAATCTGCTGGATCAACCGTTTTTCAAGACTTATATAGAGCGGGGAAAATTGAGTTGGAACTGGTTCCACAAGGTAATTTGGCTTGTCGTATTCAGGCCGCAGGTGCGGGTCTCGGTGCTATTTTTACTCCAACTGGTTATGGCACCAAAGTTGCCGAGGGCAAAGAAACTCGAACCATTAATGGTAAAAACTATGTACTTGAATATCCCCTCGAAGCTGATTTTGCACTGATTTATGCCGATGAAGCTGACCGCTGGGGCAATTTAACTTACCGCAAAGCAGCCCGTAATTTTGGACCGATCATGGCAAAAGCCGCCAAGACCACCATTGTTCAAGTGAATGACACCGTAGAGCTAGGAACGCTTGACCCTGAGTGCATTATTACACCGGGAATTTTTGTTCAGCACGTTGTAAAAGTAGGAGATATCTAATGTCAGTTCAAAAGCGTTCTCGTGAAGATATTGCCAAACTCATCGCCAATGACATTCCAGAAGGTTCTTATGTCAATTTAGGTATTGGCTTACCGACCAACGTTGCTAAATTTTTGCCTAAAGACAAAGAAATTTTTTTACATTCGGAAAATGGTGTCTTGGCTTTTGGGCCGCCGCCACAACCTGGTGAAGAAGACCAAGATTTAGTCAATGCTGGAAAAGAACTCGTCACTTTATTAGATGGTGGTTGTTTTATGCATCATGGTGACTCGTTTGACATTATGCGCGGCGGTCATCTGGACATTTGTGTAATTGGTGCATTCCAAGTTGCTGTAAATGGAGACTTGGCAAACTGGCATACCGGTAAGGCAGATGATGTACCCGCAGTCGGTGGTGCTATGGATTTGGCGGTCGGCGCAAAAACGATTTATGTCTATATGGAACACGTCACTAAAAAAGGTGAGTCCAAAATTGTAAAAGAACTGAGCTATCCAATGACTGGTGAGCAATGTGTCAATCGTATTTATACCGATTTATGCATTATTGAACTCAAAGACCAAAAAGCTTATGTCACAGAAATGGTGGAAGGTCTTAGTTTTAATGAATTACAAGCAGTCACAGACTGTGAACTAATCGATGCACGTGTAGCTTAAATATACACGGAAAAAACGCTTCTTTAAGGATTAAAAGATGAAAAAATTAATTTTAGCTGCAGCTTGCGCTGCGGCTTCAGGGACTATTTTTGCAAATTCTACAGATACCACAGAACAAAGAATTAATTTGCTAGAAACCGAGCTGCAAAAATTAAAAGCAGAACTTGCCGCTCAGAAACAAACTCAAAATAATTTACAGGTCAAACAGGTAAAAATTGAAGAGAACATCGAAAAAACTAAAGCGACTGTAACAGAGAAGCCTGTTGCTCCTTCGTGGGTCACTTGGACGGATAATGTGAAGGTTTACGGTATCGCCCGTATTGATGCGGCGGTTGATTTTAAATCATCACCTGATTCGGGCGGTAGAACGACCAGCAGTTTGTACAGAACACCTTTTGAAAGTGAAAAACGTTCAAACCATGCACGTTCCGATGCCATGATTAATGCAAGCCGACTCGGTGTTTATTTTAATAGTCCAAATAAAGCTGTGACGGGAAATATTGAAGCCGATTTTTTTGATAGCTCTAACATGGGAACAGGGGACGGTAAATTCCGTATCCGTCATGCTTTTTTCACCTATAAAGACTGGACCTTTGGTCAAACATGGTCACTCATGTCTAACATGGAAACCCGTACCGAAGCTGTTGATTATACCCAATTTGTGGGAACCTCGTATACGCGGACTCCTCAAATTCGCTATGACTGGAAAATCGATGCCAATAATGATTTAAAAGTAGCCTTGGAATATACAGGTTCGAGAGTCTCGGCATTTCCAACTTTAACGGGACGCTATAGCTTTAAACAAGGGCCTTTAACGGCACTTGCTCAAGGCTTTATTAATGAAAAATCCGCAGATGTCGCAACTGCCACGGTTAAGAAAGTAAGCTGGGGCGCTGGAGGCGGCTTAAAATATCAACTCACGCCACAACAATCGGTACAAGCAAATTATCAATATATTGTCGGTGATCAAAAATTTATGCCGTACACCACCCAAAGTGGTTTGGCAAATTCAACAAATTTAAATGCCGCGGGTGATTTTTCTTTAAATGAAGATAAAACAGATTTGGTTATGAATAAGTTGAATAGCATCAATATTGGTTATTCATATAAATTTAATGAGCAATGGCGTGCAAACTTATCGGCTTCAATGTTTGATTATGATGACGACACGGCTTATGCCAAACTCAACCCAGATGCCAACAAACGTCTAACGGACTACGCAGCTAACGTTTTCTATTCACCGATTGAGCAAATGGATATTGGTATGGAATATCATCAAGGCAAAAGAGAAGTATTTGATGGCAGAACCGCGGATGTATCACGCGTAAACTTTGTATCGATGTATAAATTCTAAAATGGGACGTAGTTAAAAATGGAAAAAATAGTTGAGCCCAATGCAGAAAATATACTGTCAAAAAGCTTTATTTTTATCATGGCAATGACATGTGGAATTTGTGCGGGTTCAAACTATTATAACCAGCCCTTAATCTATTCAATTGCAGAAGCATTAAAAGTTAATGCTGATCAAGTTGCTTTAACTATTGTGATTAGCCAACTGTCATATGCAGTTGGTCTTTTTATATTGGTTCCCTTAGGCGATTTTTTTGAAAAACGTAGTTATATTTGCTTGCTCATGTGTTGTACGGGGCTTGCACAAGTAGGGCTATCCTTAAGTCAAACCTTGCCAGTTTTATATGGCTTTACCTTTTTAGCCACATTCTTTTCGATTGCAACTCAAGTTTTAGTTCCTTTCGCCGCAGGTCTAGCTAGCCCGAAAAAAAGCCCTCAAGTTGTAGGCACTCTCATGAGTGGTTTGTTTTTGGGAATATTATTGGCACGTTCTATTGCAGGCCTACTTTCTACAGTTTGGTCTTGGCATGCGGTTTATTTAATTAGTGGAATTGTCATTTTAGTGTTCGCTTGGGTGATGTGGGTGAAGTTACCAATTGCGCGTAAGTCTCACCAACTCAATATTCTACAGATTTATGGTTCATTATTTTCATTAGCAGCTCACCAGCCTCATTTACTGCGCCGTGGTTTGGCAGGGGGAATTGGCTTTGGTATTTTGGCTCTGATTTTTACCACCATGACTTTTATTTTGGCGAATGAGCCTTATCACTTTAACGATTTCCAGATTGGTTTATTTGGGATTGTTGGACTGGCAGGTGTATTTGCGACCCCTTGGGCAGGTAAAAAAATTGCGGCAGGGCTTGAGAATAAAATTGCAGTGATTTGTATGGGCTTATTAATAAGTGCATGGATACCACTATTTTTTGCACAGCAGTCTCTGGTTGCCTACGCTGTAGGGGTTGTTATGGCGTACTTTGGTTTATCGGCATTTCATGTGCTTAACCAAAATCTGGTCTACCGAATTTCGGCCGAGGCGCGTTCGCGTATTAACTCAATTTATATGACCTTATATTTTGGTGGAGCTGCCTTAGGTTCTTTTATTGCAGTTTATGCATGGAAACATTGGGGGTGGGAAGCGTGTGCTGCTTTAGGTTTAGCGATGGCAATATTAAGTTTTATGATTGATCGCTTAGATTTTTATGAAATGGGTAAGATTGCAAAGCAAGAAAAAGCTCCATAAACAGGAGCTTCAATATTTTATTATTTGCGAATAATCATTAAGGTTGCCGAGGCAAAGGCATATATTTTGCCGTTCTCATCTACGATTTTTCCTTCGGTACTAATAATATTCCGGCCTGCATTAATCAACTCGGCTGTCGCATAGTAAGACATATCAACCTGCATGGGGCGGATCATTTTTACATTTAAATCAATGGTTCCATAGCCAACGCCATGTTCAAGTAATGTATGAGCTGCACTGCCAGTTGCTGTATCTAAAGCTGTGGCGCAAAAGCCGCCGTGTACACCACCTTGTATATTTCTATGTTCTTTGCGAGGGGTAACTTTATAAGTTGCTTTACCTTCGGATACTTCAATGAGTTCCATCGGTATGGTATGAGCCATAGGTGATGGGGAAACTTCACCATTTTTTAAAGCGGTTAAAAACTCAAGACCTGTGTATTTCGGGCTTTCCATGAATCGTCCTTGGATGATTAAGCAATCTAATTACGATACTATAAATTGAATTTTTACGGAATAAAATTTTGCAATACAAAATTAAAATTTATTCTGATTAAGCAGTGCCAATTACTTTTCATTCTATATTTGTATTTTAAAACATGTGTTTATGTTTTATCTCTATTTCTTAGTTGCGATAATTTTGTTAAATTAGTGGAAATATATTTTGCTATAAGAAATTTTTTGATATTTTGGTGAGATTGAAACAATAAAAGTCCATTTTAAGGAAAAAACGATATCTGCCCATGACACAGGCAGTGAAGTGAAAGGAAAAAACTATGCCTTTATACAAAGCTCCATTACGCGATATGCAATTTGTGCTGCATGAAATGCTTCAAACAGAACAGAACTATCAAGGTTTAAGTAAATATCAGGAAAGCGTAAATCGAGAATTAATTGATCAATATTTAGAGGCAGCCGCAGATTTTTGTGAAAATGAGTTGGCGCCTATTAATCAAAATGGCGATCAGGAAGGGTGCCATTTAAATCAAGGCGTAGTCACAACGCCGAAAGGTTTTAAAGAAGCCTACCAAAAATATGCTGAGCTTGGATTTACCTCTTTAACTGCCGACCCAGAATATGGTGGACAAGGCTTACCGACCTTATTGCGGATTGCCATTTCTGAAATGTTATGTGGTTCTAATTGGGCTTGGGCAATGTATCCGGGCTTGTCTCATGGGGCAATGAGAACCATTGAGCATCATGGCACCGAGCAACAAAAACAGAAGTTTTTGGCTAAGCTCGTTAGTGGTGTCTGGACGGGAACCATGTGTTTAACCGAATCACATGCGGGCTCGGACCTTGGGCTAATTAGAACGAAAGCAGAACCAAATCCTGACGGTAGTTACTCCATTACGGGTGAAAAGATTTTTATCTCGGCAGGTGAGCATGATCTGTCTGAAAATATTATTCATATTGTTTTAGCCCGTTTGCCTCAGGCACCTGCAGGGACTAAAGGGATTTCTTTATTTATTGTGCCTAAATTTAATGTGAGTGACGACGGTCAGGTGCTGGACCGTAATAAAGTCGTTTGTAGCGCGATTGAACATAAAATGGGGATACATGGAAATGCCACCTGTGTATTGAATTTTGATGGTGCGAAAGGTTATCTGATTGGCCCTGAAAATCGTGGGCTCAATTGTATGTTTACCTTTATGAATACTGCACGTATTGGAACCGCGGTACAAGGGCTCGCTGCTTCTGAGATTTCATTTCAAGGCGCATTAAGTTATGCCAAAGGGCGTCTTGCTATGCGTTCGTTATCAGGTCCTCAATATCCTGAGAAAAATGCTGACCCAATTATTGTGCATCCCGCTGTGCGTTCAATGTTAATGACACAAAAAGCTTTTTCTGAAGGTGGGCGTGCGCTGGCTTACTTTCTGGCTCAGCATGTCGATATTGTTGAAAGTTCAAACGATCGGGAACAGCAAAAACACTCCGATGAATTACTGGCTTTTTTAACACCAATTGCTAAGGCCTTTTTAACAGAATCAGGCAATGAATCTGCAAAGCACGGCGTTCAGGTGTTTGGCGGCCATGGCTTTATTGTTGAGCATGGAATGGAGCAAATTGTACGTGATGCGCGTATCTCAACATTGTATGAGGGAACAACCGAGATTCAGTCTTTAGATCTGCTGGCACGTAAAGTCCTCAAGTCGGAAGGCAAACTTCTAAAAAATATGACGGACTTAATTGATCAATTTATTGGTCAACAGCAATCTAGTGAAACCCTGAAACCTTATCTGGAAAAATTAGCTGAGCTTAAGCAACAATGGCTGTCACTGACTAAAACGATTGCAGAGAAAGCGAAGAACAACCCAGAAGAAATAGGGGCAGCTTCGGTAGATTATCTTTATTTTTCTAGTTACGTCGTGTTCGCTTATTTGTGGGCTCGAATGGCACAAGTTGCCCATGAAAAATTAGAGGCAGGTACACAAGAAGAAGCTTTTTATAAAGCAAAGTTAACGACAGCTAAGTTTTTCTATCAAAAACTTTTGCATCGTACACAGAGCCATGCTGCTTCTATTGAGTCTGGAGCTGAATCTGTGATGGAGCTCGATCAAGACGCTTTTGCATTTTAGTGACTAGTAATTTTTAGAATTACTGGGTGATATTTATATGTGTAATCTTACTCAGTGATTAAATTTGTAATTTTAGACTCATGAGTTTTTGGTATGAAAAACCAGTTGAGCCGAAGAAATAGAGGGTTAACATAAGCATTAAAACGTGAATTTTCATCAAATATAGATGTTGGATAAGGACTACGGAAAGAAAATCATGAATGCTTATTATCAATTACTGAATAGAACAATTGGTCCTCAAGGCGAAGTTATTGCTCATTATTGCTCAACTGTTCATGCACAAGGGGCATGGAACCCTCATGAACAGCATATGGCCCCTGCAAGTGGCGTAATCGCAGCTGAGTTAGAGCAATTTTCACCACGACAAGATATGCGAATTGGTCGAATTAGTTTTGATATTTTTGGATTGATTGCATTTGGTGAATTTACGATTAAGACACATGTGATTCGTGCCGGTAAAACCATTGAATTGATTGAAGCCGAAATGCAAGCACAAGGTAAAACCTGTATTGTGGCTAGAGCATGGCGAATGTGCACTCAAGATAGTTCCGATATTGCTGGGCTTGAAGATCAGCCAGTTCATCATCCAGATACCTTTACCGAATGGACAGGTATGAAAAGATGGCCGGGTGGTTTTATCCAGACACTCGTCACTAAAACTGATGATCAGCATCGTGCTGGCAAAGGCATTGTTTGGCTCAATAATGATAAAGAAATGGTTGAAGGGCAGCCGACGACAGATTTTTCCCATTTGATTGGCATGGTAGATACCGCAAATGGAATTGTGCCTAGACAAGAAGGCGAATTTACGTGGGGCTTCCCAAATCTTGATTTGCAAGTTCACATGCACCGTTATCCGCAAGGGAAATGGCTAGGTCTGGAAACCGTTCAGCAATATGGTTCGGATGGCATTGGTTTAACCAGTGCAGTTTTACATGACGTGTATGGTCCATTTGGTCGAAGCGAGCAGATTTTAACTTTACGTAAAATGGCTAAATAAATTTTAAGCCAATAAAAAAGTCATCCCTAAGGATGACTTTTTTATTTTCAGATTTTCATTCTAAGCAATTTCTTAGCTACGCACTTTAATGAGTGTTGGTGTAAGTTCATCCCAACGTTGTTTTGCTGCGTCCATTGCTTTCATTTTGATATGACCATAACCACGAACTTCTGCTGGTAATTTTGCAATTTGTTCAGCAACTGCCAAGTTATGATTGTCTGGTGCTTCAACAAGTGCTTCAACAAATGCGATGTAACGGTCACGCCATGCTTGTTCGTGTTGACGTTCTTCTTGACGTGCAAATGGATCAAGGAAAGTTTCACGAAGCCATTGTAAGCGCGCAAGCATCATCATTGGGAAGCGCATCCAGTAACCAAACGCACGTTTACGAACATTTTTCAGGCCACCAAGTAACGCTGGGGGAGCAAGATGATATGTTAAACGTAGGTCTTTACCGAATTGTGTTTCAATCGATTCTTTGAAGCTTTTACCTGTTAAAAGACGTGCAACTTCATATTCATCTTTATACGCCATGACTCTGTATAGCTGAGTTGCAATCGTACCTGTTAATTCTTCTGGTAACTTTTTAGCAGCCAGCTCAACAAGGGTACGATATTTAGCTGCATAAGCTTCATTCCAGTAGTCTGTTAGACGAGCAGAACGGTCTTCAACAAGTTCAGCTAAAGTTTGCGGAGTTTTAGTTTTTGGCATTGCCGCAACTAAACGTGCAGCTAAAGTTGGGTCACTTGCAAGATGACAACCCACACGGAAAGCTTCTAGGTTCTTTTCAACAGCCGTACCATTTAAGCGAATTGCTTTTTCAATGCTTTCACGTAGTAATGGAATACGACCAGATTGCCATGCCATACCGAGTAATAACTGGTTGGTATAAATTGAATCACCTAAGAGTTGTGTTGCAATGCGAGCTGCTGGCAGAGAAACCAGTTGACCTTGACGAACACGACCACGAAGACGATCAACTAAATCGCTAATCGGTGCATACCAGTCACGAGATTTAATAAACTCAGAAGTAGGTGTACTGTCTTCATTCACAATAACTAAAGCATCATCTTTTAAACGAGATAGAGCAGCGCTACCACCCGCGACTACGGCATCTGCACCGATCAGTAATTCACATTGACCTGCTGGAATTTTGGTAGAAGAAATTTGCTCATCAGTTGCTGCAAGTTGTACGTATGAATAAACCGTACCGCCTTTTTGGGCAAGACCTGCCATGTCCATAACACGTGTTGCTTTACCTTCGAGGTGAGCCGCCATACCAAGGAGTGCACCAATAGTCACAACACCTGTACCGCCAATACCACCAACCATAATACGACTTGGAACATCGTATAACTGAGGAATGATTGGTGAGGTTGGCCAGCCTGCACTAATTCCTTCAAATTTAGCTGGACGTTTCATATCGCGTGTATGAACAGTCACAAAACTTGGGCAGAACCCTTCGGCACAAGTGAAGTCTTTATTACAGCTACTTTGGTTAATTTGACGTTTAGTGCCTAAAGCTGTTTCTACTGGCTCAATAGATAAGCAGTTTGATTTTTTTGAACAGTCGCCACAGCCTTCGCAAATATCACTGTTAATGTATAAACGCTCAGCTGGGTCAGGGTAGGCATCGCGTTTACGGCGACGGCGTTTTTCACTTGCACAGGTTTGTACATAAATTAAAGCAGTAACACCTGAAACTTCACGCAACTCGCGTTGAACAGTATCGAGTTCATTACGGTGGCGAATTTCTATACCTGGTGCAATGCCATCTTCTTCATTTAATAGTTTAACTTCATCAGTCACAATGACTTGTTTTTTAATACCTTCGGCAGCGAGCTGACGAGTTAACTGTGCAACGCTCAAATGTCCGTCTACATGCTGACCACCTGTCATAGCGACCGCATCGTTATAGAGAATTTTGTAGGTAATATTAATTTTTGCAGCGATAGATTGACGAATTGCTAAGTAACCTGAGTGGAAATAGGTTCCATCACCAAGGTTAGCAAAAATGTGTTTTTCATTGGTAAAGTGAGATGCACCTACCCAACTTACACCTTCACCACCCATTTGCGAGAACGTTTCAGTACCGCGGTCAAGTGAAACGGCAATATAGTGACAACCGATACCGCCTAATGCACGGCTACCTTCAGGAACGACTGTTGATGAGTTATGTGGGCAACCACTACAGAAATATGGTTTACGCTCAGCAAGATCAATAACACGTTTTGATTCTTGCTCTGCTTTTAGCAGTAAGTCGATTCTATTTTGGATTTGTACTTTTAAGCTTTCTGGAATATCTAGTTTTAAGAAGCGAGTAGCCAGCATTTTTGCAATAGGTTCAGGCTGAAACTCATAGTGACCAATGAGTGGTGCTTCTTCAATAGAGGTACTCCATTCACCTTTACCATCGGTGGCTTTACCAATCACATGTGGGCGTTTGCCATCAGGAAGTGAATACAGCTCATCTTTAATTTGTGCTTCAATAATTGGACGTTTTTCTTCAATAACGATCAGTTCTTGCAAGCCTTCTGCAAATTCACGAACGCCTTGAGGTTCTAAAGGCCAAATTAGACCAACTTGATAAACACGTAGCCCAAGTTGTTGGGCAGTTTCATCTTCAATACCTAAAATGCGTAAGGCTTCAATCGTATCTAAATAGCCTTTACCACTTGCGGCAATACCAATACGGGCATTTTCACAAGGCCATGTTACGGTGTTGATTTTATTCGCGCGGGCATAGGCCAAAACAGCAGGTAAGCGATATTTATAAAGACGTTCTTCTTGCTGAATGCCGTGATCTGGCCAACGGATATTAACGCCGCCCTCTGGGAAATTAACATCTTCTGGTATAACTGGAGTAACACGGTCTAGATCAACATGAACTGAAGCGGAAGTTTCCACAATTTCACTGACCAGCTTCATTGAAGACCATAGGCCAGAAAAACGTGAAACGGCAATGGCGTGTACGCCAAAGTCTAAAATTTGTTGAACGGATGTTGGGTAGAAAATTGGGATACCACAACCAATCATGACATGTTCAGACTGGTGAGGGATTGTAGAAGATTTACAAGAGTGGTCATCACCAAATAAAGCAACGACACCACCACGTTCAGAGGTACCAGCTAAGTTAGCATGGCGGAGTACATCGCCTGAACGGTCAACACCCGGGCCTTTACCATACCACCATGAAGACACTCCATCATATTTGCCTTGGCCTGAAAGATTAACTTGTTGGGTACCCCAGATTGCGGTAGCAGCCAAGTCTTCATTTACACCAGGTTGAAATACAACATTATGGGATTTAAGTAATCCTTGAACTTGCCAAAGGAAACTATCATAGTTACCAACAGGAGAACCGCGATAACCAGAAATAAAACCAGCAGTATGATAACCATTAATCGCGTCACGGCGAGTTTGGGCAAGAGGCAACCGTACAAGTGCCTGAATGCCGGTCATATATGCTGTACCGTTATCACTTATATATTTATCTTCAAGTGACACATCCTTTGTTGCAATAATATTTGGAGTGACTTTTGTAGCTATGTTCATTTATATCTCCTTAGAATTTTTAGTAGCTCGGACTACTTTCTTTTTTCAACATCCAGTTGAATATTTGGAGCAAGTGACATACGAAATAAAAAAAGATCGGTTCCTCTTCTTAAAAAAGAATTAGTGCCAATGTATGTACATTTAGTCATTGTGGTTGATCTAAACTGGTGCAACAATCCGTAATTTAGGAAAACATATTTACGTTATGCGCAAAAATCTCGATGGTGGACTATTGCATGCAATGCATGCATTCCTGAAAGTGATTGATAGCGGGAGTTTCACAGCAGCAGCTGAGCAGATGGATCTGACCACAGCACAGGTTTCACGTCTTATCAGCGAGCTAGAAACACGCTTAGGTACAAAATTAATACAACGCTCAACGCGCCAGCAGGCTCTGACCGATATTGGTGCGACTTATGCAGAGCGCTGTCGCCAAGTCATTTCAATAGTGGATGAGGCTGAGTCAGAAGTCGCTGGAACCGCCTCAAAACCCAAAGGACGTTTACGTGTATTGAGTATGGGAAGCTTTGGGCATCATTACGTATTTCCAGTCATGGCCGAGTTTTGCAAAAATTATCCCGAGTTAACAGTAGAATATACGACATCGCAATACGTTCCAGATCTGTTGGCAAAAGGGGTAGATGTCAGTCTCTATCTCACTGAGTCTTTAACAGATTCCCGCTTTGTTGCTCGCAGAATTGGCACTATTTTTTCTGTTTTATGTGCTTCACCTGCTTATCTTGAGAAACATGGTGTTCCTAAGTCACCAGAAGACTTAAAAAATCATGCTTGTTTACGATTAGTTAATCCATCGATTACAGCAGATTGGCATTTGTTAAATGCAAATGGTGAGTCTTACCAAATTGATATTGGTGGGCAACTCATTGCAGATAACCCAGAATTATTATTAGATGTGGTGCAACAAGATATGGGCGTGGCGTTATTACCGATGTTTTCGGCTTTAGATGCAGTTCAGAATGGAAGATTATGCCATATCTTGCCAGAGTGGCGTTCGCCCGATATAGGGGTTTATACGCTATTGCCTTCACGCCATTTTATCGATGCAAAAACACGCGCATGGTTAGACTGGGTGGAGGAATATATTTCGCCAAGAATTGAAATGGATGCTTCTTATTTTTATAAATAATGAGATAAATTTTTAAGGACTACAATTGAAAAAGGATAAAGAACAATACGGATTTAGAATAAAAATAGGGTAGAGAATGCTTCTGTTGAGAGGGGCATTTAATACAGAGATGAATAATAGATTTTAAATAAATTGCATGAGGGATTTAGTCCCAATTCCTAAACGAAATGAGATAAAGATGAGATAGGATGATCTGGTACTCTGCCTAATATTAAGCCTTATACCAGATGCTGAGCTATTTTAATTTATGATTAGGCACACTTGGTTTGCCAATAAGCATTTGCATAATTTGACAAGCTTTTTCGGTTTAATACATTGCTAATATTTTGGCTGGCTTGCATCAGTTTTTCTAAGTCGATGCCAGTTTCAAACCCCATGTGCGACAGCAAATAAAACAGATCTTCGGTCGATACATTACCCGAAGCTCCTTTGGCATAAGGGCAACCGCCAAGTCCTGCAAGAGACGAGTCAAAAACTCGAATGCCTTGCTGTAAGGATTGGTAAATATTGGCAATCGCCATGCCATAGGTATTGTGGAAATGTCCAGCTAAAACCTTGCTGTCGAGTTCAGCGAGGCATGCTTGCCAAACCTTTTGAACATGATCTGGTGTAGCCGTACCAATGGTTTCACCTAAAGATACTTCATAGCAGCCCATGTCATAGAGTCGTTTAACAACTTTTACGACTTGCTCAGGAGCAATTGCGCCTTCATAAGGACAATCGACAATACAAGAGACATAACCTCGTACACGTATGTTATGTGCTTTTGCAGCAGTCATGACATCAATAAATTTTTCAAAGCTCTCGTCGATTGAGCAGTTAATATTTTTACGGGTAAAACTCTCAGAAGCTGCCGTAAACACCGCAACCTCTTTGCATCCTACCGCTTGAGCAGTCTCAAAACCTTTGCTATTGGGGGTGAGCAGACTAAATTGCACATCGCTTGTTTGGGGTAACAGCTTAAATAGCTCATCACTTTGAGCCATTTGAGGCACCCATTTTGCCGAAACGCATGAACCGACTTCAATCGATTTCAGACCTGCATGAATCAGGTCGTTAATAAAGTTTAAGCGTTGTTCGACGGTTAAAGCCTGCTTTTCATTTTGGAGGCCATCTCTGGGACCGACCTCCACGATTTTGACAAACTCACTCATGCAACTTCCTCCTGAGCAGGCTGAAATTCCACAAGCTCGTCGCCAGCTTTAACCTGATCACCGACTTGGAAATAGGAGTCTACAATCAAGCCGTCTTTAGGGGCGCGAATGGTGTATTCCATTTTCATGGCTTCAAGCGTCATTAAAATATCGTCTTTTTTCACGCTATGATTTGCACTCACCAACACTTGCGTGACTACACCTGGCATTGGTGCTTTTAAGTGACCTTCATCGGCTTGGCTATCTGCTTGATTAAAGTCTTGGCGAATATAAGCAAATTTATAGCTTTGCCCATTTTGGAATAGCGTAATGCCTTGCTGACTTTGATTAAAAGATAGCTTTTGCTGAGTACCAGCAATTTGAACAGAGGCAGTATGCGCATCAATTAATTGACCAGAAATAGGGTAGCTTTGTCCGTTATATTCTGCAGTGAAGCCATGCTCAGATGATGCAAATTTGATTTGAATATTTTGGTTTAAATAATTCAGTTTAATGCTGTGCTGATAGGCAATATTTAAGCGCCATAGCGGTTGAGCCTGCCAAAGCTGTTTTTGGTTTGAGCGATTGTTTTCGAGTTTACTTAAAAACTCAATAAATGCTGCTGAGACCACAAGTTCTGGCTTGATCTCTTCAGGACTAAACAAGAAGTTTTGTTCGCGTTGAATCAGGTCGGTATCAAGCTTGGCTTGTTTGAATGAGTCGCTGCGAACAATCTTTTCAAGAAAGGCAATGTTGTTGCCTAAGCCATCAACATGGAATTGGCTTAAGGCATGTTGCATTTGAATGAGTGCAGCTTCACGGTTTTTACCCCATACGATGAGTTTGGCAATCATTGGGTCGTAATACGTCGTGATTTCATCGCCTTCAACAATACCGCTGTCTACACGCACATATGGGTTTTGAGTTGGGTAGTGCAAATAGTCAATTTTACCAATCGCAGGTAAAAAGCCTTTTTCAGGTTCTTCGGCATAGATTCGTGCTTCAAGCGCATGCCCGTGAATTTGTAATTCGTTTTGTAGTTTAGGTAAAGGTTCGCCATAAGCTACACGAAGTTGCCATTCAACCAAGTCTTCACCGGTAATCATTTCAGTCACTGGGTGTTCGACTTGTAAGCGGGTATTCATTTCCATGAAATACGCCGTGCCGTCTTGTTCCACAATAAACTCGACCGTACCGGCACCGACATAGTCTACTGCACGTGCAGCATCAATAGCAGCCTGACGCATCGCATCAAGCTTCTCGCTTGGCATTTGTGGAGCAGGGGCTTCTTCCAGTACTTTTTGGTGGCGACGTTGCACAGAGCAGTCGCGCTCAAATAAATGCACATAGTTGCCGTGTGTATCGCCAAATACTTGAACTTCAATGTGACGCGGTTGAATCACATAACGCTCAATTAAGACATCATCATTACCAAAGCTCGATTTAGCTTCGCGCTTACAAGAAGCTAATGCATGCAGAAAATCTTCACTGCGCTCAACCAGACTCATGCCTTTACCGCCACCGCCGGCACTAGCTTTGATTAACACTGGATAGCCAATTTGGTCTGCCTGTTGTTTTAAAAAGTCAGCGTCTTGGTTGGTTCCGTGATAACCCGGTGTTAAAGGGACGCCTGCTTTTTCCATTAAAGCTTTAGAGGTTGCTTTTAAACCCATAGCTAAAATGGCATCGACTGGTGGGCCAATAAAGCAAATATTGTGTTGCTGGCAAGCAAGTGCAAACTGGTCATTTTCGGATAAAAAGCCGTAGCCTGGATGGATCGCTTGGCTTCCAGTATCAATGGCAGCTTGAATAATGCGGTCAGCTTGTAAATAACTTTGAGTCGCAGGCGACTGACCAATATAAATCGCTTCATCTGCAAGTTTGACATGTTGTGCATTTGCGTCTGCATCAGAGTAAACAGCAACTGTCGCGATACCTAATTTTTTGGCAGTACGAATTACGCGGCAGGCAATTTCACCACGGTTCGCAATTAAAATCTTTTCAAACATGATGATCGTCCTTAATTGTTGTTATTCGAGTTAGAAACCCAAGCAGGCTGTTGTTTATTTAAAAAGGCACTCAGACCTTCTTTTGCCTCGCTACCTTGACGGACTTGAGCAATATGATGTGCCGTCTGTTGCAGCAAGTCATTGCTCATGGTCTGGTTGCTCACCATTTGAATGAGTTGTTTAGATGCAGCCTGAGCTTGTGGTCCACCAAGTAATAGAGCATCAATAATTTCTTGAACTTTTCTGTCTAAGTCTTCCGCATCTGCGACTTCATGTGCCAAGCCAATTTGTTTGGCGTCACGTGCCGAAATACGTTCAGCAGTTAAGAAGTAACGAGATGCTTGTCTTGCACCAATCGCACGAATCACATAAGGACTAATCGTAGATGGGGCAAGTCCTAAACGAACCTCAGAGGTTGCAAATTTGGCATCTGTGCTGGCAATACAAATGTCACAAGCCGATGCCAAGCCCATACCGCCACCAAAGGCAATGCCATGAACGCGGGCAATAGTCGGTTGTCTCAATGTTGCAAGTGCATCTAACATTTGTGCGAGTTTTAGAGCATCCGCTTCATTTTCTGCTGAAGATGCCTGACCTGCCTGTTTCATCCAATTCAGGTCGGCACCTGCCGAAAAGCTTTTGCCACGACCAGCTAAAACCACAACACGAATATCATCACGTGTATTAATTTGCTTAAAGCAAGCGTGCAATTCTTCAATCACTGTAGTATTAAAGGCATTATGTAGTTCAGGGCGATTCAGCCAAACATAGGCAACTTGACCTTGTTGTTCGAGTTGTAAAAATTGATAGCTCATATACACCTCTTACATGCGGAACACGCCAAATTTGGTTGGCTGGATAGGGGCATTCATTGCAGCAGCAAGGCTTAAACCAAGTACTTGACGGGTTTGAGCTGGGTCAATTACACCGTCATCCCAAAGGCGGGCAGAAGCATAATATGGATGGCCTTGGCGCTCGTATTGCTCACGGATTGGTTGTTTAAACTCATCTTCTTGTTGAGCTGACCACTCGGCACCTTTTTGCTCAATTTGATCGCGTTTTAAGGTTGAAAGTACGCTGGCTGCTTGTTCTCCGCCCATCACTGAAATACGAGAGTTTGGCCATGTCCATAAAAAGCGTGGTGAATAAGCGCGTCCGCACATACCGTAGTTACCCGCACCAAACGAACCACCAATAATCAAGGTGAGTTTTGGTACATTGGCGGTTGCAACTGCCATGACCAGTTTAGCGCCATTTTTTGCAATCCCTTCGTTTTCATACTGGCGACCGACCATAAAGCCCGTAATGTTTTGTAGGAATAACAAAGGAATATTGCGTTGTGTGCAAAGTTCAATAAAGTGTGCACCTTTTTGTGCAGACTCTGAAAATAAAATCCCGTTATTGGCAATAATTCCGACTGGCATACCATAAAGCGAAGCAAAACCAGTAATGAGGGTTGAGCCAAAACGTGCTTTAAACTCATCAAAACGAGAACCATCTACAATGCGTGCAATCACTTCGCGGATGTCAAAAGGCTTACGTGCATCACTTGGCACCACGCCGTAGAGTTCAGATGCATCAAACAATGGTTCATCAACTTGTTTATTTAAATCATTTGGCTTTTTATTTAAGTTGGCAACAATGTTCCGTGCAATCGCAATTGCATGTTCATCATTTTCAGCTAAATGGTCAGCCACACCTGAAAGACGTGTGTGTACATCACCACCACCTAAGTCTTCACTGCTCACCACTTCGCCAGTTGCAGCTTTTACCAGAGGAGGGCCGCCTAAGAAAATCGTACCTTGATTACGGACAATAATGGTCTCATCAGACATGGCAGGTACATAAGCGCCACCTGCGGTACAGCTCCCCATCACTACAGCAATTTGGGCAATACCTAGACTCGACATGCGTGCCTGATTATAGAAAATGCGCCCGAAGTGATCGCGGTCAGGGAAAACCTCATCTTGCATTGGTAAATAAGCACCGCCTGAGTCCACCAAATAAATACAAGGCAAGTGATTTTGTTCGGCAATTTCTTGGGCGCGTAAATGCTTTTTGACCGTAAGGGGATAATACGTTCCACCTTTAACCGTTGCATCGTTGGCAACGATCATGCAAGTTACGCCGTTCACCTGACCAATACCTGCAATTACACCCGCAGCAGGAACATCATCTTCATAAACGTTGTACGCTGCCAATTGACCAATTTCTAAAAATGCCGTTCCGACATCAATCAGTTGATCAATACGTTCACGGGGTAGAAGTTTCCCTCGAGCCAAATGTTTTTGACGGGCATTTTCTCCACCACCTAAAGCAATATGTTGGGCAACTTGTTTGAGATCTGTGACCAATGTTTGCATGGCTTGCTGGTTTGTTTTGAAGTCTTCACTTCGAACATTAATCTTGCTTTGTAATTGGTTCATAAGATGCGTCCTTATTTATAATTATTATTTGGTTTCATTGAAGAGTTCGCGGCCAATCAACATACGGCGAATTTCAGAAGTTCCGGCACCAATTTCATAAAGTTTTGCATCACGCCATAAACGACCAGCAGGGAATTCATTGATATAACCGTTGCCGCCTAAACTCTGGATTGCTTCGCCTGCCATCCATGTGGCTTTTTCAGCAGAATATAAAATGGCACTTGCCGCATCTTTACGTAGACTGCGGTCATGGTCAGCTTTATCACATGCAGCACCAACGGCATAGACGAGAGCTTTACATGCCAACCAAGTTGAATACATATCGGCAAGTTTACCTTGCATAAGCTGAAATTCACCTAAAGCTTGGCCAAACTGTTCGCGTTGATGTAAATATGGAATTACCACATCTAAACAGGCATCCATAACACCTAAAGGCCCGGCACTTAAAACTGCTCGTTCATAGTCCAAACCGCTCATCAGTACTTTTGTACCGTTACCAACACCGCCAAGTACGTTTTCAGCAGGTACTTCCACATTGTCAAAAAATAGTGGGTAAGTGTTAGAGCCACGCATACCGAGTTTGTCTAAATGGTTGCCGTGACTGAAGCCTTTCATGCCTTTTTCAACTAAAAAAGCAGTCATGCCTTTCGCACCAGCTTTAGGGTCAGTTTTTGCATAAACGACAAGTACATCTGCATCACCGCCGTTGGTGATCCACATTTTTGAACCGTTTAAAACGAAATGATCACCTTTTTGCTCAGCACGTAATTTCATGCTGACCACATCAGAACCGGCATTTGGTTCAGACATGGCAAGGGCACCTACATATTCGCCAGAAATCAGTTTTGGTAAATATTTCTGCTTTTGTTGCTCGTTACCGTTACGGTTAATTTGGTTTACACATAAATTAGAATGAGCACCATACGAGAGGCCAATGGCTGCCGAAGCACGAGAAATTTCTTGCATGGCAATAATATGAGCTAAATAACCCATATTGGCACCGCCATATTCTTCAGAGACGGTCATACCTAAAAGGCCCATATCTCCGAATTTTTTCCAGAGGTGTGCAGGGAATTTGTTGTCTTGATCAACTTGTTGGGCAATTGGTGCAATTTCCTTTGCACAAAATGCGGCTACTGAATCTTGAAGCGCAATTAAAGTTTCATCTAGACCGAAATTCAAGCTGCGGAGGTTCATGATATTTTCATCCTATTGGTTATATTTGTTGTCCATAAAATATTTTGTGGATATCTGATATGTACCATACAATGATTTTTCAAAAAAGTGAATACAGATTCATAAAATGATTTACAATTCATTTTATTTGTTAGAGAATAAATTATGAGCTATAAACGATCATCTTTAATGCAGGAGCGGATGGAGCAAAATCGTAAGTCGATTTTGAGTTCAGCCAGAAAATTAATTTCAGAGGGAGGATTTAAAGACGCGCAAATACAAACAATTGCAGAGCAAGCGGGCGTATCAAGTGGTCTGGTTTATCGCTACTTTGATAATAAAAGCCAAGTGCTGATTGAGGTTTTGTCCGAGGCTATTAATACAGAATTATTGGTGATTGATTCGATTACCGAAAGTGATTTATCGGCAAAACAGAAATTACATAAGGCTGTGGCCATCTTTGTAAAACGGGCACTCAATAGTCCTCAGCTTGCATATTCACTCATGTTTGAACCTGTAGATTCATCAGTTGAACATGAGCGTTTTCGTGTGAAGCAATTGATTAAACAAAGTATTAAAAAAATACTTGCGGATGGAAATGCAAGTGGTGAGTTTGTCTTGGATGATTTAAACACAGCCGCACTTTGTGTTGTTGGTGCCATGACCTATGTGGTCGTTGAACCCCTAGACCCTGCTCAAAATACAAAGTTTGATCATGCACACAAAGACTATTTTTCAAAACAGATTGCTGACTTTTGTGTAGATGCTGTGCAGAAGAAATCGGGCATATAGAGGATAAACATTACAAAGTAGGCGGTTTGGAAAAGTAGTTGCAGTAACAACAATTAGATCAGGTAAGAAGAGAATTAAAAGAATCAAGGAGAATGATTCAATGCAACAAGAACGGTTAAGCTACGCCTCGGGACCAAGCACGCAGCCCTTATTGGGTATGACCATTGGTGAACAATTTGATCAGGCCTGTCGGCAATATGCAGAAAAGGAAGCAATCGTTAGTTTCCATCAAAATAGACGATTAACCTATAAAGCTTTACAGGATGAAGTAAATGCTTTTGCTTGTAGCCTTTTAAAATTGGGATTAAAAAAAGGAGATCGGTTAGCTATCTGGTCGCCTAACTGTGTGGAATGGACGGTAACCCAATTCGCAGCTTTTAAAGCAGGGATTATTTTAGTCAATCTAAATACAGCTTATAAAAGCCATGAACTTGAATATGTGTTGAATAAAGTCTCGTGCAAAGGATTGATTATTGCTTCTCAATTCAAAACGACTGATTACCAAGAGTTACTCACAAAAATTGCCCCTGAGTTAACTAACAGTCCAGATAAAGTGCTCAGTTCAGCGCGACTGCCACATTTAAAATTTGTGATTAAAATTGATGACCAGCAACATACTGGTATTCATCGTTTTAGTGATTTAGTGACAACACCAACTTCTGAGCAGCTTGAACAATTAAAACAATTAGCGAAGCAACATCAGTTTGATGAAACTATTAATATCCAATTTACTTCAGGTACAACTGGTAACCCCAAAGGGACAATGTTGACCCATCATAATATTTTAAATAATGGTTATTTTGTGGGGCAAGGGATTCGTTTAACCCCTCAAGATAAAGTCTGTATTTCTGTGCCGTTGTTTCATTGTTTTGGCATGGTCATGGGGAATTTAGCCTGCGTTACACATGGGGCAACGATGGTCTATCCATCAGCCGTATTTAATCCTTTAGAAACTTTAAAAGCCATTCACCAAGAACGTTGCACGGCAGCTTACGGCGTGCCCACCATGTTTATTGCCACCTTGGAACATGAACGGTTTAATGAATTTGATCTATCAAGCTTAAGAACAGGAATCATGGCAGGTAGTCCTTGTCCACGTGAAATTATGCAACGTGTGATAGACCGAATGCATATGTCTGAAATTACGATTTGTTATGGTATGACTGAAACCTCACCAGTAAGTGTACAAAGTTCGGTAAATGATTCGATTGATAAACGCGTGAGTACAGTTGGACATGTTCATCCGCATGTTGAAATTAAAATTGTCGATTTAGAAGGCCAAATTGTTCCGCAAGGCACTTTAGGTGAGCTATGCGTTCGTGGCTATTCCGTCATGGCTGGCTATTGGGGCGAAGAAGAAAAGACCAAAGAGGTCATTGATTCAGCTGGTTGGATGCATACGGGCGATATTGCAGAGATGGACCAAGAAGGTTTTATTAAAATTAAAGGCCGTATTAAAGATGTCGTGATTCGTGGTGGGGAAAATCTCTTTCCAAAAGAAATTGAAGACTTTTTATATACCCATCCCGATGTGAGCGATGTCCAAGTCATTGGTTTGCCAGATGCCAGATATGGTGAAGAACTCTGTGCCTGTATTATTTTGCATGAGCATCATCAAATTGATGAAGATCACATTCGCCAATTCTGCAAAGAGCATATTTCCCATAATAAAGTGCCGCGTTATGTTCGATTCTTTAATGAGTTTCCAATGACTGCTTCAGGCAAAGCACAAAAGTTTAAATTGCAGGAAATTATGCGAGCTGAACTTAATTTAACAGGAAATGTCTTTGACTAAAGAAGTCAAAAGCCCGTTCAAAGTGCAGCAAATTATAAATTGAAAGGCAGTTTAAATAGAGGATAAGCAAAATGGCAAAAAACTTTAATAACCCTAAAGTAGTTGAAGGATATGACGAACATATTCGTAAATTAATTCCGGGTTATGAAGTGATCCATCAACAGGTGGATGCCATTTTGCAATCGGTGTTACCGCAAAATGCTCATATCTTAATTGTAGGCTGTGGTACGGGTTATGAACTCGAATATTTACTTAAACGACATCCGAACTGGAAATTTACAGCAGTTGATCCATCTTTGACCATGCTGCAAAAAGCCCAAGAACAGGTTGAACTTTTAGATAAATCTTCACAAGTGACTTTTGTTCATGGTGAAACTTCGGCGTTGCCTCTGGAAAATTGCTTTGATGCTGCACTTTCTATTCTCGTGGCTCATTTTATTGTCGATGATATCAAGCCTACATTCTTTAAAGATATTTATGATCGCTTAAAAGAAAACGCCGTATTGCTTACCTATGACTTAATGACTTGTGTAAACCCTCAGCAGCTTCAAGCTTTACGTTATTTATGTTTGGCACAAGGCTTAACTGAGGAGCAATGCCAGAAAATGTTAGAGCGTATGGCTCAAGACTTTTTTAGCCTAACCACAGAAGGTTATATAAAACTTTTGCAAAAGACTGGCTTTGAAAGCGTGCAGTCCTATGCACAGGTTCTGACTTATCAGGGTTTTATTGCAAAAAAATAATGCCAGTAGAGACATAGGAATGTTGTCTTAACACCTAAATATTCTCAATGAGGAAGAGAATATGAAAACTGAAAAAAAATAGAAGAACTCGCTTTACTTAAAACAAATTAAAAAGTGGCCTCAATGCTGCTTAAGGGAGGTTTTGTCTAAAAATATGATGGAAGGTCTTTCTTGAGAAAGAAAGTCAAATTTTCAAGGACCTATCTAAATAGGTACATAACAAAAAGGATGTCGAGATCTTTAAGTCTATTTAAAGATCAAAAAAGGAAAGTTTTATGATAAATGCTTTAAATACAACGGTTCAAAAAAGCCTATTGGCGGTTTCTGTGGCTCTGTTTGTGTCTTCTGCTTTTGCAGGCAAAACAGATCCTGAAATAGAACAACTTCGACAAGAGGTGAAAGAGCTGCGGGCTATGCTACAAGCAAATATACAAGCTCAAAAATCTTTATCGCAGGGAAGAGTGGAACTAGTAACTTCTGCAACTCCTCAAGCTGCACAGCCAATACAGCAAGGTTTAACGAAGTCTGGTGCAGAATTTAACCTTTATGGATATATACGGGCAGATGCTTCTTATCAAATGAAGGGCGCATCTACCATGTATAACAACATTAGTGGGGTTCCACTCGAAAATACTCCTGAAGAGGGCGCACAAAAAGATCAGTTGCACAGTACCGTTAATGTGACACGCTTTGGGTTGAATTTTAAAACCCCAACAGCCGTGGGTGATGTGGGGGGGAAGTTAGAAATGGACTTCTTTGGGGCAGCCACTCGTGATCAGTTCCGTATACGCCATGCCTATTTAACTTTTGATAAATGGCTTATCGGTCAAACGTGGTCGACATTTATTGCACCAGAATATTACCCAGAAACAATTGATGCAGGCACATTTGTAGGTGGAGCATTATTAAGATCGCCGTTAGTTCGCTATAGCGATAACTTAACTGCAAATACAAGCTTTGCAATATCGGTTGAAGACCCTAAATATACAGCGACCTCAGACCCTGATAACAAAATGCGTTTACCAGCTTTGGTAGGGCGCTTAAATCATAAATTTACAAATGGCTCGATGCTATCAGGTCGTAGTTTTGTGGCTGAAAAGAGAACCAACAATGATGAAGAAGTGGCTTGGGGTGTAGGCCTAGGGGGGAAATATCAGATTACGCCAGATACATTACTCAAAGCTGATTATTACCATGTCAAGGGAGATGGACGTTTCCTACTATGGAGTAACAGCGGCTATGCAATAGATGATCAAAACAATATGCATAGCAATGAATTTGACACAGTTTCATTAGGTATAACCCATCAGTTTACGCCACAAATTCGTTCAACCTTAGCTTATGGCTATATGAAAGCCAAAGATGATAACCCTTTTGCCGAATTACAACGTAATAGCACAACCCAAAACAAAGAACTTTGGCAGGGCTGGGTAAATGCACTTTATAACCCTTATAAACCAATTACTTTGGGCGTCGAATATGTTTATGGCGAACGAGAAACTTTTGATGGGCGTAACGGGACCGATAACCGCTTCAACATGATGGCGAGTTACGATTTTTAATTAATTCAATAAAACCTTGAATAATCTGTTTTTTCTTTAGGGTGCAATATGTCGTTTTAAAAAATTGAATATGAATTTATCTCACAGAGGAGGTGGGTAAATGACAACATCTAAATTAAATGTAAATGAAATTATTGATCAGGCCAAATTTAGACCTTATCACTGGAGTATTTTACTTTGGTGTTTATTAATTATTATCTTTGATGGGTATGATCTGGTTATTTATGGTGTAGTGCTACCTTTGCTGATGCAAGAGTGGTCATTGACGGCTGTACAGGCGGGGATGTTAGCAAGTACAGCACTATGCGGAATGATGTTTGGGGCAATGTTCTTTGGAACTTTGGCAGACAAAATAGGCCGTAAAAATGTGATTTTAATTTGTGTCGCTCTTTTTAGTGGTTTTACTTTTTTAGGTGCTTTTGCATCAAGTCCACTTGAGTTTGGGGTGCTTCGATTCTTGGCGGGCCTAGGTATTGGTGGGGTAATGCCAAATTTAGTTGCACTCACATCAGAATATGCACCTAAACGTATACGCAGCACCTTAGTGGGTACCATGTTTAGTGGATATGCGATTGGGGGGATTCTTTCAGCATTAATTGGTAGTTATTTGGTTGAAAGTCAGGGTTGGCAAATCATGTTCTTGATTGCAGGTATCCCTTTATTTTTGTTGCCTGTTATATGGAAGTTTTTACCTGAGTCTTTAACCTTTTTAGTTAAAACTGGTAAAACTGAACAAGCACAGCGCATTATTCAAAAAATTTCACCTGAACAATCCATGAGTATCAATACGCAGTTAGTGCTTAATGACGATAATGTTCCAACAGGCAGCTCTGTAAAAGGATTATTTCAACAAGGCCGCGCATTTAATACACTCATGTTCTGGTTAGTGTTCTTTATGTGCTTACTTATGGTGTATGCCTTAAGCAGCTGGTTACCAAAACTCATGCTTGCGGCAGGCTATTCACTCGGAAAGAGTATTTTATTCTTGTTTGCCCTAAATGTTGGCGCAATGATCGGTTCAATTGGTGGTGGTATTCTTTCTGATAAATTCCATTTAAAACCTGTAATTATGGCAATGCTGCTAGCGGGTGTTGTGGCATTAGTCGGTTTAGGTTTTAACTCACCAGCCTATGTTTTATATGGTTTGGTGACTGTTGCAGGAGCCGCAACCATTGGTACCTCAATTCTCCTTTATAGCTACGTTGCTCAATATTATCCATTAAGTGTGCGTTCTACTGGAATTGGCTGTGCCTCTGGAGTTGGTCGAATTGGGGCAATTGTGGGACCAATCTTAACGGGCATGTTATTAGGCCTACAGTTACCACATAAAATGAATTTTGTAATGATCGCAATTCCTGCAATTCTTGCTTTTTTAGCAGTCATGATGCTGAGACGACCTGCAGTTGAAAAACAGCCGATTGCACCGAAACTTGCCGCTGAATTAGAAGGTAGTTAATCGATATTGATACAGGTAGGGGGGAAATTCCTACCTGTACCCACATTTATTTTTTGAGTAACTGGTTTAAATGAACCAGATTTGCCATTTGTTGATTACCGCGATCATTAGGATGTAAATGATCACCTGAGTCATAAATCGGGTTTAATCGATCGGGGTGTTTTGAATCTTTTAAACCTTGATCAAGATCAAGAACTCCATCAAATGTTTGACTGGTTCTTATCCAATCATTAATTTTTTTCCGTAATTGATCTTTGTTCGGTTGGTAGTAGTTATCTAAAGGGGTATTGGGTAAAGCACCCGAAAATGGAGGTAAGGTTGCCCCAATCACTTGAATGCCTTGTTTATGTGCTTCATCTACGACACGTTTATAACCTTGAGTTAATGCTTCAAAAGACGGTATTTCTTGTTTAGGAGCAAAAGCAGTGCCCGGCCATGAAATATCATTAATACCCACCAGAACAATTAACGTTTTCACCCCAGAATATTGAAATACTTCTTTTTTCAAGCGCTCTAAAGCACTGTCGCCCATACCGTCGTTAAGTAATCGATTTCCTGAAATTCCGCTATTAATCACCGCTACTTGATGTGGCGATAAACGCTTAGCTAAAAAGTCGGTCCATCTCGTGTTTGCATCTAGAGTTGCAGTTGCTCCATCAGTA
This sequence comes from Acinetobacter sp. 1124_18A, assembly GCF_052824995.1. Lineage (NCBI taxonomy): Bacteria > Pseudomonadati > Pseudomonadota > Gammaproteobacteria > Moraxellales > Moraxellaceae > Acinetobacter > Acinetobacter sp. 1124_18A. Next base: position 574,192 of record NZ_VTDF01000002.1, on the reverse strand, counting down.
ATTGAGTCTCCAATAACCGCAACAACATGGGCTTTATGCTTTGGTTTTACCTCTATCGCAGAGAGTAATAATCTTGCAGTGGTAGTTTTAGCATCGGTAGGAGTATTTAAATTTGCTGTCTGGTTACCCGTAATCAGCCAACTGGTTTGTTTAGCATCCCAATGAAAAGTTTTAAATGTCGTTGGTTTTTGAATAAAACTATTTACCATTAACTGTGCATGATTAGGAACAGAGAGATGAATTGGGTCACTAATCAATTGTTTACCCGGTAAAATTTGTGCTTTGAGCTTACCCGAGAAGTAAACTGGATAAGCACTCTTTGATTTAAGACTTTGTCCATTGACTAAACCAACAGTAGTTTTATCAATATAAAGCGGATGTTCGCCATATTGATTGGTGAAAACGAGTCTAAATGCTTCACCACCTAAACTAATTTGACTAACTTGTCTGATCGTTTGATTGGATATTTGCTCGGGAATATGGGTTGGGAAAACAAAATCCTTATTCCAAACCTTTTGTGGACTGGCAGACCAACTGGTAATCCATTGGCTCTTTTGTACTTCTGCTTGCGCTACGGTAGACAATAAAACTAAAGAGAAAAGGGTAGATTTATAAAGTTTCATCTCATGAATCCTTAAAACGAATTAGAGTCATCTTGAAACAAATTAGTGGCTTGTTATAGCGGTCTAAGCGGAATAAGATTTGTGAATTAGATTCATAAATAGATTTTGTTATGTCATATTTTGATATTAATCGATCTGGCGAGCTGGCAATTTTTATTCGCGTGGTCGAATTAGGAAGTTTTTCAGCAGTAGCGAGAGCATGCGACATGACGCCGTCTGCTGTCAGTAAATTAATTGCTCGGCTCGAAAACGACTAGGAGTCCGGTTACTAAATCGTTCAACACGCCAGTTTCAGCTCACAAGTGAAGGCTGTCAGTTCTATGAGCAAGGTCTTCAAATACTCAGTGAGCTAGATGAGCTGGAACAATCTGTTACTGCAAATCACACACCTAAAGGCCGAATCAGAATACATACCAGTCTTTCATATTGGACCCATTTTTTGTTGCCGTGTATTTCTTTATTTAATCAGCGCTATCCACAAATTGAATTAGAAGCTCATTTAAGTGATGAAGTCATTAATTTAGTTGAGCAAAGAATTGATGTCGCAATTCGGACAGGACCTTTAAAAAGCTCAAATTTGGTGGCTCGCTCACTGGGGAATACTCATAAACATTATGTATGTTCACCTACATATATTACACAGTGTGGTTGTCCACAGCATCCAGATGAACTATCTGAACATCAGCTTTTAGACGTCAGCTATCAGCGCCAGAATAAGACATGGTTATTTAAAAAAGAGAATCAAGAAATCACACTCGTACCTACTCAGGTTTTAAGAGTAAATCATGGAGAAGCGATTTTGCAGTTAGCACTTTCCGATGTGGGTATTGCACAGCTCAATGAATTTCAAGTCCGAAAAGCGCTAGAACAAAAGCAGTTAATTAAAATTCTTGAAGACTGGAATGTTAATGCTTCTGAAGAATTTCATGCTGTCTGGATCGGGCATGATAAATACGTTCCTAAACGTGTAAGGGTCTTTCTAGATTTCTTGGTAGAGCATGCAAATATCAGTTAATTGGGTCTTTTCTTGCACTTAACTGACATTGGTGAATTGTTTCATTCATTGTTTCCACAAAGTTCATGTCCGCATCAATATTTTGTAAGCTTACTTTTTCTAGATCTTCTACAAATTGTGGCGAATAATGTTCTTCTAAAGCGTTATAAATACAATTGCATTGTGAGAGCGCATGGCCTGACCACACACAATGTGTATTGAATTCGTTTTTACTGATAGGTCTGCACCCTAATAAACTTATAGAAATTATTAATAGAGTGCACACTAAAACAATACGATATGAAAAAAACATCATTATTGCTCTTCGTTGGTTGTTGTTATCGTTAAGTTATGCTTATAGATGTGCTCATCTTTAACTGGCGTTAAATATTGAGATCTTTTCCCTAAAAAGATAAAAGTAGGGATAGGTAAAAAGGTGGGAAGAATTCTTTAAACGTGTTTTAAGCTGAACAATAAAAATAAAATGATATAAAATAATAGTCATTAGAGACTCCTTGATAAAAGAAGTTGTGCCCAATCACTGCTATTAATTATGGTGGTGAAACGAAAGAGGGTTAGCAGACTGATACCTAAGAAACCAGCACACCCGAAGGTGTCCCACTCCCGTTCCTCCGTCAAAGGCACGAGGGGCTCCACACCAAAAAACTTGTTTTTAGTGCACTTAGGTAGACGATCTGCTAAAACCGACTGACAAAATAGGTCAGCCGGAGCATCATAAGCTGAGCATTAAAGCGGGTCAATTGCAAAAATAAAAGATTGGTTTATATAAACAAATATTAATATTTTTAAATTTTCATTAATAAAATAACAAGTTATTTAGAATTTAAACAATTGAATAATTATTAAAGCTAATTTCTAGAATTGAGTTTTAATGTTTATATATCAAAGATTTATTAATTGTTTATTTATATATTGTTTGCAATCATTGGCTTAATAAGACACAAACTCATAAAGAATGAGCAATTTTAGTTTTATGAATATGGCAATCCTAAATAATTAGCTAATGCCAAAATTTAATTAAAATATCAATTGCAAGAATGGTATTTTTTAATCATTTATTTAATTTAGATTTTTACAAAAGCTTGCATAATCTACAAAAGTTAAGAGAACCACAGTGGTAGGCCAACAGAAGATAATGTTATTCATAAGCCGATATCTTAAAATTAATAAGGGTGACTTCAATGTTAAGAATTTTTTGTGCAGTTAGCATGGTCGTTGCAATTGCAATGGGTATGAGCGCTTGCCAAGATAGAAATTCAAGAGATGACGGAACTCATGGCGTTAATGACCCCACGACCCCTCACAAAATGGATAAAAAATCATAACTATTTTTTCTAAGAAAACTCATTTTTAGGTGAGTTTTCTTATCGTTATTTTCTATAAAATATGTAACATAATAAAAAAGATAATTATATGAAAATATAAAATTAATCAATAAATTAGTAAGTTATTATCTTTCTAAGAATTTGTTGTTACTGAAGTGTTTCTATAATGAGTTATAGTTTCAAAAAATTAATAAAATAAACACAATAAATTACTTATATTCATCCTAAATTCATTGTAGTCATGACAGTTTTATAAAGGTAAGGATATGCCCCAGTACTTAAGAATAGCTGAGAAAATATATCAAAATGTTAAAGAAAAAAAAGGCTTTACAGATGATCATATGGAAGATCTTAACAATTTGATGATTGAACTCAGACATGAGCTTAAGGGGACAAAGCTTAAGCTTTTATATAATTATATTGATTTTGCTGAATTACTGATTAAACCTCTACAGGAATCTAAAATTAAATTGGATTTAAGTATTATTCCGCAGAGTAAGAATACTCAAGAATTTGTATTGTGGCTTGCGAGTTTTATTGAGCGGATTACAACGGGCGGACAAGAAAAATTACCGCCAATCCGAGCTAAGGTTACTTTATCTTCATATGATTACGAAGAAAATTATCGTTCAGTGCCACATCCGGTAAATAACGGGGAAGAAATTATTGAATATTTTAAGAAAAAAGATAATTAAATAAGATGCTATAAAAAGAGCTTATTTCCAAGGGCCAATAGGAAATAAGCTCATATTTTTAAATTAATAAATAGAAGATACTACATTACAAATACTATCTATCGTTCCATGCGTCTTTAATTGCCTGTTTAGCATGTTCCCATTTTAAGCGGGATTCAGCTTTCAGCTCTTCCCATTTTTGTTGAAGGCTACCTTCGACATCTTCAAATTGAGCACCTTCTTTAGATTCGGTACGGGCACGATGACCTAATTCATAGGCTGTCGAGAAATCTCGATCATAATCTAGATCTGGAGTAGTAAGTTGAGCTTCTTGATAATAAGGACGAGTAACGTAACTTTCGCGCCAATAGGTATCAGAATAGTTATGGTCGCCAGCTGGCAGTCGTGCGTGATCGCTATTTTGATCTGTCATCAGTTTTTCCTCATCTATTATTAAATTTTATGCTTATATTGAATTTAGGAAGGTGAAGACACCTTCCTAAATAAAATGAATGACCGCATCAAATGACAATTAAATCGGCAATGAATTAACGTTGCTGATTATTGTTATTTGAGTTTTGTTGACTTGGGTCTTTTTGATTAGAGCCTTGTTGTGGGCGGCGGTTGTCATTTTGCTGTTGTTGCTGATTGTTTTGTTGCTGTTGATCTTTTTGCTGTTGATTGCCATTTGGCTGTTGCTGGTTATTACGGTTGTCATTTTGCTGCTGTTGCTGCTGATTATTAGGTTGATTGCTTTGATTATTAGTAGTGCTCATCTTTAATTACCTCATATCATTTATGATGTGTGTTTTATCTGAGAGCTTCAGATAGGTTTATTTAAACATGAAAATTTTAAATGTGTAGCTTGAGGGTGTTACCCTATATTTAACTGTAACTTTAGAAAATAACTAAAACCTTGATTTTTATATAATGAAGTTTTTATCAATAAACATAATTAATATGAAGATGGATAAAATTACATTTAAGTACATTGGTGTTAAAGAAACACTATGATCATTTCTAAATATGTATTTGTTATTTTTTATTGGTAAGGTTCTATTTTTTATTATCTAATATTATGAATTCTATATCTTGAGTAATGTAATAAACAAGTTGTCTAAGTTTAAAATAAGGAAAACCCTTAAATATACGATGAAAATTATAAAAATTATTTTTATAAAAAATAGAATAAAAGAAGGTACCTATTGTTTTTTCTTTTGTTTCTGACCCGCCTTTTTTTAATAATCCCGTACAAGCAACATAAAGATCTGCCTTTATAAGGTTTTTCCCTTTTTTGATCATCTCTACAGTGACTTGCATGGATTCAGGTGTATATTTTTCAATAAGTTCCGAAGGAATATGAAGGGTATTTTCTTTAACCCGTAAGTCATAGCTGACTAAGCTTCCAATAAAAATATCGCCAGAATAGGGGCTTAAAGAAAAGCGGTAAGCTAAATAGCCCGCAGAAGCACTTTCAAAAAATGCAATTTTAATTTTTTCTTCTGCTAATAATTTGCAACATGAGTTAAACATTTTTCTATCCTTAGCTATGTTTTTAAGTTATTTATAGAATTATTTTTAATTGCTTTATGTTAATTTTTTAATCTTTATGATTTTAAAGGTAACTATAATGTAATAAAAATTTAAATTTTATATTTTTTTATAAAAATAGGCAGTTAAGTTATTCTAAAGATGAGAATGTAATTTTGTGTTAGGTGTTACACATTTGAATTTGAAAAGATTTATACAGAAACAATTGTTTTTAATAACGCAATATAACAAAGATAAGCTGGGATAATATGGTGAGTAAAGTATGGTATTTTATATCTCACAAAAGGAGAATAGAAATGCCTGTTGTAGTGAAAGAAAGATTATTAGACCTATTACAAGATAATCAACAGAACTATTACGAATTATTTATTTTTTTCCTTGATCCTGATATTTCTAGTTTTGAGAAAGAAAAAAAAGCAAGAGATTTTCTTGCACATGAAATAGAAAAGGTAGATCAAAAGGAAATTGATTTCCCTTCAAATATAAATATGGTTAAAGCATGGTGTGAGAACAATAATAAAGAAAATTGTGAGGTATTTCAGTCTTATTTAAACCGCAGACAAAGCGGAGGTGAGAGAGAGTATTTCAAGAATGTTAGTCAAGCATTTGAATTTTTAATTAAAGTCTCTCCTACAAAAAAAGTAGATGGTGCATGGCTATATAGTTGTGTTCACTATTGGAACGACCCAGTTTTCCACGATCTTATTATTACGTATTTGGAAGAGCTGGGGTTAGGTGAACCGAAAGCAAACCACGTATGTATTTATGATGATTTACTACGTAGTTTGGGAATCGATAGTTTTGATCTGCTTTTAGAAGATGAATATTATCATCATGCCGTGGTTCAGTTGGCTCTTGGTTATGCTCCAGCTGAGTTCATTCCCGAGATTATTGGGTTTAATCTGGGCTATGAACAGCTGCCTCTTCACCTATTGATTAGCAATTATGAACTAGCTGAACTGGGCATCGATTCTAAGTATTTCAATCTGCACATCACCATTGACAACATTGATAATGGACATGCAAATAAAGCGATTAAAGTTATAGAAAATATTTATGATAAATATAGAGATAAAGAACTTTTTCTTACTAAATTAAAACGTGGTTTTGCGCTAAACAATCATGGCGTGGGCTCTTCGAAAATTATAAAAAATTTAAATGTTGAAGATTTTGTTCTTAAAATTTTAAAGAGGAAGGCGCTCGTAGGGCAGTTAATTCATAACGAAACCAGAGAGTTTGGGTGCAAAACGATTAATCAATGGTTATCTAACCCAGACGATGTTGAGGGGCTGGTATCGCATTTAATTGACCATAAATGGATTAAATTTAATAGCAATCCTGAACAAAGTATTTTTTGGAGATTAATTAATGATGAGAATGGAAAAATGTTTGGAGTGTTTACTCCTGTAGAGCGGCAGATCATTCATGATTGGATTGCAGGAGATGACCATTCTTCTAATTTCTTGACTTACAGCAAAGCACTCAACAGCAGCCAGCGTATTCAAGACTATTTATTTAGCTATATCTCTGATGGCGAACTTGATGCTTTGCAAGAACGTATAGGTCAGTCGCATGATCTTGCTATAAAAATATGCAAATTAACCCCATTTTTAGCACCCGACTCACACCATAAGAGTATTGGACTTTGGAGCACGCGCAAATATGTCGAGCTTCTTTTTCCATATTTAAGTTCCTTTAACAAAAATTAGTTCTTTAATTTTTCTACTTCACCCAAGGTTTAACTTTAAAACATAGGTAATGAACATGACTGATAACGTTAAATTAACAAATAAAACAAGTGAAATGGCTGGCGCTGATGAGGCAAACAAAGCCAATACCACTCAAAAAACTGAACAATTAGACACAGTAAGAGATGATGCTACAAATCAGGCTTTAACCACAAATCAGGGGGTTAAAATTGCTGATAACCAAAATAGTTTAAAAGCAGGAACGCGCGGATCAACATTATTAGAAGATTTTATCTTACGAGAAAAGATTACCCATTTTGACCATGAACGAATTCCAGAGCGTATTGTGCATGCTCGTGGCGTAGGAGCTCACGGTTATTTTCAAGCTTATAAAGGCAATGAACGTCTAACGAAAGCGGGTTTTTTAACGGATTCATCTATTCAAACTCCAATTTTTGTACGTTTCTCGACTGTACAAGGGCCGCGTGGTTCAGCTGATACTGTTCGTGATATTCGTGGATTTGCTATTAAATTTTATACCCAAGAAGGCAACTTCGATTTGGTCGGCAATAATGCTCCAGTTTTCTTTGTACAAGATGGTATTAAGTTCCCTGACTTTGTACATGCGGTAAAACCTGAACCAGATACTGAAATGCCTACTGGAGGGAGCGCCCATGATACATTTTGGGACTTTGTGTCTTTAGTACCAGAGTCAGCGCATGCTGTGATTTGGGCGATGTCTGATCGTGCTATTCCTCGTAATTTACGTTCAATTCAAGGCTTTGGTGTGCACACCTTCCGTTTAATTAATGCTGAAGGTAAAGCTCATTTTGTTAAGTTTCATTGGACTCCAAAACAAGGTTTAAGCGCTCTGGTTTGGGATGAGGCACAAAAACTTGCAGGTAAAGATCCTGATTTCCATCGTCGAGATCTTTACGAAGCCATTGAGCAAGGCGTATATCCTGAATGGGAATTAGGGGTGCAAATTGTCGCAGAAGAAGATGAAATGAAGTTCGATTTCGACTTACTTGACCCAACAAAAATTATTCCTGAAGAATTAGTTCCTGTCACACCTATTGGCCGTTTTGTTTTAAATCGAAATGTTGATAATTTCTTTGCTGAAACAGAGCAGGTTGCTTTCTGTCCAGGGCATATTGTCCCAGGCATTGATTTTACGAATGATCCTCTCTTACAGGCACGACTATTTTCATATACCGATACACAGTTAAGTCGTTTAGGCGGACCGAATTTCCATCAAATTCCGATTAATAAGCCTGTATGCCCATTCCATAATAATCAACGCGATGGCATTCATCAGCATACCATTCATAAAGGGCAAGCTTCTTATCAACCAAATTCAATTGATGGGAACTGGCCAGTTGAAACACCTCCAGCGGCAGAAAATGGTGGATTTGAAAGTTACTATGAACGAGTGAGTGGTCAAAAGATTCGTGAAAGAAGTGAATCTTTTTCAGATCATTTTTCTCAGCCGCGTCTTTATTACAAGAGCCTTGCACCTCATGAGCAGAAACATGTGGTCGATGCGTATACCTTTGAACTCAGTAAGGTAAAAAGAAAATATATTCGTGAACGTCAGGTCCAACAAATTTTGGCGAATATCGACCTTGATTTAGCACGTCAAGTGGGAGCAAATCTAGGAATAGAAGTACCTGATCTTAGCCTCGATTTTAAACCTCAAACCGTTGAAAAATCGGCTAAGTTATCCATGCTCGCTTTCCCGCCAGCCGATATTAAAGGCCGAAAAATAGCCGTACTCATCCATAATCTGGTGAAGTCTGATGCATTAGAAACCATTAAAAACTGGGCAATTAAGGAAGGGGCTATTGTGCATTTATTAGCACCGAGCCTAGCGCCAGTTAAAGATCATCAAGACAAAGTTATTGCGGCTGATGGCATGCAAATGGCAGAACCATCAATTGCTTATGATGCGGTGATTATTCCCGATGGTGATAATTTAAATACGGTGATACAAGATGGTGTAACTCGTCATTACATATTAGAAGCCTATAAACATTTAAAACCAGTCGTTTTTTTAGGTAATAAATCTGACCTACTTGACCCACTTAATTTGGTTGCAGATGAAGGTACTCTAATAGAAGATGAATTTAAGCATATTTCAGAGAAGCTTAAAAACTTGCTTAAAACTCATCGAGTTTGGTCGCGAGAGAAAATAGCTCAGCACGTTCCAGCTTAAAGTAAAAGCCCTGAAGGTTAAAACTTTCGGGGCTTTTTTATATCGTGGTCGCAGTCGTGACGATGATTATGATGACCGTGGACAAAACTCTCGAAATCAGAAACGCGATGCCTCTGGACGGTTTGCGTCTTAAGCATCGCGCTTTAAAAACAAAGGAGGTTTAGCCTCCTTTGTTTTAATATTTTATTGGGGGAGAGGTTGTAGCCCTTTTACAATATCAAGATATTCAGAACCGTTTAACCAAAAAGATTTTTTTAGAAATAGGGTGGTCATAATACTTTCTGCTGCTTCACTTTCCGGATTTTCACAGAAAATTCCATAGCTTTCGCCTAATACCGCATCATTTTCAATGAGGCGGATATAGTAAGCATGTTGCTCATTTGCATAACCTAAAACTGCATCACGTTGATTTTTCATTTCGCATGTCTCCATACCAAAAAACTGAATTTAACCAGAATGTTAAATGTTCAGAATCTCATTTGATAAAAATCATAAAACAGTCAGTAATCAGGACTATCCCATAATAGGTTTTGATTTTCTTCAAATTGCCATTTTGATTTAAACATCCCTGTTAAAAGCAAAATGGATTAAAATCTGATCATGGGATTTATTGTTATGCAAAAAAAATATTTCGTCAACTTGAAAATGTAACTTTTTCAAGTTACATTGTCTGTGTAGGATTTGAACGGTGAAATGGTGGCGAGATGTCAAAGAAAAACGAGTTTGAGCATGGCGGTGCCCGTGAAAATGCTGGTCGTAAAGCACAGTTCAATGAACCCACAAAAGTGATTCGTGTTCCAGAATCTCAAGTGAACTTTATCAAAAATTGGTTACTGAATAATGTCAAAACCGACAACCGGACAGATTTTAGCTCAAAATTGAAGGTTCAACAGGTCCATGCAAACAACGATAAAATTTACCATATTCCTTTAGCTACTGAACGTGTTGCTGCGGGTTTTCCTTCGCCAGCGCAAGATGATATTGAGCAAGCACTCGATTTAAATGAATATTTAATTAGAAATGAAAATGCCACGTTTATTGTCAAAGCCAATTCTTTGTCAATGCTAGACGCTGGAATTGATATTGATGATCCACTTATTGTGGACCGTAGTCTTCCCGCTAAATCTGGGGATATCGTAATTGCGCTTATTGACAATGATTTCACTGTTAAGCGCTTAATGATTGATAATAATTACCACCCACCTAAAATTTGGCTAAAAGCTGAAAACTCCGATTATCAAAATATTTATATTGAAGAAGGGCAAGAACTGGTTATTTGGGGAGTCGTGACTTATAACCTCAAACGAATGAGATAAGGCGTTGCTTTCATATTTTATGATTTTAGTTACTGACCTGAAATGGAGGCCAGTAACTTTTTGCTAAATGTCTTTTTAAATTTGCCCAATCAATAAACATGTTGCGATAACAACCATCAAACCACCTGAAAAACGACCGACTAATTGTGCTGCTTGTGGTCTGGTTTTCAAAATAGCTTCTGAACCATAACCCACCATTAAGTAAATAATCGCGCAGCTAATCATGTGGACAACACCAAAGGCAAGAATTTGTGTTGTCACAGACCATGAAGCAGTAGTGTCAATAAATTGAGGTAGCAGCGCTAAAAAGAGTAAAAAAACTTTCGGGTTTAATCCACTCACATAAACGCCTTTGGTTGCCCAGCTCAACCATGACCGAGCCTTTTCAGAACCAGACTCATTCGGAGTAGGAGGGGTAAGTAATAAGTTTATTCCCATCCATAACAAATAAGCAGAACCTGCAATTGTTAGGATCATGAGAGCAGTTGGATTATTTGCTACAAGCAGACCAACACCAGCCGCTACCAATAAAATCGTAATAAAGTGCCCCAATAGCATACCTGCAACGGCAGGTACGACGACTTTGCCTTTAATTCCTGCCGAGATGGCATAGGCCCAGTCTGCCCCTGGAGTAATAATAAAAAGAATGGAGACACTCCAAAATGCAATAAAAATGTTAAAAGCCATATGCTTATCTCGGCAAACTATTTTCCAAAGGTTTCGTTCGTGGTTTAGAAAAAATTCCTATTCATTCGAACTTGTTGAAAATAATATGCTCATGTATTTAGAATGTGCTTTTAAATGTTTGCTCATATCACACTCATTTGGGGTAAATTTTTCTAAATGGATCGCACAGATAAAAAGATTCTTGCTGAATTGCAGTTAAATGGCCGATTATCTATTACTGAATTGGCAGAAAAAGTAGGCTTAAGCATTTCACCATGTCATCGACGAGTGAAGGCTTTAGAGGAGTCAGGAGCCATCAAAGGCTATCGGGCAGAACTCGACCCGAATCTAGTAGGTTTTGAGTTTTCAGCGATTGTTTTTATTACGCTTAAAGAAGGTGATAAGCAGGCAGTTGAGAAGTTTGAAAATGCGGTGATTGATATTCCGCAAATCATTCAGGCCCAGCGCTTATTTGGTGAGCCAGATTATTTGCTGCATGTGGTAGCAAAAGATTTACCCGCTTTTCAACGGCTATATGATGAAAAGTTATCGGCTATTCCGAGTGTGCAACGACTCATCTCAACCATTGTAATGAAAGATGTCGTGCCTGAACGTTTATTCCCGATTGGCTAAAATCTTTAGGGATAAAAAAAGAAGCTTTAAAAAGCTTCTTTTTTAGTCTTAAGGATATTTAGGTATCAAGTGTTTTACACAAAGAGCAGATCGTACCGTTATGTTTATGAGAGAACATAATATCTGGACGCTCGTAACCTTCTTCACATACACGGCAGTGGTAAACTGTTGCAACTGGTGTACCTTCAGCGTCAAAACGGGGTTCTTTAATGCCGTCATCATGTGACTTGATGTAGTATTTTCCTTTGGTTAATAAGCCCATGATTGGTGTTAATACAAAGGCAAGTACAAGCGCGATAAGCGGTGAGTAAGGAGCCAAGAAGCTGCCAAGTAATCCGAAGAATGCGGCAATCGATAGTCCTGCTGATACAAGGAACGCAACCATACCGACAGGGTTTACGTTGTAGAGCATGTCGCGACGATATTCTGGTTCTTTTGGTGAAAGCTTTAAAACATATTTGTTGATTGAAATGTCTGTTGCAACGACCACAACCCATGCAATCGCAAAGTTTGAATAGAACCCTAAGATTTTACCCAGTACTGCAAACATGTTGCCTTCCATTAAGGCAAGGGCAATTGCCAAGTTCACCATCACAAAGACAATACGACCCGGATAATGCTTGCTAATACGAGTGTAGGCACTTGTCCAAGCAAGAGAACCAGAGTAAGCATTGGTCACGTTAATTTTAATTTGAGAAATGACCACCAAAATAACCGCAAGTGTTAGAGCAGCCCAGCCCGGAAGCATGTCATGAAACGCTGCATTAAATTGTTGAACAGGTTCAGTACTGTTTACACCCGGTAATTTTGTTAATAAGTAGAAACCTAAAAATGCTCCAATAATTTGTTTGATTGCCCCTAAAATTACCCAACCTGGACCTGCTGAAATTACGGCTGCCCACCATGCTTTACTATTTTCTTTTGTTTTAGCGGGCATGAAGCGCAAGTAGTCAATTTGCTCACCGATTTGCATAATCAAAGATAGACATATACCAGCACCCAACATGATGGCTGCCATATCTACAGTTGCAAAACCTTCTTTACCTGTAAAAGTAGCAAACTGGCTGACTAAGGTTGGTTCTTGATAAATCAGGTAGGCCACAGGACCAATCATCAGAATGAGCCAAAGCGGAGTTGTCCATACTTGTAATTTACTTAAGGCTTTCATGCCGTAAATAACAAGCGGAATCACCATAACGGTCGAGATGAGGTAGCCTGCCCAAAGCGGAATACCTAAACCGAGTAATAAGCCTTGCGCCATGATTGAACCTTCAAGGGCAAAGAAAATAAATGTGAAACTGGCGAAAATGATACTAGTGAGGACTGAGCCGATATAACCGAAACCTGCGCCACGGGTAATCAAGTCGAGGTCGATATTATAACGTGCCGCGTAGTAGGCAAGAGGAATACCAGTTAAGAAGATAATAATTGCTGCAAATAAAATGGAGAAAACCGCATTGGTTGTTCCATAAGACATACCAATACTGGCGCCAATAGAAAAGTCAGCAAGATAGGCAATACCACCAAGTGCAGTAATAGCAACAACTTTGGGGCTCCAGCGCCGAAAGCTATGTGGAGCATAACGTAAAGTATAATCTTCTAAGGTTTCATTCACTGCTTTTTGTGAATCTGTACCTTGCACAGTGTCCAGATTTGGATGTTCAGATACACTCATAACATCAATCTCCCAATCATTTTCGGTCAATCAACACAAATATTGATCATTGTTTTTTGATGAATTTGAGTGTGTGATTTTTGATGAAAATTGGAAATACGTTATTTTGCGTATATGTGCGTATTCGAGAAAATCGCCATGATAAATGACTTTTGGCATAAGGATTGCTGGGTTTAATGCAGCCACATGCCAAACATGAGTGTTATGCCAGATTCTTCACGCCCCCAACAAGCACCACAACGTGTGATCAAAACGCGCCGTGAATATAATATTTGGGTGGCAGATGAAAGTATCGAAGATTATGCGCTCCGTTATGCGCCCACATCAGTACGTAAATGGTCGCCTTGGACCGTTACTAATACCGCAATTTCGACAGTTAGCTTCTTGGCTATGGAAGCCATTGGAGCGACCATGCTTTGGCAGTACGGCTTTAGCAACGCGCTGTGGGCGGCAATAGTCGTATGTACCATCATATTCTTAACCAGTTGGCCGATTAGTTACTACGCTGCAAAATATAATGTAGATGTCGATCTGCTCACCCGTGGTGCAGGTTTTGGCTATATTGGCTCGACCATTACTTCACTGATTTATGCCAGCTTTACCTTTATTTTGCTTGCGTTTGAAGCTGCAATTATGGCGATGGCACTTGAGCTTGCCCTTGGCATTCCACAAGTTGTTGGTTACTTGATTTCTGCATTGGTGATTTTACCTTTAGTGGTCAAAGGTATTGGTTTTATTAACAAAGTTCAGGCAATCACTCAGCCAATTTGGCTCTTATTGCTGTTATTACCATGGTTTTTTGTACTTTGGAAACAACCACAAATTTTAAGTAGTAGCCTGCATTTTGTTGGTGCGGTTTCAAACTCAACCGATTTTAATCTGTATTACTTTGGTGCGGCGTGCACTCTTATTTTTTCATTTGTGATCCAAATTGGTGAGCAAGCCGACTATTTACGTTTTTTGCCGCAACAAGAAAAGAATAGAACGGCATGGCGTTTTGCTGTTTTCTTAGGTGGCCCATCTTGGATTATTTTTGGATTTCTCAAAGTTTTGATGGGCATGTTGCTGATGGTTTTAGCCTTTCAGCTGTTGATTCCTGTCTCTGAACTAGACAATCCGACGTATCTGTATTGGGTTGCCTATCAACAATTTATTCCAAATCCCCAGCTTGCTTTAATTCTCACGTTGGCACTGGTTTGCTTGGCACAGATTAAAATTAATATGACCAATGCCTACGCTGGTTCATTGGCATGGTCAAACTTTTTTGCCCGTTTAACTCATAGTCATCCAGGGCGAATTGTCTGGCTTCTTTTTAACGTTTTCATTGCCATTGTTTTGATGGAAATGGGTATTAGCCATGCGGTCGAGCGCATTTTGGGGCTATATAGCAATGTCGCTTTGGCATGGATTGGTGCCGTTGTTGCCGATTTAATTATCTGTAAGCCTTTAGGTCTAAGCCCGAAAGGAATTGAATTTCGCCGTGCTTACTTATATGACATCAACCCCGTAGGTGTAGGCGCGTTACTCATCGCTTCAGTGTTATCGATGCTTAGCTATTTGGGCTTTTTCGGATTAATAGTGAAAGGCTTGGCGAGTTTTATTGCTTTGGGGAGTGCGGTGTTATGTGTTCCTATCATTGCTTACTTAACCAAAGGCAAATATTACATTGCACGCCAACCTGAAAAAATTCAGGCGACTTCGATTGCTAACTGTGTCGTGTGTGAACGGGACTATGAACTTGCCGATATGGCGGGTTGCCCAGCCTATAACGGTACGATTTGCTCTCTATGCTGTTCACTTGAAGCACGCTGTCACGATTTGTGTAAACCCGATGCACGTTGGTCAATACAGCTTAAAAAAGCTATCTGGCATTATTTACCAGAACGTTGGGCCAGTCGTTTAAACAGTCGGGTCAGTTTATATTTATTACTGACTTTAGGACTTTCTATTGTTTTGGCGGTGAGTTTAAGTCTGGTTTATATCCAAGAAAAAGCATATCTGGAAACGATTAATGCTGAAGGAGTTCCTCAGCTATTTACGCTATTTGTCAAAATTTACACCATCTTGTTTTTATTAATGAGCGTTGCGGCATGGTGGTTAGTGCTAAACGATGAAAGCCGCCGTAATGCTGAAATTGAAACACATCAACAAACAGCGTTATTGATTGATGAAATTGCTGCGCATGAAGTCACTTCAAAAGACCTGCAAGATGCTAGAATTTCAGCAGAACGGGCAAATGATGCAAAAAGCCGTTATGTCATTGGAATTAGTCACGAACTACGAACACCTCTAAATAGTATTTTGGGTTATAGCCAATTGCTTCAAAAACAAGAGCAGCTTTCGGAACAGGGGAAAATGGCGCTTGGGGTAATTAGCCGTAGTGGGCAGCATTTAACTTCGCTGATTGACGGTTTACTGGATTTAGCACGAATTGAAACAGGCAAAATTTCTTTAAATGTGGTGGATGTTCACTTCCCAAATTTTATAGAACAGATTATTCAAATGTTTCAGCCGCAGTTTGAACAGAAGAATTTACAGTTTATTTATGAAATTGGAGATAACCTGCCGCACTATGTCCGCACCGACAAAAAGCGCTTAGAACAGGTACTGATTAATTTATTGGGCAATGCTTTAAAGTTTACGACGAGCGGCACAATAACTTTAAAAGTCGATTACCGCTTTCAAACGGCTTATTTTGAAATTAGAGATACAGGTTGTGGCATTGCAGAAGCGGATTTAGAGCGGATATTTAATCCGTTTGAACGAGGCAGTAATGTGGTTCAGGGTGGATTTACCGGCACAGGGCTCGGACTACCGATTGTAAAATTATTGGTCGATTTACTTGGTGGGCAGCTATCTGTGAGTAGCCAGCTCAATCAAGGTTCACAGTTTAAAATTAAGTTTTATTTGCCTTCAAAAGAGGTGGTTCATCCAATTTCTAATGTTTATTCCAACCAGATTACGGGCTATCAAGGTGAGCGAAAACGAATTTTAGTTGTTGATAATGAAGCTGTAGATCGAGGTTTAGTTGCTAATTTTCTAAAACCTTTGGGTTTCATTATTGAAGAAGCCGAGTCGGGCATTGATTGTTTAAGACGTGTTCCTATTTTTCAGCCTAACCTGATTTTAATGGATTTGAATATGCCCTTGATGGGCGGGTGGGAAACTGCGCGGTTATTACGTCAAAATAATATTACCAATGTGCCGATCTTAATTATTTCGGCGAATGCAGGCGAGCGTGAAGTCAATCCACAAGATGCAGTCTTAAGTGAAGACTTTATGCTAAAACCAATCGATCTCAATTTGTTGCTGAGTAAAATTGGAGATAAGTTAGGGCTGGTGTGGGCTGATTCTAGGTCAACATTAACCGAAGAAAATAATGAGGTTCAAGCACTTCATATAAAGACGTATAAGCAAGAAAAAGTCACTGTTTATACACCAACAAAACAACCAGAAAACAATGGCGCACAAGATTTAACTCAAGCCTTGCAGCAACTAGATGAATTGATTGGACAAGGCTATATTCGAGGTATTCAACATGCTTTAACACATTGTCGTCAAAATTTTCCGGAGCATGACGAGTTATGGGAACAGCTTGAACAGGCTATTCAAAAATTTGATTTAAAACAGGCCCAACGATTAATTCAGGATAAGCAATGAGTACGCAATATGTTTCTTTTCAGCAGGCTTCAACAACTGAGCAGGCTGTTATTCTGATTGTGGATGATGTGCCGGAAAATCTGGGCTTGTTACATGAAAGTCTGGATCAGGCAGGGTATCGTGTGCTTGTAACAACGGATGGGTTAAGTGCAATTGAAATCGCGCACCGATGCTTACCCGATATGATTTTGCTCGATGGCAATATGCCACATATGGATGGCTTTGAAAGTTGTATACAGCTTAAAGCAAGCCCAATTACTCAGTTTATTCCAGTCATTTTTATGACAGGCTTGTCGGAAACAGAACATATTGTGCGTGGTTTTCAGGTCGGTGGGGTGGACTACGTAACAAAGCCACTGAATATTGA
Source organism: Acinetobacter sp. 1124_18A (assembly GCF_052824995.1). Classification (NCBI taxonomy): domain Bacteria; kingdom Pseudomonadati; phylum Pseudomonadota; class Gammaproteobacteria; order Moraxellales; family Moraxellaceae; genus Acinetobacter; species Acinetobacter sp. 1124_18A. The sequence continues at coordinate 556,784 of NZ_VTDF01000002.1, read as the reverse complement.
AGAAGTACTGGCAAGAGTAAAAACGCATTTGGCACATGCCAAACTATTGCAGCAACAAAAACAGGTGATTGATGCAACAGAAACAGCAATTCTCGCGCTAGATATTCACGGCAAAATTGTTTGGAAAACTCAAAAAGCCAGTGATTTATTGAATCAATATTTACCTGAATTAGAAGGTTTTGAAGCAGGCTTAAAAGCTTGGTTTTCAGACTTGGAACATGAAAAAGACCCAAAAAAATTAATCAGCTGTTCTTATTCAACGCCATCTCAGCAATTACAGCTTTTATTGCTTACACCGTGGCAATCTGAAACAAGCGTAGCAAAAAATTATCTTATCCAGATCAAGACTTCTACGCCAGCTTTGGAAATGGCTGATATTTTGAAATATTGCCCGCAGTTGACTCAGCGTGAAGCAGAAGTCATGCACTGGTTATTGTTAGGGAAAACCAATAAAGATATTGCGGAAATTTTGGAGCTGAGCCCGCGGACGGTAAACAAACATTTAGAACATGTTTTTGAAAAACTTTGCGTTGAAAATCGAACTGCGGCTGTGGCGCATATTAATAGTCTGGTGCAAGAGTTTCATTAAATAAATAGAGGCCCGTGTTGAGCCTCTATCATGCCTCTTATTTCAAGTTTTGTTTAAAGAAACTGGTCAATTTATCAAATGGAATGAGATCGACACGATCGTATAAATCAACATGTCCCGCACCTTTAACATAGTAAAGTTCTTTAGGTTGGCCTGCGAGTTTATAAGCTTCTTCACTAAACTCTTTTGAATGAGCCTGATCACCTGTAATAAACAGCATTGGGCGTGGTGAGATGGTTTCAATATCGTTAAATGGATAGAAGTTTAAAAATTTGACATTACTTGTTAGTGTTGGGTGGGTTGTAAGGTCTTTTGATGAACTTTTCGGCGTATATTCTCCGCGTGGAGTGCGATAAAAGTCATAAAATTCACGTTGGATCGGATGTGTATCTGCCGTTAACTCATGCGTAGTCCCGCTGGTATATTTTGTTTCACCGCCTGTGAACTCGACATAACGTTGCACAGCCGCTTCAGCAATAATTTGCTTTCTTTGCTCTAAGGTTTGTGAGTGGCGTAAGCCATTACGGTTTGCAGCTCCCATATCATACATACTGACAGTGGCAATGGCCTTCATACGAGGGTCAATTTTTGCTGCGCTAATGACAAAACTTCCACTTCCGCAAATGCCGAGTACGCCAATACGTTCACGGTTAATAAAAGATTGCGTTCCTAAATAATCTACAGCCGCACTAAATGCTTCTGCGTAAATGTCAGGTGCAACTACATTTCTGGGTTGGCCCGCGCTTTCACCCCAAAATGATTGATCAATCGCCAATGTTACAAAACCTTGTTCAGCCAGTTTCTGTGCATAAAGCATAGAGCTTTGTTCTTTCACGGCTCCCATTGGGTGACCAATTACAATAGCGGGGGCTTTAGTCTTTTTATTCAGATTTTTGGGAATAACCAGATTGGCGACAATATCCATATTGTATTGATTTTTAAACGTGACTTTCTGAATAGTCACTTGCTGACTTTGATAAAAGTTATTTGCGCCGTTAGTCATGTCTGCTGCCATAGCTGAGGTTGAAGAGAATAAACCAATTGTTGCAGCGCAAATCGCAGCCGCAGTATGGGTTTTAAGCTTTTTAAAGAAGGGAGATGTAGTCATGGATACCTCAATTTAAATAATTTGAATGGGTGAATTTGCTTATGCTTATTTCATTTGGGAAATTGAAATTTTGATGGGTTGTTTTTGCTTGAACTCTTGGGGAATAGCATCAAGTTTCCCAAGCAAAATAAGACCATTTGCGTACCCAACAGTTGAGTCTTTATAGAAAAAAGCCAGATTACCCCAAGGGGCATAATAGGTAAGATCACCAGCTTGTCCTGCATAGCCATTGGGTGCATTCTGTGTAGTTAGCTTGGTGGGTAGGTCGGCTATTTTTTCAGTAGAGTCATAATCTTTAAGGGTTAATGTCAACGGAAGCTGCTTGGCAAAATCTTGAACAGTCGGTGTCATAGGTAATGTTGCAAATAGTGGTTGCTTTGATCCCTCAATATAAATACGGATTTTCATCATCGATAACCTTTGTTGATTGTTGCCCGTAGGCCTTGTTGCATAAGAGATAGATATGGCTGAAAACGAGAAAAAGATGCTGAGTAAAGCGAGAAAAAACTTCTGATTAGCCATATCGAAGAACCTCATTTCTTTAAGAGAACGCACTTAAATGCAGAGAAGTTATTCAATTTCTAGCGTAAAGGTATGAGCTAAATTTATTAATTTTTGATAATAATAAAATCAGGTACTTTTTATGCTTGAGCTCATCTAAATCTTGATGTTCACTGCTTGATATAGAGTTTAATGAATCTTCTTTATAATAAATAGCCTAAAAAACAAACATGGACTTATGAGCAATATTCATAAATAGTTTTATCATTTATAATTAAATTAAACCGTGAAAAGAGATAAAAGCAGATGATAAACAAAGAAAACTATAATGATCTTTATGCTTTTTTAATGGTGGCTCGAGAAGGGAGTTTTACGAAGGCCGCAGGAAAAATGGGAATTTCGCAGTCTGCGCTAAGCCATACCATTCGCGGTTTAGAAGAACGTTTAGGGATGCTACTTCTGACCCGAACCACACGAAGCGTTTCGCCGACAGCCGCGGGTGAAAGGTTAAAGCAAACCATTAGCGCCAGCTTTGACCAGATTGATAATGAATTATCGCTTTTAACATCATTTCGGGATCAACCCGCTGGTACGGTTCGTATTAATGCTAGTAGTCATGCGATACGGGAAGTTCTTATTCCAAAACTTGAAAAGATTGCTGGTGATTATCCTGATGTACAAGTTGAGCTAGCTGCCAATAGCGGTATGGTGGATATTGTTGCAGAGCGATTTGATGCAGGAGTTCGCTTTGGAAGTCGTGTAGCAGATGGCATGATTGCGGTACGTATTAGCGCAGATGTCAAAATGGCGGTGATTGCAACGCCACAATATTTTGAGAAATATGGAATTCCTGCAACCCCCAAAGATTTAATCAATCATCAATGTATTGGCTTTCGTTTAACCACCCAAGGCAGTGTGTATGCATGGGAGTTTTTGAAGGATGGACAAGAAACAAAAATCAAAATTCAGGGACAATGGATATTTAATGAAAGCTACGATATTGTCGAGGCGGTTAGAGCGGGATTTGGATTGGCTTACATTCCGAAAGAGCTGATCCAACAAGATCTCGATCAAGGCAAACTTGTTCAGGTATTGGAAGATTACAGTATCCAGTTTCCCGGATACCACCTGTACTATCCACATCGTAGACAGCTTTCGCCTGCATTAAGGTTGGTTATTGATGTGTTGCGTGAGTAGCACTTCGCCATGTAATAAAAGCAATGATAGCACCCAATAACAACACAATAGCGCTCATATAAAACGTAGCACTATAGCCATGCGAGTCATATAGCAAGCCCCCTAAAGTTGCACCTAAAGTAATTGCAAATTGGATAATCGCAACCATCAAACCGCCACCAACCTCAGTATCTTGATGCAACGTCTGTGCAAGCCATGTGTTCCATGCGACAGGTGCTGAAGTTCCAATAAAGCCCCATAAACCCATTAATATTGCAACCAACCACAAGTGCTGACCACCAAGCACGAAGGCATAAGCAGTGCTTGCCATCATTAAAGGAATAAGGATGAGGTAGCGATAGACATGTTGATGAAGAATAAAACTAATCACGAATGTGCCAGCTAAACCCGCGATACCTAATATGAGTAATAAAATGGATAACATGGCCGCATCGACATGACTGACGGTTTCTAGAAATGGGCGTAAGTAGGTAAATAGCGCAAATTGCCCCATAAATAACAATAAAATCCCTGTCATGCCATAAAACACAATTGGACGTTTCAGTAGTCCAAAGGGATTTTTTGACTTTTCAACAGACATCATTGCTGGAAGAGCGGGCATACTTTTAAATTGCCATACAAGCGCAATAATCGCGATAGGAACGATACAGAAAAAAGCACCGCGCCAGCCAATGATTGAACCTAGAAAACTTCCTAAAGGTGCGGCTATTGTGGTCGCTAGAGCATTGCCACCATTCAACAGACCGAGTGCTTTAGGTACTGACAGAGGTGGAACAAGTCTCATCACAATCGAAGTCGACATGGCCCAAAAACCACCAATCACTACACCTAAAATTGCACGACCCACCATGAATAAAGCAGCAGAGTGAGCAAATGTAATCAGCATGCCAGAAACGATCATGAGTAAGGTAAGTAACAGCATGATATGACGGCGATCCCATGTCTTAAATACACGGCTAATAGTTAAGCTGGTTACCACAGCAAAAATGCCTGAAATTGCGATCGCTTGACCGACTTGGCCTTCACTCATATTTAAATCTGAAGAGATTGATGTGAGTAAACTTACGGGCATGAATTCTGAGGCAATTAATACTGCACAGCAGAGCGACATTACAAATACAGCACCCCATGCTGGTGTGCTATTCTCATGTGTATCTTGCTCAATTTGATGAAAAGAAGACATAAAAGTTCCGACTTTAAAACCGTTAAATGTTCATAAAAGAAATGAACAAATCTGGTTGCAGAGCTTATCAGCAAGGGTTTGAAAGGATTAGGCCTAGAATTACGAATAGAATTATGAGTTTTATGCATGAATTGTCTTTAAAAAGCATACAGACTCGCTGCTAAAAACAGGCTATTTTTTTACACTTAGATTTGTTCTTATAGTTCAAGATATACAAAGTCATTTTTAAATAAATATGAGTCGTAAGAAGAGGAATTTATTGTGAATATTCAACAAAAAGATGATACAAAACACGGTAGCTTTAGTTTACTTGATGGTGAAACCGTTGCAGGTGAAATGACTTATACATGGGCAGGCGAAGGCATGCTGATTATTGATGCCACAGATGTGAATGAAAATTATCGGGGACAAGGTGTAGGTCGACAATTACTTGATGCTTTAGTTGCCTTTGTTCGTGAGAAAGATGTGAAAGTGATTCCGCTTTGCCCTTATGCAAAATCGGTATTTGATAAAGATCCAAGCATTGGTGATGTCCTTAGAAAATAAGCAATAGACTGAAAGTTGTTTCATAAAAATCGGGCGTTGGTGTCCGATTTTTTTATGGGTTTTTATTATATATGGACTGTGATGAACATGTTTTAAGCGGTTGTATTCAGCTGATTTGAATGCTTTCGATTGCCAAATCGAATTTATCAAACTTATAGAAAAGCTTATCTAATAAAAATAGTTTTAGACTAATTGGGAAAAAAATAAACTCGGTACACAAATATTTGATCGCTGATTAGAGCTAAATATTTATAACGTTTTAATATTATTTTTTGGAATTTTCCTTGAACTGGCAGTATATCCATAGTGTGTTGCCGCAATTTTTCTCTGCAACTTTGACCACGCTGAAAATTTCAATTATCAGCATTATTCTGGCCATTATTGTAGGGCTGATTTGCAGCATTTTAATCACATATCGCGTGCGGGTACTAAATAGAATTGCCCAGTTCTATATTGAGTTATCTCGAAATACCCCTTTATTAATTCAACTATTCTTTTTGTATTACGGTTTGCCCAAACTTGGTATCAAAATCGATGGTTTTGCTTGTGGTGTGATTGGACTGACATTTTTAGGCGGAAGCTATATGGCAGAAGCTTTTCGAGCGGGTCTACAGTCTGTTGCAAAAGGGCAGATTGACTCTGCAAAAAGTATCGGTCTGCAACCGACTCAAATTTTTAGATATGTTATTTTTCCTCAAGCGTTTGCTATTTCAATTCCAGCAATTGGAGCAAATTGTCTATTTTTAATTAAAGAAAGTTCAGTTGTAAGTGCGATTGCTGTCGTTGAGCTGCTTTTTGTCACCAAAGACTTAATTGGCATGGATTATAAAACAACAGAAGCTTTGTTTTTATTAATCATGGCTTATCTGATTATTTTATTGCCCGTGTCTATTTTAACCAGTTATCTGGAACACAGAAGTCGGGAGGTGAGCCATGGAACTTGATTATCTATTTCAGGCGAGTCATCTCGAACGATTAATGTGGGGACTTTGGGCAACCGCAAAAATTGCTTTTATTTCAGTATTTTTCTCTGCAATTTTAGGCACGGTTTTAGGCGTCATTATGACTTCTAAAAACATAGTCGTTAAAGCGCTGTGCCGCCTGTATTTAGAAGCGATCCGAATCATTCCAATTTTAGTTTTGCTGTTTGTCTTTTATTTCGGCTTTGCCACATGGTTTAACTGGCAGTTTTCTGCAATGTGGGTGTGCGTTGTTGTGTTTGTTTTGTGGGGCACGGCTGAAATGGGTGATTTGGTCCGTGCAGCCATAACCTCAATTGATCAACATCAACGCGATTCTGCCTATGCGCTCGGGCTGACTCATGTTCAAGCATTGGTCTACGTTATTTTTCCGCAAAGTCTAAAACGAGTAACACCAGGCGCGATTAATTTATTTACCCGAATGGTGAAAACCAGTTCTTTGGCAGTTCTGATTGGTGTGGTGGAGGTCATTAAGGTGGGCCAGCAAATTATCGAAAATTCACTGCTGACTGTGCCGAGCGCCTCGCTTTGGATTTATGGCTTTATTTTTATTTTATATTTTCTGATTTGCTATCCCTTATCTCGTTTGGCGGCACATTTAGAAAAGGTCTGGGAGTAATTATGCCTTTGTTATCGATACAACAATTACAGAAATCATTTGCACAAAGTCATATTTTACAGGGCATTGATCTAGATGTAGAACAAGGAGAGGTGGTTGTTATTTTAGGCCCATCGGGCTGCGGTAAAAGTACCTTACTGCGCTGTATTAATGGATTAGAACCAATTCAAGGTGGTGAGATTCGATTAACAGGTTCGGGTGTGTTGGGTAAAGATGTTGACTGGACTAATGCCCGTCAAAAAATTGGCATGGTTTTTCAGAACTATGAGCTATTTGGGCATATGAATGTCATTGACAATATTTTGCTCGGGCCACTCAAAGTGCAAAAACGCCGCCGTGATGAAGCTGAACAAGTTGCAGATGAGTTGTTAAAGCGAGTAGGACTCTTTGAACGAAAACTCGATTATCCGCGACAACTTTCCGGTGGACAAAAGCAGCGTATCGCCATTGTCCGTTCACTGGTCATGCAACCTAAAGTCATTTTGCTCGATGAAATTACCGCTGCGCTTGATCCGGAAATGGTCAGAGAAGTGCTTGATGTAGTTTTGAAACTAGCCAATGAGGGGATGACCATGTTGATTGTGACACATGAAATGTCATTTGCCCGAAAGGTTGCTGATCGAATTATTTTTATGGATAAGGGCAAAATTATTGAACAGGCGCCACCTGAAGAGTTTTTTGAACAGCCGAAAACAGAACGAGCTAAAACCTTTTTAAATATTTTGTCGTATTAAGTCTTTTATTATTTGAATCATGAGGAAGTGAATGTTTAAACGTAATTCAATAAAAATATTAAGCAGTATTGCTGTTGCTGGGGTGTTATTAACGGCATGTAGTAAAACGCCATCAACTGAGCAAGCAAGTAATACTCAAGAAGACCAGTCTTTAGAGCAAGTCAAAAAAAATGGGGTGTTGCGAATTGCTGTTTTTGCTGACGATCCGCCGTTTGGTTATGTAGATAGTGCTGGCAATAATCAGGGCTTTGATGTGGCCTTAGCAAAACGAGTCACTAAAGATTTGCTTGGCGATGAAAAGAAAGTTGAATTTATTGTGACTGAGGCTTCAAATCGGGTGGAGTTTTTAAAATCAAACCGTGCCGATGTTGTGTTTGCGACATTTACAGTAACGCCTGAACGTAAGGAAGTTGTAGATTTTGCCGAGCCTTATTTAAAAGGTGCTTTCGGGATCGTCTCTCCTAAAGCCAAGCCAATTACTGACATTGCTCAATTGGAAGGTAAAACGTTAATTGTAAATAAAGGCACCAGTTCAGATACCTATTTTACTAAGCACTATCCGAAAGTGAATTTACTGAAGTTTGAAAGAAATTCGGATGCGTTCAAAGCCTTGACCGACGGTCGTGGTGACGCAATTTCACAAGATAGTACGTATGCTTTGGCGTGGGCCGCGAAGAACCCAAGTTATGTGGCGGGTATCCAGTCTATTGGTGATCAAGAGTTTATTGCACCAGCAGTTAAAAAGGGCAATACCCAATTATTGAATTGGCTCAATACTGAAATTAAGCAGCTAAGAACAAGCGGTGAAATTAAGAAAATTTATGATGAAACCTTAAAACCAATTTATGGTGAATCGGTTAATCCTAATGTGTTTTTAGATGTAGGCCAATAATTTTCGATATCGCTGGAGCAGTGTCTAAAAGTAGGCACTGTGATTTTAAATAAGACTTTTACAAGAACGATAGGGTGAAATAATGACAACACTAACTTTACAAAATATAAAGCATGTCCTCGCTGCATCTTTGCTGAGTTTAGGTTTAGTTGCATGTGATAAAGGCACGCAATCTAATGAAAAAACAGCTGACACCACTCAAACTGTGTCGAGTATTGAGCAGATTAAAAAGAATGGTGTCGTGCGTATTGGTGTATTTAGCGATAAACCGCCGTTTGGATATTTAGATGCTCAAGGTAAAAATCAGGGCTTCGATGTAGAGATTGCCAAGCATGTTGCTAAAGACTTATTGGGTGATGAAAACAAGGTAGAGTTTGTTTTAACTGAAGCTGCAAATCGTGTCGAATATTTAAAAGCCAATAAAGTCGATATTATTTTTGCAAACTTTACGGTTACACCAGAACGTAAAGAAGTAGTCGATTTTGCTAAACCTTATTTAAAAGTTGCTTTGGGTGTGGTGTCTCCTAAAACTCATCCAATTACAGATATTGCTCAACTCAAAGATAAAACTTTGTTGGTGAATAAAGGTACTACGGCTGATTCATTCTTCACTAAGACTCATCCTGAAATCAAACTACAAAAATATGAGCAAAACACTGAAACCTTTGATGCTTTAAAAGACGGCCGTGGTGCTGCTTTAGCGCATGACAACTTGCTGGTTTTAGCTTGGGCTAAAGAAAATCCAAATTACACAGTTGGCATTACAAACTTAGGTGAGCAGGACTTAATCGCCCCAGCTGTGAAAAAGGGTGATAAAGAGCTATTGGACTGGTTGAATCAAGATTTAGAGAAATTGGCAAAAGAAGGCGTGATTCATCAGGCTTATGAAAAGACGTTGAAACCAGTGTATGGCGATACGATTAATCCAAAAGATTTATTGGTTGAATAATTCTAATAAAGAGGACTCTAGATAGGATTTGCTCGAGCTAAGATTCATCTACAGCCTGCCCATAATTTATAAAGATAATGTTTTTGCAATATTTTTTATAGATGTAAACAGGGGGGCAGGTTCTGTAGATGCGAAAGTTTTTTGGTTACTTTTTCCAAAAAAAGTAACAGAATTAGCTGATTGCTTTAGAGATAGAAAGGTAGGATTCTATCGTGTTAATTCCTCGATTCTATATTATTTGAACTTAAATAAAGTCGGCTCTGCTGCCAATTTATCTGCCAAATATTGAATAAACACACTTAATTTCGGTGGTACATGGCGTGTTGGCGGATAGAGTAACCACAGTCCACCGCTGTAATAGGTCTTAAAGTCCCAGTCGGGTAAAACTTGAACCAAAGTCTGTTGTTGTAAAGCATGGCGCGCAACAAAGTAGGGTAAGCTGGCTACTCCTAAATGCTGTAGGGCTGCGCTTAAACGAACACCTGTATGATTTGCAGCATAACGACCCCGCACAGTAACACTAATCGACTTATTCCCTTGTTGAAATTTCCATTTTGAATCACTGATTTGTTCACCCAAATAGATACATTCATGCTGTTTTAAGTCATGAGGATGGGTTGGTACGCCATGTTTTTCCAAATATTCAGGTGTAGCACAAATCAAGTGATCGATATCAATGAGTTTTCGTCCCATTAGGCCGCCAGAGGGTTGCTCGGTAATTCGAAGTGCTAAATCAACTTCATCATCAATTAAGTCAACGTAACGGTCTTCTAAAAGCATTTGAATATCAATTTTTGGATAACGTTCTAAAAACTCAGGTAAATGTGGATGAATCATAAAATGTCCAACGGCTTTTGGAACACTCAGACGAATGATTCCTTGCGGTTCGACATGAAATTGGCCTGAACTTTCCATCACTGCCTGCGCCGCATTGACCATATCTAAACAACGTTGATAGACCTGTTGACCACTTTCACTCAAGCGAAGCTTTCGTGTGGTTCGATAAAGTAAGCGGGTCCCTAAAGCACGTTCTAAGCGAGCAATTGCACGGCTTATCGCAGAGGGTGTAGTACCGAGTTGTCGAGCCGTTTCAGAAAAACTCCCTGACTCGACTACTTTAACGAAAGTCGCCATTTCATTTAACAGAACCAGACTTTGATTTGTGCTCATGAGGCAAAAGTTATTTGGATTTAGAGTGGATTATCGCGTTTAAGAAATCGCAATACAATCTTTTTCATCTTAACGTATATGTAGAAAAATATGACGCAAGCATTGTATTTAACAGGTGTTCTTGTCGCTGAGGTTGAAGTTCTAGCGTGTAATCCTTGTGAAGATGGGCGTTTTACCGTGCATTTATCGGCAACCCCATTTCATCCTCAAGGTGGCGGTCAACCGAGTGATACGGGCAAAATCGCAGAAGTTGATGTAGTGCATGTGGCGATTGAACAAGGGGAAATCATTCATTACTGCACACAACCTGTTGAGTTGGGAGTGGCTTTTGCACAAGTGGATGAAGCAGGACGTCGTTATCATAGCCGCTTACATTCAGCAGGGCATTTGCTTGGACATGTAATGCATCTATTTGGCTGGCAAGCTGTAAAAGCGCAGCACTGGCCACATGATGCACGAGTTCAGTTCATTGCTTTGGATACAGCTCAGCAGTTAGATGCTCAAATGCTTGAACAGTATTGTTTACAATATATTCAGGCTAATTTACCAGCCAATCTTCAGCAACATGCAGATGGTTTTCGCGAAATCGGTTTTGGTGAGTTTTCTGCATTTCCATGCGGTGGGACTCATGTTGCAACGTTGGGGGATATTGGTTTTATAGAAATTCAGTCCTATCAGATTAAAAAAGGAAAGCTCAGTGTCAGCTATAGCGTTGCCAAGGAGGCTGAATAAATGTGGCAATTGTATGGGCATGAGTTTTTAACGCTGGCACTCATTCACTTTTTGGCAGTGATTTTACCGGGACCAGATTTTGTGGTTACGGTAAGACAAAGTGTACGTTATGGCTACTTAATTGGATGTCTGACTGCGATTGGTATTGGTGTTGGAATTTCGGTTCATGTGTTTTATACCCTTGTTGGCATTGGCTTTTTGATTCAACAAAGCGAATGGCTCATGTCACTCATCAGAGCAGCGGGAGCAGCTTATTTGCTTTATTTAGGATGGCAGTGTTTACGTAGTCAGCCGAATACTAATATTGAGATTAATGACCAAGCAGACAGTGATACTCCGAGTTTATTTAAAGCCTTTACGATGGGTTTTTTAACTAATGCTCTTAACCCGAAGGCCACGATATTTTTTCTGGCAATTTTTACAACTATTGTGAGTGTAACAACTCCCATGAAAGTTCAGATCTTTTATGGCGTATGGATGTGTATGGTTAATGCGATCTGGTTTATGGTGGTGAGTGTAATGTTTGCTCATCCAATAGTACGTAAACGATTTTTGGAGTTTGGTGTTTATTTTGAGAGGGTGATGGGGCTGTTGTTAATTGGGATTGCATTGAGATTGATTTGGGGATTGTTTGTTTAATTATTGTGAGTGTTTAAGGATATTACAGAAGCACCATTTTAGATTGTATATATAGTTTTCACGACATTCATACCAGTATTTGCTCGTGCTAAATTTCATCCACAGCCTGCCCATAATTTATAAAGATAATGTATTTGCAATATTTTTTGAAAAATGAAAACAGAGAACAGGTTCTGTGGATGAGAAGGTTTTGGTTACTTTTTAAAAAAGTAACAGAATTAGCTACTTTCTTTGGAGGCAAAACGGTAAGACTCCGCCGTGATAATTACTTTAAATTGTCTAGAGTATTAATGACTCTTAGCCCGAGTCGAAGGTTAATCTAGGAATCGAAATTAAAATAACAAGACTCCGCTGTGATAGCTACTTTGACTTGTTCCTATATATGAAGTTGAGCTCAAGAAGTTTCAGTAAATAATTTATAAAAAGACCACTCGAAAGCAGTCTTTTTTCCAAAATAGATTTAAACAGTACGCTTGTTACGTGTTAACTGGTGTAAAACAGACACCAATAAATCAATTTCTTCAGTCGTATTATAAAAAGCTAAAGACGGGCGCACAGTTTGTTCCACACCAAAACGACGTAAAATTGGCTGTGCACAATGGTGACCAGAACGTACAGCAATGCCATGTTGGTTTAAAGCTTTACCGACCTGTTCAGTCGAATAGCCTTGTAAGGTAAAGGACATGACACTGGCTTTGTGATGCGCAGTTCCAATCAAACGTAAACCAGACACACTGCTAAGCGCATTTTGACCATATTCAAGCAAATCATGTTCATAGCGTGCAATGTTATGAATGCCTAAACTTTCTACATATTCAAGTGCCGCACCTAAACCGACTGCATCGGCAATGTTCCCAGTTCCAGCTTCAAACTTGTTTGGTGCAGGTTGGTAAACCACCTGTTCGAAGGTGACGTCCTGAATCATGTTGCCGCCACCTTCCCAAACCGGCATTGTTTCTAGCAGTTCTGGTTTCGCATAGACTGCACCAATGCCTGTTGGACCAAACACTTTATGCCCAGAGAACACAAAAAAGTCGGCATCGAGAGCTTGAACATCGGTTGGTATATGTGAAACAGATTGAGCGCCATCAACTAATACACGTACACCTTTGGCATGGGCAATTTTAATCACTTCAGCAACAGGGGTAACTGTTCCCAAAGCATTAGAAACTTGAGTAATAGACAGCAGTTTAGTGCGTTCATTAATCAGTTTTGGCAACTCTTCTAAAATAATTTGCCCCATGTCATCAACAGGAATGACTCGTAATTTCGCTCCTGTTTTTTTAGTAAGTTGATACCAAGGCACAATATTGGCATGGTGTTCTAAGTGGGAAACGATAATTTCATCACCTTCACCAATATTTTGCTCACCCCATGTTTTTGCAATCAGGTTAATGCCTTCGGTTGTTCCTCGAACAAAGATAATTTCTTTAGAAGAGGGTGCACCAATGAATCGGGCAACTACATTTCTTGCATGTTCATAGGCGTCGGTTGCACGAGCCGCTAACTCATGTGCAGCACGGTGAATATTTGAGTTTTCATGCTGATAAAAATAAGCAATCCGATCAATCACGCGCTGCGGTTTTTGTGTGGTCGCAGCATTATCCAACCAAACTAGAGGTCGACCGTTGACGCGTTCCTGTAAAATTGGGAAATCGCGACGTATAGCATGTACATCGAGTGGTTGAGCACTGCTTGCTACAAAAGTGGGTTGTGATGGTTGATAGTGACTATAACTTTGTCCACTTTGAGGCAAGTCTAAAAAATAAAATGCAGAGCTTGCTGAACTTTGGGGCGGTGTGTTCGTTGCAAAACGATCTTCTGTCAGCAATGATTTCAGCTGGTCACCATGTGGTAACTGAAAAGACTGCGCAACCGAATAATTGTCTTCCACACCTTTAACAGATGGTTCTGCTGTATTGGGAGCAGAAAAATCATTTAAAAAATAATAAGGTGATTCACCAGCACCCGTGGGTAAGTTTGGTTCAATGCGCGGCACATTTGGTTCACTATGAGCTGCTTGTGGCAAATGTGGTTCAAATGGTGGGCGTGGCAAATTAGCTCCACCAACCACAGGCGCAGACGCTACAATTCGGCGTTCAGGGTAGTCTGGAAAATTTGGAATATGCTCAGGATATTCTGGATTGAGACTTTTCTGAAAGGCGATATTGGGCGCACGACCACTGAGTGCAGAAAATGGTTCACCCGGTTGTGGTGGGTGCGGTGGCGCTCCGACAGGTAAGTCCAAGTTAAGGCCCGATGGAGAAGCTGCACTACTTGAGCTTGGTAATGCTGAAAAAAACTCATTAGCAAGTCGAGCAATGGTGGACTCATCAGGGAAGTTGGCTGGTGGGTTAACACCAGTCACTTCAGGCCCGGTTGGACTACCTTGCAGATTACTTGTAGTTAACTGGGTAGTCATGATATTTGTCCACCTCCACATCATCTAATACTGCCAACGCATCATCAGTGAGTACTGCAAGTGAGCAATATAACGATATTAGATACGACGCAATCGCATTACGGTTGATTCCCATAAAGCGTACTGAAAGCCCTGGTGACTGTTCACCTGCAAGACCCGGTTGGAATAAACCAACAATCCCTTGACGCTTTTCACCAACACGAAGCAGCAAGATTTTAGTTTTGCCATCTTCTACAGGAATTTTATTTGATGGAATGAGTGGAATACCGCGCCATGTAATGAACTGAGAACCAAATAAGCTAACCGTTGGAGGTGGCACACCACGGCGTGTACATTCACGTCCAAATGCTGCAATCGCATCAGGGTGTGCTAGGAAAAATCCCGGTTCTTTCCAGACTTTACGTAGCAAATCATCAAGATCATCTGGAGTAGGTGGGCCATTTAAAGTCGAAATACGTTGGTCATCTGTCACACTTGCCAGTAAACCGTATTCAGGGTTATTGATAAGCTCACTTTCTTGACGTTCTTTAATAGTTTCAATGGTTAAACGGAGCTGTTCTTTAATTTGGTCGTGTGGGCTGCTGTAAAGGTCAGCAACACGTGTATGTACATCTAAAACAGTAGATACACCATTTAAAAAGTATTCGCGTGGCTCTGGGTCATAATCGACAAAAGTTTGAGGTAAAGTTGCTTCATCACGTTGTGTGCAAGCTACTTGAATATCATCGGTATTATTTACACGGTTTAAGCGGTAGATACCTGCTTCAACAGGAAGCCATTGAAGTAAGTGAGTCAGCCATCTGGGAGTAATTGTAGAAAGTTGGGGAGCAGTTTTGGTTGCATTGGCCAGTTGACGGGCCGCATGGTCCCCAAGAGCAAGTTGGGCTTTGTCTGTATTTTTCGCCATGAATCATTTTTCCTTATTACAGTGGCTTGGTTATAAAATGTTAAAATTTTGAATTATCGTGTTAACCGATTAGATTTAAATATTCGATTTTAAAAATATGAATAAGGTATAAATAAATGAACACAGTTCACTTATTATTAATAAGCATATATGTATGAAAATTTCATATAAATAAGTAATAAACTGATTTATATATATACCAAATTCATATTTTTAATATATGGGTTAAAACTCTTATATATAAAATTGTGAATACGATTTATTTAAATTCTGGATTTTTTTGATAAGCCTCGAGTGGTGACTGTAAAATCTGGCTTCCTGCGGGAATACTATGTGTAAGCCAGACATTTCCCCCAATGATTGACCCTCGGCCAATCGTAATACGGCCTAAAATGGTGGCACCTGCATAGATCACCACGTCATCTTCAACAATTGGATGGCGTGTATAGTCTTTTTTCAAACGACCGTCATCATTGGTTTCAAATCGTTTTGCTCCAAGGGTCACGGCCTGATAAATACGGACACGTTCCCCAATAACGCTAGTTTCACCAATCACCACGCCTGTACCATGATCGATGAAGAATCCTTTACCGATTTTTGCACCGGGATGAATATCGATGCCCGTGGCAGAGTGTGCTAACTCGGAAATAATGCGAGACAATAAAGGCACTTGGGCATACAGTTGATGGGCAATTCGATGATGAATAATCGCAAATATGCCCGGATAGCAAAGTAATACTTCATCCACACTATGCGCCGCCGGATCGCCTTCATAAGCGGCACGCACATCACCGTCTAAAAGACGTCGTATAGAGGGCAAGGTGTTGGCAAAATCCTGCACAATATGTTGAGCAAGTTCCTCTGGCTGTTGGACTGTGTTCGAATGACTCAAATGACGTTTTGCTTCATAATTTAAAGCCAGTTGTACTTGAGCATGTAAGGCTGTGAGTACCCTATTTAAAGTATAGGCAATATAAGAATCTTCAGTTTCTTGACGTAAGTCGGCAGGGCCTAAACGCATTGGAAATATAATTCCGCACAGGTCATCTAAAATAGCTTTTAAAGCTTCTTTAGATGGAAGTTCGCGGCCCCCAAATTCTTTGGTCCTGTGCTGTTGCTGACGCCAGTCATGCCTTGCTTGTTGTAAACTTTGTACAACAGCATTAATGTTCCATTGAGTCACAAGCTTTCCTTGATTCACTGAAAATTGATTAGAGTATTAGTCTTGTTGCCAAGGAAGTTGATGAATGCGCCAGCCGTTTTTTTGATTACGCTGTTGTTGATCATCTAAGTCGCCTTCAAAGCCTTCAAGAACGTTATAAATGTGCTCAAAACCAACATTAAATGCGGCCTCGGCAGCTTGTGCTGAACGGTTGCCACTACGGCATAGCAAAAGAATGGTTTTGTCTTTGCCAACTTTTGATTCGAGTTCTTTTAAAAAGCGTGGATTACGGTTAAACGATGTGCCTGTTGCCCAAGCGACATGAACACTTTCAGGAACATAACCCACAAATTTACGTTCTTCATTGGTACGCACATCAACTAAAACAGCTTCTCCTTGTTGTACGAGCTGCCATGCATCAGTCGGAGATAAACTGCCACTAAAATTCAGTTCATGGTCCTGTGCGTATTGCTTTGCTTTAGAAAGAATATCTTCATTTGACAAGGATGGATTTGAACCAGTTGAGATAAAGCTTTGAGGAGCTTCTGTATTTAATTTAGCATTCATTGAATATATCCTTATCTTCGATTCAGATTGTTATAGTTCAATTTACGCGGTTTTAAATATAAGCAGAAATAACGAATATCTATTTATATATCTATTTTTAATAAAATGGATTTGAATGTTTTTTTATAGAGTGTTATCCATTAATCTTATTAAGTTGGATAAAAATAAGATAAGTATAAAATTAATTTTTAAAATATTAAAATAGTTAAATGTAGCTGCAGAATCTTTATTTTTTTACTGTTTTGATGGAAGAAAATGATGCATAGGATGATTATTGTCTCTGAAAATAAACACTGAGCGCTTGCTTCATAACTTGTATACTGAATATTCTCTAGAACATATAAAATTTTGGTGAATATGTGATTGAACTACCCAATGCAAATGATTGGATTGTCAGAAATTCTGACCCAAATAGTCTAGAGCGAATTGAAGCATTTTTTACCGATCATGCTTACGAGTCACATCGCCATGATACTTTTGCAATTGGGCGGACTTTAACTGGTGTTCAAAGTTTTCATTATCGGGGAGAGATGAAACATAGCCAGCCGGGAATGACGATGGTTTTACATCCTGATGAAAAACATGATGGAGAGTCAGGTACGCGAGACGGTTTTAGATATCGGATGGTTTACGTAGAACCTGCAACCCTACAGGAAATTATGAAGGGCAAACCTTTACCATTTTTTGAAAATGGCTTGAGTCAGGACCCTCGCTTATTTAAGGCAACCGATGTGTTATTGCAAGGAATAGATCAACATATCGACTCTTTAGAAAACCAAGATGCTTTATATGATTTGGCCAATGCACTTTACGAAATTTCTGGTAACCATCCACGAACTTCTCATAGTTATGACTATGTTGCCGCCGAGCGTGCCAGAGAATTCATACATGCCTCTTTATATGAAAATATCTCTTTAGATGATATTGAAAAAAATGTTGGTCGTGACCGTTGGAGCCTTTCGCGAGATTTTCGACTCTTGTTTGGTACAAGTCCACATCGATATATGACCATGCGTAGGTTAGAGGTTGTGAAGTCCTATCTGAGGTATGGCGAGTCATTGACTCAAGCTTCATTGATTGCCGGATTTTTTGATCAAAGCCACATGTCACGCCATTTTCTAAAAGCTTTTGGTTTAACCCCAGCCAGATGGCGGATGATTAATAAATTAGCTTGCTAAATCAAATGATTCAAAAGTCAGCCTATTTTAGACTGACATAGTTTGCATCTTAAACTAGATTCATGCCTTTCAAAAAATCATAAAGCATAAATATGCCAGAAACGATTAGCATCATTGCCATGGCTTTATTCAGGCGATTAAACCAAATTTTATTTTTAATTTTTTTACCTAATATTGCACCAGCCCACGAATAAAGGAAGGGTGCGCCAGCTGCACCAATTGAAATGAGCAAAGAAACCAAAAATATGTGAATGCCAGTAATGTGCGCTGTTGGGTACATAATTGTTGTAACAGGCAAAATCACTAAAATCCCTTTTGGATTTAAAGCTTGTATCCAAAAACCATTCCAGAACGACAGTGCTTGAACTTCAGCTGTCTCATAACTGATTTCGATATCTGCCTTTAACATCTGAAATGCAAGATAAAACGTATAACACGCGCCAAGCAAAGCAATATAGTGCAGGGCATTTTGTGGAATAATCGCCGCACCTGCATATCCAAAAATCATGAATAGCATCAACATGGCACAGCCGACACCTATAAAAAAATAAATCGTTTTTTTGAACTGTCCTGTAAGGCCCGAATTTAAACCTATGAAATTTACTGGGCCGGGGCTATACATCACACTTAAGGTATAAAGAAAGATTTCCATAACGCATCTACTGAATCAAAAACAACCCAGCATACTGACTCGTAAATTTAGGGTCTTGTACGTTTGTGATGACCCTTGCACAAACGTACAAGACGAGAAAAAACAAGATTAGGCATGATGACTGACTTGAGATACATGATTCGGGAAAGAGGTTTATGTTTGACACAAAAATTGCGTTGATTGTCCGTAACGATCTTGCAACTTGGCAAAGGCTAAATGTGGTTGCATTTTTGGCAACGGGAATTGCCTCGGCTGTACCTGAAATGTTGGGTAAACCTTATATCGATGCAAATGGTTATGAATATGGCAACATGCTAGGGCAGCCGATGTTAGTTTTTGAGGGAGATTTATCAGGGCTACAAAAAGCACATCGCAAAGCAATTGAACAAGATTTAACGATAATTCCCTATGTACATGCCATGTTTTCTACAGGCAATGATGAGGATAATCGGGCTGTATTTCTGGCCGATGATGGGAATCAATTAAATTTGGTCGGAGTAGCGTTAAGAGGACCTAAAAAGGCAGTTGATAAGGCAATTAAAGGACTTTCTTTACATCAATAGATTAAATAATTTTTAATATTGAAGATTAATAAAACCCACTTTTTGAGCAAAAGTGGGTTTTATTTAAAAATGATGATTAAACTTTATCTTGAGTCTTGGTCTCAAAATCGCTGGCATCATGGCGTTCATGCAACTGTGTAGCTAAATCACCAAAAGTACGGTTGACCATACGACCACGTTGAACCGCAGGGCGCGCTAAAATCGTATCTGCCCAACGCCGAACATTTTTATATTGGTCAACACCTAAAAACTCTGCGCCGTTATACACCCAGTTTTTAACAAGACCACCATACCAAGGGAATGCTGCAATATCAGCGATGCTATATTCAGAACCAGCCAAATATTCGTTTTTTGCTAAGTGTTGATCCAACACATCAAGCAAACGTTTAGTTTCCATGGCAAATCGGTTAATCGCATATTCAACTTTAACGGGTGCATAAGCATAAAAATGTCCAAAACCGCCACCTAGGTAAGGCGCGCTACCCATTTGCCAAAATAACCAATTGAGACATTCAGTACGTGCAGCAATATCAGTCGGAATGAAAGCTTTAAACTTTTCAGCCAAATAAAGCAAAATTGAGCCAGATTCAAACACTCTTAATGGCGGGTTCTGGCTATGGTCAACCAGTGCTGGAATTTTAGAGTTTGGATTAGCTTCTACAAAACCACTGCCAAATTGCTGTCCTTCACCAATTTTGATGAGCCAAGCATCATATTCAGCATCTTGATGACCCAATGCTAAAAGCTCTTCTAGCAAAATAGTGACTTTTTGGCCATTAGGTGTTGCTAAAGAGTAGAGCTGGAGCGGATGTTTCCCTACTGGAAGTGTATGCTCGTAACGAGCACCTGAAGTAGGTTGGTTTAAATCGGCTTTCTCTCCAGTCCATTGCCAAACTTGTGGAGGGATATAGTTTGAATCACTCATTTTTTATCTCGTGTTTGGTGTAAATATAAGGATTTATTTATGTCGCAAGGTAAGCCATTTTTGTACGCTTGGTCGTTGCCATTGCTGTAATGCATAGTTCTTTAAGCGTTCTGGTACAGCATCACCATTTTGAATAAGACGTTGCAACATTAGGGCAAGTTCAGCATCCACAATGCTCCATGAACCAAAAAGAAATTCGGCATCAGACGCTAGAAGTTTTTCTGCAACAAAGAAAAGTTTCTCCGCCGCTTTTTGACCTTCTTCTGAAAGTGGAGTGGACTTGGGCTGAATAAAAATAACATCGGTTGGGCGTTCAGTTCTTAGTGCCACTAAGTCGGATCTGAGCCATGCCTGAATTTGTCTTGCTCTTGCACGTGCTTGAATATCTTTTGGATAAATAGATGTGTTTGGATAAAGCTCTTCAAGATATTCCAAAATGGCAGAAGATTCTGATAAAGCAAAATCATTATGCTCAAGTACAGGCACTTTGGCTGTTAATGACTTTTCTACGTACGATTTTTCAAACTGGCCTTGCTGGCCTAAGTTGATGGTCGCCATTTCAAATGGAATTTGTTTTTCATGTAGCCCTACAAAAACTGTAAACGCGTAGGGGCTTAGAAATTGTGAATCTGTGTATAGCTTAAAATGTTCATTATTCATTGTTATTGTCCATGTCATAAAACAGAGTGAACTAGTCTAAGTGAGCTGATCCAAGATTGGGTAGCTTTTTTGTGGAAAAGCTTTATCGGTTTTTGAATTAAGCGACTTCAGTGCTTAACGTTAGGGCTTAATGTGCTGAAAATGTTGGTGGATAATGCTAAGCCAAGCTTGTACTGCTGGTGAAACAGGAAGATTCTTTTTCCAAGCCATCACTAAGTGCCATTGAATATTTGGTTTTTCGAGTGGCACCGCTGCAAATAAAGTTGGGTCAAGCATGTCGGTATAATATTGTGGCAAGAGAGCAATGCCCATGCGTTGTAATACCATATCTGCCAAAAGGTGCCATTGACTGGTACGGCAAGCAATGGTTGGGTAAAAACCATGCTGCTTACAGGCATCGAGAATAATACTGTTTAAAGAGAAATTTTCAGGAAACATTAAAAACGATTGATGTTGTAGTTCTTCTAGGTTTATTTTTTTGCGAGTCGCCCAAGTTGCATCTCGACGTAAAAGTACCATTAAAGGATAGTTACATAATTCAATGCTATTAAAGATTTGCTCATTAAAGGGTTGCAATAAAACACCCACGTCTAGTTCATTGTTAAGCAAAGCTTGCTCAATACCGCGTGAACCAACCTCCATAAAAGCCAATTCAATATCTGGCCATTGCTGATGATAATCAAACAAGGCAGTGGTTAAGAGCTGTGAACCTAAAGGTGGAACGCCAAGTTTTAAAGTTCCTGTTTTTAATTGTTGGTAGTTTTCAATTTCAAGAAAGATGTTCTGTTCTGCCTGAAGAAGCTCGATCGCATGTTGATAAATGCGCTCTCCAATTTCGGTTAACTCGATTTGTCTTTTACGGCCGTGATCGGGTTTAACCAAAAGCTGTACCTGAAGTTGCTCTTCAAGCTGCTGTAATATTTTACTAATGGTGGGCTGAGTCAGATATAACTCTTCAGCAGTACGGGTAAAACTTTTAGTTTTTACTAGTGTAACGAAGCACTGTAGTGATTTTAGAGAAAGCATAATAAAGAATAGATTATTCCATTTTGGAATGATATTAACATGAATAATTCATATTTAGCAGGTTCAACCAAGTTAGCATAATGGTGTAGTTAACCATTTAATTTCGCAAAATGAGTACTGAATCTGCTTCTGGAACACCCACACAACCTTCACTTTTAGTTTTGGTTAAACAAATTCTAATTTTGGCTGGATTTTGGTGGGTCGGATATCTCTTAAATCAAAAACTTGGCGTACCTGTCTCGGCAGGCATTTTAGGTATGTTTTTATTGCTTTTATGCCTGTTCTTTAAAATTATCAAAATGGATCAGGTAGCAATGGGAGCAACCGTTGTTTTAGGTGAACTGTTGCTGTTTTTCGTGCCCGTTGTGGTCGCTGTAGTGCAGTATAAAACCTTGTTTATGACCGAAGGATGGCAAATTGTCTTGAGCATTGCGGTTGGGACCATTTCGGTCATGCTCAGTACATGTCTGACGATTCACTATTACAATCGTTTGAAAGCTTATTTACAGGCTCGAAAACGTCTTCAACATAAGCATATCTAAAGAGCAAACGACATGAATATCTGGTCAATTCTTTGTCTGATCTGGACTTTGGTCGCCTATGTTGTGGCAAAGAAAATCTATCAGAAAAATCCGAAACTTTGGTTATCACCCGCAATTAGTGTGCCTGTACTCACCATCATTTTGATGACGATTTTTGGAATTTCATATCAAACTTATGCTGAAGATACGCAGTGGATTGTTAATTTATTAGGGCCTGCAACGGTTGCATTTGCTGTACCGATTTATCGTTATCGGGAAACGATTCGTAAAAACCTTGGGGTGCTATCGATTGCAATTATTGTGGGTATGAGTGTGGGCGTAATGTCTGCCTATGAAATGGCGCAGTGGTTCCACTTTAGCCCAGAAGTGACTAACAGTTTAATGGCACGTTCTATTTCAACTCCATTTGCCATGATTTTGGCGGAAGATATTCACGGTTCGGCAGCTTTGGTTTCACTATTTACAGTCATTACTGGTTTAGTCGGTATGATTTGTGGCGATGCGATTTTAGCGATGACTAAAATCCGTTCTAATGTGGCAAATGGGGCAGCCTTCGGCAATGCAGCCCACGGTTTTGGTACAGTTAGAGCACAGCAGCGTAATAGTGAAGAAGGTGTGATTGCCAGTTTAACCATGGTTATTGCAGGTATTTTAATGGTACTCATTGGGCCATTTGCCATTCATCTATGGTTGCTGTTGTAGGTTTTATCTAAGTTGGCTTGTCATGTTGCTGAATAATTTTTGATAACTTTTTTATGGCTTGTTGCAGAAGCTCTGGTTCAAAGTCGCTTAACCCAATAATTAACCCCGAACGTTGCTGTTCCTTTGAAAATGTCGGTGAAATGGCTTTAATCGCAATGCCGGCATTAATTGCCGAACTTGCAACTTCAATGTCATTAATATGAGGGGCAAGCCATAACACCATGTGCATGCCTTGATCACCAGGCTGTAACCAAGCAAGTTCCTGAGGGATGTGTTTTTCAATCATGCCAATAATGTGTTCTCGTACTTCTGCATAAACATTGCGGATGCGTCGAATATGCCGCTCTAAATAACCTTCTTGAATAAAAGCTGCTAAAACGTGTTGGTCAGCAGCAGGTGGGTGTCTATCAATTAACACTCTGAGTCCACAAAACGGTGCTACCAGTTCCTTAGGTAACACTGCATAACCAAGTCTGAGTGATGGAAATAGGACTTTACTGAAAGTACCAAGATAAATCACTTGATCGGGTGCCATACCTTGTAAAGATGGAAAGGGTTGACCGTTATAACGAAGTTCACTGTCATAGTCATCTTCAATGATCCATGCATTTTCCCGTTTTGCCCAAGCCAATAAAGCTGTACGTCTTGCTAGGCTCATTGGCATCCCAAGCGGATATTGATGAGAAGGTGTGACAAACGCTGCGCGGGCATGTTTAGAAAGTTTAATTCCAGTTTCAACATCAATGCCTTCTTCATCGACAGGAACTCGTACCATGCCGATGTTTTGTACAGAATGCTCAAAAATGGCTGTGGTCCCACGATAAGCCGGATCTTCAATCCAGACCTCATCTTTCGATTCAAATAAAATCTGACTACATATATAGAGCGCTTGTTGAATGCCGGGTGTAATCACGATTTGGTCAGGTTCACAGTGGACAGAACGTGATCGGCGGACGTAGTCGGCTATAGCAATTCTTAGTGATAACACGCCTTGAGGTTCGCCATATCCTGAAGGGGCACCTGCACCTCGTGATCTAAATTTATTGCCGAACTTGCGCCAAATATCGCTCGGTTGGGTACGTCCAACGGGGACAGATACAGCAAATGGAACATGCGGGAGTGGTTTAAATTCTTTGAGTACCTCAGCATAAGAAAGTGCTGATTTGGTCAAAGGGATTGAGCTAGGTATGGTTTCCTTTTGAGAATGTTGCGGCGTAGTTTTTTTAGTTAAAGCATGAGACACATAGGTGCCCGTTCGTGCTTGAGAGTCAAAAACACCTTCAGCTAAAAGCTGATCATAAGCTTCAATAATGGTTCCGCGAGCGACCCCAAGTGTTTGAGCCAGTTCACGTGAAGAAGGCAACGGATCGCCGGGCTGTAAATCACCACTTTGTACAGCTTCACGCAAAGCTTGGGTCAATTGAGCACTAATCTTTCCTTGGCTTTTATCAATCTTTGCAATCGACGGAAGTTCAACAACTTTTGCCATTCTTGCCATAATTCTGGTCTACTTAAAAAAATACAAAGTGGTTCTTTTTAATAAACCACATAAACTAGAAAATTTACAACACAAAATATAAATAACCCTGATATTTACAGTGAGGTTTCTAGCCATGTATATCCCCGATGATTATGCAGAAAACCGTTTGGATGTGTTGCATTCTCTTATTACAGAACATCCGTTTGGTGTGCTTTTTACTCATGGAAGTCATGGTTTAGATGCAAATCATCTTCCATTTGAATTACAGGCAAATGAAGGGGAATTTGGCATACTACTTGCGCATGTGTCTAGAGTTAATCCTGTCTGGCAGGACATTAAAAATGGAGATGAGGTGTTGGTCGTATTTCAAGCGGGCGATGCTTATATTTCACCAAACTGGTACCCATCCAAACATGAAGAGCACAGACAAGTACCGACATGGAACTATAGGGTTGTGCATGCTTATGGCAAAGTAACCATTCGAGATGATGAACGTTACGTCCGTGGTGTTGTGGCTCGTTTAACCCGTACCCACGAAGCATCTCAACCTGAACCATGGAAAATGTCCGATGCACCAAAGGACTATCTTGAACCGATGTTAAAAGCCATTGTAGGTATTGAGATTGAAATTACCAAGTTGCGAGGAAAATCAAAACTTGGGCAAAACAAAGAACGTCGAGACATATTAGGCGCGGCAGATGGCCTATCGAAATCTGGTCATCAAACCATAGCGGACGCTATGTATAGTGTGGCTGAGTTAAATAAATAATTTTGAAAATATAAAACTTTAATATCAACTGAGGAGACAAAAATGTCTTGGACTACACCTGTTGAGCTGGTTGGCGAACACGTTATTTTAAAGCCGCTAGATTTAACTCAAGCTGAATCACTCGCAGAAGCAGTTTGTGATGGGGAACTCTATAATCTTTGGTATACCCGTGTGCCAAGACCTGAACAAATGGCTGCTGAAATTGAAAGACGTCTTGGTTTGCAAAGTTCTGGTTCTATGTTGCCATTTTATATTGAAGACCGAAAAACAGGGCAAGCGTTGGGTATGACAACTTTAATGCATATTGAAGAAGCCCATCGCCGTGTAGAAATTGGTTCGACGTGGTACCGAAAGTCTGCACAGCGTTCGCCAGTCAATACTGAGTGTAAAAAGCTATTGTTCGCTCATGCATTTGAGTCTTTAGACTGTATTGCGGTTGAGTTACGCACATCTTCTTTAAACGTTCAAAGCCAAGCCGCAATTGTACGTTTAGGCGCAAAGCTCGATGGGGTACTCAGAAGCCATCAAATCGTGAAAGATGATATTTTACGGGACACTCACGTTTACAGCATTTTAAAACATGAGTGGCCTGCGGTTCGCCAAAATTTGGAATGGATGTTAAATAAACCGCGATAAGAATGATTTAAACAAGCTGCTTTCCCCTTTTTTGGCTTAACCAGAAAAGGGAAACTGCGGTAACCACTAACCATGGTATTAAAGCGATATTCATTGTTTCCCACCCAAATAAATCGAGTAAAGCACCGGCGCTAAAAGAACAAATTAAGCCGACAACAAAAACAGTCATGTCATTAATGGCTTGAGCCTTGGCTTTTTCAGCTGCTGTATACGTTCCGGTAAGCAAAGACGTGCTACCAATAAATAAAAAGTTCCATCCCACACCTAATAAAATGAGTGAGATTGCAAACGATGCAAACTGAATACCCGAGAGGGAAAAAGCAATGTAACTAGCAAATAATACAAGACCAGTAAACATGATTTTAAGCACTCCGAATCGAGCGATTAAATGTCCAGTAAAGAATGAGGGTAGGAACATACCAAGCACATGAAGTTGAATGACAGTTGTAATCGTTCCAAGTTCATGGTGTGAATGTCGCATGGCAATAGGTGTGGCTGTCATACCTAAAATCATAATGCCATAACCAGTTACTGCACCAAATAGAGCAACTAAATAGGTGGGTTGAAAGACAATTTGTTGCCATGGGCGACCAGCAGTAAAGTCCGACTTTTGCTCAACTGTATCGGCAATATGTAGGCTAGATAAAATGCCCATTGCCACAAGTGAGATGATGCTAATAATTAAGAATGAACCGATATATTCTAAATGTTGGAATAATGGGCCACCAAAACGGGCCAAAGTTGGGCCGATCAGTGCGGCAACAATTCCACCTGCCATAACCCAAGAAATGGCACGTGATCGGAATGCATCATCTGCTACTTCACTGGCAGCAAAACGATAAAATTGGGCAAAGGATTGGTAGGCTCCGACACATAATGTGCCCAAAGCCAAAAGCGTTAGTGAGCTATAAAAAATACCTATAGAGGCAATAATTCCACCAAGTACACCCAAAAAAGCACCAAACAGAAAACCGTTACGTCGCCCTACACGTGCCATGAGCATTGATGCAGGGAACATCATTAAAGCTGTGCCCAAAAACATAGATGCGATTGGCAAGGTTGCAAGTGTTGGAGTATTTGCAATATTCGCTCCAGCCAAACCGCCAATGGTCATAACCATGACTGATATGGTTTGGAAAAGCGATTGGGAGCTCGCCAAAATTAATACTTGGCGGTGCATGGTGTTGTGAAGCATAAAGGGCCTTTAATTATATTTGGTCATCAATGAGTGTGAATGTTCTGTTTATATATAGAGCGAAGTATCAACCCCCAAACTTGAAAATGTATATATATTTTTGGCGGTAGGGATATCTATATTGTTTTGTCATAAACTATTTTTTATCAAGTAATTGCAACTGAATAATCAGACTTAATATTCTATCATCTGATAGTTTGATACAGAACAGTTGGAGCTCCAGTTTTTTTAAATAAAACCGTTCATAAAGGGTGTTTGGTAAGTTTATTCTCTTAGGTTCATTTTTAGCCACCTTAAAATAAATCATTAACCTGAGGTTAACGACCGCTGATGTAGGTTGATTGATCAAAATTCCATAAAGCGTTTTTATAGATACAGAACAAAACTGGGATCTATAGGTAAGCACATGGAAGGATCAGTTCAGAATAAAGAACGGTTATGGACAAAGCGGCGTCATGCTAAACAGCTAAAATTGGAGATGGCAAGCCAATATACCGATGGAGTGGTAATTCCCACCCAAGACATTATTAAAGTCTTAGAAACATTGATTACGCCGGGTGACAGGGTTGTACTCGAAGGAAATAACCAAAAGCAGGCAGATTTCTTATCGCGCTCTTTGGCACAAACCAATCCAGATATTTTGCACGATTTACATATGATCATGCCAAGCGTTGGGCGCTCGGAACATCTTGATCTGTTTGAAAAAGGCATTGCTCGTAAGCTCGATTTCTCTTTTGCTGGCCCGCAAAGTTTGCGTATTAGTCAGTTAATTGAAGATGGCTTGCTAGAGATTGGCGCGATCCATACCTATATCGAATTATATTCACGTTTGGTGGTCGACCTTATTCCAAATGTGGTGCTCTCAGCTGGTTTTATGGCAGACCGTCAAGGCAATATCTATACAGGTCCTAGTACTGAAGATTCTCCGGCACTGATTGAACCTGCGGCTTTTAGTGACGGTATTGTGATTGTTCAGGTGAATGAACTAGTCGATGACGTAAGCGATTTACCCCGTGTCGATATTCCTGCTTCTTGGGTGGATTATGTGGTGGTCGCAGATCAGCCATTTTATATCGAACCGTTATTTACCCGTGACCCGAAACACATTAAGCCTGTGCATATACTCATGGCGATGATGGCAATTCGCGGAATTTATGAAAAGCATAATGTGCAATCGTTAAATCATGGCATTGGTTTTAACACTGCGGCAATTGAACTGATTTTACCGACCTATGGCGAGTCTTTAGGTTTAAAAGGAAAAATTTGCCGAAACTGGACACTTAATCCGCATCCAACCTTAATTCCAGCGATTGAAACAGGTTGGGTTGAAAGCGTGCATTGTTTTGGTACTGAACTCGGTATGGAAAAATATGTTGCAGCTCGTCCTGACGTTTTCTTTACAGGTCGTGATGGTGCTTTACGTTCTAACCGCATGATGTGTCAGCTTGCAGGTCAGTACGCCGTTGATTTGTTTATTGGTGCAACATTACAAGTTGATGGAATGGGACATTCTTCAACTGTTACCAAAGGTCGTTTAGCTGGTTTCGGTGGTGCACCAAACATGGGACATGATCCACGCGGACGTCGTCACGATACGCCAGCATGGTTAGATGTGCGTTTGCAAGGTGCCAATGAAACAGAAACCTATTTGGCACGTGGTAAAAAACTCGTTGTGCAAATGGTGGAAACTTTCCAAGAGGGCGGTAAGCCGACTTTTGTAGAACGCCTTGATGCGATTGATGTGGCTAAAACGGCTGGTTTACCTTTAGCACCGATCATGATTTATGGCGATGACGTGACCCATTTACTCACCGAAGAAGGCATTGCTTATCTATATAAAGCAAGCAGCCAAGAAGAGCGCCAAGCAATGATTGCTGCGGTGGCAGGTGTGACCAGTATTGGTTTAACTCAAGACCCAAAAACAACAGCACGTTTAAGAAGCGAAGGTCTGGTGGTATTCCCTGAAGATTTAGGTATTCGCCGCACCGATGCAACACGTGAGCTTTTAGCTGCAAAAAATATTGCTGACTTGGTGACATGGTCAGATGGTTTATACCAACCCCCTGCAAAATTTAGGAGTTGGTAATGATGTCACAAGTTCAATATCAAATACTTAGCGATAGTCAGCTTTTGGCAAGTTTAGCGGTTGAGGCTTTGATTGATGAAGTTAATCTGACGCCTAAACCAGCTTTGGTTGATCGCCGTGGCAGTGGTGCACATGATGACCTGACTTTGGAGTTAATGGAGCGCTCTGCAAAAAGTTTACGCCCGATGTTTGAAGAAATGGCTCAAGCTGCAAAGCATCATGGTGAGGTTTGTTTAGCCTTGCGCGAAGACATTGGTGAAATTGGTCGCCAAGGTGAAAACACCATGATGTTGGTAACAGATGGTGTCAACACACACCGCGGTGCAATTTGGGCCTTGGGTTTAATGGTAACTGCAGCAGCATTAGCGCGCACGAATCAACAGTACTTATCGGCTGTTGAACTATGCCAGTTAGCAGGCCAGATTGCTCAGCTTGAAGATCGTTTTATTCCAGAGCAGGCCTTGAGTCATGGTCAGCAGGTACAAAAGAAATTAGGCATCTTAGGTGCCAAAGAACAGGCTCAACAAGGTTTTCCAACCATCGTAAATTTTGGCTTAAAGCAGCTTTACCAAAGTCGTAGTAAACCCATGAAAGAGGAGTTCGCTCGCTTAGATGCCTTACTTGCCATGATGACCGATCTGACCGATACCTGTGTGCTTTATCGCTCTGGAACATCTGGTTTAAAGCGTATGCAACAAGGTGCTCAGCAAGTACTGGATCTGGGCGGTAGCTCAAGCTTAGAAGGTCGACGTGCTTTGCATCTTTTAGAGATTGACCTGCTTCGAATGAAAGCTTCCGCAGGTGGTGCCGCAGATTTGTTGGCAGCCACTTTGTTTATAGATCGTGTTGAGCAGTCATCTTTAAAAAATAAAGAGGGATTTTGATTATGGAAACACTTCATTTTGAATTTGTGGCAACAGAGCCACCTCTAAAAAAAGCGTTGGTAGGATGTGTTGGCTCGGGTGATTTAGAAATTTTGATGGAACCCGGTGAAAAGGGAAAGACCTCTATTCAGGTAGTGACTTCGGTAGATGGCAGTGCAGCACGTTGGCACAATCTTTTTGAACGGATTTTTACTGCGCAAATACCGCCAGCGGTCAATATTGATATTCATGACTTTGGTGCAACTCCCGGTGTCGTTCGCTTACGTTTGGAACAAGCATTGGAGGAGATTGCTCATGACTGATATTCAGAGTTTGTTAAATAAACAAGATTTTATTGAACTCAGCGCCAGAGAGCGTGCCAAAGCATTATTAGATGAATGGACTTTTCGAGAGCTACTCGACCCATTTGCACGTGTTATGTCGCCTTGGCTCGTTAAGCAAAATATTGTCCCGCAAGCAGATGATGGTGTGGTGATTGCGAAAGGATCTATTCAAGAACGCCCAGTGGTTTTAATTTCAATTGAAGGTTTATTTCAAGGCGGAAGTTTAGGTGAGGTAGGTGGTGCCAAAATTGCAGGTGCCTTAGAACTTGCGGTTGAAGACAATCTGAAAGGTATTCCAACTGCGGCAATTTTACTATTAGAAACGGGCGGTGTTCGCTTACAAGAAGCAAATCTGGGCTTGGCAGCCATTGCTGAGATTCAGGCTGCAATTGTGAACTTACGTCAGTATCAACCTGTGATTGCCGTAGTTGCTGGCAGTGTAGGGTGCTTCGGCGGTATGTCAATTGCAGCTGGACTATGTAGCTATATTGTAATGACAAAAGAAGGACGTTTAGGCTTAAATGGCCCGCAAGTGATTGAACAAGAAGCTGGTGTACAAGAATATAACGCCAAAGATCGTCCATTTATATGGAGTATTACTGGTGGGAACCAACGGTTTGCTAGTGGCTTGGCAGATGCTTTTGTTGACGATGATCGCCACAAAATTCGTCAGCAAGTCATCGATTATTTAACCCAAGGCTTGCCTCATCAGCATCGTAGTTCAAATTACTCATTCTATTTAGCGAAGCTACAACAAGTTGATACTGCTGAGCAGATTACTCCAGCACAGGTTCAGGCTTTGTATCAAGGAGAGCAAGTATGAATATCGCCGTTGATACATTAAAAGCATCTACACGTGGTGCACATTGGTTTAAAGCATTTACACAGGGTTTTAAGACCGTTGAAGGTTTTCCAGCTTCAGTTTGGGTGGCTGATGGTCAAATTGATCAGCAAGCGGTACGTGTTATTGCTGTTGTTCAAGACAGTAATAATCTGTTCCCTCGGGCAAGACAAGGTGAAGTTGGACTGCTGGAAGGCTGGAATTTAGCAAAAGCAGTCGATGACGTGATTCAAGCCGATGCACAGACTGAAAATAAACGCGGCATTTTATGCTTGGTTGATGTCCCAAGTCAGGCCTATGGGCGCCGTGAAGAATTATTAGGTATTCATCAAGCTTTAGCAGGTGCAGTAGATAGTTATGCCAGAGCCAGATTGGCAGGCCATCCCGTTGTGAGTTTATTGGTAGGTAAGTCGATGTCGGGTGCTTTCTTGGCGCATGGATACCAAGCCAATCGTATTATTGCCTTAAAAGATTCAGGTGTTATGGTGCATGCGATGGGTAAGGAATCTGCTGCACGTGTAACCCAACGGTCGGTTGATGAGTTAGAGCAATTGGCTTCCAGCATTCCTCCAATGGCTTATGACATTGAAAGTTATGCAACGCTTGGTTTGTTATCTGAACTGTTATCTGTTGAAAACCCTGAACAACCGACAACTGATGATCTTTTGTTAGCGAAACAGGTGGTTGCTCAAGCATTTAAAGAAATTAATGCTGATCAATCTAGAGGATTAGAACAGAGACTTCACGGCCAAAACCGTCAAATGTCTAAAAAAGTCCGTGAATTATTGCGCGAGCAATGGTCATGAAACTTAAGCTTGAAGCCCATGATTTACTGTGGGGCATGACGGTCGATTACTTGGCTGATGATGCTCCACCTTGGGTGAGAGAGTCGCTACATCGTGGAGACCCTGTTGTAGTTCGACGGGCAATTACTCCTGTAGATCAAGTGGCTGTGGGTGTAAGAGGACAATTTCGTCATCAACGATATGCAGCTCAAATGCCACGATCTGCAATTAGCAAACAGCTTAAGCCAGAAGCACTCACTCGCGTAGATACGCAGCAGTTTGAGCACTTGGCAGGATGTTTACAGAGCATTTCTAGCATTATGAAAAACTTTTCAGGTTGTTGGGGATATACGGGAAGTTTCGGGTTTGAACTGGCAACGGGCATTGAAACGGTAAGTCAGCAAAGTGACATAGATTTATTGATTCGAGCTGAACAACCTTTTGCCAAAAAACAGGCGATTGAGCTACTCGAAACTTTTCAGCAAGCAGGACTGAATGTGGATATACAGCTACAACTTCCACAAGGTGGTTTAGCGTTAAAAGAATGGGCTGGGAACAGTGGAAAAGTTCTATTGAAACGTCCTGATGGTGCTGTTTTAGTAGAAAACCCATGGAATTAGGGAATAGATATCATGGCTTCGATTTGGGTATATCCGGGACAAGGTGTGCAACGAGGCAACATGTTGCACGACTTACCTCAAACCGCTGTGGTTAAAGAATACCTTGAGCGTGCATCGGATGCACTCAAAGAAGATGTCTTGATGTTGGATAGTCCGGCTGCATTGCAATCGACACGTTCAGTACAGCTTTGTTTACTTATTTCAGGTGTGGTGAGTTCAGCACTATTAACTGCTGAAAACTTAACACCAGATTATGTTGCGGGCTTATCGATTGGTGCATGGTCGGCTGCGGTTGTAGCGGGAGTTTTAGCCTTTGAGGACGCCGTTCGTTTAGTTGCCTATCGAGGTGAACTCATGCAAAACGCCTATCCAACTGGATATGGTATGACTGCCCTGATTGGTACAGACCGTACAGCTGTTGAAACATGGGTCAAACAGATTTATGAAATAACGCCAGAGGTGTTTGTCGCAAATATTAATGCACATAACCAGATCGTTATTTCAGGAAGCTTTGAAGCCATGAACCAAGTTGCTGTTTTGGCAAAGCAACAAGGCGTGGTGGCAAAAAAATTAGATGTATCGGTGCCATCGCACTGTGAATTATTAAGTCAGCAAGCAACGCAACTTGCAGCGTCTATGGAGGGACTTACTTTAAAGCAGCCTAAAATACGTTATTTAAGTGGTACAACGGCTCGTACGCTTAGCAGGCCAGAACAGATTGGTGATGACTTGGCTTTTAATATGAGTCGAACTGTAGATTGGGAAAGTACCATCCAAGCTGCATGGGAGCGAGGTGTGAGGTTACAGGTTGAGGCTTTGCCAGGAACGGTGCTCACTACACTTGCACGTCGAACATTTAAGGAAGGAACCGTGTTGTCACTTCAAGGGACACGCATAGACAGCATTCAGATGGCAATGCAAAAAGAACAGGCCAATTGTTTTTCTGTTTGAATCTGATTTTACAAAAGTATAAATGATCCAAGGATATGAGGGATTGTCATGATTATATATGGAGTTGGTTTACTCGCACTTTGCACCTTGGTGGGTGTTATTGTTGGCGATCTACTGGGTATTTTATTGGGCGTAAAGTCTAATGTTGGTGGCGTGGGTATCGCCATGATTTTACTCATTTGCATACGGTTATGGATGGAAAAACGTGGCGTAATGACAGTTGAAACCGAAAAAGGCGTTTCATTCTGGGGCACCATGTATATTCCTGTTGTTGTTGCTATGGCAGCACAACAAAATGTGGTTACAGCATTATCTAGTGGGCATATGGCACTCTTTGCGGCGGTTGTTTCAGTAGTTGTTTGTACATTTACCATTGCAGGTTTAAGTCGTTATAACAAAGCAAGCCCTTTACCTAAGGAAGAAGACACCACATTAAACAGCATTGGAGGCAAAGTTCATGGTTGAATTATTATTAAAGGACTTAACCCATTTAGGTTTAATTACAGCTTTTGCCTTAATTGCTTTAATTATGTGGTTGTCGACCAAGCTATCTAAATATTTAACCAAGGGACGAGTGCATGCTTCAGCCATTGCAATTGTGATTGGTTTAATCTTGGCATGGTTTGGCGGAAAAATGACAGGCGGCGAAAAAGGTATTACCGATCTTGCGCTCTTTACGGGTGTCGGGCTTATGGGCGGTGCAATGCTTCGTGACTTTACCATTGTCGCAACGGCATTTGAGGTGCAAGCCACTGAAGCGAAAAAAGCTGGATTTATTGGCGCATTCTCTTTATTTCTCGGAACCATTTTGCCGTTTATTGTTGGTTGTATGTTTGCATGGATTTTTGGCTATCGCGATGCAGTAAGTATTACCACAATTGGTGCAGGTGCAGTGACTTATATTGTGGGACCAGTGACAGGCGCTGCCATTGGAGCAAGTTCTGAGGTCATGGCACTCTCAATTGCAACAGGTCTGGTAAAAGCAATTTGTGTGATGGTTTCAACACCGCTGACCGCAAAATTTATGGGATTAGATAATCCACGTTCTGCCATGATTTTTGGTGGTTTAGCTGGAACGGTCAGTGGTGTGTCAGCTGGTTTAGCAGCGACAGATCGCCGTTTAGTGCCTTACGGTGCGCTCACGGCAACGTTCCATACAGGTCTTGGCTGCTTAATGGGGCCGACTGTTTTGTTCTTTGCGGTTAAAGCTTTGGTAGGCTGATAGATATTTAATTCTTAAACAAAAGGGCTGTTGTTATCTAAAACAACGGCCCTTATTTTTATCTTTTAAAATTAGACGCAAACATGCGACATTCAGCAATCAGAGCAAGTAAGTTAGGGTCGCGTTCTTTACTTTTTAGAAAGACCAAGCCAATTTCCTGTTGCATGTGATATTGCTGTTTAAGTGGAATAAGTTTAACTGAACTTTCATAAACAGCCGAAATACGGCCGGGCAATAGGGCAAAACCGACGCCAGAGCTGACCATACTAATTAAGGTGAAAATATCATTCACTTGCAAAGCAACTTTAGGTGAAAAGCCAGCTTTTTT
This sequence comes from Acinetobacter sp. 1124_18A, assembly GCF_052824995.1. Taxonomy (NCBI): domain Bacteria; kingdom Pseudomonadati; phylum Pseudomonadota; class Gammaproteobacteria; order Moraxellales; family Moraxellaceae; genus Acinetobacter; species Acinetobacter sp. 1124_18A. Next base: position 521,519 of record NZ_VTDF01000002.1, on the reverse strand, counting down.
AAAAATGATGTCGCTGTCATTATGAGTGGCAAAGCCCTTAGTTAAAGTTAAAAAAGTCTCTTCTTTCAAAAGGCTTAAATCAATATCTTTAAACTCTGTATATTTAGAATCTTTATTGACTGCTAGAAAAATATCGTCTGAAAACATCGGTAAAATTTCAAAGTCATCGTCTTGAGTCGTTTCATTTAACGCCACGATAATGGCATCAAGTTCCGTTGCCTTAAGTTTTTTTACCAAATCCTGATTTGAGCTGAGTAAAAGTTGGATATCAAGCTCACTACGTCTGAGTTTAAGACCGCTAATCACATTTGGAAGTGTCTTTACAGTTAAAGAATAAAGCGAACCTAAATGTAAGACCTTGGCTGCAAAACCAGCGGCTTCTCTAGTTTTATTTACGGTAATAAAAATGTCTTGTACGATTTTTTGCGCCCGTTCTTCAAACACATAAGCACTTTTTAAAGGAATCAGGTTACGGCCTTCATTTTTAAAAAGAGGACAACGTAAAGCGCTTTCTAAAGAGTGAAGCGCTTTGTGAACACTGACATTACTCAGCTCCATTTCTGTCGCTGTTTTAGACAAATTTCCACAGCGCATAAAAGCTAAAAAAATCTGTATTTTTTTAAGGGTAAGTTCTTCATCAATTTCCATATAAATACCTTGAACCTGCTTCCCTTAAAACTATAGATTTGAACGATCAAGTTACCACAAAATAAAAACGATAAAATTGTGCTTAGGTCGAAGGGTTGATTGATGAACCTGCTTTATCTTATTGCTGAATGGTTTTAATGATTTGATCTAATGCATCTTGAATTTTAGAGTTCCATTCAAAAGAGCAGTTGATTCGTAAATAATGCTGCTGCGAGGGTAAAACACTAAATAATTGGCTTGGAGCTACACCAATATTCTGTTGGATCAATTCTTCATAAACTCGCATACTGTCTAGCGTGCTAGGGAGTTTAACCCAAAGAAAATAACCACTTGGGTAGTAGTACAATTCGTATGAAGCAGGCAGGTTTTGTTTTAAATAATGATAAAACTGTTTTTTATAACGTTCGAGTGAAAGTCGTAGAGTACGCAAGTGCTTTTCATAATGATGATGAGACAAAAACTCAACCAATGCATTTTGAATGAGTGCATTCACTGAAATGGTACTCATGAGCTGCAAGTGCTGAATATGGTCTGAAAATTTACCCGCATAGACCCAACCGACCCGAAAACCTGCTCCTAATGTTTTAGAAAAAGACGAGCAGTGAAGCACCAGATTTTGCTGGTCAAAATACTTCATTGAAAGTGGTTTTTGGCCACCATAAAAAAGCTCTTCATAGACATCGTCTTCAATCAAATAAATTTGGTTTTCGTGGAGCAACTTGGCAATTTTATATTTAATGTCATCACTGACGGTAAAACCAATTGGGTTATGGCTATTTAGCATAAGCCAGCATACTTTAATCGGATAATTATTAATGACCTGTTCAAAAGCCTCTAGATCAAAACCATGTTGAGGGTGTTCAGGAATCGTAATCACTTTTAGACCTAAACGTTCTGCTGCCTGCCAAGCGCCATAAAATACGTTTTGCTGTAATAAAATATAATCGCCCGGCTGAGCAACTGCTTGCAAAGAAAGATTAAGCGCATCTAATCCGCCAGATGTAATGACAATGTCATCTGGGTCGGTCTGTATACCTTGCATACAGTAGCGCTGAGCAATTAGTTTTCTTAATGCTAAATTACCCGGAGGTAGGCTTGTGGTCTGGTCATAACTGTTTTTTTGACGCGCAAGCTGTCCCATAATCTGAATTAACTTTGGCGCATATAAAAGCTGACTATCTGGAAAGGCCGAGCCAAAAGGTACGACAGATTCATGTTGAATCGATTTAAGATATTTAAAAACTAAAGAATTAATTTCAATTTTAGAGTTAAGTGAAACAACTGAATACTGCTCTAAAGGTTTAAGAGCAATTTGCTCAGCAACGAAATAACCTGATTTTTCTTTTGAATAGATAAGGCCTTGCGATTCAAGTTCTTGGTAGGCATTCATGACGGTCATTAAGCTAAAACCAGAACGTTGTACTTGATCTCTTAATGATGGTAATTTTTCATGCGCATTTAAAGTGCCACTTTCAATAAGTTGGCGAATACTATGGGCAAGTTGTTCAGATTTATACATGTATGGGCTGCCCAAAATGACAAAATAAAAGATGCACTTACTCATAATAAATGCCGTTTGCAGAATCTACAAACGGCATTTGTTTAGAAAGTTGGAATTACTTTAAATAAGGGGCGGCATAAATCAATATGACTTTAAACAAACCCGCAATAACACCTAAAGCTAAAAAGCCAGCAAGCCATAGCAGAATAAACCATTGGGTTTGATTGAGTTTGACTGATAACTTTTTCATAAAACCCCCATAAATTTAGTGATAGCCTTCATCACCTACACGAACTTTGTCTCTGAATACCCAGTAAGACACAATGGTGTAAGCAATAATGATTGGAATCAGAATCAGTGCGCCAACCAAAGCAAACATCTGGCTGGAGTGAGGGGCCGCTGCCTGCCAAATAGTCACTGATGGCGGAATAATATATGGCCATAAACTAATGACGAAGCCTGTAAATGCAAGGAAGACTAGAGCCAGTGTATATACAAATGGCTTGAGGTCATGTTGCTGCTTTTTACACGCTGATAAAATCAGGCCGACAAACAATAAGACCAAAATAGGCACAGGGCTAAAATAAAACAGGTTTGGTAAAGAGAACCAGCGATCTGCAATTTCAGGATGGGTCAACGGCGTATATAAACTTACGCCACCAAAAATAATGAGCAGTGCAATAATCAGCTTTGGCATAAGCTCATACATACGTTGCTGCAGGCCTTTTTCAGTTTTTAAGATGAGCCATCCACATCCTAAAGTGGCATACATAGCGACTACGCCAATACCTGTAAAGATCGTAAATGGAGATAACCAATCAAGTGATCCACCCGCATAAATACCATTTTCGGTTTTAATCCCTTGAATATAAGCACCCAAAATAATCCCTTGGAGAAAGCTAGTTAAAATTGAACCCCAGATAAAGGCTAAATCCCAAAGATGTTTAGTGCGATGGGCTTTGAAACGGAATTCAAAAGCAACGCCACGGAAAATCAGGGCAATCACCATGAAAATGATCGGTAAATAGAGTGCTGATAAAACTGTTGAATAGACTAGTGGAAATGCAGCATATAGACCGGCACCGCCGAGTACCATCCACGTTTCATTACCATCCCAGACAGGAGCCACGGTATTCATCATCACGTCACGTTCTTGGCTGTTCTTAATGAATGGGAACATAATCCCGATTCCTAAGTCGAAGCCGTCCATGACGACATAAATCATGACACCTAAACCGATAATACCGACCCATATTAAAGAAAGATCAATCATGACGGTTCTCCCCAGAGTTTTGTTTGCTGTCAATATTTTCATCGACTGCACTAAGTGGACGCATTGGTGTTTTAAAGTGTCCTACGCCACCAGTTTCAACATTTGGTGTATCAATAAATGATGGGCCTTTGTTAATTAGTTTTAAGGTGTAGTAGATACCACTACCAAAAACGATGGTATAGACCACCACAAAAATAAACAGACTCAGTCCGACTTGTTCTGCGGAAACCGTATGTGAAAGTCCATCTTTAGTTCGCATAATGCCGTACACAACCCACGGCTGACGGCCAACCTCAGTGGTTACCCAACCTGCAAGCATTGCGACATAACCAGAAGGTCCCATCACTAAAGCAAATTTATGGAACCACGAAGTTTCATAGAGTTTTCCGCGTTTACGTAGCCAAAGTGCAATTAAAGACAAGGTGACCATGAGTACACCAAGGCCCACCATCACACGGAAGCTCCAGAAAACAATTGTTGAATTGGGACGATCTTCAGGTGCGAAATCTTTTAAGCCTGTCACTTGGCCATCTAAGCTATGCGTTAAAATTAAGCTACCCAAATATGGAACACCCACTTCGAAGTGGTTACGTTCCTCTTTCATATCTGGAATTGCGAATAACAATAAAGGCATAGGCTCATTGTGATTGGTTTCCCAGTGACCTTCCATTGCCGCAAGTTTGGCAGGTTGATGTTCACGAGTATTCAAACCATGATTATCGCCAATCACTACTTGCAAACATGAAGTCACAAGCACCATCCAGAGACCCATCGAGAACGATTTTTTCACTAATTCATCACGACGGCCTTTTACTAAATGCCATGCAGATGTTCCGACGACCAATAATGATGAAACCAAGAAGGCTGCTGCACCCATGTGGGCAAAGCGGTAAGGGAAGGACGGGTTAAAGACAATTGCAAACCAGTCTTTTGGCACAATAATGCCATTTTCGATGGCAAAGCCTTGAGGGGTCTGCATCCAGCTATTGGAAGATAAAATCCAGAACATGGAAATACATGTTCCGATGGCAACCATAAGTGTTGCGAAGAAATGGGCTCGAGGACCAACACGTCCCCAACCAAATAACATAATGCCTAAGAAACCTGCTTCTAAGAAGAAGGCACTCAAGACTTCATAGGTAAGTAAAGGACCCGTAATACTTCCGGCGACACGTGAAAATTCACTCCAGTTAGTACCGAACTGGTAACTCATGACCACGCCCGAGACCACACCCATACCAAAGGCAACGGCAAAGATCTTAATCCAGTATTTAAATAGATCTTTATAAATCGGGTTTTGGGTTCTTAACCATTTCCACTCTAGCACTGCTAAAAAGCAGGCAAGACCGATGGAAGTGGCCGGAAAAATAATATGGAAGGATACTGTAAAAGCAAATTGTATTCGCGCTAATTCTAGAGCGGTTAGACCGAGGCTCATAAACTTTCCCCCTGTGAACTAGCTGATGATGATTAAATGAGTTAAATACTTATTTTCAGGCAATAAAGTATTTTGACAATTGAACTTACTTCTGTGATAAATGTTCTTAGCAAGTAAAATGCCAACAGGGTGAAGTAATATAATTGCTTGATATTTCAAGAGAATAGACCGATTAATTGTTCTCAATCTGTTAACAAAGTTTATGCTTGATGTTGCATTTGTAAAAATGCATGTTGCATTGAAACATTGATGAAATATCTGACGATGCACCATAGATCGTTTCATGAAAACTACCTACCTTAAGAAGCTTTCTTAATCATGCACTCGCTAATTTTGTATATCTAGATACAGAAATTTTTTATAAAACTATAACAGTCTGGAGCAATTGTGAGGTGTGCTATAGTTTTTTTTCAATTATCTGTAGCTATATATCCATTCACCTAAAGTCCAAAATAAATGAACAAGATTTACGAATGGCCAAAATCATCGTTATAAACAACATCAATGCGACTTTGGTTTTTATATAAGCGCAGGATAAATTACTTCTTTTTTATTCCCTTGTTGTTTTGTGTGAGGTCTGGTTGTTACGTAGGTTATTAAAGACCTGATTTAAGTGTAGCTCTTCTAAAATAGCTTGGATGTTAAAAAATGTTTACTACTTCTCAACTCAATGTCCTGCATAAAATTATTAAAAATCAGCCTATTCCAGCGTCTATAATGGCTCAATTAGAGCAGACCTATGTTAACTTCGAAGCAACTTTATTAAGAGCGAAGGTTCTCAGAGACTTTTCTAAATCTCAAACTGTATATTTAATTCAATCTCATATTCACCTAAAGCAAAGCAGTGTTGCTTACCTATTTTCACCTTTTATATTTGCCAATTTAAATAAAGCAGCCATTTACACAACACCCGCGACAGCGCCTGTGCTTTCTATTCTTAATAAATATTATCAAGCTGAAAAAAAGGTACTTTTCAAGATCGATGACGTTCTAGAAAGCTTAAAAATATATATAGATTTAGAGTTGGCAGAGCTGAGTGAAGTTGAATTTATTTATTTAAGTTTAATTAAAGCACTGTGTCGAAGCGATATCTCTACCGTTTTTTTAATCACCGATTTAGATATAGATTTAGAACATTTGAAAGAGCTTGAGCAGTTCTTAAAAGTCAAAATCTATTGGATTAACCTCAAAATAAATGATGATTTAAAAGATATAAATGAATTGGAAATGCGTAAATTATTATTTAAAAATAAAGATGATACCTACGTGAAATTATGTGCGAAATTTGCTCAAATGAATGCAGAGCTTGTCGGGTTGTGTGACACCTTCACGACGCCTCAAATGACGCATTTAATTGATGATATGTTCTATTCAGAGCATATTTTCGAAAAATTATCGGTCTATTCAGAATATATGCAAACCTTATTGCAAAGTCAGCATAGTCTTCAAAAGAAAGAGTTAGCTTAGTGTTTGCAGGCATTTTCTGGCGTTATATAAAGAATGAATACAGTTATAAAAAAATAATCGTTTTCATGTGAAATAAATATTTTATGGTAAAAGCAAAGCAATATTGGTTTTACATAAATGACAAATTTAAATTTTGAGCATCATCTCGGTTCACTAACGCATGCTGCACTTAGTCAGGCTTCAATCATTTCTCGGGTGTGGGGACAAGGACCTTCTGAACGTTATGATGAGTTGGCAAAAAATTTCAGACCGACTTTTGCGCGTATTAAAGAAGGGGCTTTAATCCGTGAGCAGCAGCATATTTTGCCTTATGAACAACTTCAGTGGCTCAAAGATATTGGTTTTACACGGTTAAGACTTCCCAAAGCTCATGGTGGTTTTGATGCAACTATTCCTGAATTATTTGCATTGCTCATTGAACTTGCAGAGGCCGATTCAAACTTACCGCAAGCTTTGCGTGTGCATTTTGGTTTCACTGAAGATGTCTTGGTAAGTAAAGATAAAGCATTTCAACAGCGTTGGCTTAGCCGAATTGCAAATGGAGAAACGGTGGGTAGTGCATGGTCTGAAGGCGGGAAAGAGTCAATTGATCAGTTCGAAACTCATTTGTATCGAGACAGTGAAGGAAAAATTCGCGTTAAAGGTAAAAAATATTACACCACAGGCAGTCTTTATGCAGACTGGGTGGACGTTGGTGTAACAGACTTAAAGGGTGAATCTGGCTCGGTCGTTGTCCGCCGTGAAGATGAAGGTGTCGAAATTGTTGATGACTGGAATGGCTTTGGTCAGCAACTCACCGCAAGTGGTACAGCATATTTCCATGACGTATTGGTCGATGAAACTGAAATTTTACCTGATGATGATCGTTTTAAATATTCAGCGGCTTACTATCAATTGGTTCAACTGGCAATCATTACAGGTCTAGGACGTGCTGCAACCTATGAAGTTTCTCAAGCTGTTGCTAAACGTACTCGAAACTACACGCATGCAAATGCTCAATTTGTAAAACAGGATCCGCAGATTTTACAAGTCGTAGGCCAAATTCGTGGCGCGGCTTACAGTGCAGGGGCGATTGTTGAAAAAGTTGCACAAAGCTTACAGCGTACTTACTTGGCTGCATTTCAAAATAATGAGCAGCTTGAAGAGGAGCAAAATGCACTTGCCGAGCTTGAAAGTGCACAGTCTCAAACGGTCATTACCGATCTAATTTTAAATGCTTCTACAATTTTATTTGATGCTTTAGGTGCTTCTGCAACAGACAAAGATTTAGGCCTAGATCGATACTGGCGTAATGTACGAACTTTATCTTCACATAACCCTAGAGTATTTAAAAATCGAATTGTCGGTGATTTTAGTGTAAACGGCACATTACCTCCGTATCAATGGCGAATAGGGAATGTTGCTAAACAATAAATTATAGTTTTAGATATTAAGCTGCTATTTTTAGTGGCTTAATATTATTTTGATTGTTTAAATTAAATTATAAAAATCTATTAGAATAAAATCATATTTTGTTTGGGGTTTATATTATAAAGAAAACATAAAAATTGCTTTAGTATAAAAATTAAATAAAATGCTGGTTGATATTTTATGACTAAGAAAATTAGTTTTAATGCTTTTGAAATGAATTGTATTGCCCACCAATCTCCTGGATTATGGCGACATCCTCAAGACCGATCTGTTGAATATAAAGATTTAGAATATTGGACAGATTTAGCACAAATTCTTGAGCGTGGTTTTTTTGACGGTATTTTTATTGCAGATGTACTTGGTATTTATGACGTTTATCATCAAAGTGCTGAACATGCCTTAACCGGTGCAGTACAAGTTCCAGTCAATGATCCGCTACAGATTGTGCCAGCGATGGCAGCAGTCACAAAGCACTTGGGTTTTGGTGTCACGACCTCTATTTCCTTTGAACATCCTTATCCTTTTGCTAGACGTATTAGTACGCTAGACCATTTAACCAAAGGACGAGTGGGATGGAATATCGTGACGTCTTATTTGGAAAGTGGTTCGAAAAACTTGGGCCTAAAAACTCAGGTTAATCATGACAATCGTTATGATATTGCTGATGAATATTTAGAAGTCCTTTACAAACTTTGGGAAGGGTCTTGGGAAGAAGGTTCGGTACTTCGTGACCGTGAAAGCGGTATCTTTGCTGACCATAATAAAGTGCATCCAATTCAGCACGAAGGTAAATACTTTACTGTGCCGGGTATCCATATTTGTGAGCCATCACCGCAGCGAACGCCAGTACTTTATCAAGCAGGCGCATCCTCACGTGGGCAGAAGTTTGCTAGTCAAAATGCTGAGTGTGTATTTATTGCAGCACCGTCTAAAATTGCCACTAAAAAAGTGGTACAGGGCATTCGTCAAAAATTGGCTCAAGAAGGCCGCGACCCGTACTCAGTTAAAATTTATGCGCTTTTGTCGATTGTCACTGATGAAACCGATGCAAAAGCACAGGCTAAGTTTAAAGAATATCAAAGCTATGGAAGCTACGATGGCGCTTTAACCTTGCTGTCTGGCTGGTCTGGTGTCGATTTTTCACAATATCAACCAACTGACAAAGTTGAATATATTCAAACCAACGCCATTCAATCTTTACTAGATTCTTATGTAAATGCAGATCCGGAACGTGTTTGGACCATTGAAGAAATTGCAAATTGGAACAGCTTAGGCGGTAATGGACCTGTGTTAGTGGGTTCGGCAGAAACCGTTTCGGATGCTTTACAGCAATGGGTTGAAGATACCGATGTCGATGGCTTTAACCTTGCCTATATTTGGCGCATCAAACCTTTGCTGATGTGGTCGAATTTATTGTTCCAGAGTTGCAAAAACGTGGGGTATATCAAACCTCATATGCACAAGGAACATTAAGAGAAAAATTATTTGGTGCTGGGCCATATTTGCCTGAAAATCACCGCGGTGCAAAATATCGTAATCTAAAAGAGTTAAAACTTGCTGAGGCGAGTTAATATTTTGCAAAGCCTTTAAATAAAAAGCTGGTTAAATACCAGCTTTTATTTTGTCTTTTTATATCGGTTTTACTGCTGAGTTAATAATGAAAAGATAATTCTATAATTGAGATTAAAACATCAGATTAATTTGTTTTTATATGGTGTGAATAATCATTATTTTGTTTCTGTTATTAAAGTTCAGGAATTATTAAGTGAGCACACAAGAACTCGATCATAACCATCGTTATGAAATTAAATCTCCCGATGATGTTTCACAATTAATTTCAAAATTTGCAGGGAAGGGTAAATCGAATAAAGTTATTTGGTTGGCACTGATTGGGGTATTTATTGATGCCTATGATTTAACAACGCTGTCGTTTGGTATTGAGCAAGTTATCTCAGAGTTTTCTTTAAGCCCTGTCATGACAGGGGTGGTGGCTTCAGCAATTGTCTGCGGAACCATTGTTGGTAACCTGATTGGTGGTTGGCTGACAGATAAAATTGGCCGTTATCGAGTCTTTATGGCAGACATGGTGCTCTTTGTCATTGCGGCAATTGTCGCAGGCTTTGCACCGAATGTATGGGTTTTGATTTTAGCCAGATTTATTATGGGGATTAGTGTTGGTATTGATTTGCCTGTGGCAATGTCATACTTATCTGAGTTTTCTAAATTTAACGGGAGTGGCAATAAGGCAGCGCGTTTAGCCGCATGGTGCCCAATGTGGTATGCCGCTTCTTCGGTGTGTTTTGGTCTGGTTTTGGCGCTTTATTTTCTTTTACCATCTGAGCATAGCAACTGGTTATGGCGAGCATCTTTAATTTTTGGAGCAGTGCCAGCATTACTCATTATTTTTATTCGCGGTAAATATTTAACTGAGTCACCAATCTGGCTTGCAAACCAAGGTGATTTAAAAGGGGCAGCTCAAGTTCTACAAGAGTCCTATGCAATTAATGCAGTCGCTACAGTTGAAAAAGTAGAAAGAACTGCTGAAAAGAAAAGCGAGGGTTTTGCAGTTTTATTTAATAAAACCTATTTGCCAAGAACGATTGTGGCCATTGTGATTCACATTTCGGTGGCATTTCAGTACACCACCATTGCTTTCTTTTTGCCTTCTATTTTAACGCGTTTCTTTCATACTGATGTCTTGACGACCATTACTACAACACTCGGACTCAATTTGCTATTTGCATTTACGGGCGGGCTGTTAGGCGTATTTGTTGCTAGCAGATTTAAATCTCGTCATGTGTTGCTTACAGGCTTTTTACTCCAGTTTATAGCCCTCATTGCATTGGCATTAATTGGTGAACCCGGTAATAGCTTTTTACTCTACACCGCAATTGGCATGCTCGGGCTTTGGCTTTTTGCCGAAGGTTTTGGGCCAGGTGCACAAATGATGGTTTATCCAACCATGGCTTATCCAGCTTCGATTCGTGGTGTTGGTGTTGGCTTTAACCGTGCCGTAACGGGGATTGCTCAAGCAATTGCTTTGTTTGTTTTACCGATCTGGATGGCGGGATATAAAACCGATGTTTACCTGATTATTTCTATTTTTGCGTTTATTCCTTTAATTGTGATTGGGCTACTGATTAAGTTTGAGCCTACTGCACAAGATGTCGATGTGATTGATGAAAATAGTCCAGAACTTCCACTTAATAATTCACCTGTAATTGATTAGCTAAATCTAAATCTTTAGATAAAAATAAAGGCCAACATGTGTTGGCCTTTATTTTGTGGGTTAGAAATAGTAAGCAAAAATCACAAACGCTTTTTTATTCCATTTATCATTGGTTCCACCAGCTGCCAGACCTTCGCTATCACCTAAGTATGGGTCATGTTTGCCAACTAGCAACTCGGCTTGTACTGTCAATTTTTGATAGTTAAAGGCAATGCCGGGAATAAAACGGGTGGAGTCTTTAAAGCCATCTTGTTCTTTTCGATAAGAACTATAGTTTAGGTAAGGACGAACAGAGGCAATTGGGCCAAACTGCTGAGGAAATAAATAGCTGAGTTCGGCTGAATAAATCTGACCTTTGGTTGCAGAGTTAAATGAATAATCGAAACCCCCTAAAGTCAGGTGGTCTTTATATTCAGTGTCGGCATTATCAATGTCTTGATAACCAGCCAAAAGCTGTAAATTCCATTGGTTATAATTGGTATTGCTAAAAACCGAATAAAGTTGGCGATCGCCATCTTGTCCTGAACGTTTGTTTTCAATGGTGGAATACCATGCAGAGGCACCAAGTTGGGTAGAGAAATTTTCTTGGCCTAGAACATTTTTAAAGGTATGAGCACCGCGAACAACAATGGAGTTCTTTTCTTTGGTATTGGTGCCTTGCGGTACAGAGTCATCCGCATTGACAGGGTTGATACTAAATCGACTTGAGTCTTTGCTTTTACCTCTATAGGTGCCACCATCGGTAGGGTAAAAGGCGAGTTGTGCTTCATTGATTCCATCATTGAAGTCATATTTCACCCCAAGGTTATGCACATCTTCCCAACCTGCACTATTGGCAATCCCTAAGTAATAAGTATTTCCCCAAAAGCGACCCAAGCCAAAAGGAACGGGGTTTAAGCCAGCAATAATTTTACTGTTGTCATTAATTTTATAACCCATCCATGCATCGGTTAGCCAATTGGCATCGCCTAAACGCCCGTAATATTCATAAACCCGATAATCTAAACGACCAATCCATTTCGGGGAGTTGTAGTCCAACCATAATACTGCGTCGTTAAAGGAAAATTTGCTCGTAGAAGGTTCAGAGTCAAAATCATAAACATATTTAGCCCGAACAGTACCACTCACTTTAAGTTGGCCTTCTTCAGCATTACCAAAGGTAAGGGCTGCATGACTTGAAAGGCTGAATGTAATTAAAGTCGTTGCGATGAATATTTTTTTGAAAGTTTTAGAATGTTTAAACAAAAGATTCTTTCTCCTCTTAAAAAATAAAAATTAAATTTGCGTCATGTATAAACCAGAAAAAGATTTGTCCAAATCTCAATATTTGCAGAAGATTAAAGATAAAAAGATAATAAAATCTGTGCTTTATATAAAATAATGAAAATTAATTAGATGCAAAACTCTGGTTGCGATAAGCAAAAACAAAAATGATGAAATGAGTAGGATAAAATAATTAGAGGGTGTATGTCAGGTGTTCATCATCATGTATTTTTTGAATATCGTTTTTAATTATTGATATATAAGTATTTTAATTTTACCTCTAACCTGTAAGTTTGTTTGATATTTTCTTTTTACCAAAAGATAAAAACTTATAAGGAAAAGTTATTTATAAAAATTAGATAAGCAACTCATATTTTTTTATTTTTCATTATAAAGCCAGCTGCATACCATGAGCTTATATTATTGAAAGATCATGAAATTATGAGCACAAAGACCAAACCGTTGATTATCACGGCAATTGTGGTTGTAGCAATTGTTGCATTTATCGTATGGCAAAATAAGAAAGACAATAATACAAGTGCTTCAGTTCGCGACAGCAAACCTGTCATCATTGCCTATCAAACAGGGGTAGACCCAAGCAAAGTTGCGCAGGCCAATGGGGAATATGAAAAACATAGCCAACGTAATATTCAATGGAAAAAATTTGATGCGGGTTCAGACGTTGTCAATGCACTTGCTTCAGGTGATGTCGTACTTGGCAATATTGGATCAAGTCCACTTGCAGCTGCGGCAAGCCGTGATTTACCGATTGAAGTATTCTTAATTACTTCAAAACTTGGTGCATCTGAAGCATTGGTAGTAAGTAATAAATCAGGTATTAAAAGCCCTCAAGATTTAATTGGTAAAACCATTGCAGTACCTTTTGTTTCAACTACGCATTACAGCCTATTGTCTGCGCTTAAACATTGGAACATTCCAGAAGACAAAGTAAAAATTATTAACTTGCGTCCACCTGAAATTTCAGCTGCTTGGGAACGTGGTGATATTGATGCTGCCTATGTATGGGAACCAGCTTTAAGTAAAGCTAAAGCATCTGGCACGGTTTTAACCGACTCAAAACAAGTCGGCGAATGGGGCGCTCCAACCTACGACTTATGGGTTGTACGTAAAGACTTTGCAGAGAAAAATCCTGATTTCTTAAAAGCTTTTGTTAAAACCACACTTGAGCAATTAGAAAAATATAACCAAGACCCAGCTGCTTACGTTAAAAATGCCGATAACGTTGAGAAAATTGCTCAGTTAACAGGTTCTGATCCAAAAGATATCCCACTTTTATTAAGTGGAAATATTTACCTAGATCATGCTCAGCAAAAACAAACCTTAGATGGCGAGTTTGCGCAAAATATTTTTGATACAGCGAAATTCTTAAAAGGTCAGGGCAAAGTCGACCAACTGAAAGCCGATTATAAAGGCAATGTGAACTCTTCATTTTTGCAGCCTTAAGGAGTTGTCATGAGTGTATTAGAAGCCAAACATATTCATCTGACTTTTCCTAAACAGCAGAAGCCAGTTTTACAAGACATTAACCTAACGATTGAAGAAGGTTCTTTAACCGTCATTTTAGGTGAGTCGGGTTGTGGCAAAACAACTTTGCTTAATATCTTGGCTGGTTTTCAAAAGCCAAGTTCCGGTGATGTGCTTGTAAATCATGAAGTGGTAAATGGGCCAGATGTAACCCGCGCTGTGGTGTTTCAGGATCATGCATTACTTCCTTGGTTGAATGTTGCAGATAATGTTGGCTTCGCTTTGCAGTTGAAAGGTTTAAAGCGTGCTGAGATCGAAGCGCAAGTGAGTGCAATTTTAAAAATTGTAGGTTTAAGTCACGTTGAAAAAGCTAATATCTGGGAGCTTTCCGGTGGTATGAAACAACGTGTTGGTATTGCCAGAGCTTTGATTAGTCACGCGCCGTTTATTTTATTAGATGAACCTTTTGCTGCATTAGATGCTTTTACACGTGAAAACATGCAGCAGTTAGTGCTTGATTTATGGATTCAGCAAAATAAAAGCTTCTTTTTAATTACACATGACATTGAAGAAGCATTATTGCTCAGCAATCAGTTAGTTCTGATGACAGCCCATCCAGGCAAAATTGTAGAAACTCTACATCTCGATTTTGCTAATCGATATCGTCAGGGCGAGTCTATTCGCTCAATTAAATCGGACCCTCAATTTATTCAGCTCAGAGAGCAGCTATTTGAAAGTTTAAGGGCACAAAAACAAAGCGGTAAGGAGGCGTTAACCACATGAGTACTAAAGATAACGTCTATGAATATGACAAAGCAGGGCTAAAACTTAAGCCAGATGTGCAAACAGAAAATGCTTCATTTCTATCGTCATTTTTTGAGAAACATCGAACTCTTGCGGTAAGTTTTATTAGTGTGGGAAGTGTTGTTGCGATCTGGTTTCTCATTACTGCTTTGCATGTGGTACCTGAACTGTTTTTACCTAGCCCACAGGCAGTATGGCAAAAATTTATAACGGTAAGCCAAGAAGGCTTTATGAAGGCTACTTTGTGGCAACACTTAGCAGCCAGTATCTCTCGTGTATTTTTAGCTTTGATTGCTGCCGTGGTGATTGGTGTTCCCTTAGGTTTATGGATGGGGCTGAACAAATGGGTTCGCGCTGTTCTTGATCCTTTAGTTGAATTATTACGTCCAATTCCGCCGTTAGCTTATTTACCCTTACTCGTAATTTGGTTCGGTATTGGCGAAACCACAAAAGTACTTTTGATTTTCTTCTCGATTTTGGCGCCTGTCATTATTAGTAGTGCACATGGTGTGTTGAGCCATCAGCTTAATCGTGAGCGTGCGGCATTGTCGCTAGGGGCAAGTCAGACACAAGTATTTTGGCATGTCATTTTACCAACAGCTTTACCTCATATTATTACCGGTATTCGTATTGGTCTTGGGGTAGGTTGGTCAACATTGGTTGCAGCGGAGTTGGTTGCAGCGGACCGTGGTATTGGTTTTATGGTGCAATCGGCAGCACAGTTCTTAATTACTGATACGGTGATTCTGGGTATTATTGTGATTGCGATTGTCGCAGTTAGTTTTGAGCTGTTTTTACGTTGGTTACAAAAACAGTTTTCTCCTTGGTATGGTCAGCAGTTGTAGTAAAGAAGATGAATACAGTAGTAGCAAACTTAAATATTGAAGTGATCAAGCCTACGATTGGCGCAATTATTCACGATATTGATTTGAATGCGTTAAATGAACAGACAACGCAACAAATCCAGCAGGCTTTGCTTGATCATCAGGTCATTTTTTTTCGAAAGCAACAATTAGCACCTCAAGCACAAGCAGACTTGGCACGTAGTTTTGGCACCTTACATGTACACCCGATTTATCCTTCAATTGAAGATGTACCTGAAGTCATGGTGCTCGATAGTTGGAAACAAGATTTGCGTGACAATGAACTTTGGCACACAGACGTGACTTTTAGTAAGACTCCACCATTGGGTTGTGTGTTACAAGCCATCAAAATTCCACCTGTAGGCGGTGATACGTTGTGGTCGAGTAATACCGCAGCTTTTAAAGGGCTTACACTTGAGTTACAGCAAAAATTACGTGGCTTAACTTCAACACACGATATTCGTAAGTCTTTTCCACTTGAACGTTTTTCAAATAACGATGAAGAGCGTGAAAAGCTTTTGCAAACCTTTAAGCGTAACCCGCCAGTGGTTCACCCCGTTGTGCGTACCCATCCAGTCACAGGTGAGCCTTTGTTGTTTGTAAGCGAGGGTTTTACCACTCGAATTAATGAATTACCTGAACAAGAAAGTGAGCAATTACTTAATTTCTTATTTGAACATGCAACCCAAGAAAAGTTTCATTTGCGTTGGAAGTGGCAAGATGGTGATGTCGCTATTTGGGATAACCGTTGCACACAACATAAAGCATTATTTGATTATGGCGATGCCCATCGCATTATGCACCGCGCGACCATTAATGGTGATGTACCGTTTTATAAAAAAGAACAACAGCCAGAGTTAGCAGAGGCTTAATTCTTTTAATTGTCTTTGTTTCAATTCCAACGTAGGGTTTTGAGTTGGAATTGAAACAATAATTCATCTCTAGTACGTTCCAAAACCTGACAATATGCCTGTGTAGTTCTTTACAGGAGGTGAGGCCCAATCTCCAATCTTGCTGGTTTTTAAATTTAATTGAACTAACATTTCAGCTTGTTTTACTGCTGCGGTAACACCGTCAATAACGATCATGACCAGCTATTTGCAAACACTTATTGCAAGAACTTCGTTATTTATTGGGTTATATGAAATTCCAAAACATAATAACTGTTCGGCAGATGAACATCGCGCCATTTTAGATGCCATTGAGCAAGGCGATGAAAAACGAGCAATTCAACTGATGGAACAACATTTAGAACACTACGCAACGACATTTATTGAAGAAGACAGCCAACGTCAGCGGAGCACAATTTATTAAATTTATTTAAAAATAAGAAGATTGAAGCTACGCAAACCAGCTAAAAATAGGGGGCCAATTCTTATAGAAAAGGCCCAGATTGCTTATTTTATAGGAACGATTTGATGGGTTAAAAAATCAATAAATAGTTTTACTTTCTTCGATAAAATTTTACGGTTTGGCCATGTCACATATAAGTGAAGTGGTTGACTGGTATAGTCCTCCAAACATTTCTGTAATTTGCCTTCTTTGTAGTAAGGCTCTGCAATAAACTCGGGCAGAAAGACGATACCGTGATCTTTTAAACACATATCTAATAATAATTCACCATTATTACAGGTCATGACTGGGAAGCAATTGAAGGACACTTCTTTTTGATCTTTTTGGAAAATCAATTTCTTATGTCGACTATCTTGATAGTAAATAAGAAATTTATGTTCTTTAAGTTCTTCTAATGAGTCTGGTAATCCATGCTGATTGAAATACTCAGGTGTTGCATATAGATAGCGCTGATAGGTATTTAATATTTTACTGTTTGCTAGATTGGGAGGAGAGCCATCGACACGAATGGTTAAATCAAATTTATTATTATTCATATCTAATAGTTGATCAGTCATGAATAAATCAATTTTAATGCTGGGATATTTCTCAATAAAGTCTGAAATGATATTTTGAAGAAAAATATTGCTAAAAGACATTGGCGTATTAAGCTTGAGTTCACCTTCTGGGTACTGCTGGTTATAGCTAATTTCGTAGGCAGCCCATTCAAACTCACTTAAAATGACTTTACTATGCTGATAAAACTTTTCTCCACAAGAGGTGAGGTTCATCTGCCTTGTGGTTCGGGTTAACAGTGTAGTTTTTAGGTCATTTTCAAGGTAGCAAACACGTTTGGCCACTAAGTCACGAGAGATGTCGAGTGCTCTGGCTGCGCTACTAAAATTCCCATGTTCTACGACACTTACAAAAGTGGAAATACAGTCTAATCGATCCATGGATAAGCAAAAGTTAAAAAAATATATATCAATGATTAAACTATAAAAATTAAAAAGCAATGATTGATTTTATTGTATTCGTACAGCATACAGATTCGTGCCATTTTGCTGTCTATGCTTTTACATTTTTATTTGTTTTGATAATAAGCACAAGGCAATTTTAAAAGCCTTAAATAATGAATAATGGAGTTTACCCATGAATAAATCACTTTTAGAACAACTATCACCAACGAATTGTCAGGTTATTTTTATTGATCATCAGCCACAAATGGCTTTTGGGGTACAGTCAATAGATCGTCAAGTATTAAAAAATAATACGGTAGGGTTAGCAAAAGCAGCTAAAACATTCAATATTCCTGTCACCATTACTACGGTCGAAACTGAAAGCTTCTCTGGTCATACCTATCCAGAACTTTTAGATGTATTTCCAGATGCTCCACTTTTAGAACGTACTTCAATGAATTCATGGGATGACCAAAAAGTACGTGATTCGCTTGCAAAAAATAATCGCAAAAAAGTGATTGTTTCAGGTTTGTGGACCGAGGTGTGTAATAACACTTTTGCTTTTGGTGCCATGCTTGAAGGTGATTATGAAATTTATATGGTCGCGGATGCTTCAGGTGGTACATCGAAAGAGGCACATGACTATGCCATGCAACGCATGATTCAAGCAGGTGTTGTTCCGGTAACTTGGCAACAAGTATTACTTGAATGGCAACGTGATTGGGCACACCGCGATACCTATGATGCTGTCATGGCAATTGTACGTGAGCATTCTGGTGCTTATGGTATGGGCGTTGATTATGCCTATACGATGGTACATAAGGCCCCTGAACGTACAACATCAAAACACGAAGTATTTGCACCAGTTCCAGCAAAATAAGAAATAGTTGAGTTAAGGGTATTTTGATATTAAGTTGATTTATTCGATTTTTGACTATATTTGATAAGTGGAAAAGCCATCTGCAACTGTTCGAGACAGGACAAAATCTGAAAAAAGATTGTAATTGAACGAGTTTTGCAGATGAATGGTTTTGGTTACTTTTCCCGAAAGAAAAGTAACACAATTAACTACTCTTATTGAATGTAAAAGCGGTCAGACTCCGTCGTGTAAAATCAAAAAGAATAATGAAATAAATATGTTGTTATACCTTTATTTTTTAGAACGATAATTCACAAGAAAGGAGTTCAGAATGACCGAAATAAACCTCATACTCAAAAACGGTAAAATCACCACACTAGATCCTAAAAGCCCAGAAGTCCAAGCGATTGCCATTGCGGATGGTAAAGTCGTATGCACAGGCACAAATGATGAAATTATGAAGTTGGCAACAGCAACGAGCAAAGTCGTAGACTTAAATGGTCGTCGCGTTATACCGGGTCTAAATGACAGTCATCTGCACATTATTCGTGGTGGCCTAAATTACAATATGGAGTTGCGTTGGGAAGGTGTGCCATCCGTCGCTGATGCTCTACGCTTACTCAAAGAACAAGCCGATAATACCCCAGCTCCTCAATGGGTGCGTGTGGTTGGCGGTTGGACCGAATTCCAGTTTGCTGAAAAGCGTTTACCGACTTTAGAAGAAATTAATAAAGCTGCACCTGATACCCCCGTCTTCGTTTTACATTTATATGCTAGTGCTTTGCTGAACCGAGCTGCGCTTGATGTATTGGGCTTTAACAAAGACACCCCAGACCCGCCCGGCGGCAAAATTGTACGGGATGAAAAAGGTGAGCCAACAGGTCTGTTGCTCGCAACGCCATCCGCTATGATTTTATATTCAACTTTGGGCAAAGCACCAAAACTGCCAGTTGAAGATCAAGTCAATTCAACTCGTCATTTCATGCGTGAGCTGAACCGATTAGGCATTACTTCTGCAATTGATGCAGGTGGTGGCGGACAAAACTATCCTGAAGATTATGATGTGATTAAGCAATTACACGATCAAAATCAAATGACAGTGCGAATTGCATACAATCTATTTGCTCAAAAGGCAGGCCAAGAGCTTGATGATTATCGCCGTTGGACAGAAATGACATTTCCGGGCGATGGTGATGAACTATTTAGAATGAATGGAGCAGGTGAGAACCTGACTTGGTCGGCGGGTGACTTTGAAGATTTCTATGAACCACGTCCAGATTTACCAGAAAAAATGGAAGGTGAACTCGAAGCCATTGTTGAACATCTGGCTGAAAAGAAATGGCCATTTCGTATTCATGCAACCTATGATGAAAGTATTAATCGTTTGCTCAATGTATTTGAGAAAGTAAATGCCAAACAGCCATTTGCGACCCGATTTATTATTGACCATGCTGAAACGGTATCTGAGCGTAATATCGAACGTATTGGTGCATTGGGCGGTGGTATTGCCATTCAACACCGGATGGCATATCAAGGCGAAATTTTCGTAAAACGCTATGGTGCTGAAGCTGCTCAGGAAACTCCACCAGTCAAGAAAATGCTTGAGTTAGGCGTACCTGTGGGCGCTGGAACAGACGCAACACGTGTAGCTTCGTATAATCCTTGGGTGTGTTTATATTGGCTAAGTACAGGTAAAACAGTCGGTGGTTTGCCACTCTATGATGAAAAAAATCTGTTAGATCGCCAAACTGCACTCAATCTGTGGACCAAAGGTTCTGCATGGTTTTCAGGTGAAAAAGATGTCAAAGGCTCATTAACAGCAGGGGAACTTGCAGATCTGGTTGTGCTGTCCGATGACTACTTTAAAGTTGAAGCAGAAGATATCCAATGGATTGAGTCTGTGCTCACTGTTTTGGGCGGAAAAGTGGTATATGCGGGAGCAGAGTTTAAGCAGGATGATCTGCCATTACCACCAGCATCACCAACATGGTCGCCAGTAAAACGCCTCGGTGGTCAGTGGCGTTTATCTGAAAATCGTAATGCACCATCTAATCAGTCATTACAGTCACAAAGTGCATTGTGTGCATGCGCCAGCAGTTGTGGCATGCATGGACATAGCCACTCATGGATGTTGGATGTCCCTGTAAATGATAAAGATAAAAAATCCTTCTGGGGTGCACTCGGGTGTTCTTGTTTTGCATTTTAAATAAAACAGTTTGGGAACCTGCTTCGTTAAATGGTTTGCTTCCCTAAGGGATGTACGATGAAAATGTACTTGTTATCTTTGGCTGTAGGGTTGCTTGTTGGTGTCTTATATTACGTTTTAAATGTTAAGTCACCAGCTCCACCTCTTGTTGCGTTAGTCGGATTATTAGGCATGGTAATAGGAGAGCAACTGCTTCCTTTTATCAAATCCTATTTTTAATCCGTTTCATTCAGAAAAAGCTAAATGGTGTCATGCCATTTAGCTTTTTATATTAATAAGTATCTTCAATTACTTTATACGACTGCCTTGTTCATCAATAATCACTTCACCATCTTCTTTTGCAAAATAGCCTAAGTTTTTTGAACCTAAAATGTCGAGCACCACTTCAGAAGGGCGGCAAAGTCGTGTGCCTTTTGGTGTAACCACGAATGGGCGATTAATTAAAATTGAATATTGCACCATAAAATCAATTAACTGCTCATCGGTCCAATGGGCTTGTTCTAACTCTAAATCTTTATATGGATCAACATTTTTACGAATGGCTTCACGTACAGTTAAGTTTGAATCCTTAATGAGTTGAATCAATTCATCTTTACTGGGTGGTGTTTTTAAATATTCAATAACAATAGGTTCAAGCCTTGCACGACGAATAAGTGCCAAAGTATTTCGTGAGGTTCCGCAAGCAGGGTTATGGTAAATCTTCACTAGCTCAGTCATGGTAAATTCAGGGTTGAATTAAGATATTGCATTTATATATGGATATCCGTATATTTGCAATAACGAATATATTCTGTTGAAGATATGATCAACCAAGTCGATTTCTTTAAATGTCTATCTGACCAAACTCGGTTAAACATTCTTAAATTAGTTCTAAATAAACAAAATATTTGTGTCTGTGAGCTAACTGAACAACTGGATTTGAGCCAACCTAAAATTTCCAGACATTTAGCTTTACTGCGTACCCACGGTATTTTACTAGACACGCGGCAAGGGCAATGGGTGTATTACAGTGTCAACCCTGATTTACCAAGTTGGGCCGTTGAAGTTTTGAAAATTATAGGAAACCAAGATGAAAGTTTAGTGAATCAATCATCTTCACAGTTTTCTTCTATTTCAACTTATTGTGAGTAAGACCATGAAGTTCTTATTTTTATGCACTGGAAACAGTTGCCGTAGCATTTTGTCAGAAGTTTTATTTAACAGTCGTGCACCAGAAGGTTGGAAAGCTTACAGCGCTGGCAGTAAACCATCAGGACATGTTCATCCACTCACGCTCGAAACGCTTGAAAATTTAGGTCTTTCAACAGAAGGCTTATGGAGTAAAAATATTGATGATTGTGAACAATATCAACCAGATGTTGTGATTACGGTCTGTGATTCTGCTGCACAAGAAGCCTGCCCACTTTATTTAGGTGGCGCAATCAAAGCACATTGGGGACTGAGTGACCCATCACATCTTGATTTGCCAAAAGAAGAAAAACTCAAAGCTTTTCAATATACAGTGAATCATATTAATCGTCGTTTAGATGCCTTGTTTGCTTTAGATGTGGCACATTTAAATCGGTCACATTTGATTGCTGAGATTAATAAAATCTCTAATATTGAGTAAGAGAGCCGAGATGACTAAGCAAAAGCTTTCTTTTTTAGACAGGAACCTAACGCTATGGATTTTTATTGCCATGGGTTTAGGGGTGGCAATAGGTGTTTTCTTTCCTCAAGCCTCGGTTTCTTTGAATCAACTTAGTGTAGATAACGTCAATATTCCGATTGCAATTGGTTTAATTTTAATGATGTACCCACCTTTGGCAAAGGTAGATTACGCAACTTTACCCGAAGTATTTAAAGATAAAAAAACGTTGGCTTTGTCTTTAGTACAAAACTGGTTAATTGCTCCAATTTTGATGTTTGCTTTAGCGATTATTTTTCTGCATAACTATCCGGAATATATGACAGGTCTAATCCTGATAGGCTTGGCACGTTGCATTGCAATGGTATTGGTATGGAACGGTTTAGCATGTGGGGATAACCAATATGTTGCTGCTTTAGTTGCTTTTAACAGTATCTTCCAGATTTTATTCTTTAGTACTTATGCATGGCTTTTCTTAACTTTCTTGCCGCCGTATTTTGGTGTGGCGGGTCAAGTCATCGATGTGAATTTCTGGACCATTACCCATGCTGTATTGGTGTATTTAGGTATTCCATTTTTAATGGGTTTTCTAACGCGACTCATTTTAGTGGAAGCAAAAGGATTAGATTGGTATCAAACTAAATTCTTGCCAAAAATTAGTCCAATTAGTTTGATTGCATTACTTTTTACCATTGTGGGGATGTTCAGCTTAAAAGGTGGTGATGTGGTGAGCTTACCTTTAGATGTGCTGCGAATTGCAATTCCACTGACGATTTACTTTGTGGTGATGTTCTTCATTAGTTTCTTTATGAGTAAGCGTATGGGAAATAACTACCCACGTACCACTGCCATTTCATTTACCGCTGCGGGTAACAACTTTGAGCTCGCTTTAGCCGTTGCGATTGCAACATTTGGTTTAGCGTCACCTGTAGCATTTACTACAGTCATAGGACCATTAGTTGAGGTTCCGGTTTTAATTTCACTCGTTTCAGTTTCTCTTTGGCTCAAGAAAAAGTATTTCTCACATGAACAGTCTTAACAATGATTTATCAAATGTAGCGTTAAATCTTTTAGATAAGCCTACCTTTGAACAAGTGCAAGCACAGCAACTTGAACATCCACCACGCATTTTATTGCTATATGGGTCTAATCGTGAGCGTTCTTATAGCCGTTTTGCTGTGTTGACGGCTGGCCGAATTCTTGAATATTTAGGTGCCGAGGTCAAAATTTTTCATCCTAAAGGTTTACCTTTACCAGAGGATGCAGCAACAGATCATCCTAAAGTGCAAGAGTTGCATGAGCTTTTGGCTTGGGCAGAAGGTATGGTGTGGTGTTCACCAGAACGTCATGGTGCGATGAGTTCGATTTTAAAAGCTCAGATTGATTGGATTCCCTTAGCTGGCGGAGCAATTCGTGCAACTCAAGGTAAAACTTTAGCTGTTATGCAGGTTAGTGGAGGTTCTCAATCTTTCAATGCTGTGAATCAAATGCGCATTTTAGGGCGCTGGATGCGTATGATTACGATCCCGAATCAGTCTTCAGTTGCTAAAGCTTTTTTAGAATTTGAAGAAGATGGAAGTATGAAACCATCCTCTTACTATGACCGAATTGTCGATGTAATGGAGGAACTCTATAAGTTCACTTTATTAACACGTGGACAAAAACAATATCTGACAGATCGCTATTCGGAACGTAAAGAATCGGCAGAAGAATTATCTAAACGAATCAATCAAAAATAGTAGATTTATCACAATAAAAAAGTGCTCACTTTAGAGCACTTTTTTATTGATATTTAATGCGAATTTAGATGGTAGGTAATAATGTTTGTAAGAGGTCAATAAAATTTGCCACTTTGGCTGAATTTTCATTTTCTCTTGTAATTAAGTAAAGAGGAGCATTAAGTTTTATTGAACTATCAAATTCGCGATAAACAATTTCATGGTTCCAGAAATTATGCATTGAGGCTGGTACAATAGTTATACCAATTCCAGCAGCGACTAAATTTAATGTTGCGGTAGGTCGAGGTGCTTCCTGAATAATACGTGGGCTAAAACCTGCTTGATAACAACTATATAAAATATTGTCATATAAACCTTGTCCTGAAGAACGACGGTATAAAACAAAATTTTCATCTGATAAGTCACTTGAACTCACTTTTTCTTTATGTGTAAGTGGATGCCCTATAGGCAATGCCACCACCATTGGCTCATCTAGTATGTGAATATGTTTTAATCCAATATCGCGACTAATAGGTGCTCTTAGAAAAGCGATATCAAGCTTTTCCGAAATTAATCGATCTAATTGTTTTTGGCTGCCTGCTTCTTCAAGTTTGGTTTGTACCTTTGGATAGATTTCCCGATATGAACGTAATACTAATGAAATAAGTGGGTGCAAGCCTGCGGAACTTGTAAAACCAATATTGAGTTGTCCAGTTTTACCTTGGCTAACATCTTGAACTAATTTTGGAATCTGTCTGGCATGTTCTAATAAAATTTGTGCTTCTTTAAATAATGCTAAACCTGCTTCGGTTGGTTCAATTCCACGAGGCTGGCGAATAAGTAATTGTGTACCAAGCTCTTCTTCAAGTTTTTTGAGTAAACGCGTTAAAGGAGGCTGTTGAATAAATAGCCGGTTTGCTGCATGAGTAATGTTTCTTTCTTCGACGACCACAACAAAGGCATGAAGCTTGTGCAAATCGAGCATAGAAATACCTTTAGAGTATGGTTAACGAAAATAAAAGCATTTGTAGATATGTCATAAAAGTAGCATTCTATTTGAGTCAGATAAAGTGAAAAGTAACGAAAATGAACCATGTTGAGATTGCCGTGCAGAAGGAGAGCGTACCAACCTGCACAGAACTATTTTTAGGTTTTTTAACATTAGGTTTAATCGGATTTGGTGGTGTATTGCCTTTAGCGCGTAAAGTCGTTGTAGAGCAGCGGCAGTGGCTAAGTCCTGAAAAATTCACTGAATTACTTGGGTTATGCCAATTTTTACCAGGCGGCAATATTATTAATTTATCTGTTGCGATTGGCATGGAGTTTCGTGGTGTTCGTGGTGCAGTCAGCTCCCTGATTGGTTTAATCTTTGCGCCAACAGTCATTGTTGTACTTTTACATTATGTCTATGAGCAGTTTCAAGATAACCTCATGGTCAAGCATCTTTTTGAAGGATTGGCCGCCGCCGCCGCTGGGCTACTCGTGGCAACAGGCTTAAAAATGCTCAAGCCTTTATTACGTAATCCACTAGCGATCTGTGTAGTCGTAGTGGCAATTGTCAGTATCGCTTTTCTGAAAATATCCTTACTGATAACTATGCTAGTTTTATTGTCATTTTATTCAGCCATCATTTGGAGACGTGTGTAATGGGTGCAGTTCTACTGACTTTAGCCATCATTTTTACTCAGTTATCACTTATTGCTTTTGGTGGCGGAAATACAATTTTGCCTGAAATGCAACGTCAAGTGGTTGATATCCATCACTGGATGACAGCACAAGAATTTAGTGCATTATTTGCCATAGCTCAAGCAGCACCTGGTCCGAACATGATGATTGTACCTTTGGTGGGATGGCATGTAGCAGGGTTGTCAGGTCTGCTTGTGACATCTACTGCTAAGTTTTTACCTTCATCAATCATTACAGTGTTTGTCATGAGAGGCTGGTCAAAATTTAAAGATAAGAAATGGCGCCGTGTTTTACAGCTTGCTTTACAACCCGTCACCGTTGGAACAGTACTTGCCAGTGCGTGGATTATTTCTGAGGCGGCTGCAATAAATACTTTACTGATTATTATGGTGGTTATTGCAACTTTATTATCTTTAATTAAGAAAGTTCATCCTTTGCATGTCCTGATTGCTGGGGCTGTATTTGGTGTTGTTTTACTCTAGTTTAACCAGTTTGCCGACCTGCGCTGGATGAGTTCAGGTCGGCTTTTTTTGATTCAAGTAAATAAGAATAAAATCTAAAAAACCGATTGAATCTATAAAAACATACTATTTTACCTATTTTGTGTTTTAACGTACTATGTATCTATTGAAAGAATTTGGATGCATTGGAGTAAAAACAGATGTTAGATCAAAACATCAAAACTCAATTAAAAGCTTAT
This sequence comes from Acinetobacter sp. 1124_18A, assembly GCF_052824995.1. NCBI lineage: Bacteria > Pseudomonadati > Pseudomonadota > Gammaproteobacteria > Moraxellales > Moraxellaceae > Acinetobacter > Acinetobacter sp. 1124_18A. The sequence goes on along the minus strand of NZ_VTDF01000002.1, from coordinate 495,051 downwards.
TTAGAACGTTTAGAAAGTCCAATCGAATTAGTTGCTGCTTTAGATGAATCAGATAAAGCGGCTCAAATTAAAGAGTTAGTAACCGAAATTGCTGAACTTTCTGACAAAGTAACTGCCCGTTTTGATGGCAACAATACACGCCGTCCAAGCTTTGGTGTAGCTAAAGCAGGTCAACAACCTCGTGTGTTCTTTGCTGGCTTACCGATGGGCCATGAGTTTACATCTTTGATCTTGGCCCTGTTACAGGTGTCTGGCTATGCACCTAAAGTGTCTGATGAAGTGCTGAACCAGATTAAAGGTTTAAACCTCAAAGCCAACTTTGATGTTTTTGTATCGCTAAGCTGTCATAACTGTCCTGATGTGGTACAGGCGCTTAACCTGATTGCGATTTATAACCCGAATACAACCGCAACCATGATTGATGGTTCATTCTTCCAAGACGAAGTGGAACAACGCAAAATCATGGCGGTTCCAATGGTGTTCCAAGACAATGAACACATTGGTCAAGGTCGTATGACCCTTGAAGAGATTGTGGCAAAACTCGACACCAACTCAGCTGAAAAAGATGCAGCGGCATTGAATGCCAAAGATGCTTTTGATGTATTGGTGATTGGTGGTGGACCTGCGGGTGCAACGGCTGCAATCTATGCGGCACGTAAAGGTATCAACACAGGTATCGTGGCTGAGCGCTTCGGTGGTCAGGTCATGGATACCATGGACATTGAAAACTTCACTTCTGTACAAAAGACTCAAGGTCCTAAGTTTGCTGCCGAGATGGAAACACATGTTCGTGAATACGATGTTGATATCATGAACCTGCAACGTGTCAGCAAAATCACAGGTGCAAACCAAACGATAAATGGTCTGGTTGAAGTTGAACTTGAAAACGGTGCAAAACTTGAATCGAAAACAGTAATCCTTTCTACAGGTGCACGTTGGAGAGAAATGAATGTACCGGGTGAACAAGAATACCGTACCCGTGGTGTTGCGTACTGCCCACACTGTGATGGTCCATTGTTCAAAGGCAAACGTGTTGCCGTGATTGGTGGCGGTAACTCAGGTGTTGAAGCTGCAATTGACCTTGCAGGGATTGTTGAGCATGTCACTTTGGTAGAGTTCGATACCAAACTACGTGCTGACCAAGTCTTGCAAAACAAATTGCATAGCTTGCCAAACACCACTGTGATTATGAATGCCTTAAGTACGGAAGTGTTAGGTGACGGATCACAAGTGACAGGTCTTAAATATAAAGATCGTGCGACCGAAGAAGAACATGTGGTTGAGCTTGCAGGGATCTTTGTACAGATTGGTTTATTGCCAAACACTGACTTCTTGAAAGACAGTGAGCTTGAGTTAACCAATCGTGGCGAGATCATTGTAAATGACCGTAATGAAACCAATGTAAAAGGCGTGTTTGCTGCGGGTGACTGTACTACGGTTCCGTACAAACAAATCATTATTGCCACAGGTGAAGGTGCTAAAGCATCACTCTCTGCATTTGATTACATCATCCGTTCGGGGCAGTAAAATTTAGATCCAGAAACAAAAGAGCCAAAGGTTATCCTTTGGCTCTTTTTATTTTATGGTTTATATAAACCATGTTCGACTAAATGCTCTCGTAAAATACGACGCAGTTCTAAAACGGCTTGCGGTGTTAACTGAATTGAATGTCCACCTGGAAGAACCTTCTCAGATTTGGCACCCTCTAAGTGAGCACTCTTATAAGGGACAATACCATCAGTAATGACATTTGGATCATCGCTCTTGGTAATATTTCCCATAATTGAGTGAAAAACTAAACCTTGATGTGGATTAATATTTTCCGTGAGTTCCATAAATTTGGACTGATGGCTCAAATCACTTGGACCATTTTGAATCAAACCATTATCAATATTACTTAAGAAATCTTTAACATCTAAATTTTCAGTGGTGAGTGAAGTCGCTACGGCTGACAAAAATGCGCCCGGTAAACGAATAATTTTACGCGCCGCTAATGTAAACCATCGATCTGCATAATCTGTACCTCGATGAGGAGAAGCCAAGAAAATTGCGCGATCAAAATTATTAATTGAATGCATTTGCAATCGTTCAGTAACCATTGGATGTTTCTTAAAGCGGTTTTGCTGACGTGTCGTCATTAGCTCTAAAGCAGGCTTGGTAATATCGCCATCACTTACCAGTAAACGGCTAATAATACCTCCCATACTATGTCCAACCAGTACAGCATCATGTGCAGCAGGATCATTAGGGTTCAAAGAACCAAAAGCTTGCTTAAGAAGGGCATAAGTTTGGAAACGGCTTTCCAGAATCGGCATATTAGTCGAATAGAAAACTTGCCAAACTTGATAATTATCTCTTAAAACCGTATCACCCATAACATCATTGGTCAAAGCAATCCATGCCTCAGGACTACTTGCGAGCCCATGGACTAACACAATAATTTTCTTATTTGGATTATAAGGCTCAAGCATGTAGAGATGTGGCATGGTCAAATGCTGATCACGATCAATTAGACTTAAATAAGCCGCTACACCTAAATTATTTTCAGCTAACCATAAACCATAAGGCGCTGAAAAGTTGGCTGCTAGAGGATATTGTTTACCTGCTACACTAATATTATCGGTCCGGTATGGATCATAAACCCGAATTACGAATTCAGGATTATTAATAATTTCTTCAACAGTGGTTGCATGTTTTGGTTCAGCTACAATAGTTGCAGCCAAATAACGTGCATGATGAATATTTGGATTAACACCATTTTTATAATTGTATTTAAGTGGGTCTAAAATATATTCATTAATATCTTCGCTTCCTGAACTCGGAAAAACAGCGACAAATTCAGACCCAAAACCATCACGACGGTTAATCGTTCTTAACCCTGAAAAATTTAAGTTATAACTTGAAATTAATTTTTCTAATTTTTGACCCGTTAACTGTCTATGAAATTCAAAGTCAATTGAATACACACTTTTACCAATATGAATTTGGGGTTCGACACCATTTTTTTGGGGATGTCTCAAATCATAAACACCGACCATTTTGGCAATTGCCTGATTATAGAAGTCTCGAATCTGAACTTGTCTATTATCAAAAATACGGTCAGTGGGCTGACGCTTCGTTGCAAATAGATAGGCATAACTATAACGAATACTTTTATCTAGTAAATTTAATTGTTGGTCTAAGCAATCATGATATTTATTTTGAATATTTGTTTTTTCTTCTTCAGACTTATGTTTAGCAAATCTACTCATTTTGCAATCCGAAGAATCTGATAAAGCCATTGCTTTTGCCAGATACATTTCACTTGCAGCTGATAAGAACTGTTCATCTAAAATTTGAGGTAATTTTTTGAGTTGATTTACACAGTTATCAGGGGTGTCTGTACAAACTTTAGCTTCCTGACCAGACATCGATAAAACATTCAGACTTGCTTCGCTGAGTTTATCTTGCGTAAGAATACTATTACGTTCATTTGCAATCGTTACGTTCAAAGCTTGCTGTTTAACATTGACGACCTGACAACCACTCAGAATTGAACCGAGTAGCATGACCGTCAATAGTGTTTTGCTTCTTTTTATTGGAAACATTATGGTCAAAATATAGTGGCTCAATGGTAGGTAGATCATACAAATTTTAAAGTATTTTTCAAATGATCAAATAAAAAAAAGGGCTGTCAAAACAGCCCTTTTTATCTAATTAATCTTATTTTTTTGATGTTGCAGTAGAAGTAGCAGGAGACATTGCAGGGTTAGTTAAAACTTGCCATACATTCCAACGACCTTGTTTTTCAATCTCTTGAATTAAACGGTCAGCAATTTCCGATTCATCTGGATATTTAACTTTATAATTCTTAAGCGTCTGGATCGCATTTTTCTTTTGCTCCATCGCAATATAGTTATTTGCAGCAGCTAAATATGCTTCTTGAACATTACCTTTAATCGCTTTATCTAAATATGGAATCGCTTCGCGTTGACCACCACCTTCAGATAAGCCAAAACCGAACCAGAAGTTTGCTTCTGCATCATCTGGGCTAATTTTTAAAAGTCTTTGAGCATATTCTAAAGATTTAGTAGTGTGAACGGTTCCTAAATCAAGGTTACGTGCAAGAACACTTGCTTTAAAAGCACGAAGCAAAATATCAAATGACGCATTTGGGTTTGCAGCAAGTGTATCAAGTTGCTGTGTTACTTCTTTAAGTTTACTTTCAAAGCCTTTACGTTCTTGGCGGTCAGTAAAGCGTGGTGGATAGTGACGAGCTTTGCCTTCCACTAACTGTAAGAAGTCATCAATACTCGTAACATCAATTTCATTCTCGCCAGCTAAAACTGCATATTTCATTGAGCGTTGTGAATTATTTACAGTTGGGACAATCAGTTTATTAGTGTCGAGAGTAAGTTGTTTGGTTGGGTCATCTTGACGATTAACCACCATTTTTGTTACCGGCTGTGCAGCAGCGTCTTTTAACGCAACTTCAAATGCTGGCGGTTGATCATAGTTAAATGGATTTAGTGCATAAAAAGGAGGAGTAAGCTCTGGTTCCTTGAAAACAAAAGGCTCAATTTTTTGTTGTTTTACAGGTGCCATTGTACAAGCTGTTAAACTTGAGGTCGCAAGGATGATATATGCCAAAGGCTTAAAATTCATAGGGTCTTCCGTTCATTTTAGTAAAGTCAGATTTGGTAGTGGTAAGTCTAGGAAAAGCTAAACCGACATGCAAGAGTAAGCGTGTTACATTATGAATCAAGAATATTACGTTTTTGATATCTTGTTTTGTGCGCCACATTCACGACGCACTTCTTCAAGAATTTTTAGCTCTTCATCACTAAAAGGTTGTTCATCTTGATTTTCTTTTTTGAAGCTAGGGTCTAGCTCTGATAAACGCTGGCATAAATTATTCATACGCGTTTCATTGTTCTGAATACGATCAAGCAAAACGCGCATACCTTCTAAAATAGGGTCTGACTGATCAGCAGTTGTCGCATATGGGGCAAAACCAATACTTTGTGCATAATCACGACGACGTGCTTCATCTTTATCGTTATTTTTGTCGGCATCTTTATAAATATAGCGAGCAGGATTGCCTACAGCAGTTACACCAGCAGGAACAGCTTTAGTCACCACGGCATTTGAACCGACTTTGGCGCCTTTACCTACCGTAAATGGACCCAAAATTTTCGCACCGGCACCAACAACTACACCATCTTCTAAAGTTGGATGACGTTTGCCAGTCTTCCATGTTGTACCACCTAAGGTAACACCATGATAAAGCGTAACATCGTCACCAATTTCAGCAGTTTCACCAATCACAACACCCATGCCATGATCAATGAAAAAACGCTTACCGATTTTAGCGCCCGGATGAATTTCAATTCCTGTTGCAAAACGGCTAAATGAAGAAAGTAGGCGAGCTGCACCTTTACAGTCTTTTTGCCATAATTCATGTGCAACCCGATGCATCATAATTGCATGAATACCAGGATAAGTAGTAAGAACTTCGAGTGTATTGCGGGCAGCAGGATCACGCGCAAATACAGCCTTTATATCTTCTTTAAGCTGCTTAAGCATTGGGTTGATCCTCCTTGTCAGATAATGCTTTTTTCCATTTACCACTCGTTAAAGCTTGTACGCGACTAAAAATACCGCGAAGTAAATGATATTCCATACGATCTAATTGTATACGACCAAACAGACGACGCAAGCGTAAAGGCAATAAACGTGGATTTTCTGGATCTAAAAATTCAATTTCAGTCAGCATTTTTTCTAGATGAGGATAAAACTCTTCCATTTGTTGCTGAGTCACCAAAGGCTCATCCCATTGCATGCTTTGGCCTTGCACTAATGGCATTTCATCTACAGTCTGATCGACTTGGTCTTGTTCCAGAGCAGACATTCGAAGTTCGTAACATACGACTTGAATCGCTTGCGCAACATTTAATACGCCATAATCCGGATTGACAGGAATCGTTAAATGATAATTTGCCAGTGCTAATTCTTCGTTAGTTAAACCACGGTCTTCACGGCCAAAAACAATAGCAATTTGTTGTCCCTGAGCGGTTGCTTTAATGGCTTCTTTAGCCGCAGGTCGCACATCAAGTAAAGGCCAAGGAATGGTGCGGCTACGTGCACTTGTTCCAAATACTAAATGACAATCTTTAATCGCATCTTCTAAGGTATCTACAATTTCAAGATGTTCAAATAAATCTTGGGCACCAGCAGCAAGCGCTTGTATATCTGGATGAGGATATGTTTTAGGTGCTACAAGAACTAATTTAATTAGTCCCATTGTTTTCATGGCGCGTAAAGCACTACCAATATTGGCAGGTAAAGTTGTATTTACCATGACAATACGCACTTGTGCTAATTGTTTTGACACGGTGGTGTGGTCAAACGAACTCATAAGATTTCCAGAAATTACGAATATTGAGAAACTTCGCTTTGGTATAAATCCAATGCATCGTCCATAGACATACCCGCAGGAGGTGAGGCAACAGCATGTGGACGAACAGGGTCTGCTGCTTTAGCTGCTTTCGACTTTACTTGATACTCAATATAAATATTATCTTTACCAAAATAATCTCTGAGTTTAGCAAGTAATTCGTCTAGAGGAGCGACTTTCCATTGTGGACCAAACTGAAGCTCGGCTTGAGCATAGGGTTGATCAATCTGTAACTGTAGAGCGATATGCTGATGCATATCTACATTGCAAAATGGCAAGATCATGTTTTGCAGATCTTTTGCCAATGTTGGCTGCATGAACTCTTCTGTTAATTTGATTTGAATACTGTTAGCACGTTTTTGTCTAATTTCATTTAAGGTGAAAGCTTTGGTTAAACGTCCCATTGGACGATCAAAGCCTTCTCGTTCATAGATTTCGCCTTCGAAAACTACAACACGCTCCACTTGAACGATATCTTTAAAACGTTGGAAGCGCTCATGGTTACAGCTGACTTCAATACGTGCTGTACCATCATCAAGTACAATAACAACTCGGTTAGGGAAGTTTGCGACATCAATAACCAAACCTGCATAAACCGTAGTAACGCCACGACGTGTAGCGGTAATTTCATTGAGTTTTACAGGAATAAAAGCTTTGAGTTCTTGTCGGTAAACATCAATTGGATGGCCTGTTAAATATAATCCAAGTGTATCTTTTTCGCCTTTAAGACGAACTTCATCACTCCACGGCTTAACAGGCTTAGCTGGCTTGCGCTGAACTTCTTCAACTTCACCAAATAAATCCATAATACCGCTTTCACGATTACTTCGAGCTTGTTCAGCGGCTTGAACAGCTTCAGGCAATTGCGCCATTAAGCTTGCACGTTCAATCCCTAAGCAATCGAGAGCACCCGCACGAATTAAAGCTTCAAGAGTACGCTTATTGATTTTTTTCAAATCAATACGATGGCAAAAATCGAATAGATCTGTATAAGCACCAAATTGTCGACGAGAGTCAATGACTGACTGCATTGCTTGTTCGCCGACACCTTTAATTGCACCTAAGCCGTAAACAATGGTTTTATCATTACTTGCATGGAAATGATAAGTCGACATATTGACCGATGGTGGTAAGACCTCAAGATTATTATTTCGGCAGTCATCAATCAAAAATACAACACTGTCGGTGTTTTGCATTTCCGATGTCATTACGGCTGCCATAAACTCGGCAGGGTAATGAGCTTTTAACCACGCAGTGTGGTAAGCAACTAGCGCATAAGCAGCGGCGTGAGATTTGTTAAAACCATAGCCTGCAAACTTTTCCATATAGTCAAAGATATGGTTGGCGGTGCTTTCATCAATACCTTTTTCAGCAGCACCTTCTAAGAAAATTTGGCGCTGCTTAACCATTTCTTCGGGTTTCTTTTTACCCATTGCACGGCGTAATAAATCTGCGCCGCCTAATGTGTAACCTGCACAGATCTGTGCAGCCTGCATCACCTGTTCCTGATAAACCATAATCCCGTATGTTGGCTCTAATACACCTTCGAGAAGCGGATGGAGATATTCAAAATCTCCACCATGCATACGGTGAATAAAGTCAGGAATCAGGTCCATTGGACCCGGACGATACAAGGATACGAACGCAATAATTTCTTCAAATTTGCTTGGGCGTGCTTCTTTAAGCATCCGTTTCATGCCGACGGATTCAAACTGGAATACCGCTGTCGTATTTGCATCGGCAAAGACAGAATATGCTTTAGCGTCGTCAAGAGGAACATGCAAGATATTGAGTTGATCATTACTGTCGCGGTTTTTATTAATATTTTGAATCGCGTCTTCAATAACGGTTAAGTTACGTAAGCCCAAGAAGTCGAACTTGACCAGACCCGCTGCTTCTACATCGTCTTTATCATATTGAGCAACGCGGTTTGTTCCATCAGCATCACAGAGTACAGCTGAGAAATCGGTAATTTTACCTGGTGCAATGACGACACCTCCGGCATGTTTACCTGTATTTCGGGTTACACCTTCTAATTTTAATGCCATTTCCCAGATTTCGCTTGCATCGTCGTTATCTGGGTTAGATGGATTAGTCACGATATCTTTAAGCTGAGGTTCCATATCAATAGCGGTAGCTAAATCCACACCGAGTGGTTTGGTAGGCACCATTTTTGAAATACGGTCAGCTAAACCGTAAGATTTACCCAATACACGCGCAACGTCACGGATTGCACCTTTTGCTGCCATGGTTCCGAAAGTTGCAATTTGTGAAACGGCTTCGCGACCATAAGTACGTGATACGTAATCAATAACGCGGTCACGTCCAGCAATACAGAAATCGACGTCAAAGTCGGGCATCGATACACGTTCTGGGTTCAAGAAACGTTCGAAGAGTAGATCGTAACGAAGAGGGTCAAGGTCTGTAATTTCTAAGCTATAGGCGACTAATGAACCTGCACCTGAACCACGACCTGGCCCAACAGGAACACCATTACTTTTTGCCCATCGAATGAAGTCCATGACGATGAGGAAGTATCCTGGGAAACCCATTTTAAGGATAATACCGACTTCATAATCAATTCGTTCATCGTAAGGCTTACGAATCTCTGCCCAGTCCTCGCCACGTTTTTCAACAGGGTAAAGATAATTTAAGCGCTCTTCCAAACCTACTTTTGATAAATGTTCAAAATAAGTGTCGATGGTAAAACCATCTGGAATTGGATAGTCAGGTAAAAAGTAAGTACCGAGTTGTAGTTTAACATTGCAGCGCTTGGCAATATGATAGGTGTTCTCGATAGCACTAGGAATATCGGAAAACAACTCGATCATTTCATCTGAGGTTTTAAAATGCTGCTCAGGGCTATACGTCCGTGGACGGCGATTATCTGCTAATACATAACCATCAGCGATACAAACTCGAGCTTCGTGTGCCTCGAAATCTTCTTTTTCTACAAAGTGCACATCATTATGTGCAACTACACCAACATTATATTGTGCAGCAAGCTTAGCTGCTTCTTGAATAAAGTCTTCTTCCCCGGGACGGTCAGTACGTGTTAAAGCAAGATAAACACGGTTACCAAACTTTTCGAGCCATGCTTCTAAAAGGGGAGCAGCTTTTTGAGGGTTAGATGAGCAAAGCATCTGACCAACATCACTATGCTGGCCAAGTAAAACGATAATGTCTTGATGCTGTTCAAGTACCCATTCTTTTTGTACACATGGAATACTGAGCTGTTGTCCTTCAATAAAACCGCGTGAAACGATTTCGGTGAGACTTTTCCACCCAACATCACTCATTGCAAGTAAAGTGACACGATGTTGAGCATCATCAAGTCGAATTGTGCTACCTAAAAGCGGCTTAATTCCTTTTTTTAAACAAGAATTATAAAACTTTACCGCCGCATGGAGGTTAGAGAGATCAGTTAATGCCAACGCAGGCATTTGGTCTTTAACCGCAGCATTGACCAAGTCAGGTATGCGAACTATCGACTCTGTAATCGAAAATTCTGTATAAATACCTAGATGAACAAACTGCATAAACCAATCCTTAATGCGACCGCAGCATAGTTTAACACGCAAAGTTAAAAGGAAATGGTTAATATTTTGGCAAACTGTTAAGGATTTTATTATTTAAGAAGAATGAGTTGAACATCTATTGTACAGATTTAATATAAAAGACATTATTTTTATAAAATATGACCAGCTCAAACATCTAGGTTTGAGCTGGTTGAAAAACTTAGTACTGCCAGAACATGCGTTGAATTTCTTTAGCATCGGTAGTCTTGGTAAGAGCTAATGCTGCAAGAAGACGCGCTTTCTGAGGATTTAAATCATGTGCTGCTACCCAGCCATATTTAGAGTCAGGTTGTTCTGCATCACGCACTACAAAACCTTGTGGAACACGTGATGAGCGGATAATTTGGATACCGTTATTGTCGTGAAGATTTTGTAAAGTTGGTACGATATAGTTAGCAACTGAACCGTTACCAGTACCTGCATGGATAATCGCTTTAGCGCCAGCTTTTGCATATGCTTCATAAGCATCTGGAAGCATAGAGTCTGAGCCATAAACGATCTGTACCATTGGAAGTGCATCACCTTTAATATTTTCAATATTAAATTCTGAAGCATTTGTAAAACGTTTTACAGACTGTCTGAACCAGTATGGCTTGCCTTCAACTAATGTACCTAAAGCACCCCATTGGCTAACAAAAGCATTTGTATGAATGTTAATGCCTTTGGTTACATCACGCGCAGCAAAAATTGAGTCGTTCATGAGAACCATAACGCCTTTATTTTTTGCATCATCAGAAGCTGCTAAAGCAACTGCACTATAAAGGTTAAGTGGGCCATCTGCTGAAAGAGCAGTTGAAGGGCGCATTGAACCAACAATAACAATCGGCTTATCGGTGTGAACAACCAGATTTAGGAAAAATGCTGTTTCTTCTAAAGTATCTGTACCGTGAGTAATCACAACACCATTAACAGATGGTTTTTTTACCAGCTCATTTACTTGACGAGCAATTTGTAATAATTCCTTGTCAGTAATACTTTCAGAAGCGACCTGTAATGCCTGAATACCAGTTACATTCGCCAAATCTTTGATTTGTGGAACTGCATTAATTAAGGCATCAACTGGAACTTTCGCAGCAGTGTAAGTTGCACTGTTTGTTGAATTTGCGCCAGCACCTGCGATAGTACCGCCAGTGGCAACAACAACTACATTGTTTTTTGCATAAAGTGGGAGAGAGCAGGCCAATAAGCCCATCGCTAAACCTAAAGATTTAACAGTTTTAGTCAACATCGAAAATATCCTTATGAAGTGACGAAAGTAAAAAAGTTTGTCGAATATGTCTGCTTTTCCTAAGCAAAATACATACCATGTAAAACATATTCGTAACTTGCTGAATAAGAAGCATCCCTGAATAGCATTTTGTTTCACCAACAATTACTTAGTCATTGCTTTTATTCAGCGTTAATAAATATCATGAATAAAATAAAAAATCTATTAAGTTTTTCTAATTTATCTCGATTTTTTTGCTTTTTAATATAAAGAAAGCAAATGATTTTTTTATCTTTATAAAATTAAAAAATAATGGGTGTGACGGGGTTTTATTTACCATTTGGTATTTATATTGTATTGATTATAAAAATTTTTATTTGTAAATGAAGTTATATAAATTTTTTAGTAGGGAAACTAAATAATAATTACAATAGTTTAATATAATTAAGTTTTAATAAAATGAATTAAAATTTAATCACTTGATGTTTATTTCTAAGAATATAAATTCTGTTTGGGTAATTTTTATTCTCTTTTTAAGGTTTACTTTAATAAAATTTAATAGGGGTTAAAGTACATTTTTTGGTTCATTATTTAATATGAAAATACAGATAAATTTTTATTGTTTAATTTTAGAATAAAAAGAAGAGCAATTTTATAAGGTCATATAAAATTGCTCTTAAGTTGGGAGAGTGGGAGAAAAGAGAAACTTAAGCGGTCGTTTGTTCTTGAGTTGATTTAATTAATACAGGCTCTGGTAGCTCTTCAGTGTCAGCTACTTTATCACCTTCAAGTTTAGCAACTACGGCAGTAGCAATACTGTTACCTACTACGTTTGTTGCAGTACGACCCATATCAAGGAACTGATCGATACCAAGCAATAAGAGAATGCCTGCTTCAGGTAAATGGAACATGGTGAGTGTTGCTGAAATAACCACGATAGAAGCTCGTGATACACCCGCAATACCTTTACTTGTCACCATAAGCGTTAACAGAATTAAGATTTGTTGAGTGAAGCTAAGATCGATGTTGTAAGCTTGAGCAATAAACAGTACTGCAAACGTGGTGTACATCATTGAACCATCTAGGTTAAATGAATAGCCCAAAGGTAATACAAAGCTAGTCACTTTTTTAGGTACACCAAATTTATTTAGTGCATCCATTACTTTAGGGTAAGCAGATTCACTTGAAGCTGTAGCAAAAGCAAGCGTTACAGGTTCGCGAATTAATTTGCCTAAGCGGAAAATATCTTTTTTAAGTACGATTGCACCAACAGAGAACAAAATAATCCAAAGCAACAGAAGACCGAAATAGAACTCAGCGATTAAAATACCGTAGTCAACAATCAAGCCTAAGCCTTGTACTGTAATTGCAGAAGCCATTGCAGCAAATACTGCAAAAGGGGCGAACATCATGACGTAATCGGTAATACGGAACATGATCTTGCTAAGTTCTTCAGTCAAACGAATAATGACAGAGTCTTTTTCTTTACCTTGATTTACAAAAGCAAGAGCTGAACCAAAGAAGATTGAGAAAACGAGTACTTGTAGGATGTCATTGTTGGCCATTGCTTCTGCAATGCTGCGTGGGAAAACATGGCTTAAGAATGATTGTAGTGTAAAGCCAGTGGTCGCTGGGAGAGAGGCGCCACTAAGTTGTTGAGCTGTTGGTAATGCTAAATCTAAAGCTGCACCAGGTTGGAAGAAGTTAGCTAAACCCATACCGATTGCAAGCGATACAAACGAAGCAGTAATAAACCAAGTCATTGACTTAAGTGTAATACTTCCAATTGATGTAGATTTCCCCATTGATACAATGCCTGAAACAATTGTGGCAAATACCAATGGAGCAATAATCATTTTGATTAAGCGTAAAAAGATGTCTGAAATAATGCTGAAATAAGAAGCGATCTGTTTGAGTTGTTCACCTTCATTGAAAAAGTGGTGACAAATCCAACCTGTTAGTATGCCGAGTAAAATAGCAATAACAATATACTTGAGCAATTTCTTTTGCTTCATATGAACCTCTATCCATTTGATTCAATCATTCTTTGATGGGATTTGAATGATTGAAAGCTTTCCTTGTTAGTTCAGTCCGGTCGTTCTACCGATTTTATCTTCCTAGATATCTGTATCTGTTTTAACCGAATCGAATATGGTGGTGTTGTTATGGAAAAGGATTGTTGCTCGATTTTGAAGCAGTGTGAAATGCAAAAATATATTGATCCATGCATTTTTTGCATAATGAAGATTGAGAGAAATGTGAAATTACACACAAATTTAAACGTATGGTAAAAAATATATAAATGAATTTTTAAACTGAATTTAAAAGTTAAAAGAACTAAATTTCTAATGAAAAGTTTTTAACTTCAAAGAGTTATTTTTGAATGGACAGGAAGGTGGGGTGTTTGTGATAATTCTTTTTTTTAAATTAATAAAATAGAATTATCAAAAAAGGCATCCAATTTAAGATGCCTTTTTTGATATGCATTTTTTTAACGACGATTGGCTAAGAAACGACCTAAGCGAGTAATTGCTTCTCGTAATTCATTTTCAGCAGGTAAAAAAACCACGCGAAAATGATCTGGAGTTGGCCAATTAAAGCCTGTACCTTGAACCAATAACACTTTTTCTGCACGTAATAAATCAAGCATTAACTTTTCATCATCTTCAATTGGATAGATGTTCGGATCGAGGCGAGGGAAACAGTACATTGCTCCTTCTGGTTTCACGCAGCTTACCCCTGGAATTTCATTTAGCATTTCCCAAGCAATATTACGCTGTTCGTATAAACGGCCACCTGGGCGAATCAAGTCATTGATTGATTGATAACCTCCGAGGGCGGTTTGAATCGCATATTGAGCTTGAACGTTTGCACATAGGCGCATAGATGCCAACATATCTAAACCTTCGATATAGTCAGCAGCGCGGCTTTTATCACCGGTAATTGCCATCCAGCCTGAACGGAAACCTGCAATACGATAAGCTTTTGACAAGCCGTTAAAAGACACGCAAAGCTGGTCACCCGCTAATGAAGCTACTGAAACATGTTCAATACCGTCATAGATAATTTTGTCGTAAATTTCATCAGCAAATAAAATTAGATCGTATTTTTTCGCAAGCACAACAATCTGTTCAAGAATATGACGTGGATATACTGAACCAGTCGGGTTGTTCGGATTAATAATGACAATGCCGCGTGTGTTCGGCGTAATTTTACTTTCAATATCAGTAATATCTGGATACCAGCTATTTTCTTCATCACATTTATAGTGGATTGCTGTACCACCTGAAAGATTAACAGCTGCTGTCCAGAGAGGGTAATCCGGCATTGGAATTAGCATTTCATCGCCATCATCTAATAGGCCTTGCATCGCCATGACAATGAGTTCAGATACGCCATTACCGATATACACGTCATTCACGTGCATATTTAGAATGCCTTTTTGCTGGTAATACTGACAAATCGCCTTACGAGCAGGGAAGATACCTTTTGAATCAACATAACCAATTGCATTTGGCAGGTTTAAAGCAACGTCATTAATAATTTCTTGTGGGGCTTCAAAACCAAATGGAGCAGGGTTGCCGATATTTAGCTTAATGATTTTATGTCCTTGCTCTTCCATTTCATTGGCGGCTCGTAATACTGGTCCGCGAATGTCATAACAAACATGCTCAAGCTTCGATGATTTCTTTATTTCTCGAGAAGTTGGCATGGATTGGAGGGTAGCAGTATTTTTAGACATAGCTGGATTCACTTTTGCATATCGGTATAAATAACTTTTAAATGTTTTAACTGTTACCAAATTTAGATCGTGTTGATCTTTTAGTAATTCAACAATTTTTTCATGGGTAAAGCCCGATTGCTGATACTGTTTGATAACTGGTAATAGTTGCTGGAAAAGCACACTTTTTTTCTGAGACATGTTTTGTCCTATACAACCGTGCCAAACAAGAATAGCACCATCTTTGCTTCCTTGGAAGAAAATAAAACATAAATTTGCTTACTTTTGATTTTGAATTTTGCCTACTTTTTGCTTTCTATTGCTTAGATGATTAAATTCCAACAAATTTTACGTTCAGAGACTAGTGTTTTTGTGATGAATGGCGTAAATATAAAAACTCAATCATCAGAAATGTTTACATCAGAATAAAGGTGCATGTCATGGGAAAAGTCAATAAAACAGACCGGGAATGGCAAAGAGAGTTATCACCAGAAGAGTATCGGATTACACGACAAAAGGGCACTGAACCTGCATTTACGGGGCAATACTGGAATACTAAGCAACATGGTACCTATGTCTGCCGTTGCTGCGGCGCAGAATTGTTCTCATCAGATACTAAATATGACAGTGGTTGTGGTTGGCCTAGCTTCTTTAAGCCGATTGAGCCAACTGCAATTGAAGAACATGACGATTTATCGCATGGTATGGTCAGAACTGAAATTGTTTGTCATGATTGCGAAGCCCATTTAGGGCATGTTTTTGAAGATGGACCACAGCCGACTGGTTTGCGCTATTGTGTAAACTCGGCATCATTACAACTGAAATCACAAGAAAAAAATGATGAGGAAACCTATCCATGAGTAATATTTATCAGTTTGAAGCTGAACTGTTAGAGGGTGAAGTTAAGCAATTAGCTGATTACAAAGGTAAAGTTTTACTAATTGTAAATACTGCGAGTAAATGTGGTTTTACACCACAATTTGCTGGCCTTGAAAAACTTTATGAGAAATATAAAGATCAAGGTTTGGAAGTTTTAGGTTTTCCCTGCAACCAGTTTGGGGGGCAAGATCCAGGTAACAATAAAGAAATCGGTACGTTCTGTCAGCGCAACTATGGGGTGAAATTCCCGATGTTTGCAAAAGTTGATGTAAAAGGACCGGAAGCTCATGTGATTTTTAGATATTTAACACGTGAAGCTAAAGGTATTTTAGGTAGTAGCACGATTAAGTGGAACTTTACCAAATTTTTGGTGGGAAGAGATGGCGCTGTGTTAAATCGCTATGCTCCTACGACTAAACCAGAAGCTTTAGAAGCTGATATTGAAAAAGCATTAGCAAGTTAGTAAATTCAATGAACGCTATTCCCCAAGATTTTGAGTTTTGGCAAGATGGGCGAATGCCTTATGTTGAAACTAGAAGATCTTGTTTTAGCCGAATATGTTATAAGTCTCATAGTCATCCAACATTTTCAATTGGAGCTATCGACGAAGGGAATAGCGTTTTTCAAAGCTCATTTGGTACAGCACAAAAGATTTCTGCCGGCACATTAGTCATTGTGCCTGCTCACATTGAACATTCTTGTAACCCACTGCCTGATCAGGCTTGGAGTTACCAGATGCTACATCTGGATATATCTTGGCTTAATCAATGGTATGCCGAATTTCAAAAAGAGGGCTTTGATTTAAATTTGCCCCAACATAGACCTCTCATTATTAAAGATGAAAATTTATATCAGGCTTTTTCTGACATGAATGAAACTTTATTTGATTCTCAAAAATTAATTCTCGAAAAAGAACAGTCGCTTATATATTGCCTTACACAGTTGTTATTACCTCATTTTATATTTGAAGAAATACAGAAAACTCAATATTTGTATGAAAGCTTTTTGGACTTGATTCATATTATTAAATCATCCGAACGATTTATTTCTTTAGAAGAGCTTGCACAGCAGGTAGGTCTTAGTCGATATGCTATTATTCGTCTATTTAAAGCCAATGTTGGCTTAACACCCCATGCATTTCAAATTAATTTAAAGGTTAATCAGGCCAGAGCACAATTAAAACAAGGCATTCCACTCGCAGAGTTAGCTGTAAATTTAGGCTTTAGTGATCAGAGCCATTTTCATAAAGCTTTCAAAGCCCATACAGGAATCACTCCTCGTCAGTTTCAACTCGTTGCCGCGCAATAATTTACAAGAAATTATTTTTCTCTATTTTTAAGCTATTCCATACTGTTTTACAGATGAAACCGTTATGGAAGTTTTTTTAGTTATCGCCTTTACTCACTTTTTAGCTTTGTTATCTCCTGGACCTGACTTCTTTCTGATTCTCACCAGCCTTTTGCAAAAAGGTTCGCGTTATACGTATGGTGTCATTATGGGAATTACTTTTGGTAATGCCTTGATTTTGATGGCGTGTATGTTTGGATTTATGGTGCTTGGAAATTTGAGTACGAACATTCTTTTAGTACTTAAATGGCTTGGGGCGGGGTATTTGGTTTATTTGAGTTACCTTTGTTTTAGTGCGGCTCGGTCTGGCACCTTAACTATTGCTATTGAAAAAAATGGTTTGATGGATCAAGAGTATCAACAGCACGATAAAGTTAAGAGTTTAATGTTAGGAATACAATCTAGTCTTCTTAATCCGAAAAATATTATGTTTTATAGCAGCTTAATGTTGCTCATTCAGCATGACTTTAATCTGCTTCAAAAATTGCTGATGAGTACGTGGATGACTGGGGTTGTGCTTGGTTGGAACTTATTATTGGTTCGCTTATTGTTTCAAAATCGGGTTCTAGAACAGATTAAACGTTCTGCTAAGGGCTTATATTATTGCTCTAGTTTGGCTTTTATATTTTTTGCAGTACTACTGGTTATTTATAGTTAATGTAGTGTACAGCCTTTAATATTACTAAAGGCTGTACAATTTACTTATGCTTAGAGAATTGCTTTTAAACGCTTAACCACTTCTTCGCATTGCGCTAAATCGGCAACTAAAGCCATACGCACATGATTTTCCCCAGGGTTACCTTGATCTGTGTCACGAGATAAATAACGGCCAGGTAAAACCTTAATATGTGCTTTTTCCATTAACATCTTGGCAAAAGTTTCATCATTATCAACTTTTAACCAATAATAAAAACCAGCATCTGGCTTTTGCAGAGGTAATAAGTGACCTAATTCGTTTTGGAATAAATCAAATTTTGCACGATATTGCTTACGGTTTTCTTCAACATGGTTCTCATCATTCCATGCTGCAATTGATGCAAGCTGATGTTGAACAGGCATTGCTGCACCATGATAAGTACGATACTGCAAATATGGTTTTAATAATTCTGCATCACCAGCAACAAAACCTGAGCGTAAACCCGGTAAGTTTGAGCGTTTAGAAAGTGAATGGAATACGACACAGTTTTTATAGTCATCACGACCAAGTTCTGCACAAACTTCTAGCAAACCTGTAGGTGCTTGATCGAACCAAAGCTCTGAATAGCATTCGTCAGAAGCAATAACAAAATTATATTGATCAGACAAGGCAATTAACTTTTTGAATTGCTCTTTAGAAAGCACAGTACCTGTTGGGTTACCTGGTGTACATACAAAAAGAAGGGCAGTTTTTTCCCATACTTCTGCGGGTACCGCATCAAAATCACCTAAATAGCCATTTTCTTCGGTGCAATTGATGAAATAAGGTTTTGCGCCGGCAAGTAGAGCTGCACCTTCGTAAATTTGATAAAACGGATTCGGCATTACCACATACGGTGCGTCTTCACGGTTAATGAGCGCCTGAACAAATGAGAAAATCCCTTCACGCGTACCAGACACTGGCAAAATGTGGTTTTCAGCACTAATACTATTAAGTTTAAAGCGTTTAGTTAACCAGTCTGCAATACTTTGGCGAAGCTCAGGTAAGCCTTTGCTGTTTGGATAAGTTGATAGATGATTGAAGTTGTCAATAATTGCCTGTTTAACAAACTCTGGTGCTGGGTGCTTCGGTTCGCCAATTGATAGTGGAATCAAAGGAAGATGAGCAGGAGTAATATCCTTAAAAAGCTGGTTTAACTTTTCAAATGGATATGGGTGCAATAACGACAAGCTAGAGTTCATTAAACAGTTACCAGATAGTTGAGTTTCAGTGCTGACAAATTTGATTAGATGCTTCATCTAATGCAGCTTTAAGCTTTTCCGAGAAGAGTTTGACCTCTTCGTTATTTAACGGTTTTCCATCTTTTTTCGTGACAAAGAAAATATCTTCGGCACGTTCACCTAAAGTTGCAATTCTAGCTGAATGGATGTCTAAACCTTGCATCATAAACAAGCCACCTACACGTGCAAGTAGACCGGGGTGATCGAGTGTTGAAATTTCAACCATGTTTTGCTGTAACGCTTCATTCAATGTTACGTCAACTGTATTTTCAATATCGAAGTGGCGTAGTTGACGTGGAATACGGCGTTGCATAAGTCCCGGATATTGGTCTGGCTGACTAAGCGCCTTCACTAATGCAGTTTTAACTGTTTCTTCGCGTTCAGGATCGGTTAGTAATGTACCAAAGCGATCGAGCACAACATAGGTGTCTAAGCTAAATGCGGTACTTGCTGTGATAATTTTTGCATCCTGAACGTCTAAGTTCATACGGTCCAAAACTGCCACAGTCGTTGCAAAAAGGTTGGGTTGGTCACGCGTATATATAAAGATTTGCACGGCATCTTGAGCAGCTTTACGATGAGCACGTAACAGAACTAATGGTTCTGGATTGTCGCCGTGTTTCAAAATTGCTTGAGTGTGCCATGCAATTTCATCTGCCGATTCTTTAATGAAGTATTCATCGCCTAGTTCTTGCCATACTTTTTCAACGTCTGCCAATGAGAAGTTATTTACCAGTAATTCACTTGCTGCAAATTTAGTGTCTTCAATCAGCATTTGATAGTCAACAGGACGACTTAAACCTGTACGAATGACATCACGGGCATGCGTATAAAGTTGACGCATAAGCGAGGCACGCCATGTATTCCACAGTTTTGGATTTGTCGCATTAATATCTGCAACTGTTAAAGTATATAGATAATCAAGATGTTCCATATCGCCAAGTTTTTCGGCAAAATCTTTAACAACATCTGGATCGGAAATATCCTTTTTCTGAGCAGTTAAAGACATGAGCAAATGGTTGTGGATGAGCCATGCAATTAATTTACATTCACGCTCTGTAAAGCCGTGTGCACGTCCAAACTCAATCGCATCTTCTGCACCAAGTTCACTATGGTCTCCACCGCGGCCTTTGGCAATGTCATGAAATAACGCAGCAATAAATACAATATCTTGACGGGCGAGACGTTGGAAAACTGAGCTTACAACAGGGAACTCTTTAGCAAATTCTGGTTCTTTAAAACGGTTTAAATTGCGCAGTAATAATAATGTGTGTGCATCGACTGTATAGATATGGAATAGGTCATATTGCATAAGGCCCATAATCTGACCAAAGGCTGGAATATAGTTTCCTAAAACACCATATCGTTTCATTGCTACCAAGGTATCGTATAGACGATAAGGTGAGCGAATGATTGACATAAATAGTGCTTGATGCTCAGGATTATCTCGAAAATTTTGGTTAATACGTTTTGCAGCAAGAATAAGTAAGCGTAACGTACGAGCGCGGATACCTTCAATATCTGGTCGATTAGCTAAAATATAGAATAGTTCTAAAATAGCACTTGGATGTTCTGCGAAAATTTTGTGGTGCTGTACGGCAAGTTTATTATCGACAATCTTAAAGTGATCATTAACGACTTCAATTTTACGTTCGTAATTTGGTAAACGTGGAGTAATCACCGATTCGCTAAAATAGGCCAACAACATTTCATTGAGTGTTGAAACCTGTTGAGCCGTACGGTAGTAGCGTTTCATGAACTGCTCGACACCGTAATTTACAGGCTGACCTTCTTGACGAGTGTAACCAAATTGAGCCGCAATTTCTCTTTGATGATCAAACAGAAGACGGTTTTCATCACGCTTCGCTAAGCGATGTAAATGGTGACGAATTTCCCAAAGAAAACTTTCAGCTTCTTCTAAAACGTTTAATTCAAATTCTGAAATAAAGCCTAAATGAACTAAGTCATAAATGCGGTTTACGCGGAAATGACGCTTAGCAATCCAGCCAATCTGGTTAATATCACGAATGCCGCCAGGCGCATTTTTAATGTCAGGTTCTAAGTTGCTTTCAGTATTGTTGTGTTGGTGGTAACGCTTAGCTTGTTCAGCCATTTTTGCATCAAAAAATGTTTTGTCTGTCCACGTTTGCGAAACAATTCGACGCGGCCATTTTGCAAGTTGACTATTACCCGTAATTAAACGAGCTTCGATGAGTGTAGTTGCAACAGTTAAATCGGTAGCAGCTTGTTCAACACAGCTTTGAATGGTACGAACGCTAATGCCGGGCTTGAAATTGCCAACATCCCATAAAGAGGAAATGAATGTAGAAATGCGTTTTTCATTTTCTTCGTTAATTTCATGTTCCGATAAAATCATGATATCAACGTCGGAATAGGGCAACATTTCACGGCGCCCATAACCACCCACAGCAAAAAGACCTAGTCCTGTCTGGTCAAGTTCGGCATGTTTCCACAAAAAGATCAGTGCTTCGTCAACGAGGTCTGAGCGCGCTTTAATGACTTCCCGAATAGATTGCCCATTTTCATATGAATCCTGCAATTGCTTTTCTACATCCGTTCGCCATTGATTAATGGCTTTAATATCATGATGGCTTGTAACGTAGTTCAGCAATGGCGATGTATTGATCATGAAAATGGGTCTACCAAAAAGTAAATATTAAGAGTTGGTGTTTACGCTTACTTGATCAGCGGTTTCTTTCGCTAAAGTACGAGCAAGATCCGTATTTTCTGCACGCGCAGTTGCCACACCCATACGACGTCGTTTGAAACCTTCTGGTTTACCAAACAGGCGTAAGTCGGTATTTGGGTTAGCCAATGCCGTATTTAAACCGCTATAGCTTAAGTTGTTAGCATCGACCCCTGCATAAATCACTGCACTAGCAGCAACACTATGGCGCGCCGTATTCACTGGCAATCCTAAAATAGCACGAGCATGCAATTCAAATTCGCTTTGAAATTGTGACGCTAAAGTCACTAGGCCAGTATCATGTGGGCGAGGCGAGACTTCACTAAACCAGACCTTGTCGCCTTTAATAAACAGTTCTACACCAAAAATACCACAGCCACCAAGTGCTATTGTCACTTTATTCGCAATACGTTTTGCTTCTTCAAGCGCAGCAACGGTCATAGGTTGAGGTTGCCAGCTTTCTACATAATCACCAGCATCTTGACGGTGACCAATTGGGTCGCAGTAGTGAGTTTCGATTTCACCAGTTTCAGGGTTTTTAGCACGAACGGTAAGTAATGTAATTTCAAAATCAAAATCAATTTGAGATTCAATAATGACCGTACCTTGGTTAACACGACCACCTTGCATCGCATATTCCCAAGCAGTATCGACTTCATCGAAACTTTTTACACGAGACTGACCTTTACCTGAAGATGACATTACTGGTTTTACAAAGTTTGGATAACCAATATCATCAGAAGCAGCGCGGAAGCTTTCTAGAGAGTCAGCAAAGCGGTAAGCAGAAGTAGGTAAACCAAGTTCTTCAGCCGCAAGACGACGAATGCCTTCACGGTTCATTGTTAGGTTTACAGCTTTAGCGGAAGGAATAACAGTTGCAGTTTGGCTCGCTTCAATTTCAAGCAAAACTTCTGTAGCGATGGCTTCAATTTCTGGAACAATTAAATTCGGTTTAATTTTCTCGATGAGCTGTTTTAACTCAGTTGGATTAGCCATATTTAACACATAAGAAAAGTGTGCAACTTGCATGGCTGGCGCATGATCATAACGGTCGGCTGCATGTACTTCTACACCAAGGCGTTGTAAAGAAATTACAACTTCTTTGCCAAGCTCTCCTGAACCTAACAATAAAACTTTAAATGCAGAAGACTGAAGTGGGGTACCGAGTGTCACGCTCATGCGAATCGTCCTGACAAAATTATTTTTTTAAGCATAGCAGAACTTATGATGGAGTTAAGCTTTATGACACATAAAAAGATTAATTTTGTCGGACAATTAAGATGTCACTTTTTTAGATATTAACTTGATAATTTAAAAGCAACTCATCTGCATTTTTACCGCGGATACCCCAATTTTCTTTAGGGGTTTCAAAAATCGTAATTTCAATATCTTGAGGAGCTATTTTGCATTGTTCTTCAATATTGCGAAATAAAGTTTGAATGAGTTGTTTCTTAGTAGCTGGGGTACGTCCCGCAAACATTGAGAGTTCAATAATAATGTAGTGTTGGCTACGGTCCGAAGGATAGATAAAATTTCCAGGCTTAAGACTAATAAAACGCTGAAATCTTTTTTCGACAGGATATTTCAACTCTTGAATTAAAGCTTGATGGATTGCATGAGAAAGTAATTCTCGATACTGCATAATCGTTTGTTCATTTGCGTAAATTTTAACTTGTGACATTTTTATCTCTATGAAGTAGGTAAGATTATCTTTTTAATCAATTCAAAAATTAGATTTTTATGCCAGAAGTTTCAATCTTAAAGGCTTCTGGCTAGGTTTCATTTTATATAAGGAAGGTCAGTTTATCTATTTATAAAGGTAAATAAGTATAGATCAGGCCATAAACAATTGCGGCAGTTAACGTTGCCGAAACAATTTTCTTAAATTTAAAATAAAGACCTGCTAAAACCAGAAAGCCAATAAGCATGGCTAAGCTTTTATCAGGATTTTCAAGAAGTGGTGGAAGAGTGGCAACCACAAGCATGGCACTAATTGCAGATATACCAATACAACCCAAAGCAATTTTTAGCCATACTGAACCACGTCTTTGCTGTGTCCCTTGTAGCTTTTGTATAACAAAGAATGGTCCAAAACGTGAGGCAAAATTGGCAATACCAACAATGATACCGACCAGAATAATCTCTAGGTTCATTTTAAACTTCGACCTCTTCTTGTTGTTTCAGCACATAATGTTTAAACAAGCCGGCTAAAATGCCTGAAAGAATACCTATAAAAATAGCCGCAGATAGGTTAATCCAATAGCATGACAACGCTGAAACGACTAAAGATACAGCAACTACAAGGCTATGCTTTCGCTCAAATGCCGCTAATAAAAAACTTAAAAATAAAGCAGGTAATAAGAAGTCTAAGGCTGCTTGTAAAAACTTGGGAAGATGAGCGACTTGATCTGCAAATAATCCGCCTAACAATGAGCCAGTTGCCCAAGCCATCCAACTAAATAGACTTAAGCCTAACATCCAAGACTCGGACCATTGCTGACGACGTTGTGACAGTTGGATCATTCCACTGGCAAAAACTTCATCTGTTAAGCCCCACGCCCACAGCGCCGTTTTTTTTAGATTTAATTTGTTTGGAATCAGATTGTATAGCGCTGGTCCATAAAGTACATGGCGAATATCAAGTGCAATGACTGTTAATGCAGTTAACCAGATAGATGAACCACTGGCTAAAAGTGCAACAACTAAGAACTGACTGGCTCCAGCATACATTGAACAAGATAGGAAAAATGCTTCCCATGGTGTAAAACCAAACTGAGATGCAGAAACGCCAAAGGCAAAAGAAACGGGTAAATAGGTGAGTACGATAGCTTGGCTATCTTTGGCGCCTTGCCAAAAAGTTGCCGTTTGGGCAGGCATCAATTGTTGTTCGGACACAATACACCTTGGCAATAAACCAAATGATAAAAATACTTGAAAGATTGAGTATTGTAGCCGAATTTAATAGCATAGTGCCGAAATGTTTAATCGGCAGTTTGCTATGTTCAACGCAAAGATTCGTTTAGTTTATATCGCCATGTTGAGTGCAGGTATTTTTACATTGCAGGGCTGTGACAATGGTAATCATGAGGCAGAAAAAAAAGTAGAAATTAAGCCAGCACCTAAACTGACCAATGACGCAACTGTTTATGCTCAAAAAGCATGGACATTGATTAATGCGGTTGAGCATTTAGTTTATGAAAAGCAGTTGAGCCAAATCGATGACAAAGTTCGTAAACCTTTACGTCAATTGAGTACGGACTGGCGCATTAATGTGAAAATGACTGATTCTGTGACAGAAGGGAAGTACGCACTTTGTCGTAAAGCTCTAACGAGTCTAGATGTGTGGGCACGCGAAACGCTTGAAAATAATGATTCAGTTACTAAGAAACAAGCAGATTATGAGCGAGATAAAGCGCAATGTAAGGATGCAATCGATACGCCAAATCTTGGAAATACATCTCCAAAATAAAATTTATAAATATAAAAAAGCGAGATGATCAATCTCGCTTTTTTGCTTTTAAAACGATAATGAGTGAATGTTAATTAAGGTTTTGTTGCTGGTTTCATTGCATCATGTTTCATTTGAGTTGCATCGTGCTGAGCATGCATAGATTTCATCATTGCTTCATGTTTTTGTTCAGTCATATCTTTTTTAACATCTTGTTTTGTTTTTACTGCTTCTTTTTTAGCAGTTGCTTTGCCATGTGCAGCAACACATTTCCCGCCTTTATGATTTGGCCCTGTACCACCTTGTAATTGAGTTCCTTTTGGACATGCAAATGCCGAAACACTTAACATAGCCAATACGCCTGCTGTAAGAATTGTTGATAATTTTTTCATGTTAATCAGCGCCTTGTTGAGTATTATTGCTCAGCTTGAGTGTAAAATGAAAATATCTGCTTTAAAACATTTATTTTGTGAAATAGAGTTTGAACAATGTGTTGTTTTGCAGCGTTATCTATTTTTTTAATTTGGTTTTAAGTTTTTGTCATATAGCTGGTTGTGCAAAGATTAGGAATGGGCTTGAGCAACTACTTTCAACTTCTCAATATCTAGAATCTCGATTTTTCTAAAAGCAATTTTGATGATTTTCTGTTTTTCGAGCAGGCTCAACTCATGGTTGATAGTCTGTCTAGATGTGGTCAGCATATTTGCCAATTGTTCTTGAGAAATATGGATGTGATGATCTTGAATAAGAATATGATTCCCATATCCTTCTAAAATGAATAGAAGACGTTGAGCAAGCCTTTGAGAAATACTGCGTGTTTGGATAGCAATCTGTTCTAAGAAAACATATCTGAGTTTTTGGCTGGTTAAGCGTGCAAAGTAGTACCAATAATATGGATTGTCTTTGAGTAATTCATTTAATGGTTTTGCGGGAATATGCAGAACTGTACTTTTTTTCAAGGCAATCGCATCGTGTGAGCGCGGTTCATGATCAATCAGGGATATTTCACCAAACCACATAATTGGTTCAGCAATTGCAGAAAGCGCTTCATTACCATTTACGTCGACATAGCCCAAGCTAATTGAGCCTTCAAGCACAGTATAAATGCCATCAAATATATCTTGGGCACGGAACACATAATTGTTTTTTTCAAATGTTCTTTGCTTACCATGCTCTAGAATAAAGTTTTGGAATGCTTCTGGAAGCACACTAAACCATGTATTTTCTCTTAGTCGATTAATATAAATAAGATCCAATATTGAGCCATCCATGAAAAAAAATCATTACTTTGTCAAATAGCTGACAACTTTAAGTTTTCTTTATTTGTACAGTATGACTATAGATAGATGAATAGGGAACAACTCATGTCAAATCTGGAGCAACAGCTTAGCAAATATGCGGCTTACCACTTAAATCATAAAAATATTTTGACGCATTTTATCGGTATTCCGCTCATCGTGTTTTCAATTTTATGTTTAACTGCGAGAGCAGGAATCGATATTGGCAGTTTTAAATTGACTTTAGCCATGGTGTTGATTGCAGCTAGTACGATTTATTATTTTATTTTAGATAAAGTATTTGGTTTACTCATGCTGATTCTTTTAGTCGCTGTGTATCCACTGGCGAGCGAAATTGCTCAATTGTCTTGGGGAGAATGGTTGGCAGCAAGTATTGGTTTCTTTGTGGTGGGGTGGGTCTTTCAGTTTGTTGGGCATTATTTCGAAAAGAAAAAACCAGCTTTTGTTGATGATGTGATTGGACTTGCGATTGGGCCGTTATTTGTATTGGCAGAATTTATATTTATGCTGGGTTTTAGAAAGCCTTTGCATGAGCGAATTTTGAAAGAGGCACGTAGTAAACGAGATATGATGGATTTGAATCATTCATTATAAATATAAAAAAAGCCCCAATATGATGGGGCTTTTTTTTAAAGCTTTAACTTATACGTTAAAACGGAAGTGCATTACATCGCCATCTTGAACAACGTAAGTTTTACCTTCTAAACGCCATTTACCAGCTTCTTTAGCGCCGTTCTCACCGTTGTATTGTACAAAGTCATCGTATGCAACAACTTCAGCACGGATAAAGCCTTTTTCGAAGTCAGTATGAATCACGCCAGCCGCTTGAGGAGCAGTTGCGCCAACTTTGACTGTCCATGCACGTACTTCTTGTACACCAGCAGTGAAATAAGTCTGTAAACCTAAAAGTGCATAACCTGCACGAATAACCACATTTAAGCCTGGTTCTTCCATGCCCATTGCTTCTAAAAATTCAGCACGATCTTCATCTTCTAATAATGAAATTTCAGCTTCGATTTGGTTGCAAAGAGGAACAACAATTGCGTTTTCTTCAGCCGCAAGTTTTTTAACTGCGTCTAAGTGTGGGTTGTTTTCAAAACCATCTTCTGCAACGTTTGCAATATACATGGTTGGTTTTAAAGTCATTAAACCAAAACCACGAACTAATTTACGTTCGTCATCAGACAAATCAGCTGCACGAGCTGGTTTACCTTCGTCAAGTAAAGGTTGGATTTTTTCTAAAACTGCTTTAGTTGCTACAGCTTCTTTATCTCCGCCTTTAGCAACTTTAGTTAAACGTAAAATTGCTTTAGCAACAGTTTCAAGGTCGGCAAGTGCAAGTTCAGTATTAATAGTTGCGATGTCGTCTAATGGATCAATTTTACCATTTACGTGAATCACGTTTTCATCTTCGAAACAACGTACAACATGTGCAATTGCATCAGTTTCACGAATGTTAGCAAGGAATTGGTTACCTAAGCCTTCACCTTTTGATGCACCAGCAACAAGACCTGCAATGTCCACAAATTCCATTGTAGTTGGCAAAATACGTTGCGGTTTAACAATCGCAGCAAGTTTGTCTAAACGTGGATCTGGTACAGGAACAATACCTGTGTTTGGTTCAATGGTACAGAAAGGGAAGTTTTCCGCTGCAATTGCTGCTTTCGTTAATGCATTGAAAAGGGTAGATTTCCCTACGTTTGGCAGACCAACAATACCGCAATTAAAACCCATGAAAACCACTCACAAATGTGTAAATTAAAAATTGTGGCTGATTTTACATGAAAGCCATGACAAAGTCATGGCTAGAGCGGGGTTCTGTTGAGTTTAAACTTTACGTTTATCAAGTTGCTGGGCTAATGCATCGCCTGTCGCTTGTATTAACATCACCAAAACAATGAGCACAAAAATCACAGCCAACATAATTTGCATATCAAAACGTTGATAACCATAACGATAAGCAATATCTCCTAAGCCACCAGCACCAATAGCACCCGCAATGGCAGAGGAGTTAATCATGGTCACAATAGTCACAGTAAAGCCTGCCACAATACCTGGTAAAGCCTCTGGCAAAAGCACATGCCAAATAATTTGTTTACGGTTACAACCCATTGCTTGTGCTGCTTCAATTAAGCCTTGATCGACTTCACGTAAGCTGACTTCTGCAATACGGGCAAAAAAAGGAATTGCTGCAATGGTCAATGGAACAATAGCTGCCCAAACGCCATAACTCGTACCGACAATCCAGCGAGTAAGCGGAATGAGTGCGACCATTAAAATAAGAAAAGGCACAGAACGAGTAATGTTAATGACCCAACCTAAAGCCTGATTAATTTTTTGTGACGGATGAATGCCGTGCTCAGAAGTGCTGACTAAAACAACAGCAATCGGTAAGCCAATTAAAAAAGCAATAAACGCAGATGCACCTACCATAAGTAACGTGTCTACTGTTCCAGTAATTAATAAATCAATGAGCTGGTCGTGCATAGCCAAGTACCTCAAATTGTGCAATTGCAGTTAATGCATCTTGTCGTATAGATGAAAGATCAATTTCTACGTTCGGAATACCGACTAAAAGTGAACCAATAATGTGGCCTTGAATGGTATCGACCTGACTTTGATATAAATTGACGGGTGCTTTAAATCTAGCCAGTAGTTCTTTAATATCCGGAACTTGATGTGCTTCAGCCTCATATTTCAGTTTTACAATAATATGAGTCGAATCTTCATCGGGTAGAGGACTGATTTTAAAAGGCAGAGTGATCTGCTCAAGGTTTAACAATTCTTGAGTAATTTGTTGCTCTGGTCGTGAAAACACAGACCAAACTTGTCCAGCTTCTACAATTTCACCTTGGTCAATCACCACGACTTGATCACAAATTTCTCGAATAACTTGCATTTCGTGAGTGATGAGTACAATCGTTAGGCCGAGTTCCTGATTAATCTTTTTAAGTAAAGCCAAAATAGTGGCGGTACTCTCTGGATCAAGTGCTGAGGTGGCTTCATCACAAAGTAAGATTTCAGGGTGGTGAACAAGTGCACGTGCAATACCGACACGTTGCTTTTGCCCGCCAGAAAGTTGTGACGGATAATGACCAGACTTATCTGCAAGACCTACGAGTGCTAGAACTTCATTTACACGTTGGTCGATATCTGCTTTGTTGTAATTGGAAACTTTTAAAGGCAAAGCCACATTTTCCCAAACTGTTTTTGCAGACATCAAATTGAAATGTTGGAAAATCATTCCAATTCGCTGGCGTGTTTGAATAAGCTCGGAATGACTCAATTCAGCAATGTTTTGTTGATGAATATGAATACTGCCTGTATTTACTTGTTCTAGGCCATTTAACGTGCGGAGTAGGGAAGATTTTCCGGCACCACTTTTACCAATAATGCCTAAAATCTTACCTTGAGGAATATCAAGGTTAATCTCTTTTAAAGCATGCAGTTTTTGACCCTGCGATTGGTAAAACTTATTTAAACCACGAATTTTGATATGGGGTAGAGAAAAATCAACTTGTGATCCAAAACTCACCATCGTCATTCTCCTTATTTCCAGCCTTGAAACCACATACCTTGGCCAAAGTCTTTATCCAGAATATCTTGTGCTTGTTTTGAGTTCTGGAATGCTTTAACGAAGGTTGCGAGTTTTTGGTTTTTGTCTTGGTAATCGCGACGGGTCACAAACAAAATTGCGTATTTTTTATCGATTGGATCTAAAAATAATGCGCTATGTGGGTCGGTTACCTTTGCCATTTTTAAGTAGTGGGGGAAGCCGAAAATTAAATCGACATCGTTATATGCATGTGCTGTTTGTGGGCCTTCAACCTCAACAAAGCTTAGCTGTTTAGGATTGGCAATAATGTCTTGAGTCGTTGAAAGCTCATTGTTGCTATCTTTCAGCTGAATTAAGCTCGCGCGATGGAGCAAAATTAAGGCACGAGCTAAATTGACGGGATCATTTGGAATAGCAACACGTGCTTGCGAAGGTAAGTCTTCAAGTGTTTTATATTTTTTTGAATATAAACCTACATGACTTCCTGAGCCCACGGCAAATGCATGTAAGTCATAACCAGTTTCTTTAACAGCATTGCGTAGAAATACACTTTGCTGGAAAAAGTTTGCGTCAATATCGCCGTTTTGTACGGCAACATTTGGTGCTCGCCAATCAGAAAATTCAACGAGTTTGACATGAATACCTTGTTTTTCCACTTCATTAGCAACGCTTTGTAGTAACTCAGCATAAGGCGGGCTAATGCCAATCGTTAACACATCATCGGGCTGCTTATTTTTAATATAACGGTAACCGACGAGGCCCAGAACTACGATAACAATCGTAATTCCGAGTAACCAAGATTTATGCTGTTTGAACTGAATCGCCATAATCTTTCCGTTATTACTTCCAGCCAGGGAACCAAAGTTTTGGCCCAATCTCAGCATCTAACACAGCTTTAACTTTTGGCGAGTTTTGATAAATCTTAACAAATTTCTTCAATTTTTCGCCCTTATCCTGATAGTCATCACGCACTACAAACAAAATGGCATAACGTTTATTGGTATTGTCATCAAGTAAAAGTGCACTTTCAGGGTCAGCTGTTTTTGCTAAACGCAAGTAATGTGGATAGCCAAAAGCTAAGTCAACATCATCAATTGCACGAGCAGTTTGTGGCCCTTCAACCTCTACGAATTGCAAATTTTTAGGGTTTGAAACAACATCTTTGAGTGCAGATAAGTGATTGTTTGAATCCTTAAGCGTAATTAATTTTGCTTGCTGTAAAAGTAGTAGGGCACGGCCTTGATTCACTGGATCATTTGGAATGACTACACGTGCGTTTTGTGGCAATTCATCAAAGCTTTTATATTTCTTTGAATAAAGTCCGACATGTGATGCTGCACCTACTGCAAATGCCTTTAATTTAAAGCCAGTTTCTTTAATTGCATTGTCTAAGAAAGGTTGATGCTGGAAAAAGTTCGCATCAATATCCCCATGATTTAAGGTAATGTTTGGTGTGTTCCAGTCGGAAAATTCGACCAGTTTTACATTTAAACCCTGTTGCTTTGCTTCATCAGCAGCAGCTTGTAATGTTTTTGCAAATGGTGGACTAATACCAATTACAAGTTCATTTGAGCCACTTTGACGGTGTTTATTCCAAAAGAATAAAGCAACAAAAAGGACTACAACGACTAAGCCTACGCCTAGCCATTTTTTAGAGGCTGTTTGAGCCATGTCTATCTCCAAATTTAGGCAGTTATTTCTTCAATTTTTGTTAAGTTTTTGCTGTTGTTATAGGGACTACATCGGAACGTTTGAACAGGGTGCTGTTCTGGTAATTGATCGCCGCGATTAAAGATTTTGTTCCGTAGTGAACCCGTTTTATATGCAGTTTTATAGCGACCACGTTGTTGTAGTTCAGGAATGACCAAGCGAATAAAGTCGTGGTGAGACTCGGGTGCAACAGTACGTGTCAAATTAAAGCCATCAATATCGGTCTCATCTAAAAGATGAATTAAGTATTCAGCAACTTCTTCACCACTACCCACGATGAGCGGATAACGACCGCCTAAAACATGCTGAGCTTTTAAATCATTTTTAGTGATTTGCTGTTCTTTAAATTTTTCGGTAATCGAAACAATGCTGTTACTTTTCTGGTAGGGAATCGCTTCATCGTCGGCAAATTTACTTAAGTCGATACCAGTTGAACTCGCATAATGCGCTAAACCTGCTTCAGGACTTGCATACTGACGATATTCATTAAGTTTTTGTACAGCCAGATCATGTGTTTCAGCAACAACAACAGTTATGCCAACAAAGACTTTAATGTCATTCGCTGCACGGCCTTGCTGTTCTGCAAGAGCACGAATCTTTTTCACTTGTTCGCGTATTTTTTCGGGTTTTTCGCCGCCAATAAATATACATTCAGCATGGCGAGTAGCAAACTGCATACCTTTTGATGAAGCACCTGCCTGAAATAATGTCGGGGTGCGTTGCACAGAAGGAGACACTTGAAACACACCTTCACTTTGGTAGTATTTTCCGTGGTGGTGAATGGTGTGAACTTTAGATGGGTCTGTAAAAATACGCTGTACTTTATCTTTTTTTACTGCGTCGTTTTCCCATGAACCTTCCCAATATTTATAGCAAAGCTCTAAAAATTCTTCGGCTTGTTCATAACGGGCATCATGGTCTTTTAAACCTTTTTGACCAATCAAGCGTTCCGCACTATCTAGATAACCTGTCACGATATTCCAGCCAATACGACCTTGAGTTAAATGGTCGAGACTCGCAAAACGACGTGCAAATTGATACGGATGTTCATAGCTTAAGTTCACAGTGACTCCAAAACTTAAGTTTTGAGTGACTGCCGCCATAGCTGAAATGAGTGTAGATGGGTCATGGCTTGGAAGCTGAATGGACTCTTTTAAAGTCAGATCAATACCATTTTGATAGACGTCATAAACACCTGTAATGTCCGCAATAAACAAACCATCAAATAAACCACTTTCTAAGGTTTTGGCTTGTTCTGTCCAATAGCTCAGTTCATTAAAGCGGTGTGATTCATCACGTGGATGTGTCCATAAGCCATGATTGATATGTCCAACACAGTTCATATCAAAAGCATTGAGTAAAATTTCTTTCGCTTTGAAGTCTGTCATTACAATGTCCCCCGACGAGGTGGTAGAACACCGTTAAGAACATAGTTCCCAATAAAGTAATATTTCCATCGTGCAGCATCATGCAACGTGTGTACGCGCGCATTGCGCCAGAAACGATCTAGACCATCTTGTGATTGACTTCCACGACTACCAGCAAGTTCAATCAGCTTAGACGATGCTTTTAGTGCGATATCGCTACTATGAGCACGTACTTTGGCAACATCGATGGATGCTTTAGCAAGATTTTCAGGTGTGGTTTCAATTTTTGCTGTATCAATTGATTGAGCAGCTTGTTTTAATAGGACTTCACTTGCCCGTACATCGACAGCAATGCGTCCCAATTCATAAATCGTTAAAGGATCTTGGTTTGCCGTTTCTACATTTGAATCAATCCAAGGGCGGGCTTGATGCACTCTTTGCAAGCTTTCTTCAAAGGCTGCTCGTGCAATGCCTACCTCAATTGAGGCATGCATAATTTGGGCAAAAGGGCCCACTAAGGTTGGTTGTAAAAATGCACTATCAAAAGGAATAACATCATCTGCATCGACAAAAACCTGATCAAATTTAACTGTGCCGCTGCCTGTAGTTTTTTGTCCAAAACCAGACCAGTCATCAACAAGTTTTAATCCTTGTGAACCACTTTTTACAAATGCTAGATATTCTCGACCTGCATCGTCTAAAACTAAGGTTGGAATACGGTGCGCAAATAAACTTCCTGTGCAATAAAACTTTTCACCTTGAATGAGATAACCATTTTCATGCGGACGGATATTGGTTTGTTTATGAGTTGAAGTTTTAGTTTTAAACTCGGCAAGTGCATTACCAAAGCGAGTGCCATTTAACACTTCGCCATATAAACGTTGTTTTTGAGCTTCTGTGCCTGTATTGCGTAAGACTTCTAGAGCATAAAAATGGTTTTGTGGAATTTGTCCGATTGAACCATCTGCACCGCTTAAAAGAGCAATCACTTTAGCAACGGTATGGCTTGAAACTTCGGCACCGCCATATTGCTTTGGCACTGTAATTGCCCAAAGACCTGATTGGCTTAAAGCATCAATTTCGGTATAGGGTAGAATTCGCTTAGAGTCTCGCTCAACTGCAGTTTTTTTAAATTGCTCAGCAAACTGTTTGGCAACTTCTAATGCTTCCGCATCATTTTGAATAATATGTGCTTGGCCAGATGCCGAGGTTTGTTTCGTTTGAACCGATTGATATGAAGTCATGACAATTTCTCCTTAAATCCAAGCATGGCGGGCAGGGAAATGACCATTAAGGTAATAATTGCCAATGGCATGTAATTTCCAGCGAACAGGGTCGTGTAAGGTATGTACACGGGCATTTCGCCAATGTTGATCTAAATTGTGTTGGCTTAAACTTGAACGGCTACCACCCAGCTCTAGTAGTTTTTCAGAGATTTGTAGAGCCGCATCATTGGCGTAGACTTTCGCTTCTGCGACCAAAATTGAAGCTTTTGCTACTTGTTCATCAGTCACAGTTTGCAGTTGGTCAAGTTCATCTAAATATTCAGCAGCGTCATCAAGCAGCAAAATTGCAGCGTCGAGTAAAATATTTAACTTACCTACCTCTTGCAGGGTGTAATGTTCAAAGCTGGCTTTTTCAACATTTGCATCAATAATTGGACGTGCTTTATGAATAGTCGATAAAGTATCGTCAAATGCAGCTTCTGCAATACCTACATCAATGGCAACTTGTAATAACTGAGAATAAGCACCGCGATAAGTAGGGGTTTTAGTTAATAAACGTTCATCAAAAATAAGTTCTGGGTTAACTTCGACATTATTTAATTTAACGGTACCGCTGGCTGTAGTACGCTGACCAAATCCATTCCAGTCATTAATGACTTCAATACCTTGAGTCTCTCGGTTAACAATGACTAAAACGACATGGCCATCTGGATGAACCGCTTTAATTGCAAGCCAGTGTGCAAAACTTGTTCCTGTCGAATAAAACTTTTCGCCGTTTAAAAGGTATTTGCCATTTTCAATGCTAAGTGTGGTTTTTAATGTTTTTGAGTCATGTGTATTGCGTTCTGGACCACCGTTAGCAAGACGCTTACCTGCTAATATTTCTGAAAAGATAAATTGTTTTTGTTGTTCTGTCCCCATAATTCCGATCAGGTTTAAAAGGCTAATCTGATTTTGTGGAATCTGACCAACATTCGCATCACCTTTACTTAAAATACGGAAAACGTGCGCTAAAGTTTTATTGGAAACAAAAGCTCCGCCATATTTTTTCGCAATTCGAATTCCGCCTAAGCCTTTTTGGCTAAAGCTTTCAATTTGCTCATGCGGTAATAAGCGTTGTTGATCACGTGTATTACGACCCTCTAAAGCATAATCAGCCACTTGATAAGCAGCATTAATGGCTTGTTGATCATTTTGAATGATTTGGACGTATGCCGTCGTTTTAGATAGAGAATTAGACATAATGACACCTTGTATTGCTGTCACTACCTTACAAAAGAAATATTTTTCCACTAAACGAGGACTTATGCTCAGCTTATGAAATAAAGTGCAAAGCATTTTTTTTGATTTTTAATAGAGAAATAAAGATATTAAAAGTTTATATAAATCAATGTTTTGTTATTTTTATGAAGAAAATTAATAATAGGAATAGTTTTAATATGAAAAACAGCAATAAGTACGGTAAAAAAAGATATAAAAAGCTATACCTAACTGTCAGCAAAAAATGAGCACAATATCCATTGTTTTAAATAAAAATAGCTTTTAAAGTATCTACTTACCATCGACCATTTTTGTACAAATAGTCAAATAAAAATAAACGTGGAGATTTTATGCGGGTTTTGTATCAGTTTCCTTTGTCCCATTATTGTGAAAAAGCTCGCTGGTTGTTAGACCATAAAGAACTTGATTATGTGGCTCATAACTTGATTCCTGGATTTCATCGTGCTTTCGCACAACTCAAAACAGGGCAAAATTTACTGCCGATTTTGAAAGATGATCATCAGTGGATCGCCGAATCAACCAAAATTGCACTTTATTTGGATGATACCTACCCAGAACACGCGCTTTTACGCCGTGATGAGCAACTTAGACAACAAACTTTAAAAATTGATAGTTTAGCTGATGAGCTTGGTATACATGTGCGCCGTTGGGCATTAGCACATAATTTAGCCCAAGGGGATCATGCTCTAGAAATTATGATGGGCGAACAAGGCTATTTACGTCAGTTTGAAAAAATATCTAAACCTTTTCTCAAAACCCTCGTAAAGAAGAACTATAAACTTGAAGAAGAGTTAGTAAGCCAGTCCAAAGAACGCATGGGCGAACTTATAAATGAACTCAACCACTCTTTAATTGAAAATCAAGCGCGCTACATGGTGGGTGATCGCTTAAGTCTTGCTGATATTTCTGTTTGTTCGATACTCGCACCACTATTAGAGGTGAAAGGTACGCCGTGGGAGCGAGAAGAAGCAGAAGAAGTTTCTGAAGAATGGGTCAACTATCAAAAATATTTACTCGATTTACCTCTAGGGCAATATGTTTTAAGAATATATCAAACTGAAAGAAACGCTCGAGTAGATTGGCGAGGAATTTGAACTTTATAAAATGCCCTGATTTTCTCAGGGCATTTTTGTAATATTTCCAAACTCTCTCATTTATCTGAATATTACTATCAATTTTATAAATGATTTTTATTAAACCATTTGCAAATATTATTTTGATGTTTAAGTTACTTTTTACAAAGTGAATTTAATGTGTAGCTAAATCTCTAATAATTTTAATTTTTATAATTTTTCACAAAATATAATTTTTCTAAAAACAGTTTTTAGCTGAAGTTAAGCCACTTTATTGTGCATGTGTTTACATTGTAATCAATAATTGCCACATTTAAGTGTAAATAGATGAGCTTAATAATAGACAGAAGATTAAAACATAGATTAAAGTAGAAACATGTTAGCAGTTTTAAAGGTATTAACTCTGCAAAACAGACTGAATAAAATAAGTGAAGCAAATGGATGTGTCCTACTTGGAAAAGTTGGCGCGATAATTGCAATTTAATAATAAATCACTCTATTGCTCTATATGAATGATTCTATAGATAAATAGAGAGAATGATCATCAAGGAGTTCTTATGAAACGTTCTGCAACCTCTCTCATTATTTCAACATTTATGCTTTGTACGGTTGGTGCTACTTCTCAAATTCAGGCAGCAGATACATTAGCTAAAATCAAAAGCAGTGGAAAAATCGTCATTGGCCACCGAGAATCTTCTGACCCAATTTCATATGTTGTTGCAGGTAAACCAGTAGGTTATGCAGTCGATATCTGTAACCAGTTTGCAAATGACATTAAAAAAGAATTGAAAATGCCTGGGCTAAAAGTTGAATACAAGGCAGTAACTTCATCAACACGTATTCCTGAACTTTTAGCAGGCAATATCGATATGGAATGTGGTACGACCACAAACTCTAAGCAACGCCAAGAACAAGTTGGTTTCTCAACAAACTACTATGCGACAGAAGTACGTATGGCAGTTAAAGCGAACTCTGGTATTAAGAGTTTGGCAGATTTAAACGGCAAGGCAGTTGTAACAACTCAAGGCACAACATCTGACAAATACATCAAGATGAATGAAAAAGGCCAAGCGCTTAATATCCAAAATATCTATGGTAAAGATCATTCTGACTCTTTTGCAATGATGGCATCAGGCCGTGCTGCTGCATTTGTTATGGATGATAATATTTTAGCTGGTTTGGTTGCTAAATCTTCAACACCTAAAGCTTTCGCAATTGTGGGTCCAGTACTTTCATCAGAGCCTTATGGCATTATGCTCGCTAAAGGTGATACGAAGTTCAAAGCGATTGCTGACCGTACTGTAAATAATCTATGGAAAACTGGTCAAATGGACGCTTTATATAAAAAGTGGTTCTTATCGCCAATTCCACCAAAAAATACAAATTTGAACATGCCACAAAGTTCATCTTATAAGAAATTAAAAGCTCACCCAACAGATGCAGGGATCTAACAAGATCTTGTTGTCCTAAATTTACTTAAGTAAGTGAAACCTCACTTGCTTAAGCGGTCTATTTTCCTAAAGTATTCATTTAAGGGGCAAACATGTCAGTCGGCTCGCTAAACTGGACTATATTCTGTGCGGAGTCTAATGAATATGGTGTCGATAAAGCCGCATGGGCAGAATCAGTCTGTAGAGTAATTGGTAGCTCAAGCTACAATGCTCATGCTGAAGCGCCCACATGGTTACAAATGTTAGGTTCAGGCGTCTTTACTATGGTTTGGACAGCTGTTATAGCCTTTCTTATCGCATTTTTATTAGGTTCTCTCCTAGGGGTAATTCGTACATTACCCAACAAACCTCTCTCATTTATTGGCAATTGTTACGTTGAAATCTTCCGTAATATTCCACTTATTGTGCAGCTATTCTTCTGGGCATTTGTTTTTCCGGAATTTTTACCGGACAGCTTAAGTGCAGGCAGTGGGGATGTGGTTGCAGGTGGGTGGTGGAAAAATATTTTAAATCATCAGCCTGCAGTTATTGGTGTTTTTGCATTAGGTCTCTACACTGCTGCACGTGTATCTGAGCACATACGTGCCGGTATTAATACTGTTTCAACAGGACAAAAATTTGCTGCTTCCGCAGTAGGTTTTACCACTGCACAAAGCTATCGCTATGTCATTTTACCTGTTGCATATCGCACTGTGTGGCCAACGATTACTTCTGAAGCAATGAACGTTTTCAAAAACTCAGCTGTTTTATATGCTTTGAGTGTTTTGAACTTCTTCGCTTATACAAAAACCATGCGGGAAGAAACTTCTCAGGACATCATTATTCTTATTCTGTCTACACCTGTTTATTTGATCATTACTTATAGCATTAAATTTATCATGGCATGGATTGAGAAACGAATGGCTGTACCTGGTTTAGGTTCAGGAGGGAAGTAATTATGGATTTTTCTTTATTACACAATCCTGACGTGATCGCGGCACTCAAAGAAGGTTTCGTTTTTACCCTTACTGTGACTGTGCTGGCAATGATGGGCGGTATCCTAATCGGAACCCCATTGGCAATGATGCGTTTGTCTAGCAATGCCGTAGCAAGTAATTTCGCAAAATTTTATGTCGATCTGTTTCGTGGTATTCCATTGATTCAGGTAATCTTTATTTTCTACTTTTTATTGCCGAAAATATTTGAGTTTCAATCTGATACATATTGGGGACCGTTGTTTTCAAGTGTTGTGACTTTTGCTATTTTTGAGGCTGCATTTTTCTCGGAAATTGTGCGTTCAGGCATTCAGTCTATTTCAAGAGGTCAGGTACATGCAGGTTACGCGCTAGGTTTTACCTATGGTCAATCAATGCGCTACGTGGTTTTACCTCAAGCCTTTCGTAACATGCTCCCAGTATTGTTAACTCAAACAATTATTTTATTTCAGGATATCTCATTAGTTTATGTGATTAGTGCACCAGACTTTTTAGGTCGTGCAGATACATTGGCTAATACATATGGCCCTGAAACCAAAGCAACATTCTATTTAATCGTCGCTGTAGTTTACTTCTGTAGTTCGTTTGTGCTGTCACAATTAGTCAAACGCTTACAGCAAAAAATTGCCATCATTCGCTAATTGGAGATTTTAAATGCCAATGATAGACATCCAACATATCTCTAAATGGTATGGTGATTTTCAGGTTTTAACAGATTGCACGACGAGTATTGAAAAAGGTGATGTCGTTGTTGTTTGCGGACCGTCTGGTTCAGGAAAATCAACACTCATTAAAACAGTAAATGCGTTAGAACCATTTCAACAAGGCGATATTATTGTTGATGGCGTTTCTCTGAAAGACTCAAAAACGGATCTTGCTAAATTCCGTTCACGAGTAGGAATGGTGTTCCAGCATTTTGAACTTTTCCCACACATGACTGTTTTGGAAAATTTAACAATTGCTCAAGTTAAAGTGTTAAAGCGTTCAGTTGCCGATGCACGTGCAAAAGGTCTCAAATATTTAGAGCGTGTAGGTTTGCTTGCGCATAAAGATAAGTTTCCGGGTCAATTGTCTGGTGGTCAGCAGCAACGTGTAGCGATTGCTCGTGGCTTGTCCATGGACCCAATCTGTATGTTGTTTGATGAACCAACTTCTGCACTTGATCCAGAAATGGTCGGGGAAGTACTTGAAGTGATGGTGCAACTTGCACATGAGGGCATGACCATGATGTGTGTTACACATGAAATGGGTTTTGCTAAAAGAGTATCTAACCGTCTAATTTTTATGGATGAAGGTAAGATTTTAGAAGACTGCCCAACGCATGAATTCTTTGATAATTTAGATGCTCGCCACGAGCGCGCGAAGCTCTTCTTAGAAAAAATTCAAGCTATGCATTAATACCATTAATAAAAAAGAGCCTTTTAAAAGGCTCTTTTTTTACATCAAACTTTTAGAAACTATATTTTGCTAATAAATTGACGCGAGAATAATCACCTTTATCGCCTGCGAAAGTTTCTCGTTGGCCATATGTATATTCTGCACCTAAATCAATATTTTTAACTGGGTTCCAGATTAAATTGACCAAGGCATTATAAATTTCTTTGTTATAGCTGGTGCTGGTTAAATTGCTATTTGCATAGATGCTATCATCTTTATATTGAATACCGCCTATTGCAAAAGTAGAGCGGAGAATAGGGCTCCATTTCCGTTGATAGCCAATAACGGCACTATCAAATTCACCTAAATTAATATCCTGAGTTGTTGTGTCATAGGCATAAGCTGAGTTGCTATAAAGTAAATAGCGGCCATCTCCTTTAACATGATAGTAATTAGCAACCAAGCTATCTTGAGGCGTTAAATCATATTTACCGCCAACCCCAACACCCCAACCAAATTTTTCTTCAGAAGTACTATCTTTGGGAGCTACACGGTTTTCATGGGCAAGACCATGTAACTGTAATAGGCCTTTATTATCTGTAGTTTTGAAATCATAGCGTGCTGTGAAAGCAGGAAAGCGGCTTCCACCGGCAGCATTACCAGCTTTTTCAACATCACCGCCTTCTAAGGCAACTAATATTTTCTGTTGAGCATTAATTGGCTGAGTGTACCTAACCTGTACTGTACGTGTAGTACCTGTACCAATAGCACCATTAAAATCTACTGTTTCTGGTGATGTATCTGTGTTTACAAAAGGTGAGGTCGTTTGACCTGCTAACCATTTTCCTAAAGACATATAGGCATGGCGGACACGGAAGGTACCATTACCATTATCGCCATTTCCACCCATGAAATCGGCTTCAATTTTTCCGGTTAAATCTCCGTATTGGGTAGGTCGAGTAATATCTAGACCAATTCTTGAGGTTGCAGCAGATACATTTAGTGAGTCTTGTTTCGGATCATCTTTATTTAATGGATAGTTAGCGCCATTTGAAATGCTGCCATTTGAACCTTTAAAGTCATAGGTTGCATCTGCGCGGACACTACCATAAAGCTTAACTTGGGTTTGCCCATCGGCCATCGCCATCCAACCTGGTTTTGATACAGGAGGTGTAAGAGCAGCTGGTGCTACAGGAATTGTTGCTGGAGCACTAACCGACAAAGTTGTTTTTTGTTGATCAGATAGTTTCTGGACGAGCTGTTTTAATTCCTTTACTTCATCACGTAAGGCGTTAACTTCAGCATCTGTAGCGGCATGCACAGGCATCGTCAAGCTAATTACGCCTAAAGAACTCATTGCTAGCACTAGTGTTTTGATCTTATTCACAGGAACTCCCCGACATGGATAAAAATTTTCCTGCAAATACATAACAATAATAATGCCAACTTTAAGAATTTATAAAAATAGTAAAATTTTTATAATTATCAGTTATCTATATTTAAATAATGGGGCGAGTAATATCTTATATTGGAAAAAATAAATGAGAGCATGAAATTGACTTTCTAAAATGCGCCATATGCTCCATTATTTGCACGGTTAAAATGCACGTCTGCAATAAAATGTGTAAAAGAATTAAACGTTTTAGCTATTTTTAAACCTTTGTATTTTAAATGCAGGTGAGTTGTATAGGGTATACTGTCGTCACTGTAAAATTCTGGCTGGAGATAACAATGGAGTTAGATCGTTTTGATAAACAAATTCTAGAAATTTTGTCTCATGAAGACTTAAATTTGAATGAACTTTCAGAACGGATCAATCTGTCAGTCAGTTCTGTGCATCGCCGCATTAAGCACCTGATTGAAGCCAACGTTATGGGGCAGCTCAAAAGGGAAATTAATTTTAGTAAACTTGGATTTACTCTACACATTTTATTGCAAGTTTCATTGAGTAAGCATGACACCGAAACATTTGATAAGTTTCTTTCTGAAATAGAAGCAATTCCAGAAGTGACCAATGCATTTCTAGTGACAGGGCAAAGTGCCGATTTTATTTTAGAACTTGTAGCACGCAACATGGATGACTACAGTGAAATTTTATTAAGACGTATTGGAAAAATTGACAATGTTGTTGCATTGCATTCCAGCTTTGTTATTAAAAAATATAATGTTTTTAACTGCTATAACTTACTCAATAAACTATAAAAAAACGCACCATTTGGTGCGTTTTTTCAATTCAAATGTTTGATTTAGGCATCAAGTTGAGCCAAAACTTCATCTGTGAACTCAACGTTGGTATAAACGTTTTGTACATCATCAAGATCTTCAAACATATCAATCATTTTTAGAATTTGTTTTGCTTGGTCGACATCAGTAATTTCAGCTTTGGTTGATGGACTCATAACCACTTCTGCATTGTCAGATTTTAAACCAGCAGCAGTAAGAGCATCTTGAACTTCACCAAAAGTTTCTGGTGATGTGATTACTAAAATTTCATCTTCAGAAATTTCAATATCTTCAGCGCCAGCTTCTAAAGCAACTTCCATGATTTTGTCTTCTAAAGAAACATCTTCAAAAGTAATCTCACCACGTTTAGTAAATAGATAAGCGACAGAACCCGCAGTTCCTAAGTTACCATTTGTCTTACTAAAACAGTGACGTACATCTGGTACTGTACGGTTCAAGTTATCTGTCATTGTTTCAACAAGAACAGCAACACCGCCAACACCATAACCTTCGTAAGTTACTTCTTTTAAATCATCATTATCTTCACCACCGGCACCACGTTGGATTGCACGGTTGATGGTGTCACGTGTCATATTAACTGAAAGAGCTTTTTCAATTACTGCACGCAGACGAGGGTTACTAGCAGCATCTCCACCGCCAAGTCTGGCAGCAGTCACAATTTCACGAATATATTTAGTAAAAACTTTACCGCGACTTGCATCTTGTTTCGCTTTACGATGCTTAATATTGGCCCATTTAGAATGACCCGCCATGGACGTGAACTCCAAAAAAAGAAAATGCAAAAGTGCTGGAATATTAGCATAGGCTTGGTTTTGTTGAAAACTGTTGCCCTGCGTTTTGTTAGCCAATTGAATCAGAATAATAAGCTTAAGGCCTAATGAGTGAGATTAGGCCGAATCAAATCCAATTTGATTTAGTTAATTTTGACGTCTATGTCAAACTGCGCATATAACTCTTTAATCGTTTCCAAATCTTTTTGTAAATCTGTTGGATAAATTTTGCCTAAAATCCCGCCTTGTTTGCTTCGGGCGTTGGCATACATGAGTACAATAGGAACATTAGCTGCTTTCGCAATATGCCAAAAACCTGTGCGGATAGGTTTACGTTCAGAACCATCTTTCGCACGAGTAGCTTCAGGAGCAATCACCAAGTTAAAAGTTTCATGAGTTTGAAATTGTTCAACCATTTGAGAAACAATATCTTTACTCGCTTTGCGGTCAACTGGAATGCCACCAAGTTTTTCTAAAACTGGCTTAAGAGGACCCTTAAAAAGTTCTTTTTTTATTAAAGTATGAACCTTAATGTCTAAAATTTGAAAGAGAGCAATAGAGAGCACTGCATCTAGATTTGAGGTATGTTCAAAGCCAATAATAACTTGTTTTT
This sequence comes from Acinetobacter sp. 1124_18A, assembly GCF_052824995.1. Lineage (NCBI taxonomy): Bacteria > Pseudomonadati > Pseudomonadota > Gammaproteobacteria > Moraxellales > Moraxellaceae > Acinetobacter > Acinetobacter sp. 1124_18A. The sequence continues at coordinate 450,871 of NZ_VTDF01000002.1, read as the reverse complement.
TCTCAAGAATTTCGGGATCTACATTATAGGTCCAACCAGCAGCTTTAAAGATAGAGTTAGCTAGAATTTTTTTCATAGATCAGTGCAAGGTGATAAATTTTCAGGATTCTAATATGAGATTGTAAAAAAGCCTAGAAAAATTATGAAAGCTAACGTAGAGCACCAAAAATGAAGATCATCTAAGCTATTGAAGATTTAAAAAGTTCTTTCTTATTTTTCTTTTAAACTTAATAAACTTAGATAATTTTAAAATTAAGATACCGATTGGGGTATCTCTTCATTAATTAAAAATTCAATATATTGCCAAATTTTTTCAGCGTTAATTAGCTTTTTATCTGTTGTTCCATCAATAATCATTCCATCAATAATAGAAATAATGATGTGAGTAAGTGGAGTAGGGTTTTCTATGCCTAATTGAGTGAGCTGTTCTTGTAATAAGTGAGTCAACCACTTCGTATACTCGTAAAAGGGTTCCCGAATTGAAGTATATTGTTTAGATACTTCAATAAATGCTTTTTTAAATAAGCATCCATTAAATGTTTCACTATTAATCCATTCAATATACCAATTAAAAATAATGTGGATTTTCTCAAGTGGACTAGCATCTTGACGTAAATTTAATTGTTCGTTAATTGAATTTTGAATATTTAAATTTCGATGTTGCAAACACTCCATAATTAAATTTTCCTTCGAAGGAAAATATTTATAAAAGGTCATCTTTGCAACATTAGATTCAGCAATAATACGGTCAACACCAGTTGCATTGTATCCAATCTGATTAAATAAATTTAAAGCAGTATTTATAATATCTTCTTTTTTTGACATTACTATTCCATATAGTTAGAACTAATTATAACTTAATCTAAAAATTAAAATTTTAATATGAATTATCATAGTAAAAAAAGGGGGTAGATACAAGTTTATATTGTGATAATGATTATCATTATCTTGATTTTTTTTTAAATTTTCTATTTGATTTCGTACGATTTTAATTCTAATATTGATTGATAAGGGAATATATTTAAATATTAATTTAAGTCATTGTTTTTGTAATAAATTATGTAAAAATCGAACAGGCTTCAATAACTTTAATGAGAGTAGATATGCCTAAGAAATTTGAGAATTTTAATAATCCTAGAAAGAAAGCACTCGCAGGGATGAAGCAAAGCATTTCAGCTGAGCTATGGGAAAAAAATTCAGACTTTTTGAACCAATTAAGAGCAAAAATTGCTAAACATGCAGTTTCACATCATCCTGCAATTGATATTTTAAATAACGGAGAAATTAATAAAGAAAATTTAAAAAAAATACACTTAGAATATCGCCATGCAATTGTACAAACTTTTACTGATGCACTGCTCATGGCTCAATTTCAAACTAAACAACTAGAGCCAAGATTGCATGCTGGTGCGAAAATGTTTCCGCGCTTTCTTTTGAGCCTAAATATTTTTGATGAGTTTGGATTTCGACCTGGTTTAGACAAAGATGGTTATTATCAGGGAAATCCTGAATATGCTCACTATCCTTTATTTGAAGACGTATTAAATGACTTTGGTATTACGGAACAAGACCGTCTAACTTATCAGCCGACTGAAATTGCAGATCAAGTTCGAGTTTTTTTAGAAGATGCTTATGATGACTATAAAGCTGTTTCAGCTTTGTTAGCCGTCGCTGAAGAAGAGGTCATCCTTTATAGTCCACCGTTACGTAAAGCGACTAAAGCTGTAGGTTTGGAGGTAGAGGGTGGTGGTTATTATCATGTGCATGGTATTTCTGAGGATGAAAGTGCCGAAGCCGCAGATGATGATCATGAAGAAGATTTATGGTATGTCTTGATGCAAGCCTGTACAGAAGAAGATTATAGCTATATTGAAAAGATATGCTTAGAGTATTGTGATTTATGGGAAAAATTTTGGGATGCTCAATTAGAGCATTCGGAACCTATGAGGAAGCAAATCTTAGCTTAATAGAAAAAATAGGATATTGAGTTTAGAAAAAAACGTATTTTAAACCAGTTAAAATTTTAAGATAAAATAAACTTTACATTTTTATAATTAAATTTTAAATATTGTTTATAGCGGTAAAACGAATTCTGTTTAGATAGCTATTAAAAAACCCCATAAACTTTTTGGTTTATGGGGTTCGAATTTGGTGGGCCCACCGTGACTTGAACACGGGACCAACGGATTATGAGTCCGCTGCTCTAACCAACTGAGCTATAGGCCCTATAAGTCAGAAAAGCTTTTAATCTCAAGGCTTTTCAGTGCGTGCAATACTAATCAATTTTTAAATTAAACACAAGTCATTTTCTAAAGTAGGCACATTTTGGACCCAAAAAAATTGTGTTATTTTGGTTAAATATTACAAGCGAGAGTGATTCTAGCGTATGAGTACTTCATGAGTAAAGTGAACTTAGTTATTTATCGATCAATTAGAACTTATTCCAGCCAAAAGTTTATAGTGAGTGAGATTTAATTGCTTATCCTGTTCAAATCATTAATTCTATTTAAAATAGGTGTTGTTTGAAATTTAACCAATTTGTGGGGTGATTGAATAATACTAAAAAATATAAACTAGATAAGGTCACTCAAACTAATAGAGTACAAGCATAATTTATATATGTGTGTTTTATGCACAATTTATCAATTTTTTATTAAACATTATTTTAATAAAACAATGAAAGTATTATAAATAAAATGAATTCAAGAAATATTTGGTCTTCATTGAATTTTTACAAAAATATTGCTTCAAAAAAAATTATATTTATATAGTCGATGACTTCTTATCATAGTCAATTCTATATCACTCTAATCAGAGTTATTCTCTGAAATTTCATAGAAACTGTAATAAATCTAGTAAAGGTGAGTATTTTTTTAGTAATATGAATTAGAGAGTCTAATTCATATTAAAAAATAAGAATAAACGATCATACTTATAAAATTAGTTTTATTTTAGGAGATACAAATTTTTACGTTTGTAGATAGGGTAGATGATTGTAAATTACTCAGAAAATGTTAGGAGACTAAAGTCTTTAAAAAAATAAATTTAATATGTGATAGGTAAAGCTTTAAGGATAAATATGATTTTTAATAAATGAAGTTAGAGACATCTTAACATTAAAAGCTTTATCTCAATTTATTAAAAAATTAGCACTTTTGAGTCAAAAAAATGGAAGTTTTTTTAATTGAAATTTCTTTCTTTTTCTAATGCGTTTTCTATATAAAACTTAAAGTGTGACTACTTTCACACTAGGTGCAATTGATTGTATTTCATTGATTTTATTCTTGACTAAAATGCTAGGTTTTAATAAAGTATAAATGTATTTTCCCAAAATAAAAAACTATTGCTTAGTCCTGAAATACAGTAAGAAGCCTGCTTTTAAAGTAGGCTTCTTGCTTTTGTAATATAGAGAAAATAGGAAAGAGCAATAATCTGAATTTTAAAAGTAAGTATATACAATCAGAAATAAAAACTATAAAACGAGAGTATGCCTTCTCAGAACTAGAGTATAAAAATTATAAATTTTCTTGAATAATTTGAATGAGTTCTCGAGCTGCTTTAGACAAGGGGCGGTCTTGAAGCCAAATTAAGTAAATGGATAGAGGTAAATGATTTTTGGTATTTTTAAAATCTAAAAGAACTAACTGACCTTGATCAATTTTTTCTTGTACTAACGATAACGGGAAATTTCCCCAACCAAGTCCTGCTTCAACCATATTAATTGCTGTTTGTAGACTATTCGTTTTCCAGTACATTGCACCAATAATTGAACGCGAATCTGTCATTTCATGATCACTACTCGCCACTACAATTTGCCTAATATTGATTAATTCTTCAATAGAAAACTGCTTTGTTTTTTCTTGTAGAAGAGTGTGACTAGACGAGATAGTAGCAACGACTGTTTCAGCCATTACTAATTGCAAATTTTCACGCATTTTTATATTGAGGTCTGAACCTGCTAAGCAAAGACTAATTTCTTCTCTATAAAGTAAATTAACGATGTCATCTTGAGGTGCAGTAATAACCTCTATATTTAATAATGGGAATTTATCAGCTAACTTTTTTACTGAATAGAATAATAATTTGGTATTTACATCTGAGACCACACCAATACGTAATTTAGTTTCAAGCCCTAAAGAAAGTTCATGAGCATGAGTACTAAATAGCCTAAGTTGTTCAGAAATAATTCGCGCTTGAGGTTCCAAAGCTAATGCTGTAGCGGTTGGAATGACCTTGCGAGGAGTACGCTCAAATAAGGTGTAACCCAATTCTGCTTCTAGATTAGCAATAGCCATACTCACTGCTGAGGGGACTCGATTTAGTTTACGAGCGGCCGCAGAGAAAGATCCCGTATCTAGTACGGTAATAAAGAGTTCAATATTTTCACTATTAAAATTCATTTTGATATCAGTAGAACTGAAAGCTATTAACTTTATATATGATTTTGACTGAAATTAAAATATAAAGAATTAAGCAGAGTTTGTTGATTATGCAAGGTGTAAAGCGTCGAATCGTATATGTTTCTTTTTATGAAGTCATTGGAATGATCATTTCATCAGTAGGGTTAGCGATTTTGGCAGGTGATAGTGTTGAACATACGGGGCCACTATCCGTCATGATTACTAGCATCGCTGTAACTTGGAATTTTATCTACAATATTTTATATGAGGAATGGGAAGCTAGACAAAGTAGTAATATTCGTACGGTTAAGCGTAGAGTGGGGCATGCAATTGGTTTTCAGCTTACTTTAGTGCTGTTTTTGATACCGCTTATTTCATGGTGGATGGATATTTCTCTAGTTGCTGCTTTTTGGTTAGATGTGGCCTTTATTATCATTATTCCTATCTATACTTTTATATTTAACTGGAGCTTTGATAAGTTATTTGGATTGCCTATTTCAGCACAGGCTAAGACACTAAAAGAATAGTCGCCAAATCAGATCAATAAGCTATCAAGGTATGTGACTTTGATAGCTTATCCAGTTCCATTATTTGACTTGATCAATGACTAACTGTTTTGAAAACTTGAGTTGAGCTTTTTTGGCGAAAATATAATAAATCACTGCGGTAGAGATCAGTCCTACCAGCCATGATAAATCGATTCCTCCTAACATCGCAGCAATTTGCCCCGTATAGAATTTACTATCAATAAATGGCAGTTGAATCAAAATACCTAGAAAGTAGCAGGTAATACCAATTCGATTCCAACGGCCATACTTGCCATTTGGATCATAGAGTGCATCTACATCACATTCTTCTTTAGAGATAAAGTAGTAATCAACCAGATTAATGGCACTCCATGGAATAAAGAAGGTAAGTAAAAACAGAATAAATGCTTTAAAAGCACTTAAGAATGTGTGTTCGCCTATAATTGCAATGAAAGTAGAAATCACAACCATAGCAAGGACAATGAGTAATCTTGTTATTTTTGAAATTTGATTTGTCGATTTAAAACTATTCCAAATCGTAGCAACGCACATAAAACTACCGTAAGCATTTAGGGTCGTCAGAGTAACTTTGCCAAAAGCAATACTAAAATATAAAAAGGTTACGACTAGGGCAATTGGATTCATACCCACAACATATTGAACTTCATTTCCAACAAAATTTCCGTTTGCAACCTGAGCGATCAAAACGCCTAGGGTCATAGAAATTTGTGAGCCCAATAAAGAGCCTAAGCCAACAGCCCAAAAAACACGAGATGAAGAGGTTTTAGTTGGAAGATAGCGGGAGTAGTCTGCAACATAAGGTCCAAAAGAGATTTGCCAAGAAGCAGAAAGTGAAACTGCTAACAAAAATGAAGACCAATTGAAATGACGTACTGCTAAGAGTTCAGAGAAATCAGAAAGTGCTAAGATTTGAGTCAAAATAATCACAAAAGCAATCAAACCAATAATACTGGCTACTTTGCCTACCAAATGAATTAAACGATATCCAATGGTTGCAAATATAATAATTAAACATGCATAAATTAAGATGCCAGTTGTATTGCTGACATGTGCGAGATGGGCAATTGCTTTACCCGCGAGCACCTCACCAGTTGCGGTAAACCCAAGATACATGAGACAAACGAGTATGATTGGAATACACGCACCATATACCCCAAACTGAACACGACTTGAAATCATTTGGGGCAGGCCTAGTTTTGGACCTTGAGCAGCATGTAGAGCCATGACAGCAGCACCAAAACATTGCCCCACAAATAAACCAATAATCGACCAAAAAACATCACCACCTAGTACAACTGCTAGCGCACCCGTCACAATGGCCGTAATTTGTAAATTAGCACCAAACCAGAGAGTAAATTGAGCAAACACTCCGCCATGTCTTTCATTTTCTGGAATAAAATCAATGCTTCGGTTTTCAATAAAACTACTATTTGGTTTCTCAGCCGATGAGTCCATTACACTCTCCTTGTCCTTTAAGAGTCTACTCTATTTTTATTAAGTCAATATTTGTACAAACAAATATAAACATGTATATACAAGTTATTTAAATAATAATCAAATATTTTTTGAGGGATTAGAACTTAAAAGCAGTTTAAGTGTTTAATAAATATTAGAAAAATTAGTCTGGTTTTGTTTTTAATAGAATTAAAATGATAAAAAAATAATATATAAAAAAGCCCTCTATTGAGGGCCAGACTTTATACATTGGTGTCTAAGATCGCTTGAAAAAAAGTTGGAATTTCAGAGAATTGCACAAGTTGGGTTTTATCTTCTTGTTTATAATAATACTGATAGTTGGGAGTTTCTGAATAATTATCTAAATATTGAGTTGCGTCGGTAAATTGTGCTTTGGCAACAGGTTTATCTTTTTTTAACTTAATAATAACAGGGTTTACCGAATTTAATTTTACAGGAACACCATTCTCAAATTTAGCAGTTTCAATCAATAAGGAAATTTTGAAATTTCCAAAATTCACACAAAAATGACCTCCATTTTCCGTTTTAATATCATGGTCAGAAAAAAGATCTTTAAATAAATTCTTTAAAGATTCTCTGTGTTTATCTAAAGCAACCTGAAAGTCATGATCTTGTTGCTCTATTTTTTCTTGCTCTTCTTGTAGCAATTTAGCTTGCTTTTCAATGGTTGTGAAATCCAGCTTCATTTTTAATATCTCCATTGGTTGTTTAAAAACTATATATGGCAATCTTTTATTAATTTTTAAAGAAACATACGTTATTTGTTACAACGGAATAATTAAGATGAACTTTTGTGATAGATAATAAAAAATATAAAAAGATATTTAAAAAATAAAAGTTATAAAATTAAAGAGTTTATTAAATAAATAATTTGTCTATTTTGTGTTGGAAGGTGCTGCTACATGATAAATATAAGTTTTTTAATGTAGCAGCATATTTCCTATTTTGTACAATGTTTGCCTATAAGCGGAGTAGCTTTAATTTTTAAAAAACCTCCGCTACTCATTACACCCAGCATGACTAAAGCTGTTCCTAGCAATTGCCACACATTAAGAGATTGCCCAGTAACTAGGGCGATCAGCATACTGAACACTGGTACAAAGTTAAAAAAGACGGAAGCACGGCCAGCTCCTAGCTTTTGTATGCCATTGAACCAGAATAAATAAGCAATCATTGTTGAGCAAATAACGACATATCCCATGGCCAAATGTGCATTTACAGGGGCAGAAGTGATGGCTGTAAGAGGATCTTCAAATATCATACTTAATACACTAAGCGTTATTGCACCGAACATCATCGAAAAAGTGGTTGTTTCTAGTGGTGTAGCATTTTTTACATAGCGGCGAGATAGAACATTAGCTAAGCAAAAACCAAAAGCTCCTAATAATATAAATAGATCGCCAATATCTATTTTTAGATGAAGCAACGTTGTTATATGCCCCTGACTAATCACAAGTAACACACCACTTAAGCCGAATAAAACGCCTAAAAATTTACTAGGAGTAAGTTTTTCACCGTCTAGCATGATTGTCATTAATAAAGTCATCAACGGTGTAGTTGCCATAATTAAAGCACCGTTCACGGCAGATGTAGTCTGTAAGCCATAAAAACAACCGATGTTGAATCCTGCAATGCCAACTCCCCCAATAACAAGGTAGATAACTAAATTTTGACTTAAAGCTGTCCATCTTAATTTGCCTGTTATTGAAAAGATCAAGAGTAAGCCCAGACTTGCAATTGAAAACCGTTCAGATGCGGCAGATAGTGGAGGCATATGCTGAATAATATAAGACATTGCATTAAATGCTGATCCCCAAAAAAACATCGTTAATACAACACCAGCATAGGCATAAGCCACCGTTCTGTTCATGGACAGGCTCCCATTAAGAAAGGTTTTATTCTGGGCAATTATATAAAGGTGTACAATTCCATATTAATACACTTCTAATGTGAAAATTTGCACAATGATTGATTGGGAAAATTTACATTACTTTTCAGTTTTTACCGAAGAAAAGTCACTGTCAGCGGCTGCCCGAAAATTGGGTGTAGATCATGCAACTGTATCCAGAAGAATTGCTCAGCTAGAACAAAACTTAAAACTTAAATTAGTTGATCGTAGACCACGGACCTACATTCTAACTCCTGATGGGGAACGCCTTGCGCAGGTGGTTGGTCGTATGATGGAAGAAACTTTTTCTATTGAACGTTTAACTCAAGCTGGTCAGCAAGAAGTGATGGGAAGTGTTTCTATTAGTATGCCTCCTTTAACTGCGGCACATCTCATCATGCCTCATCTAGGGAAATTTTATCGTCTGCGTGTACTTGGCGATGTTCATTATGTTTCTTTACAGCATAGTGAGGCTGATATTGCGGTAAGATTTGGCCGTCCTACGGATGAAAATTTAGTTGCTCGTAAAGTTGGTGAAATTCCTTTTGGAATATATGCTGCTCCAAATTATTTAGCATCAACTGATCCCGAAAGTTATGAGTGGATTAGTGTAGAGGTAGGTGGGGTACATGGTCAGAAACAACAGAAGTTAAAAGAAAGATTAGGACATAAAGAACCTGTAATGATTACCAACAATCCTGAGTTGCAGTGGAGAGCTGCATGTGGAGAAGCTGGGTTAGCGGTCTTACCTGATTTTTTAGGTGCTCTTAGTAATTTGGTCAGATTACAAGATGACCATCCAATGAGTGCTGAAATCTGGTTAGTCACACACGAAGATTTACGGCATAGCGCGGCAATACGCGTAGTGATGGACTTTCTCGTGAGTTGCTTCGAGCCTTTCAAAATATAAATCTTAAGAAATAGAAATACGTGCTAGATAATCTATAGAGTAGAGGGGCTTTCTCTAAACATTAGATAGTCGAATTGCTAACTTTCTGAGTTATGGGGGAAGCTTTATTTCTGACTTAAATTCTTCTCTTGTTCATATTTTAATTATCAGGGAAGAAACCCGCATCTTCACGTGCTTGCTTTAAAGCTAAGATAAAGGAGATTAATAAAAGAAAACCTATAAAAAAAAGAAAAAGATCAATCTTACTAATCGCAAAACCTATACTTGTAGCACCTAGACTTAATAATACGATACATAATATTTTCCAAAAAATGAGCATGTTACGTTCTGATAAAAAGTCTAAAGATATTATTGGTAATTGAAGGGGATTTCTAAATTTATTTATGTTTTTTTTATTATAAATTATGTAATTCAGTAAAATTTAAATTTTTATGTTTTTTATCTAACAAATTGAAAATACAGTAAATTTTATTTTTGTTGATTTGAATAATATCTTTTAACTTTTCTTAAAATTAAGTTTTTATTAATTAATAGAATGATAATTCTTTAGAAACACTATAAAATAGGACTCATGAATTAAATTTATTTTTTTAATTTATTTAAAACAACATGTTATGTTATCTATTAGAATCTTTGTTAAAAAAAAGACTTGATCTTTAAGCTATTTTTTGAAATTATAGTGATGCAAATTGTGATCTATTTCCCACAATTTGTATTTCAGGTTAAGTGGTTATCACTAATGCTCATTTGCTATTTTTGCTTATGAGCATTTTTTTATGTGATTTTTTAATAGAACTACAAAGTTTGTGAAATATGAGTTTTGAGTCCTCTTTGTAGCATAAAGCTTTTTTTTAGTAGTGTTATAGAGGGTCGTTAATCATATTGAATGGTCACCGTCGCTGTGGCTTTAACCTCACCTGCGGTCACATTGGTGGCAGTCTGATAATAACGAGCAGTTAAAGGAACATCATATTCAACAGTTTGGTTGGAATTCACCATACCTATATTAAGTTTGCTTGCTTTTTGAATCGGTTTATTTGCTCCATTCATATTCCATAACAGTTCAACCCCCACACCGTTAGCTTTTATTGAATTCGCAGCACTGTTGTTAATCACCTGATTATTTGAGGTGTCAGAATTATAATCAAAACTTAAGCTGATCGTATTACTCGTAGCGATACCAGAGTTATTTTCGCCACCATTACATAAGATCGATAGATTAAAATTCTGTTCCCCTTGGGTTGACCCAATCGCTCGAAAGCCTGATTTCATCACGGTTGGAAGTTGAACTGGTGAATCTACACCATTTTGAATTTCACAAGATGAAGACGCAATAAGAATAGGGGCATTACTTAATACAGTAGTGGTTAAAAATGGGCGGTTCTGTTGTCCTGATACGTAATAGGTACTGTAACGACCTGCGACTAGTGCTCCAGAACCAGTTGTCATGGCAGTTTTAATAACCTCCATAACAAAATACCCCGGGGAAAGTGTATATGTTTGATTGGGTGTTAATGTACGTCTATAAGGATAATATCCGGAAAAATCTGAAGCATCGGCAGCTTCGCGATAAAGACGAATACCAATTCCTGGAATATTGGTCGCATAAACATTATTGCCTATTGGGCTAATTGGATAATTTAAGGGGAGAGCTGCAATGATTTGATCACTCGCTCGATTACAAGTTGCAGTCGAATTATTAGGAGAGATTGTAAAAGTATTCTTTTGTAAGATCGTTCCTATTGGATCATTTGGTTTTACTACGATTTTACCTATTGTCATCGGAATATCGACGGTAGTAAATCCTTTACTTAAATTACAATTTGCATTTGTATGGCTATAAGCAAATAGACTCACTGCCAAGAATCCAATTTTTCTTAAAATATTATTCATTTACAGACTGCCTTTGTCATAATAATTGGTTGGTTGTTATGTTTTATTTGATCCGCTATATCGTATTCAATCTCGCATTTTTCAGTACTCGTATTTCCCCATTTCACATATAAACGGTCATGGGTTAGGGGTGTTCGTAAATAAATGCGACTGCCTTGTGCGACAATGCCTATTACTTCGTTATTCTGGTTATATACCTGTGCGGCAAAAGGTAGATGTGAACCATCTAATGTTGTTGTACTAATAAAAAGTGCATAACCTTTTTTTGTTGAGAATTGAACTTTAGTGATCGAACCTGCGTAGGGGGCAATCCGTAAACTGCTTTCAGCAAGTTCAACTTGGGTAGACATGCCTTCTGGGTCAAGACTAATGTCATTCATACGGTAAGGCGTAACATAGGGAATAACGGCATATCCGTTTTTATTAATACTTAGCCCGGGTGTATTTCCAACTTGTGCTCCAGTAGCATCCGGCGCATAGACCAACACCATGGTTTGAGCTTGATCTGGCCCAAACAAAATTCCTTGAGAATGTGCAACAACATTGCCACTGAAGCTAAGCATTTCTTGTCGGTATGAATCTGCATGACTGAATGAAGCACCAAGTGTTGTATAGTTTGTTTTATAGGTACCATTAATATTTAGGTTGGTTTGATCATTGTCCTGCTTAGAAATTGATGCGCCATAGTTTAAGCGATTTCCTGTAAAGCCACTGAAGCTTAAAATCTGACTGTCGTCACCAATAACACTATTAAAAGTCAGAGAAGTTTTCTTAAAATCTAATGGAAAAGAGAAAGAAGCAAGGTACTGTGTATCTTGTCCTGTGCGAGCACCGTCTTCTTCAATCTCGCTACTCATTGCAGATAAACTATAAGTTAAATCTTTAAATTGATTGCTATAACCTAATTGGAACTGTTTATTGGTCGTTGGTTGATTCCAATAATTTGTCCATGAACCGACTAAGTAAAAATTTCCCCATTGTTTTGGAAGCACTTGATTTAAAGTAATCTGAAATTCACTTTTTTGTTTGCCTACGGAAAAGCTATCAATATTTTGTTGTTGTAAATCTTGAATTAAAATTGCATCACGCAATTTGAGGTAGTTTTCTGTTGAATAGCGATAAGTAGCTAATGTTAAATTAGTATTTGTTGGGGAAAATAACTTACTATAACTTAAACGATAACTTTGCCCCGACATTTTAGGTTGATGATTAAACTCAGTTTTTGACTGGGTCGCATCAAAAGAAATCGCTCCAATAGGTGTTGAAAAAGCTGTACCTAGTAATAATGAGAGATATTGTTGCGTTGCTTGAATCGCACTGTAAGTGGTGAGGTAATTATTAATTCCCCGTTGATATTTACCTTGTATCAGCCACGGATTTAGGTCGAGGTTTGAATCTCGAAACTGCCCTAAAGTTAATGAGTATCGACTCATTTGCGGACGTAGCATTTCAACCACAGAAGCATAGGGAATAGCGAATTTCTGGATTATGCCATTAGATTCAATTACTGAAACTTGTAGCTCACCTCCAAATCCTGTTGGGTAAAGATCATTAATTTCAAAGTTTCCGGGTGGTACTGTTGTCTGATAAATTAAGTTGCCTTGTTGCCTAACCTCGACTTTCGCATTGGTTTTTGCATAACCTCTCACTCTGGGGGCATAACCGAGCATGCTGTTTGGAAGCATTCGGTCGTCACTTGAAATATTTACGCCGCGATACGGTAAAGAATCGATAAAATCACTATTAGTAAAATAATCGCCTAAAGTCACAACACCATTAATTTTTGGAAATGCTTTTTGTATATATGTATTTGTTGATGTATAAGAAGAATTATTAGGTTGTGAGTCGGATTGGCTTTGCCATTTCCATTGTCCATTATGGCGAAATTGCCAACTTGCTAAATTTGCTCCAAGATTAGTCCCCATAAAAGCATATGTACTTTCATGTTGTTCGTTAACTATCCGATAAGCAGTCGTGTTATATGTCAAAAAAGCTGCATTAATACCTCGATCCCAAAGATGCGGATCGATATAGCCCTGTGCATTTTTTTCTAATGTGATTTGGGGGATAGAAATATCAATTCGTAAACGAGAGCTATCAAATAAATAAAAAGCATTATCTATCCAATGACCTAGTGCATCACAAGAAAGAGAGGATGTATGCGAATGTTGGCTAAGCACATCAGCTTTTACGCCATATTCTAGTAACATGGCTTCTGTAAAACAGGTTTCAGCATTTACGTTAGGAGAGCTGGCATTAAAGCGCATGCGCCGTTTACCCAGCCATTGACCATTAATATAGACATCTAAGCTATATTCACCAGCTAAGATAGGGTTTCCATATTTGAAACGACCAATATCAATTTTTTGCGCATTACCGACTAAAAAATTGCTATCAAACTCTGCTTTTGAGAAACCTGAAACATCCACATTATTTTCGGCATATGCAGCCAAAGGTATAAATAACGCAATAGTTGAGGCCACATAACAAGTAAAAGGGCTTTTTAAACATATATAAGGTATAAACCATTTAGACATAGTTTTAGAGCCTATTCATGATAGGTATTTAGGTTTTCTTCATTAATACAGTAAGGTTAGAACTTTATTGGGTGCTCAACTCTTCCACCATAATCATTGATATATACAAAGCTCATATCTGCTAGATTTTTATTTTTTAGTTTTATTTTATCTTCTGAAAAAGGGGCAACCATTAAACCTTGTTGTAATAAGTCTGTTTTATGACTTTCACTTCCTTGGAAAATGGAGGTAAGAGTGAGGAAAAATGGTGTTGGGTTCTTCACTACTAGATATTGATCATTTATTTTCCATTGAACTTTCTCATTTAGTTGTTCAATATTTTCTTTTAGATTTATAGGGCGGTAAAAAAATTTAATTCGCGAACGAACAGCGAGCTGTAAAAAATTATTAGAAATTGGGGTAGTTTGGTCTTGTTGAGTTTTACCTTCGGGTTTAGGAGGTATATCTAAAACATTAAGCCAAAAAATGGATTCTTGTTGCTGATTTAATTGAAAAGAATTAGGTAGAGCTGTAATTCTTAAAGTTTGACCTTTAGTTGCTTCTACTCGTGAAATCGGGGGGGTAATAATAAAAGGGACATTTGCTTCATCGGGAGTTAACTTTGCATTTCCATCATCAATCCAAGCCTGAACAAGAGACGGAGCTGTACCGTTATTACTCAGTTGTAATGTGATTTCACGTGCATTTGAAGGATAAATGACACGAGTTCCATGTAAAATAATTTCAGTATGACCTGTGGTAGTCAGTGCTACCTGTAGGCAAACTAATCCCCAAAAAAACTTACGACCACGAAAAAGCATGAGTCATATTCTCAATAATGAATAATAGATAGGAGATAGCTTCTATTTAGAAATAGAAGCTTCAGTTTTAATTTTATTGATAAATAATGGTATATTTTACTTGTGACGTTACCGTACCAGCAGTCGAAGCGCCTGTAGCATAATACTCAGCATAATAGTTAAGGTCAGCATCACCACCTGCTGAAACATTCACCCATTGTGAGTTTGTCTGAATTCCATTCGTGCTTGTAGCGAGTACAGGGATTACAGCGTTATTACTACCTAGCAACTGGATATTCACGTTTGTTGCCCCGCCCGAAGTTGCTTGGTTTAACAAACGACCAGTATTAAAATCAACGGTAGCGCCCGGCTCAAAATAAGTGGCTACTTTGCCAGCAGAAGAACAGTTTGTTAAATTAATTTGAAATGGGGTACGACCAGCCACATCACCTGCATTTTTTAATGTTTGAGATGAAACTGTAGGCAGATTAATTGTTAAGTTTTTATCTCCAGTATCAATAGTACAAGTATTATCCGTAACAAGACCATTAATAGTAATTGTGCCATCTGCAGCTTGTGCATTTGTTATATTTAAGAGAGAAACTGCCGCTATAAAAATAAACTTTTTCATAAAATCCCCAGAATAGCTTTTTAAAATAAAATCCATTACTTTTCAGCAAGTTTATTCTGCTTAAGTAAGGCGAAGGAAATATATCACTTTTCAACCAAAAAACAAGAAAAACATTATATTTATATATATTTTGATCAGCTATTTTTATAAATAAATATTTTTGAATTATAATTTTTATCAGTTGGTAAAATACTGAATGATTTATTTTTAAAATAAAATTAAAAAACTTGTAATATTTAAGTATTTGTATTTTATTAAATTAATCTAAATTTAATGTATTTTTGATGAAACAAGTTTGTTTTATCTGCATAACTATATGTTTTTAAACAATAAAAATATTTTTAAATTTATCTTGTGAATATGTTTATTTTTTAAGAATTTTTTAAGATTCAATTCCTACTGTTTTAGTTGTAATTTAATAAAAGATAATCTGGAGTTCCGTTCCATGAATAGTATCAAGTATAGCTATAAACCTAATTACTTTTTCTTTGCTCATAAACTCGTTCTGTTTTTAAAGGATTATCTTATTAAGCACCCAACGGAGCAGCAGACAACATTTAACTTACAAACGATTTATGACATCTTTAGTCATGATCTTGCCTCAAGTACAACTAATCTTGAGGGTATCTTAAATATTGCAGATGAATACGTCTTTGAAACAGAAGAAGGATTGCTTCCATTGATTAGTAAGCACTCAGTTAATCTCAAGAATCATGTACTTTCATTAGAGTTTTCACCACAAGCTTTGACAAGCTTATTGTCTGGTGGTTCGTTAGTGAACCCTAAAGCAGCTTAGATTTGCTTTTAAGGTAGAGTTAACTCATATAAAATTCATAAAATTTATTTTTAAGAGTGATTTATGAGTAAAGACTTTAAGGCCTTAACTTATATTGCAGATGATAATTTAGCAGATACCGTGACTTGGCTTTTGCATCATCAAGATATTTTTGATTCTTTTAATTTTGATGTATTGAGCCAAGAGCTGTCTGTAACGCATGCGGCAGGAAAAGACATTATTCGAGTAGGGACATTTCTTAATGCCACTTATGGAATTTTAGTTACTTCTGTTTAAATAAAAAAGCCCTGAACAATCAGGGCTTTTTTATTTTACTGTCTTAAGTTATGCGCTCATGGCATTTACTGATAAGTCAGCAACTGTTGGTTTTGGTTTTTCTGCAGTTAAGCCTAGCTTATTAAACAACGCTTGGTCTTTACCTTCACCTGCATTTGGTGTGGTAAGTAACTTATCACCAGAGAATAATGAGTTTGCACCCGCCATAAATGCTAATGCTTGATCTGAATCACTTAATGACTCACGACCAGCAGATAAACGAATATAGCTATGCGGCATAATAATGCGTGCAACAGCAATAGTGCGGATCCACTCAATTACATCAAGCTTTTCAACATCTGCTAACGGTGTTCCTTCAATTGGAACAAGCATGTTAATTGGTACTGATTCAGGATGAATTGGTAGGGTCGCTAATTCATGTAATAAACCAACACGGTCATCACGGCTTTCGCCTAAACCTACAATACCACCGCTACAAACCTTCATGCCAGCTTGGCGAACATAATCTAGAGTATTTAAACGATCATCAAAAGTACGTGTGCTAATGATGTGGGAGTAGTACTCACGAGATGTATCTAGGTTGTGGTTGTAATAATCTAAACCAGCAACTTGTAGGCGCTCTGCTTGAGATTGGTTAAGCATGCCTAAAGTCATACAGGTTTCCATACCTAAAGCTTTTACTTCACGTACCATTTCTAAAACATAAGGCATATCGCGTTCATGTGGGTTACGCCAAGCTGCGCCCATACAAAAACGTGAAGAACCTGAATCTTTTGCAGCTTTTGCTTCGCTAATCACTTTTTCTACAGCAATACGTTTTTCTGCTTCTAATTTTGATTCGTAATGTGCAGATTGTGAGCAGTACTTGCAATCTTCAGGGCATTTACCCGTTTTAATAGATAAAAGGGTGCTGACCTGAATCGCATTGGCAGTGAAGTGCTCGCGATGTACTTGCTGAGCCTTGAAAACTAAATCCAAAAAGGGTTGTTCATATAAAGCTTGGATTTCTTCACGATTCCAATCATTACGTAGAGTCATTGTCATATCCATGATGATGGCATTAATTCACTACACATAATCATACAGAATTCGTATTAAAGCTATAGGGCAAAAAACATCATTTTTTTAATTTGATAGCTGAAGTTGATTAAGTTGCTGCTCAATTGCCCAATCAATATGCACATTGACGATTTCGTCATGTAAATTTTTGCCTTTGTGTAGCTGATCTACAATTTCCGCTGAATAGGGCGCATTTCCTAATCCGATGGCAATATTACGTTTAAACGATTGATAACCTGTCCGGCGAATTGGGCTGCCTTCTGTATTTGCTAAAAAAGTGGCTTCATCCCACTGCCAGATATCCAGTAGACTAATATTGTCTAATCCATTTCTAGGATTGAAATCGCTAATGGACGCAGTTTTGGCAAAACTGTTCCACGGGCAAATTAATTGGCAGTCATCACAACCAAAAATTCGATTACCAATACCTGCACGTAATTCTTCAGCAATAATTCCTTTGTATTCGATAGTTAAATAAGCAATGCAACGCCTTGCATCTAGCATATAAGGTTCGACAATCGCTTGCGTCGGACAAATATCAATACAAGCGCTACAAGAACCACAATGTGCTGTTGCAGGTTCATCGAAAGGTAAATCGAGTGATGTAAATAGCTCACCTAATACAAAAAAAGAACCTGACTTTTTGTGAATGAGCAAAGTATGTTTACCTGTCCAACCCATTCCTGCACTTTCAGCCAACGATTTTTCAAAAATAGGCGCCGAATCGGCAAAAGGACGAGATTCAAAATCGCCGACTTTTTCACGAATTCGTGTTGCTAAAGTTTTCAATCTGCCACGCATGACTTTATGGTAATCACGGCCACGTGCATAACGGGCAATAATCGCAGAGTTTGGTTCGAAAGGTACATATCGAGGTTTTGGAGATTCGACAAGATAGTTCATACGAACGCAAATAATACTTTTTGTGCCCGGAACTAATAATGTAGGGTCGGCTCGTTTTTCTAGATTTTCTTCTAAATAGGTCATGTCTGCATGATAGCCACGTTCTAGATATTCTAAAAAACGTGGCATTTGCTCTTGAGCATCTGGTTTTGCAATGACACAATCAGCAAAACCCAAGTCTAATGCTTGAGCCTTGATCCATGCTTTTAATTCATGAAGATCAACTTGTTGCACCGTAATGCGTGATGTATCGGAAGATGTCATAAACCAAAACAGAAGAGGATAATAATATGCAGACGGTAGTTTACCATAGCGATGATATTCGAGCATGGGAGCAACGCTGGTTTGCTGCACAAAACTCATCATTAGGTTTAATGCAACAAGCGGCTTGGTCAATTGCTCAACAGTTAATTAAACTTTTTAAAGAGCAGTCTATTAAAAATATTGCTGTTTGGTGTGGACAGGGCAACAATGCTGGTGATGGTTATTTTATAGCAGCTTATTTAAAGCAAGCGGGTTGGAATGTTGAAATCTTTGCATCCGAAGTAGGGGCTTCAGCAGATTTACATCAAGCTGTGCAATTTGCAAAAGATCAACTGGTACAAATTCATCAAAGTTTTGAAATCGCAAAGCATTTTGATTGCCATATTGATGCTTTATTTGGTATTGGCTTGAATCGTGAGTTGAATGCCGATTGGAAACAGGCTATTCAACAATTTAATGGACAAACTGGCCTAAAAATTTCTGTTGATATTCCAAGTGGTTTACATGCAAATACAGGATCTACCTTGCCGTGTGCAATACGAGCTGATCATACATTTACAGTTTTAGGACTTAAAGCCGGATTATTTACAGGTCAAGGCAAAGAATACACAGGCGAGCTTCATTTAATTGATTTAATTCCTATAGACCAAGAGCTGAAACCGTTAGCTTATTTAACATCAACAAATATTAAACTTCCTAAGCGATTAGCATTTGGTCATAAAGGGAGTTATGGGCATGTTTTAGTGGTTGGTGGTCATGAACAGATGGGCGGTGCAGTGATTATGGCTGCCGAGGCTGCTTTTCATGCAGGAGCAGGTAAAGTCACGGTGGTTTGTCATCAAAAGCATCATCAGGCTATTTTGTCTCGTTCACCAAATATTATGCTCCGCGATATTAATGCTTTAACTGAAAAGTCTATTAAAGATATTTTATCTCAGGTTGATGCAGTATGTTTTGGAATGGGGTTAGGGCGTGATGATTGGGCAAAGCAGATCTACCAACAATGGTTTAATTTATTAAATCAGGGTGAACATCTGGAAATTGTTTTAGATGCAGATGCTTTATGGTTTTTAGCAAAACAGCCTCAAAAATTGAATGCACATATTTATTCAACGCCCCATCCTGGAGAGGCTGCTACCTTACTTGGTTGTTCTACAGCGCAAATTGAAAATGACCGAATTGCTGCAATTTACGCCTTGCAACATAAATATGCAGGTCAGTGGGTACTTAAAGGAGCGGGTAGCTTAATTTTAGAGGATGACTTGTATATTTGTACCGAAGGTAATGCTGGTATGGGAACTGGTGGAATGGGAGATGTGCTGGCTGGAATGATTGCAAGCTTAAAAGCCCAGTTCCACAAAGGTATTGCATTACATGAAATTGTTGCTCTTCATGCTCAGGCAGGAGATCAACTTGCAAAACAAGGTATGCGAGGTTTACAGGCTTATCAAATGAATGAAGTAATTACTCAGGTTGTAAATTATAAGTTTAACGTCTACGACTGCTAGAGCGGCTTCGTCCACGCGCCATACCACCTAAGGCATTAAGGACAGATAGTTTACTCATACTTCCAGATGCATGAGCATGGCAAATTGCTGCTGCTAGTGCATCGGCTGCATCGGATTGAGGTTTAACGGTCAGGTTAAGTAATCGCATGACCATCATTTGCACTTGTTCTTTATCTGCAGCGCCATAACCAACGACAGACTGTTTAATTTGACGGGCAGTATATTCTGCAACTTGTAAATCTAAATTGACCAAAGCGGCTATGGCTGCACCACGTGCTTGTCCAAGTTTTAAAGCAGAGTCTGGGTTCTGAGCCATAAAGACTTGCTCGACGGCAGCTTCAGTTGGACCATGAAATTTAACAATACGTTCAATACCAGCAAAAATACGTTTTAAGCGTTCGGGCATTTCCTTAGTTTCTGTTCGGATAGTACCTGCATCGATAAAACGTAGTTTGCTACCATCTTTTTCAATGATTCCATAACCTGTTAAGCGTGAACCAGGATCAATCCCAATAATCAAAGACATGCGAAGGCTTACATAAATAATTTAAAGGTATTGTTACATACCAAAATACGATGTGCATGAGTTATTTAAGTAAGTCACCTATGAGTGGTTATTTTTCGTTTTTTAAATAGATTCTATGTGGGTGACTAAGAAGAATAGGTTTCAAAATTTTCCAAACAATGAAATTCTTTAATAATTGACAATATTCTAGTTTAGTGGAATATTTATCTATAATTTTGGAATAGATGTTTGTGGGTGTATGGAAGATATTAATATTCGCATCGCACAACAAGTACGTGAGTTGCGTTTAGCTCGTGGCTATACCCTTGATGTTCTTGCTACACGATGTCAAGTAAGCCGCTCTGCAATTTCTTTGATTGAAAGAGGTGAGGCGAGTCCAACAGCAGTCGTTCTTGAGAAGCTAGCAAATGGTTTAGGCGTGCCTTTAACTCAACTCTTTGCTAACCCACAAAGTGATCAATCACCTCAGCCTATTGTCCGCCGCAGTCAACAATCAGAATGGAAAGACCCAGAAACTGGCTATATTCGCCGTCAAATTTCACCTCCAAATTGGAAGGCTCCATTTCAAATTGTTGAAATTGAATTTCCCCCTCACTCACGAATTACTTATGAAATTAGTGAAACCTTAAAGGTAGTACAACAGCAACTCTGGGTAGTTGAAGGGAAAATTGATATTCAATTAGGTGAATCTTCTTATGCTTTAAGTAAAGGGGATTGCTTGGCAATGCAACTCAACCAGCCCGTTATATACAGCAATAATTCATCTCAAGTCGCTCGCTACATTTTAGTCGTCTCTAGTCAACTCATCTCTGCCGTTAAGGAATCTTTATGATCTATTCCCTCAATTCTAATTTTCGTTTAATTGATTGTAATGAAGCAGAATATTCAGGGGCTATATTAGAGATTCTGAATGAGGCAATTATCAATTCAACCGCTCTATATGACTATTTGCCGCGTTCCGAAGAGTCGATGAAAAACTGGTTCTCAGTTAAAAGAGAAAATGGCTTTCCCGTGATTGGGATTGTTGATGAAACAAACAAGTTATTGGGTTTTGCGAGCTGGGGAACTTTTAGGGCTTTTCCTGCCTATAAATATACTGTTGAACATAGTATTTATATTCATCACGAACATCGTGGTAGCGGACTAAGTAAAATTTTAATGCAAGAGTTGATTAAACGTGCTCAAGAAGCTGAGCTACATGTATTGATTGGTTGTATTGATGCGACCAATCAAGCAAGCATCGGTTTACATGAAAAAATGGGCTTTATCCATGCAGGTACTTTTAAGCAAGTCGGATTTAAGTTTGGACAATGGCTAGATGCTGCTTTTTATCAGTTAAATTTAAATACACCACAGCAGCCAGTTGATGGGTAAATCATAAAGCTTTCAAATTTCAAGTTTAAAAAAATAGCTCAGTTTATAATGTGAGATATAAACTGGGCTATAGCGTTCAACTTATAAGATACCCAGTTGTTCTAATCCTTTATAAGCAATTTCTTTTCGAATAGAACTAGGTATTCCTTTTTTCATTTCTAAATTGAGTGAGAATGCCACAATTTCTCCTTGTGGTTGAACGACCCAGCCTGTTAACCAACCAACTTGTGGTTCAACATCCAATCCCCAACCACTTTTTGCGTAAATTTTACGTCCATTTTTTTCTTCTATGAACACCAGTGACTGAACTTGTTCTTGTACATCTTTGCTAAATGGAAGAGTTTTATGAGCTAATTCATAAGCAAATTGGGCTTCTTGCAGAGGTGTAATTTTGAGTGGACCAACAAGCCAAAAATTATCTACTCGTGAACCAATGTCCGCATTACCGAAACCAACTCGTTTCACCTCTTTAGACATAAGATTCAGGCCAATTCGTCGGGCTAATTCTTGATAAACAGGAATAGCAGAAGCTTTCATGGCATCGCCCAGTGTCATGTCTTTTTCCCAATCAGGAAATAAACGCTTTTGCCCATCCCATTTAAATACTTCAGTTGTTGTTACCTTATGATGTTCAAGTCCAATTAAAGCATTCAATATTTTAAAGGTAGAGGCGGGAACATATTCGGTTGATGCTCTTTTCAAATCATTACCATAAATTTCTTCTGTTTGCCCACGCTTAATCACAAAAACCCCAGTGGTCTGCGCCTGATCAAACAGTGATTTAATTTCTTCTGAATTTTGATTGGCAGAAATAGAGTGTATTTGATGTTGTTTTACCGTGTTAGAAGAACAGGCACATAAAAATAGAGTAGTTGTTGCCAAGATAAGGACTTTTTTATACATAATTTTGACTAAGTTTAATTTGAAGTAATATTAATTAATTTAACTTGAATAGAACTGTTTTTAGATAGATAAAATGTAAGCTATTTAGGATGGTCTCTACGTCAGTATGACTTTTAAAGTCTCCTACAAGTACAGCATAAACAAAGGAATACTCCTAACTTTACTAAGTAAATAAGACTTTATTTGACTAAATACGTTCTTTTTGAAGAGATTTTCGCTCCAATAGAGTAAAAAATTTAAAATCTGATTGAAGTGGCACTTGATAAAGTTGATACAGCACTCATTAATAAGAAAGCATGTTTGTTTTTATCGAGTTAAAATCAAATGTACACCAGTATTGCAGACTCTTATCGATGTAATCGCTTTTGTTGATTTTTTAGAAATTAGACAGAACAATCAGAGTTAAGAGGAATGCTTAATCCTTATTGGAAACTTAGATAGGGTTAAGTCAAATAAAACTGCAATGAATTTTCTTTTTGAGATAGATAAAGTTTTAAATGAATTTACTTCTTATTGTAGTTCTGGGCGCGATTGTTGAAATTGCCGTATGGATTGGCGTAGCACAGTTCATCAGTGGATGGTATGTGTTCTTTTGGTTCATTATTGCTTTCTTTATTGGTTTTGGGCTTATTCGCAGAAGTACTGCTGGTATCATGCCTCAATTACAGCAAATGCAGATGACAGGCCAGCTAGGTAGTGACCCAACAGTAACTAAAAAACTTGCTTATGCTTTTGCAGGTTTCTTATTAATGTTGCCAGGCCTCGTATCTGATGTTTTGGCTGTTTTAATTTTGATCCCTGGTGTTCAAACAGCATTTCGTAATATAGCGATGAGAACTCTTGCTAAACGTCAACAAGCTATGATGAATAAAATGATGGGTGGTATGGGCGGCAATGCTTCGGGACAAAATCCATTTGCTGATTTAATGCGTCAAATGCAAGATATGCAGAATCAGCAGGGCGGTAGTCAAGGCCAATACCATGATTCAAACATTATTGATGGTGAAGCGAGAGATGTTACTCCAGACCACAAAAAAATAGAGCATAAAAATAAAGATTAATAAGTGTGTTATAAAAAAGCTTAAACCCATAAGGTTTAAGCTTTTTTTATTTTTAAATTATTATTTATTCTGAGAAACTGAAGTAGATGAATCACTATCGTCTATTTCTAATTGAGTTTCTTCTTGTGGTTTCGACTGCGGTTGATATTTATTTGAAGGTAGAGCGGTTTGCTTGTTTTCAGATTGTTGATAACCTCGACTTCGGTTTGCTCTTTCGCGAAAGCCACCCTTATTAATCAGCTGTGTATGAGACATGCAATTGCCTAAAATGTGAGATTATTCGCTTATTTTAGCAAATTTGGCAAAATATCAAAATAAGAAAAATAGTCCAAAAAAAATAATATTTAACTTATCTTTTTGTATTTTAATAATATTTTTTAATTGACTCAATTGTTCATTCAGATTGAATTATCTTTTCATTTCACATAGGATAAATATAAAGGATGTATAAATTAAAAATGCAGCAAACCTATTAAAAAAACAACGGTTGAAATGAGGGAAGGAGGGTTACCTATGCTATATCAATACCATTGTGCGTGTTGCGACAAAGTTGTGGCATCAACTGATAAATCATGTCCATATTGTGGCTCGCAACATATTCGAAGCCCATATGGCTTGTGGATGTTTTGTGTGATGGCTTGTCTAGCGGTTGTCGTCGTATTTAAAGTTGTCCATATTTATGTCCAGAACCATCAAGATACACCAATGCAGTCAACATTACTTGATGTGCTAAATCAGGATGATAAAACGACAAGGCAATAAATTTTGTTCAGAGCTACAAATGATATGGCATCAAGGATGGTTGCTAGAAGAGTAAACCCTACATATTATGAAATTTGAATTATAAAAAAGCCCGCTCATTGGCGGGCTTTTTTATGACTTTATATTAAAGACCAGCAGCATCTTTAAGAGCTTCAACTTTATCAGTTTTTTCCCATGTAAATGCTGTGTCTGATCCTTCGCGACCAAAGTGGCCATAAGCCGCAGTTTGTTTATACATTGGCTGAATAAGATCCAGCATACGAGTAATACCAAACGGTCTTAAGTCGAAATGATCACGTACAAGTTGAATAATCAACTCATCAGAAACTTTTGCTGTACCAAATGTATTAATCGAAATTGAAGTAGGTTCTGCTACACCAATTGCGTAACTCACCTGAATTTCACATTTGTCAGCAAGGCCAGCAGCTACAATATTCTTTGCAACATAACGACCAGCATATGCAGCAGAACGGTCAACTTTAGATGGATCTTTACCAGAGAAAGCACCACCGCCGTGACGAGCCATACCACCGTATGTATCAACAATAATTTTACGACCTGTTAAACCACAGTCACCCACAGGTCCGCCAATAACGAACATGCCAGTTGGGTTAATATGGAACTTAGTCGCAGCATGGAACATTTCAGCAGGAATGATCGGCTTGATAATCTCTTCAATGATCGCTTCTTTAAGCTGGCTTTGCGTAATTTCAGGATCATGTTGAGTAGACAAAACGACTGCATCTAGACGTACAGGCTTGCCATTTTCATATGCAAAAGTCACTTGGCTTTTTGCATCTGGGCGTAACCATGGAAGTGCGCCTGAGCGACGAAGTTCAGCCTGACGTTCCATTAAACGGTGAGCATAAGAAATCGGAGCAGGCATTAACACATCTGTTTCACGGCTTGCGTAACCGAACATCAAACCTTGGTCACCGGCACCTTGATCTTCAGGTTTTTGACGGTCTACACCTTGTGCAATCTCTGGTGATTGTTTACCAATCATATTGATTACAGCACATGTTGATCCATCAAAGCCAAGATCAGAGTGGTGATATCCAATACCGTTAACGGTATTACGAACAACAGCTTCAACATCAATATTAGCAGTCGTTGTTACTTCACCAGCAAGTACAACAGCGCCTGTTTTTACCAGTGTTTCACATGCAACACGTGCGTATGGGTCTTCTTTTAAGATTGCATCCAAAATAGCGTCGCTAATTTGGTCGGCCATTTTATCGGGATGACCTTCGCTTACAGATTCCGAGGTAAAAACAGCGTACTCGCGCATGAAAGTCCTATCTTGGTTATTTCAAAAGACATAATATGTTACATCGACTTGAGCTTGAGGACCAGTTCATACTGACCAAAAAGCATGAATTTGTTTCATTTATACTGTGTTTTAATTGATAAGTGTATTAGTAAAATTGATATAAAGAATCTTTATTTAAAGTATTGGTATTTTAATCACAAGTTATTAGGGTGTTTTTTAGACATATGAATTAACAAAAAGATTATGTCTTATAAGTAGGATTTTAAAGAAAAGAAACATGATCGACCTACATTGAGATATTCAAAATATTTTATCTATATATCAAAGTCTAATAGAACTGCCTGCTGGCATATGGAAGCTGCATTTAAGAAAATGAGCACTGTTTTGTATAACTTAAAGGTCCAAATGTTTTTTGTGTAACCAAGAAACGGTTAAAAATAAAGAAATATACTATGTTGGGGTTTACCCTCAGCCTTTTTTTTAAGACAATATAGCGGCATTGAATTGTTATTCATCTTCTTCTTTTCATCAATCTATTAAAATTGGATTCTGATCTTATGACGACCCCTTTAAACGAACGTCGTATTGCAAATGCAATTCGTGTATTGGCAATGGATGCTGTGCAACAGGCAAACTCAGGGCATCCTGGTGCTCCAATGGGGATGGCAGATATTGCTGACGTCGTCTGGCGCGAGTTTTTAAATCACAACCCAACTAACCCACAATGGGCAAACCGCGACCGTTTCGTTTTGTCAAACGGCCATGGTTCAATGTTGCAATATGCTTTGCTTCATTTAACAGGTTATGATCTTTCAATTGAAGATTTAAAACAGTTCCGTCAATTGCATTCTAGAACTCCAGGTCATCCTGAATATGGTTATGCACCTGGTATCGAAACAACGACTGGTCCTTTAGGTCAAGGTATTGCAAACGCTGTTGGTTTTGCTTTAGCAGAAAAGACTTTAGCTGCTCAGTTCAATAAAGATGATTTAAACGTTGTAGACCACTTCACTTACTGTTTCTTGGGTGATGGCTGTTTAATGGAAGGTATTTCTCACGAAGTATGTTCTTTAGCAGGTACTTTACAGCTTGGTAAATTGATTGCTTACTATGATGACAATGGCATTTCAATTGATGGTGAAGTAGAAGGCTGGTTCAGCGATGATACAGAAGAGCGTTTTAAAGCCTATGGTTGGCAAGTTCTTCGTGTAGATGGGCATGATGCTGATGCGATTCGTCAAGCGACAATCGAAGCGAAAGCTGAAACTCAAAAACCAACCATTATTATGTGTAAAACCATTATTGGTTTAGGTTCACCTAATAAGCAAGGTAAAGAAGACTGCCATGGTGCACCACTAGGTAAAGATGAGATTGCTTTAACTCGTGAGGCATTAGGCTGGAAAGAAGAAGCATTCGTTATTCCTGCTGATGTATATGCTGCATGGGACGCGAAAGCAAAAGGTACTGAATCTGAAGCAGCTTGGGATGCGGTATTTGCACAGTATCAAGCAAAATATCCAACTGAAGCAGCTGAGTTACTTCGTCGTATTAGCGGTGACTTACCGGCAGAATTTGCAGCACAAGCAGATGCATTCATTCGTGAAACAAATGCGAAAGGCGAAACTATCGCAACACGTAAAGCGAGCCAAAACACATTACAAGCATTTGGTCCTTTATTGCCTGAATTACTAGGTGGTTCTGCTGACTTGGCTGGTTCTAACTTAACGCTTTGGAAAGGTTGTCAAGGCATTCAAGAAAACCCAGCTGGTAACTATGTATACTACGGCGTACGTGAGTTCGGTATGACTGCAATTGCGAATGGCGTTGCATTACATGGCGGTTTTGTTCCTTACGTTGCAACATTCTTAATGTTTATGGAATATGCGCGTAATGCAGTACGTATGTCTGCATTGATGAAACAGCGTGTAATTCATGTTTATACACATGACTCAATTGGTTTAGGTGAAGATGGTCCAACTCACCAACCAATCGAACAAATTGCTTCTTTGCGTGGTACTCCGAACCTAAATACATGGCGTCCTGCTGATACTGTAGAAACTGCTACTGCATGGAAATCTGCTCTAGAGCGTAAAGATGGCCCTACAGCACTTATTTTCTCTCGTCAAAACTTACCATTCCAAACACGTTCTGAAGAACAAATTCAAAATGTTGCAAAAGGTGGTTACGTTCTTGCTCAAGAAAAAGGCGAATTGAAAGCAATCATTATTGCAACTGGTTCTGAAATTTCTTTAGCAATGGAAGCTTATGCTCAACTTGACGGTGTGCGTGTAGTTTCTATGCCATGTGCAGAAGAATTTATGAAACAAGACGCTGCATATCGTGAGGCTGTATTACCAGCTCATATCCGTGCACGTGTTGCGGTTGAAGCTGCTCATGTTGACTACTGGTGGAAGTTTGTTGGTCTTGATGGCAAAGTGATTGGTATGACAACTTATGGTGAGTCTGCACCAGCAAAAGATTTGTTCCAATTCTTTGGTATTACAACTGAAGCTGTTGTTGCAGCAGTAAAAGAATTAACTGCTTAAATGTTAAAGTAGTGTAAAAAAGCGCTCTTCATGGAGCGCTTTTTTTATATTTGAAAGGTTAAATGCTCAGTTCGGTTTGAATATTGATTTGAGACGTCAGTAATTTATGAATAGGGCAGTTTTCAGCAACTTTTAATAAGCGTTTGTGTTGGTCTTCAGTGAATTCACCTTTGATGGTGATTTTGCGTTCAATATTATTTTGACCTTTCTCTGGTTCACCATTTGGATTTAATGCTAAATCAACTTGAACATGATCAAGCTTAATACCCTTAAGATTCGCATACATTTCTAGTGTAATGGTGGTACAAGCGCCTAAAGCAGACAGTAATATTTGAACTGGGTTTGGAGCAGTATCTAGACCACCTTTGTCTGTAGGTTCATCAGCAAACCATTGGTGACCTGAAGGATCGGTCAGAGTTACTCGATATGGAGTCGAAGTACTTTGTGCTTGAGCAGTATTAGCCATGTTTTACCTTGTTATTGATCAATAAAATCGAAGTAATAACGAATTAATTTGAGAATCTAAACACGGTACGAAAGTACCTGTACTTTATAATATTGTTTTTAAATAATAACTGTAACGCTTTTATTGTTGCATGGATGAAACATATCGTTTTATAAAGAATAGTGAATTAAATTACTTGAGGTATACACTAACGACTATATCAATAAAGGATACGAAAAATGCATCTTAAAACATTAAGCTTCGGTTTGGCAGTAGCATTGGCTAGTTCAGTTACTTTAGCTGCGCCAGTTGACTACAAAATTGATCCTACACATACAGCTACTGTTTTCTCGTGGAATCACTTTGGTTTCTCTACGCCAAGCGCTAACTTCTCGGATATCCAAGGTGTAATTAAAGTTGATAATGCTAAACCAGCAAACTCATCTGTAAATGTAACTATCCCTTTAAGCAGTGTAAATACAAACGTTCCTGCTTTGGATAAAGAGTTCCAAGAAGAAGCTTGGTTTAATGCAGCTAAATATCCAAACATTACTTTTAAAAGTACTAAAGTTGAAACCAAAGACAAAAAGCACTTTAAAATTACTGGTGACTTAACTGTTAAAGGTGTAACGAAGCCTGTAGTACTTGACGCTGTTTTAAACAAGCAAGGCGAACACCCAATGGCAAAAGTTCCAGCGATTGGTTTCAATGCTACAACTTCATTCAAACGCTCTGACTTTGGTCTAGGTAACTACGTTCCAAATGTTGGTGATAAAATCACTGTAAACATTACGACTGAAGCAAAAGTTGATAAAAAATAAGTTTTAAGTTTTCTAAAAAGCTCTCATTTTTGAGGGCTTTTTTATTAAATGGGTTCTTTTTTATCTGGATCTATAAATACTAAAGGGACTGAAGGATCAATATTTCTTTTTTCAGATTTTTCTCTAAGGAATTGGTAAGTAGGGACCTTCATTTTTGCCTGATCGCGTAATTTCTTTTTAATATATAGAACAAGAGCAAAACATGTTGTTGCCACAGTGAGCATCATACCATTCATATAGCTCATGATTGAGCTTACGTAACCAATGGTCGTTAATCGATGCATCATACGTTCAACTTGAGTGCTACTTTCGACTCCAGTGATTGCCCAGCTACATAAATGTTCACAGTTATTAATAATCAGATGGTAGTTGTTTTCATGCATACGTGAACGCATCCGGCGTACGATAGCTTTTCCTTTATAGCGTGGGGTGTCATAAGAGCGAACGTGAATTTTTTTGCCATGCGAGAAAGCATCTATTGAAGTGATTTCAATCGGGCGTTTCTTGATGAAATGCGCTAAGCCTGAATAATGAATAACTCGACCTCTCCCAGCATATATACCATGATGGCTATAGCCGAGATGCTTTACGATGAGATGAGCCCCTAAAGGGTAGCGCTTATTCGGTTGCTGCATGCTTACGCTGATCCAATAAAGTGTAGATGGCTTTTATTGAAAAGCTGCTAACCATTATAACCAATATCAGCAATGTGGAGTGTATTGATTACGTCGAATGAATGAGTTCGGTGCATACTCAATCTATTTGCGTTTATTGTATATAATTTAAAGGTTTAATATGAAGGAAAAATGTCATGTCTGGTGGTATTAAATGAAATGGTTGATGAGGTGTTTAACTGTATATGGGCTTTTGATTCAGTCTGTCTATGCTATCGAATACCAGCAAGTTAAAACAGCAGAAGGTGACCAATATGATGTGGTTGCAATTAGCGATTTAAAACAGTTGCGTTTGTTCCTTAAGAATTCCAATAATCAACAGTATTACAAAAGCTTTAATAATATTCAGAAAAATTTAAAACAATGTGAGCGACTTTCCTTCGCAATGAATGCAGGAATGTTCCATCCCGGATTTTCTCCAGTAGGACTCTATGTTGAACAAGCTAAGGTGGTTCAGCCATTAAATGAAAATAAAGGATTGGGAAACTTCTTTTTACAGCCTAATGGAGTGTTAGCTTGGAATAAAAAACAGGCTTTGATTTTAACAACGCAGCAATATAGTAGACGCGATTTCAACGTTGATTATGCGACACAGTCTGGTCCCATGTTAGTGATTGATGGAAAGATAAATTCCCTTTTTTTACCAGATTCTCAATCGAATAAAATTCGCAACGGAGTCGGAATACGAAATAATAAGCTCTACTTTGTAATATCGAAGAATAGCGTGAGTTTCTACAAGTTTGCTCAGTTCTTTCAAAGAAATCTTAAGGTGGAGCAGGCTTTATATCTTGATGGTTCTATTTCTAGTTTATATGTTCAAAAGACAAAGCGTAATGATCAACTATTTGAAATGGGCCCAATTGTTGGTTTAG
Source organism: Acinetobacter sp. 1124_18A (assembly GCF_052824995.1). Classification (NCBI taxonomy): domain Bacteria; kingdom Pseudomonadati; phylum Pseudomonadota; class Gammaproteobacteria; order Moraxellales; family Moraxellaceae; genus Acinetobacter; species Acinetobacter sp. 1124_18A. The sequence goes on along the minus strand of NZ_VTDF01000002.1, from coordinate 419,746 downwards.
TCGACCAGACAGGTTGTCGATTAAAGTGAAATATAAAAAAAGCCAGTACAAGACTGGCTTTTTTATTAGTGAATAGATGGTTTTTGAGTGAGTTCATTTAACTCTTTTCGGCTATAACCACGGGAAATAAGAACTTTTTTAATTCCCTTAATGACATCTTCATCTGTTGCTAGCGCAAGCGCACTTAGAAGTTGTTCATTTGTTTTACATGAGCAGTCATTTTCAACACAAGCAGTTTGGTTTTTATGCTCGTTATGCTGTTGATCTGCCAAGAACAGCTTTTGCCAAAAACTCATAGAGCCTTCATATACAACTTAACATAGCTCGAAATATAGCCAATTTAAAATAAAATACAAGTCTCTATAAGTGATAAATCCACCAATTGAACTCAAGAATTTTCGATAGGAATGCTCGAGTTAAACGAAATTATGACAGATAGATGACTTGATATTTTTTGAAAATTTAAATACTTAACTAATAAAGTGTTAAAAAATAAGGAGGTATAAAACCTCCTTACTTAAAACGTTACAATGAAAAATTTTGTTTAAATCTTCTCAAGTAATACACCTGACTCAACATGATGGGTATATGGGAACTGATCAAACAATGCAAACTTAGTAATACGGTGAGTTAAACCTAATATTTTTAAGTTCTCATACAATGTATCTGGGTTGCATGAAATGTAAATAATACGCTCAAAACCCTGTAATAATTTTAAAGTTTCATCATCAATTCCTGCACGCGGAGGATCGACAAATACGGTATCAAAATTATAACTCTGAATATCAATATTTGCTTCTTGTAAGCGTCGGAATTCACGCTCACCTTGATAAGCTTGAGTAAATTCTTCAGCTGAAAGACGGGCTACTTGAATATTATCAATCTGGTTTTGTTCGATGTTCCATTGAGCAGCATAAACGGAAGATTTTGCAAGTTCAGTAGCGAGCACTCGTTCGAACTTTAAAGAAAGTGGAAGGGTAAAGTTACCATTACCACAGTACAGCTCTAATAAATGCTTTTTCGATCCTTCCGCTGCATCACATGCCCATTGCAGCATTTTTTTGCAAACCTGTGCATTTGGCTGAGTAAAGCTACTTTCAATTTGTTTGTATTTAAATGAACGGTTTAAAAGTTCAAACTCTTCTACGACAAAGTCATCGCCAATAATAATTTTCTGGCCACGACTGCGGCCCATAATTTTAATATCTAATTTCTCAGCAAGCGCTTTAGCAGCTTGTTCCCATTCTTCGTCTAGTTTGCGGTGATAGATTAATGTGACTAACATTTCTCCGCTAAGTGTTGCAAGAAAATCAGCTTCAAATATACGGCTAGAAAGCTTGGGTTCCGCTTTAAGTTCTTCCAAAAGTTTTGGCATTAAATCATTAATGCTTTGGTCTGCAATAGGAAACTCATCAATGCGTACAACTGTTTTCTGCTTGTCATCATCGTTACGTTCAAACATGGCATAGAACATGTCATTTTCTGTATGCCAGATACGAAACTCAGCACGCATACGGAAGTGTTGTTCCGGTGACTCAAACACTTCTAATGTAGGTGGAGTAAATTCAGAAAATTGGGCAGTAATGCGGTCAATTTTAGTTTGAAGTTGTTGTTGATAAGAAGAGGTCATAGACAAAGAAAATTTAGACAGAATCAAATAGTGAATGGTATCAAAAAAAACGGGGTTACAGGAGCCAATTTTAGCTAGATATCAATAAGCAAGACTAACGTTAAAATTAAGGATGTTTCAAAACGCGATTAATAAAATCTGCTTTTATTGTTCTGGTTCTAAAAAGACCATTATTTGAATCTCAATTTGATAAAATTTATATATTTAAGAATAGATTACTTTATTAAATAAAAAAGCCCAAATACTAAGATTTGGGCTTTTTAGAAAAATGATGGGTTAATCAGCCATTGTCATTAAGCTTGCGTTACCACCAGCTGCAGCTGTATTCACACTAATCGCACGTTCAATCACTAAACGCTCAAGCGGAATAGTCTCATTCGGTTCAACATGTGTAATACCAACAATTGCACCAGAACGCGTCGCAACTTCTTGCTGTAATGAGAAGATTTCTTCACGGTTACCATGATGTAAAACTGCATCAAAATCATCAGAACTGATATTTTTGACTATAGTAATTGCAGCAAGCACATCTTTTGGCAAGGTTTGTTTGTATTTTGCCAATAATGGACTATTAGGCATTACTGCTGCTTGGCTACCCACTGCAAAAATTGCGAGCAACTGATGCAATTGATTTTGTTCTGTGTCCGCAATAGAAAGAACTCGATGACGCGGCAAAATAATATATTGGTTACTTTCCCCAGTAGGGCCTTGTAACTCATAAAACTTACCCACACCAAATGGTTCAATCTCACGATTTGCTTGCGGCAAATGCTGTTTCGCCCAATTTTGTAAGCTCTGATAAACCTCACGGTTAAAGCCTTCAAAAACAGTTTGCTCAGTTTTCATAGCAAATGGTGTTGCCAGTACTTTGTTTGAACAATGTTGCATTAAGCGATACATGTAAAGCGGACCACCAGCTTTTGGACCTGTACCAGATAGACCTTCACCACCGAATGGTTGTACACCAACTACAGCACCGACAATATTACGGTTGATATAGAGGTTGCCAACTTCAGCATGTTGAATAACTGTTTGGATGGTTTCATCAATACGCGTATGAAGCCCCATTGTTAAACCATAACCTTTGGCATTAATACGTGAGATGAGTTGTTCAAGCTCGCCATACTTATAAGTGATGATGTGTAAAACTGGACCAAAGACTTCACGTTGCAAATCATCAAGATTAGGCAACTCAATTGCTGTTGGTACAACAAAAGTTCCTTTATCTAATTCATTTCGGCTGGTTGCACCGAACATCAACTGATGTACAGGATAGCCTTTAGACTTCATTTTTTGGATGTGCTGGTCAATTGTCTGTTTTGCTTCATCATCAATCACAGGACCAATGTCAGTTTTCAAAATCGCAGGATTACCTACGATTAACTGTTGCATTGCACCTTTAAGCATTTTAATAACGCTTGCAGCACTGTCTTCTTGCACACACAAAATACGTAAAGCAGAGCAACGTTGACCCGCGCTATCAAAAGCAGAACTTACAACATCAAGTACAACTTGTTCAGTTAATGCTGATGAATCCACAATCATGGCGTTTTGACCGCCAGTCTCTGCAATGAGAGGAATAGATTGACCATTTTCAGATAAACGTTTTGCAACGGTTTTCTGTAAAATTTTTGCAACTTCAGTCGAGCCAGTAAACATGATGCCATCGATACGATTATCTTGGCTCAGCTGAGCACCAACTGTTTCACCGCGGCCAGGAAGTAGCTGTACAGCACCATGTGGAATACCAGCTTCCCATAAAATTTGAACTGCTTGAGCTGCAATTAAAGGTGTTTGTTCAGCAGGTTTAGCAATAACACAGTTACCACTGCCTAGTGCTGCTGCAATTTGACCTGAGAAAATTGCAAGAGGGAAGTTCCATGGGCTAATACAAAGTACAGTACCTAAAGGCTGAATTGTTGTATTTGCAGGAAGATTCTCAACTTGAGTCGCATAGTAACGTAAGAAATCTACAGCTTCGCGAACTTCTGCAATCGCATTTGCATAAGTTTTGCCACTTTCACGGCTTAGAAGAACCATAAGTTCTTGCATACGACCTTCCATGAGGTCGGCTGCACGTTTTAAGTATTGAGCGCGCTGATCTTTAGGCGTATTTGACCATTCAGATTGAGCTTGCTCAGCTGCATTAAGCGCAATTTCTACATGCTTAAGATCAGCTTCTTGTACATGCCCAACAATTTCATCATTTTGTGCTGGGTTTGTAATTGCAATGGAATGGCCTTGCTCTAACGAATCGTTATTTGCCAATAATGGATGGCTTTGCCAAATACGATTACGGAGTTGTTGAGCTGTATTATCTAGAGCTTCAAGTGGAGCATCGTTTGCTAAATCATATCCTTTAGAGTTTTTACGGAGTGATCCATACATGTCTAAAGGTAACGGAATTGATGGGTGTTTTAAACCAACCAAGCCTTCGAGTTTAGCTGCTTTGCGAATATCGTAAATTGGAGACTGAATGAGAGCTTCAACTTTAAGTGTTTTGTCGGCAATACGGTTAACGAATGAAGTATTTGCGCCATTTTCAAGTAAACGACGAACCAAATAAGCCAACAAAGTTTCATGGTTACCAACGGGAGCATAAATACGGCATGGCACACCTAATTTATTTTGCTCGCGCGGACCAACAACTTGTTCATAAAGTGGTTCACCCATACCATGTAAACATTGGAACTCATATTGACCAGCATAATATTTGCTTGGATCAGCTAAATGATAGATCGTTGCCAATGTTTGAGCATTATGAGTTGCAAATTGCGGATAGATAAACTCTGGCGCAGCAAGTAATTTTTTAGCACAAGCGATATAAGATAAATCTGTATGTACTTTACGGGTAAAGACAGGGTAGTCGTCCATACCTTCGATTTGAGCTTTCTTAATTTCGCTATCCCAATACGCACCTTTCACAAGGCGGATCATGAGGCGTTTCTGACTACGTTTCGCAAGATCAATAATATAATCAACCACGAAGAAACAGCGTTTTTGGTACGCCTGAATAACGAAGCCAATACCTTTCCAATCCGCAAGTTCTGGTTCGAAGCAAAGACGCTCAAGTAACTCAAGGGAAATTTCTAAACGCTCTGACTCTTCAGCATCGATATTTAAACCAATGTTGTAGTGTTTAGCTAAACGAGCGAGTTCAAATACTTTGCCGTAAAGTTCTTGATGAACGCGTTCAATTTGCGCACGTTGATAGCGAGGGTGTAAAGCAGAAAGCTTGATTGAAATACCCGGGCCATCATAAACACCTTTACCGTTAGACGCTTTGCCAATTGCATGAATGGCTTGGTTATAATCGTTAAAGTAACGTTCAGCATCATGCTCAGTTAAGGCTGCTTCACCTAGCATGTCGTAAGAATAGCGGAAACCTTTGTCTTCCAGCACTTTTGCGTGGTCAACAGCTTCTTCAATGGTCTCGCCAGTCACAAACTGTTCGCCCATCATGCGCATTGCAACATCAACTGCTTTACGAATAATGCCACGACCACTACGTGCTAATAAACCAGTAAGTACGCTTGAAAGGCTGGTTTGCTTTGGTGTTTCCATCAGCTTACCAGTTAACATGAGGCCCCATGCAGCAGCATTTACAAACATTAATGTGCTTTGGCCAACGTGTTCTTTCCAGTTGCCTTGATTGATTTTATCTCGAATTAACAAGTCACGTGTTGCTGTGTCAGGAATACGAAGCAAAGCTTCAGCAAGACACATGAGCGCCACGCCTTCTTGTGAAGAAAGAGAGAATTCTTGTAATAACCCTTGAACAATACCTGCTTTACCCGAAGAAGTTTTACGTTCACGTAAATTATGGGCAAGATTAAAAGCAAGGTCATAAATTTTATGATCTAAATCATCAGATACCGCGGCAGCTTGTAATAGCTCTTCTACAGCTTCTGGCTCTGCACGTCGCCAAGCTGTGTTAATGCGTTGTTCAAACTCACTTTTATCGTTGAATTCGGTGATATAGCCTTGGTGAGATTTATCCATTTGATGAAAAGTATCCATTGTATTCATATCTGTTTCCGACAACCGACTCTCGTACAAAGTTCTTGAGTAGAGAGGTTTAGATAATTTATCATTACAGAAGAAACACCGAATAACTCACTATATTTATCCCATTTTTTAGAGGAAAATTCAGATGAATGGCCCATTATTAAGCCTTGATCGCACTGATTTAAAAATTTTGGATATTCTTCAAACAGATGGGCGTATTTCGAACAGTAAATTAGCCGAACTCGTGAATTTATCTCCAACTGCTGTGATGGCTCGAGTTCAAAAGCTGACAAAAGATGAATTCATCTTGGGATACGAGGCTAAGCTAAACCCTGTTAATTTAAACGCCAATTTTCTGGTGTTTGTTGAGGTGTTACTGGATAAAACGACACCTAATGTTTTAGATGAGTTTATTGATGCTGTAGTGCACTATCCAGAGATTGTGGAATGCCACATGGTAAGTGGAGGCTTCGACTTTTTAATTAAATTACGAAGTGGCAGTATGGAAGAATTTAGACGAATTGCGGGGCAGGTGTTGTGGCAGTTGCCTGGGGTAAAAGAAACTCGGAGTTACCCAGTGATGCAAGTAGTGAAAGATACTTCAAAAATTAAAATCAAAACCAAAAATAAATAAAGGGGCCGAAGCCCCTTTATTTATTTCAATGACTTATACGCTTTCTTTGTAGAGTTTATCAGCTTGTTCAAAGCGTCCAGTTACTGTCGTATTTGGCGCTTTAGTTAAAAGACTCACTACAATGATGCTGATAAATGCAAGGATAAAGCCTGGAATGATTTCGTAAACACCTGTGCCTGCGAAAAGATTTTTCCAGCCAATAACCACAACTGCACCAACGATCATACCTGCTAAAGCACCTTGTAAATTCATACGTTTCCAGAACAATGACAAGATGATAAGCGGACCAAAAGCTGCACCGAAGCCAGCCCAAGCATAAGCAACAAGACCAAGAACCTTACTATCGGGGTTCCCTGCAAGCACAATGGCAAGAACAGCAATGACAAGAACCATTACACGGCCAACCCATACAAGTTCTTTTTGAGATGCATTTTTACGAAAGAAACCTTTGTATAAATCCTCAGTTAAAGCACTTGAACATACCAAAAGTTGACAGCTTAACGTGCTCATAACAGCAGCTAAAATTGCAGCCAAAATGATACCCACAATCCATGGATTGAATAAAATTTTAGTCAATTCCATAAAGACAGTTTCAGGGTTTTTGCTCACAACTGCCGCTAATTCAGGGTGTTGCTCAAAATAAGCAATACCGAAGAAACCAGCGCCTACAGCACCCATTAAGCATAAAATCATCCATGTCATACCGATACGGCGTGCAGCAGGAATAGATTTTACTGAATCAGCCGCCATGAAACGCACAAGGATGTGTGGTTGACCGAAGTAACCAAGACCCCACGCCATGGAGGATAAAACTGCTACCACACCAAAATCTGAGATGAGATTAAATGCATGCGGACGTGCAGTCTCAATGAGGGTAACAAAATGAGTTGTGTCCCCGATCGCAAGGTAAGTCACGATTGGCGTTAATATCAGGGCAAAAATCATCAATCCAGCTTGGAATGTATCAGTCCAGCTAATTGCTAAGAATCCACCGATACAAACATAACTGATGGTCGCAATAGCACTAAGCCAAATTGCAGTGTTGTATGACATACCGAATAAATTTTCAAATAAACGGGCGCCCGCCACCATGCCTGAAGCACAGTAAATAGCGAAGAAAACCAAGATGATAACGGCAGAGAAAATACGAAGTACTTTTTTCTGGTCATCAAAACGGCTTGTAAAATAATCTGGCAAAGTTAATGCATTGTTTTGAATTTCAGTATGAACGCGTAATCGACCAGCAACCAGTAGCCAGTTAAGCCAAGCACCGATAATAAGACCAATTGCAATCCAAGCTTCAGATAAACCAGAAAGATAAATTGCTCCTGGTAAGCCCATGAGTAGCCAGCCACTCATGTCTGATGCGCCTGCGGATAACGCAGTAACGAAACTGCCTAAACTACGACCACCAAGAATATAATCTGAGAAGTCGCTTGTAGCACGGTAGGCAAATAAGCCAATAAGTACCATTGCTACGATGTACACCATAAACATGATGAGGGTGGGATCAAAATAACTCATGATGGATGTGTGTCCTTATATCCATAATCCGTGATTGTAACCTAATCCAGGTCGCTGTTTTCTTGTACGGCATTCAAGAGGTTGAGATTCAACCACAAAAGAATTTTTTTGCTCTGTTATTTTTATATTATATTTTTGTATCTTTGTGTAAACCGGTGTAATTTAAATTACAATCTAAAAAATACATTATTAATCATTTACTTATAATTTTTTAATATTCTGTTTTTTTTAATTTTCTTGAGAAGAATAAATTTTTTAAAAAAATAACTCTATTTTTAGTTACAAAGTGAGTGGAGGGAAAAATTTTATTGTGCGAAATTAGAACAAAATTAGAAAATTTGACAAAATTTTGTCCAAAAAATAATAATTTTTATTCAAATTAAATTGATTTTGTACTTAAAAATAGGAGTCAATTGGTTAAATTCTTAAAAAGTTCATGCATTCCTTGAGTAGCTGACATCTTTAACAATTCGTATTGTTGGGGAACACGCACATGATCTGCTTTGGGGTCTATATAGTAAGCTTTACATTGAGCTGCAATTTCATGCACTAAACCTGCAACAGGATATACGCTTAATGTCGACCCGATTACAATAAAAATGTCTGCACTTTGCACGACTCTAATTGCTTCTTCATAAGCAGGTACAGCTTCACCAAACCAAACAACATGTGGACGAAGAGGATATCCATCTGGGCAAAGGTCGTGTTCTAAATCTAATTTCCAACCGTTAATGTCATAAAACTGAGTTGTGAATTGTGCCTTTGGCCCCGAGCTTTTTGCTAACCGAATGTTTCCATGCAAATGTAAAACGTTGGAACTTCCTGCGCGTTCATGCAAATCATCAATGTTTTGAGTAATAACTTGTACTTCAAAATAATCTTGTAGTTTAGAAATATATTGATGAGCTTGATTAGGTTGAGATTCTAAAATATTTTTGCGTCTTTCATTATAAAAGCGTTGAACTAAAGCAGGGTTCTTTTGCCATGCTTCAGGTGTGGCAACTTGCTGAATGTCGTAATTTTCCCATAGACCATTACTGTCACGAAAAGTGCTAATTCCACTTTCGGCACTCATACCCGCGCCAGAGAATACAACAAGTTTTGTCATATAGGTCACCGAATCAGATAACTGATTTTAAATTAACTGCATAAACAAAGAAAAAAACCAGTCTAAATCTAAACTGGTTTTTATTAAATCTTGAAAACTATACCTATCTTATAGGCCAGCTTCATATTCTGCATTTGTTAAAAGTTTTTCAACATCTGCAATATTGTCTGGTTTGATTTTATAAATCCAGCCTTTGCCGTATGGATCATCATTTACAAAATCAGGATCATCTTCAAGGTCAGTATTTACTTCTACTACAGTGCCTGAAACAGGAGCATGGATGTCTGAAGCAGTTTTCACTGATTCAACAACTCCAGCTTGTTCGCCAGCTGTAACTTGACTACCAACTTCAGGAGTTTCGACATACACCAAATCGCCAAGCTCATCTTGTGCGTGGTCAGTAATCCCTGTAATAACAAGATCACCTTCAATTTTTACCCACTCATGTGTACGTGCATACTTCAGTTCCGAAGGGTGATTCATGGTAACTCCTTAAGCTTGTGTCCAATAGTTTTAAACATTATAAGTATGGGTCTTTACGCCAGTTGCTTGGGCTGCGGCCACTCCAGCGTTTAAAAGCACGGCTAAAATTTGCAACGTCCGAATAGCCAAGTTCATCTGCAATCTGTTCAAGACTATAATCTGTACGCGAAAGCAAAGATGTTGCATGTCGATAGCGTACTTCATCAACTAATGTAGAAAAGGAAGTTCCTTCTGCTGCCAATTGACGTTTAAGTGTACGGTCCGACATATGTAGGCATTCTGCTACATTTTCTATGCTTAAATAATGTTGTTCAGAATTACTTAAAATATCACGAACTCGCATTGCTAAACGTCGGCGCTCACCCAAAGCGGAAAGTTCAGCTTCACATTGGTTAATAGCAACTTGACTTGCAATAGGGTCGGCGTTGACTAATTTAAGTCCTAAATATTTTTTATCAAAACTTGAAATTAAATGTGGTTGGTTAAAGCGAATTGTACTGCTTAGTTTATTTCTATATTTTTCGAAACCTTCTGGCTCTGGAAAATCTAAGTCTACATCTCCAGCTAAATCTTCAATGCCAGTCATAGCTTTTGCCATGCTCATGATACCAATGGTTAAACCTAAAACGATTTCTGTACGTAAAGGCTCAAGTTCAATATCACACTGTAATTGTAAGGTCGCCTTGGGTCCAAAAGTTGAGAAATATAATTGTAAAAAGGGCAGGCGTAGCTGAATAAAGCGTGCTGCGAGTGCAATTGCTTCCGTAATATCTTTGGCTGTCATAATTGCATAGCCAATGAAACCATGAATTGAAATACGCATTTGAGTACCAAGATGGTAACCCAAAGTAGTTTCACCAGTTAGTTTAAGAGCGTGTTTAACCAGTTCATTTGCTACTGGTGTAGAAATACGATAGTCAGGGTCAGCCAGTTGCTCGCTTGTAAGATGAAATGGAGCAAATAATGTTTCATCGTTGTATCCCCAACGTGAAACGACATCTAATAGCAATAAGCCATAGACACCCGGAATACCCTGATCTTGACGAGCTGAGGTAATTTTCATATGCGTTCCATTGCTCTCATCAATTTTTCACATGCATTTCTTACACATCTTGTCATGAAATATAATCTGAGTTTATAAAAACTGTTAGACAATCATATCAACCATTTTTAAACATTCTTTTTAAAGACAACAATTTTTGTTGTTGAAATAAGTAAGACATCCCCATGCTGATTTAAGGCTTGTGTAACGTAACTTACAATACCACGATCTAATTTTGTTTTGGATGGGGTGATAGCTGAAATTTCAGTTTCAACATGAATTCTATCACCCGGTCGAGTGGGGCGTGGCCACCGCAAACTAGATTCTGAACCTATCAAACCTCCATGAATAGGCATGCATTCAGTCCATAAACGCATAGTGATGGCAGAAGTGTGCCAACCACTGGCAGCAATCCCTTGAAAAATAGGATCATGCTTAGCTTGCTCTTCATCTATGTGAAATGGTTGAGGGTCATAGGAATTTGCAAATTTTTTGATTTCATCTAAGGTGATTTCATATTCACGACTAATAAAACGATCACCAATTTTCAAATCTTCTAAATAAAGCATTAATCTTGACCCTGTAAAACTTTTTGTTCAATTAGGAAGCCGCCTGTTTGACGTTTCCATAATTGTGCATATATTCCATTTTGCGCAATTAACTCTTCATGTGTTCCTTGCTCAGCAATTTGGCCTTCATCAAGAACAATTAAACGATCCATTTGTGCAATAGTAGATAATCGATGTGCAATTGCAATAACCGTTTTATCAACCATAAGGTCATTTAAACTGGATTGAATCGCTGCTTCAACTTCTGAATCTAATGCACTGGTCGCTTCATCTAAAATGAGAATAGGAGCATCTTTTAAAAATACACGTGCGATAGCAATACGTTGTCTTTGACCGCCAGACAGTTTTACACCACGTTCACCTACTTGAGCGTGATATCCATTACGACCTTTTAAATCAACTAATTGAGGTATAAATTCTGCTGCTTTTGCTTTATTTACAGCGTTTTCCATGTCGGCATCAGATGCATCTGGACGGCCATATTTAATATTTTCGGCAACTGAACGATGTAATAAAGACGTATCTTGAGTAACTAAAGCAATGTTTGCTCTTAGACTATCTTGAGTCACATCTTCAATATTTTGCCCATCAATTAAAATTGCACCGTCTTTAAGATGATAAAAATGTAAAAGCAGTTGAATAAGCGTTGATTTACCTGCTCCAGAGCGCCCAACAATACCGATCTTTTCACCTGCTTTAATATGCAAATTAAAGTGATCAATGACATTTTTATTGTTATAAGCAAAGCTTACATCTTTAAATACAATCTCGCCTTGGGGAACTTTAAGCGTTTTTGCCTCTGGTTTGTCTTGAATATTGATTTTTTTACCTAATGTTTGCATACCATCTTGAATGGTTCCAACATTTTCAAATAATGCGGACATATGCCACATCATAAATTCAGCCATACTATTAAGCTTTAAAATCATGGCAGTCGTTGCTGCAATTACACCTAATGCTGCTAGACCTTGAGTCCATAGCCAAACTGAAGTACCAATAACGCCAATAAATAAAACGGCTGATAGCATGTTGATACTTATTTCAAAAAGAGTGCCTAAACGCATCTGAGCATAGACTGTTGTCATAAACTCTTTCATTGATGCTTTTGCATATTGGCTCTCACGTCCCGCATGAGCAAACAACTTAACAGTTTGAATATTGGTATAAGCATCGGTAATACGGCCAGTCATAACTGATCTAGCATCGGCTTGCTGCTGCGAAACTTTACTTAAACGGGGAATAAAGAACCATGCACTTATTAGAAATAAAGTTAACCAAACTAAAAGTGGTATTAACAAAATAGGGGAAATAGCCCCAAGAACAATGCTAACGGTAATGAAGTAAATAGCGACGTAAGCTAACATGTCGCCCAAAATAATCCAGAATTCACGGATAGCCAGGGCAGTTTGCATCACTTTTGCAGAAAGTCTTCCAGCAAAGTCATTATGGAAAAAATCTAAGCTTTGTTTCAATAAAAGATTATGAAAACGCCAACGCAAACGCATTGGAAAAGTACTATATAAAATCTGGTGTTTAACAATAGATTGAATATTTACAAAAAAGATGTTGGTAAATAAAACTCCAATTAAAAGTAGTAAATCAGTCGTGTGCTGACTGAAAAAACTTTCAGGATGACTTTTACTTAACCAATCTACGAGTTGCCCAATCTTTGAAAAAAGTAAGGCTTCAAAGCTTGCCGCACCTGCTGTAAAAAGAATAAGTAAGAATAAGTAAGGGCGTAAGCCTTCCGTTGCCTGCCATACAAATGGAAAAAAACGAGTTGGTAAAGGTTCATCCAGACCTTTTGTTGGGTAGGGATCTACAAGTTTTTCAAACCACTTCAGCATGAATTACTACCTTTAAGACAAAAGCCACTTAATTAAGTCTTTGCAATTAAATTTACAAAAAAGTCAGTTAGATCAATATCACTTAGGTTTTCGATCTTTTGAATATGTGCAAATACACATGAACTGATTACGTTGTACGTCATTTGTTAGTACATGACGTAAAATTTGGATACCTGAAGAAATCTTCAAGAATGTCGCGAGGACTTAAAAAATTATGATTTATTATATCGGGATTAATAGATAAAGTGGTGAAGGAATTTATTCTTTAAGTATTTTTTCTGAGTATTTTGAACATTTGTTAAATTAATATTTTTAAAGCCATTCGAAAAAGGCCTTTAGATTTACATCATAAAGGCCCTTGTATGTATTACCACATTAAATCATCAGGAATAACATACGCTGCATAAGGATCTTCTTCATTTGTGGTCTGTTCATTGGACTCAGCATTGTTCAATAGAATAAAACCTTTCATTTTTTGATCAATTTTTTCAGCTAATGGTTTAGGTAAGTATGCATATTGATTTTGATCTTTAGCAATGAGCAAACTGCCTGAAACAAGGGCATTATATATTTGCTGAGAAATATATACCTTCTTGATCTTACCCTCATCAATAAATTGATAAACACTATCACCATCAGTATTTGAAATTTTATGATGTTTAATCATTTGAATGATAGATGCTTTGAGGGCTTTCTCCTCAAGTTGTTGCTGTTTTTCTAAGTTTAAAGCCTGATCTTTAGCTAACTTTTCTTGTTGAGCTTTTTCAATATTCGCTTTAATTTCAGGCTCATCGCTTTGCCCGATACGTTGTTCGTGGTGAGCTTGCTTTGTTAGTTTTTTTGCTTTTTTATTATCCACTAAACCAGCTTTTAGTAGCTGTGCTTGTAAGGCATTTTTAACCATGACTTAATCCTTATGTGAAGTTGAAGGGCTGTAGAAGTAAACTACCCAGTAAGAAATACTTAAGACTAAGCTTAAAGTTGCTGGCAATAAAAATGCTTGTAACTTTAAATACGGATGTACCAGCGCGGCGAGAATTCCACCCAGCAGAAAACCCGTAAAAATAAGTAAGTGTAAAACAATACGTCGGTTTTCTACTGATAAGCCTCTGGCTTTATATCCAAGGGCTAAACCAATATCTGTTAAAACCCCAGATAGATGGGTAGTTCGAATAATGGTGCCTTTATAATGGCTCACCATTGCATTTTGTAGGCCCATTGCTGTACAAGCCCATAATAATCCATAGCGTGGAAAATAAGGAAGTAATAGCCAGCAAAGAAAAATGAATAAGGCAACAAGACTTAAAGGTAGGCCATAGCGACGACCTAATCGGAAGTGGCTACTGCCTAAAATAAAACCACTATAAAATGAACCACAAACATAACAAATAATCACTAGAAGTAAGAAAATGATATGTTCTGGTTGCCACTCTACCAAACTCATAGCTAGCATACTAACGTTGCCAGTCATATGTGAAATAGATTGATGTAAAAGAGTAATTAACCCTAATACATTAATCATTCCGGCATTGAATGCCAGTAAAAAGGCTCCGAGTTGGAACCAGTTTGGTAGACGTTGAAATGGCATTTTTTAAGAAGCTTGTTTAGAACGAATATCTACAGCTGCAGTAAATAAAACATCCGTAGAAGAGTTAAGCGCTGTTTCTGTAGAGTCTTGCAATACACTGATGATCATACCAATAGCTACCACTTGCATAGCAATTTCAGTTGAAATACCAAATAAACTACATGCTACTGGAATCAAAAGTAAAGAACCACCAGCTACACCAGAAGCACCGCATGCTGAAACTGTAGCAACAACTGATAAAATAAGCATTGTTGCAAAATCAACATGAATTCCAAGCGTATGTACAGTTGCTAATGTGAGTACAGTAATTGTTACTGCTGCGCCAGCCATATTGATTGTCGCACCTAATGGGATAGACACACTTGCTGTAGATGGATTAACACCTAAGCGTTCTGCCAAATCTAGGTTAACCGGAATGTTGGCTGCTGAACTTCGTGTGAAGAAAGCCGTAATCCCACTTTCTTTAAGACACTTAAACACGAGAGGGTATGGATTCCCACGTATAGTAAGTGCAACAAGAATTGGATTAATAACTAAAGCAACAAAGAACATCGTACCTAACAGTACTATTAATAATTGCGCATAACTTTCAAGGGTTGCGAGGCCAGCATCAGCAAAAGTTACTGCAACCAAACCGAAAATGCCGACAGGTGCAAAAGCAATTACTTTATGAATAATAGCGCTGACAGCATGTGCAACATCTTGCATTACTTCTTTTGTGGTGTCAGAGCTATGGCGCATAGCTAAACCTAAGCCAATTGCCCAAGCTAAAATACCGATAAAGTTTGCTTCACTAATTGCTTGAACAGGGTTAGCAATAAAGCTTAAAAGCAGATTTTTTAAAATATCCGCTAAACTTCCTGGTGCTTGCAAATCATTGTGCGAAACAGTGTTAAGGAACAATGTACTAGGAAAAGAAAGACTAACAATCACAGCTGTGAAAGCAGCAAGCAACATACCGATTACGTATAAAATTATGATTGGACGTAAATTTGCGCTATGACCCACTTGAAAGTTGGCGATAGAGGAAAGTACCAATACAAAAACTAAAATAGGGGCAACCGATTTTAAGGCTTTAATGAAAAGCTCACCAAATAAACTTAAATAAGGCGTAACGTTTGGAAATAGTAATGCGACACCAATACCTAAAATAATGGCGAAAATAATCTTGGCTACCAAGCTTAATCGAGAAAAGAATTCAAGCATATAAAGACCTTATTAACCTATTCGTGGCTAAAGGTTGAACAAGCGGAGTATTTTATACTTAAGTTAAGTGAATCTTAAGCTTTTTTATACCAACTAGATTTTTTTATAATGATTGGTAATATTAAGTTTATGTTTTAAATTAATTTATTATTGAAATAAAACATTTTTTATTGATTGCTTTGCTTGTTAATTGTTCGTTAAGAAAATGAATTCTTTCACAAAACTGTAAAAGCACCGTATGAAATACAGAGATCTGAATTGATGGAACGGTAAATGGGGTATATGAGACTTTGGAAAAACTACGCGAATTTTCAAAACTTTGTGCTTGGACTAAACTCTAAGCTTTCAAGCTGAAAAATCGCATATTTCAGGAAATTACTAATATTATTATAAAATTATAATTTAAAGATATTATTTACTTTCACAGTACAGTTGGTGAAGCGTATTTAAAATTGAATGCATATTGTCATCCTTAATAGAGTAAAAAATTTGCTTACCGTCACGACGAGTTGATACAACATCACTTTTACGTAACATCATAAGCTGTTGTGAAAGAGTGGGCTGTGTAATTTGGGTCTTCTCTTCAATTTGTGAGACATTTAGCTCTTCATAAGCTAAGTGACATAAAATTAATAAACGATCTGTATTCGCCAAAGATTTGAGAATTCCAACGACTGAATCAGCCGCATTTTTCATTTCTTCAATTTGGAGTCCATCTTTCATACTTTATACCTATATCAATATAGCGGGCATAGTATAGATTGATCTTGCGGAAATGAATGTAGCAAAACTAATCAATCCAATTGTTTTTGTTGAAAAGCAATATAAGGGGAACTGATAGATAAGTAGTATTTTTAATTAAAAACAGTTGTTTGTATTTCTTTTGTGTTTGAAGTGTTGCATTGTGTTATAAGTTTAATTGTTAAGTATAAGTGAATTGAAGTTAATGTGAAATATGTCCTATTTCACTCCGATAAATAGTTAAATCTAATTTATCGTTAAATGAAACATAAAAAATGATTGAGTTTTTATTTTTTAAATATATAATCTGTTTTGTACAGACAGGTCTGTATATTTTGGTTCGGTAGGGTCGAAAAAAACATCTAATTTTGAACCAAAATGACTTTCAGACGCAGCGTGATAGAGAAGAAGAATATTAATATAAGAAGAAGAATATCGCGCTTTATTTTTAAGCAGCTCTTTCAAAGTCGATTAACTTTTCAACTCGATTCCAATAATCATAAATTTTTATTGAACCATGTTCGACCTGAGCTTGAATGGTCATACCTTCCAATATATTAACGAGTAATAAAGATAAAGGAACTGGTTCTTTTACATCGTATTGGTTAAGAAGATTTTGCATCAGTTGAGTCAACCAAGCTTTATACAAAGTGGCAGGTTGATGCGTTGACGGATATTGTTTCAACACCTCTTCTAAGGCTTTTTGAAACATACAGCCATTAAAATCTTCACTATTAAACCAGTTGGAATACCATAAAAATACTGCTTTAATTCTCGCAAGAGGGTCTAACTCATCATGTTCTGATAAGGCAGCAGTAAGAGAGTTTTGTAAAAGCGTATTCCGTAGAAGTAGGCATTCTTCAATTAACTTTTCTTTCGATGGGAAATGCTTATAAAAAGTCATTTTTGCAACGCCAGATTCATTAATGATGCGATCTACTCCTATAGAATTATAGCTATACGAGTTAAAAAGTCTTAATGCGGTGTTAATAATGTCATCTTTTTTCGACATATTTTTTAGCCTCTCACAAATGAATTGCTATTCGCTTGAACTGTGATCTGTATTAATGAGAATCTGGATCTTTAATTTTACAAGGTATTGTTTGTTATTGATAGAAAAAAGATATTATTTTTTTAGACGGTATCGTTTAAATTTTAAGGAAAAAGTAAGTAAGAGGTATTTCATTATTTTTAATAATTAGGCTTTTTATTTTTAATTCTCATTTCAAAATTTCTTAAGCTTAATAATCTTGATTACGTGCTATTTAACGATTTGCAGATAAATTTAAAGAGTAATAATGGAATGAATCTATGCGTTTGGTTGTCCCTTTTAAAAGTAGATTTTTCCACTTTCATGAAAAAATCTACTTTTATTAAGGCATTTACTCTGCAGGAGGCAAAAGCATAAGAATAGATTCATTTAATAAGTGAGCAACGTTCTCTAGTATTTCATCATCATTAAATTGGCTATCGAATGGCAGGCTCGCTCCATTGGCAATCGCTTTTAGTTTTTGTCCGAAAGACTCAGCTATAAATAGGGCTTCACCATTTCCCCAAAAGTTTAGGGTTGCGTTTTGCTCTGTATAAAGTAGTCGAGAGGCTGGCTCTAAAAGAACCTCATATCCTTCTTGTAAGATTTCTTTCAAGTCATCAGCTTCGATTTCATCAGCTTCTGGAATATTATCCGGATATTTGGGTTCACTCATATAAGACATGATAGCGGCATCAAGTGCTGCTGAATCTTGTAATTGAGCTAATACTAAGTCTTTTAAGTGCCCTAGTTCGGTTGCGTTAATTTCACCAATTTGGCTCATTTGTTTACGCGCGATGTCTACAACAGGGTTTTGCAATAAAGTATTAGCTGAAAATTGATCGCTAATACGTTCCATCATTCCTGCAACGTTTGGCATGCGAAAGCCAAATGAGAACGTGAGGCAATCGTCTTCGGCAACGCCATAATGTGCCATTCCGGGTGGAACGTATAGTAAATCACCTGGTGCTAAAACTTCATCAAATTGCACATCTATTTCTGGCAGAAGTTTTAATGGTTGATTTGCTACAAATGCCGTATTTGCATCGCACATTTGCCCTAACTGCCAGCGACGGTGTCCGTGACCCTGAACTAGAAATACATCATAAAAATCAAAATGCTTTCCTACTGAACCACCTTTAGGAGCGTAAGAGACCATAATGTCATCGCGGCGCCATTGAGGAATAAATGGAAATTTTTTCCAAAGCTCAGAAAGATCAAAAGAGTAGTGGTCTACAGCTTGTACTAAAAGCGTCCATAGTTTTGGTAACTTTTGAAAGTCACCCTTAGTTAAAGGTGAAGACTTAACATGCCATTCATTTGGATTTTTATCTTTTTGGCGAATGAGTCGAGCACTTGCATGTTCCTCTAAAGCAAGTTCTTGCACATCTTGGGGTTCTAAAAGACCGACAATTTCTGGCAACCCGTTACGTACCAGTAAAGGTTTTTTCTGCCAATATTCTGCTAAAAATTGTTCGGCAGTAATACCACCTAAAACTGTTAAGGGTTCTGTCATGGAAATAACCTATTTATAAAAATATCTAAAATTAAGGAATCTGGAGACCAAGTTGCCTTAAAATATGGCAAAGTTGGATCATTGGTAAACCCATAAGAGTTGTTTGATCTTGGCCTATCATTTTTTCGAACAAACTAATTCCTAAACTTTCACACTTAAAGCTACCAGCACAATGGAGTGGTTGATCTAATGCAATATATCGTTCAATTTCAGCTTGAGTTAGGGTTCGGAATTTAACTTGGTAATGTTCAACAAGTGTTTGCTCAAAATTTCTCTCAAGCCATTGCACACTGAGTGCGGTACTAAAAAAGACAGTTCGACCTGAGTTTTCTGCTAACTGAACTTTGGCATTTTCAATGGTCATCGGTTTACCAATAAAGTCATTCGGGGCGTGTTCTCGCCATGCGACTTGATCGGAACCAATAATAATTGCATGTGGGTTTTGTACAGCAATTACTTGAGCTTTGGTGAAAGCTAATCTTTGCGCAAGTTCATCTGCATGGGTTTCATTGCGAGGGCTCTCATCAATATCTGGACTCACACAGATATAGTTAATCCCTAGGCGATCCATTAAGGCTTTACGCGTTTGACTGCTTGATGCCAAAATAATTTGTGGCTGTACCATTACACTGCAAATTCCATTAAAACATCTAAAGGCACATAGCTTAATACAGCTTGGTGACATGCATGTATTTTGATGGGAGGTGCCTGACCCGCTTGATAAGCTTCTACCCAACGAGTTACGCAGATACACCAGAAATCACCGGGCTTTAGGCCGGGGAAATCTACTTCCGGTAACGGGGTAATAAGATCATTACCTATTTTTTGTGAAAAATTTAAGAAATCAGAGGTCATTTGCGCACATACGGTATGCTGACCAAGGTCTGTTACTGCTGTGTGGCAGAAGCCATTTCTAAAATAGCCAGTAATAGGGTCGAAACAACAACTTGCTAAAGGTTCCCCTAAAACATTTAAACGATTGATTTGTGGATCTGGATGAATAGACATAATGGATGAAATATCAAATGACTATCTCTATCATAATCAAAACTCAGGCTTTCTACAGCTTTTATGCAAAAAAACTAACCTTTTTTGATGTAATCATTTAAAATTGGCGCGTTTTTAAAATCATAAAGAGAGCTTTACATGAATTTTCAGCGTATGACTGACCTTAACTTAACAGGTAAACGCGTCCTTATTCGTGAAGATTTAAACGTTCCTGTCAAAAATGGTGTGATTACTAGCGATGCTCGCTTACGTGCTGCATTACCAACGATCAAAGCTGCTTTAGAAAAAGGCGCAGCTGTGATGGTATTTTCACATTTAGGTCGTCCTGTTGAAGGTGAACCAAAGCCGGAACAATCACTTGCACCAGTCGCTGCTTATTTAACAGAAGTATTGGGTCAAGACGTTAAATTGTTAACTGATTACCTAAATGGCGTAGAAGTTGAAGCTGGTCAAGTTGTATTGCTTGAGAATGTACGCTTTAACCATGGCGAAAAGA
Organism: Acinetobacter sp. 1124_18A; assembly: GCF_052824995.1. Taxonomy (NCBI): domain Bacteria; kingdom Pseudomonadati; phylum Pseudomonadota; class Gammaproteobacteria; order Moraxellales; family Moraxellaceae; genus Acinetobacter; species Acinetobacter sp. 1124_18A. Next base: position 399,316 of record NZ_VTDF01000002.1, on the reverse strand, counting down.
AAAATAATCCAGAGCTTGCACAAAAATATGCTGCATTATGCGATGTATTTGTTATGGACGCATTTGGTACTGCTCACCGTGCAGAAGCATCTACTGAAGGTGTAGCTCGTTTTGCTCCTGTAGCTGCAGCAGGTCCTTTATTGGCAGCTGAGTTAGATGCACTAGGCCGTGCAATGCAAACTCCTGAAAAACCAATGGTTGCAATTGTTGCAGGTTCTAAAGTTTCAACTAAACTTGATGTTCTAAACTCACTTTCTAGTATTTGTGATCAACTTATCGTTGGTGGTGGTATTGCAAATACATTCTTGGCAGCTGCTGGTTTTAATGTTGGTAAATCATTATACGAAGCTGACTTGGTTGAAACTGCAAAACAAATTGCTGCGAAAGTAAGTGTTCCACTTCCTACAGATGTTGTGGTTGCCGATGCTTCGCAAATTAATTTTGAAGATTTCTTGGGTTCTTTAGCAGCAGCGCAAGCAGTTGTGAAGAAAGTAGAAGATGTAACATCAAATGACATGATTTTAGATGTTGGTCCTGAAACAGCTAAAGCATTTGCAAATATTTTAACTACATCAAAAACGATTCTTTGGAATGGTCCTGTAGGCGTATTTGAAGTTGATCAATTTGGTGAGGGTACTAAAGCACTTTCTCTTGCTGTTGCTCAATCTGCTGGTTTCTCGATTGCTGGTGGCGGAGATACTTTAGCTGCGATTGATAAATATAACGTTGCTGACCAAATTGGTTATATTTCTACAGGTGGCGGTGCATTCCTTGAGTTTGTTGAAGGAAAGACTTTGCCAGCAGTCGCTGCTTTACTTGAGCGTGCTTAACACTGTTATCTAAAAATAAGAAGGGATTGGGTGACCAGTCCCTTTTTTCATGGATAGGTCATTAAACTGTCATATATCTGCAATAAAATAGTGAGCATTAAATCACCAACTGTGGACAATAGTGATGAATTTAAAGCTTACATTTGCTGCTGTGTTAATTGTACCGATGATGTTGACTGCTTGTGCTAAGAAAGATGAAGCATCTCAGGCTGGACAAGAATCAGTAGCTTCTACGGCTGTTTCAGAAAAAGTAACACCTGAGCAACAAGCAGCCATTGATGCGATTGATAAGCCAGTTTTAGATGAAAAGAATACCGATGTGGTTGAAGGTAGTGCACCAAATGAGGCTGCTGCTTCAGAAACACATTAATTTGTTGTTTTTTGTTAAAAAATCCCTGCATATGCGGGGATTTTTTTTGAAATACTGTGATTTGTTGCTGAATTGAAATAAATGAAAGGGTAGAATAACCCGCACTACCTGGGAGGATATTATGGCACTCATTTCAATGCGCCAGCTCTTGGATCACGCTGCTGAACATAACTACGGCGTACCAGCATTTAACGTAAATAACTTAGAACAAATGCGCGCAATCATGCTTGCCGCAGATGCAACCAATTCACCTGTAATTGTTCAAGCATCAGCTGGAGCTCGCAAATATGCAGGCGCTCCATTCTTACGCCATCTTATTTTGGCTGCAATTGAAGAATGGCCACATATTCCAGTGGTAATGCACCAAGACCATGGTACAAGCCCTGATATCTGTCAGCGTTCAATTCAGCTTGGCTTTAGCTCAGTAATGATGGACGGTTCATTGGGTGTGGATGGTAAAACGCCTACATCTTACGAATACAATGTTGATGTAACTCGTAATGTTGTTGCTTTAGCACATGCATGTGGTGTTTCTGTCGAAGGTGAGATTGGCTGTTTAGGTAGCCTTGAAACTGGTATGGCTGGTGAAGAAGATGGTGTTGGTGCAGAAGGTGTACTTGACCATTCACAACTTTTAACTTCTGTTGAAGAAGCGACTCAGTTCGTTGCTGATACAAATGTTGATGCACTAGCAATTGCAGTTGGTACTTCACACGGTGCGTATAAGTTTACGCGTCCACCTACAGGCGATATCTTGGCAATTGACCGTATTAAAGAAATTCATGCGGCATTACCAAATACTCACCTTGTAATGCATGGTTCGAGTTCTGTTCCACAAGAATGGTTAAAGGTAATCAATGAGTTCGGCGGTAATATCGGCGAAACTTATGGTGTACCTGTTGAGCAGCTTGTAGAAGCAATCAAACATGGTGTACGTAAAATCAACATTGATACTGACTTACGTTTAGCTTCAACTGGTGCGATTCGTCAATTTTTGGCTGAGAATCCATCTGAGTTTGATCCACGTAAATACTTTGCTAAAACCGTTGATACAATGAAGCAAATTTGTGTTGATCGTTATGAAGCATTTGGTACAGCTGGAAATGCTGACAAGATCCGTCCAATTTCTTTAGAGAAAATGGTTGATCGTTATAAATAATTCCCGTTAGGGTGTAATTTAAAAAACCGGTTATTTTATATAGCCGGTTTTTTTATTATGTAAATTTTATTCATAAAAAAACCTGTGATGAACACAGGTTTTAATGAAGAGAAAAAGACTTACTTTTGTAAGTTCTTCTTGTCTAGGCTTGGGTCTTTGATTTCTACATAAGCATTCGCACGTACTTCACGTAGCCAGCTGTCGATTTCAGTGTTAAATTGACGTTCACCTAAAATTTGACGTGCCATACGCTCTTGATATTCATGAGTCATATCTTTTTCACGTTTTTCAGTTACTTGTAAGATATGCCAGCCAAATTGAGTTTGGAATGGTTCGCTGATTTCACCTACAGGAATTTCCTGCATTTTTTTGTCAAATTCAGGCACCATCATGCCCGGCGTTACCCAACCTAAGCTGCCGCCATCACGTGCTGAACCTGTATCATTTGAATAGGTCGCTGCAAGAGTTGCAAAATCATCACCACCTTTTAAGCGTTTATAGATGCTATCAATAATTTGCTTGGCATTATCAAGGCTAACCACTTCAGACGGTTGAATAAGAATATGGCGAGTTTGATATTGAGGTACTAGTGCTTTTTGCTCATTTTGTTTACGTTCAATAAGCTTTAAAACATGTACACCATCACGTACTGAGATTAAGTCAGTTGTTTGACCTTCTTGTAATGGGGTAATACGTGCTGCAAGTTCAGCGGGAATGTCTGAAAGTGGGCGGAATCCCATGTCAGCGCCATCAACTTTTGCATTTGCAGTTGAAAGTTTTTTCAATGCGTTTATATCATTACTTTGCGCAAGCTTTGAGCGTACTTCTTGAGCTACAGATTGAACTTCCTGCGGATTATCACCAGTAATACGCATATGAATTACATGTGCTTGGTTTCCTAGAGCAGCCTGTCCCTGAGGTGATTTCAAAAAGTTTTCTACATCTTGATCACTAATTTTAATACGAGACATAACTTGTTGTTGGCGTAAACGACTAATCGCTAAATCCTCAGCGATTCGACCACGTAAACTTTCATAAGTTCCTGGTGCCATAGCATCTAACTTTTGCTGGAAAGCTTCTAAACTTTTAGTTCCAGATTGACTTGCTACTTTTAATACAGCTTCATTTAAGCTTTTTTCATCAGGTTTAATGCCATATTTTTTAACTTGTTCAAGTTGCGCCTGACGCAAGATTAACTGATCTAACACCTGAAATTGTAGATATTGCTGAGGTGGGACCTCTTTTTTTTGTGCTTGTAGTTCGTGAGCGGCTTCCGCCATCCCTTGTTGAAGATCGCTTTTTAAAATTACGCTATTGTCCACAATTGCCACAACTTCATCAGCGGGTTGGGCAAAACTATGCATTGATGAAGAGATTAGGGCAGCAAGGGTAGTTGCTTTAAAAAACTGTTTAAGATGCTTTGTCTTCATTAACGTTGTGTCCAAGATTGATTAATTTTGTTAAAACCTAAAACGCGATTTTCAAGTAAAGACGCGAGTTTATTGTTTAAACCACCTAAACCTTTTAGTGTAATTTCGGCCATAATGGCACGTTTTTCACTAACATCTGGAGATTTTGGATCATCTAGATCGTTATAGTATGAGCGACCATAGACAGAAATGCCCCAGCAACATGACTCATAGTTAACCCCTAATAAGATCTCGCGGGCAACATCATTGTCCATGTCATATTGTACGTGGCCCATAATACGCCAATTGTCTTTAACTGGTTGTATAAACGATGCAACAACCTGATCGTAAGTATCTTGGCGACCTGCAATATCTTTACGATAGAAATAGCCTAAGTTATAAAGATTTCCTTTATCTCCAGTATAATAAACTTGGAAATCACGCTGAGCGTTATCACCATTAGACATCCATGCTGAATTGGCTGCGATTGTGAAGTTTTGGTTTAACTGGCTTGTTAAACTTACAACTGGACCCGTATTGCGTTCGGTATCAATCTCGTCTTGTTGCCTTAATGTCACACGGCGATCTTCAAAATAATAACTTTGACCAACACTCGCACGTAAACGCTCTAAGCCTACTGTGTCAAAAAGACTATAACTTACGCCAAGTGATAGAAAGTTGTTGTCTTCAAGACGGTCATGTCCATAGAAACGGTAAGGGTTAAATAATTGATCGTAGCTTACTGATGCTGAAGTTGAGTCAAAGTTTGGATAGCTGCTTTGGTCTTTGTATGGGGCATAGGCATAAAATGCGCGAGGGGTAAGCGTTTGTAAATACTTGCCTTCACGTTCAAAATTCAGTCCAGTGTCCAATGTAAATTGAGGTACAACGACTGATTTATTTTCAGAACCACCATCAAGATTTTGAGATGCGATACTGTCCTTATCATAGAATGTTTGAATAGAACGTACGGAAACCTCAGGAATTACAAATGCTGCTGGTGTGCGGTAGTTGTAACGCGTTGCAAACTGGTTGTAGATACGTGTACCACTACTTTCCTGAGCAGAATCATCAGTAATTGATTTCTTGAAGTATGCAGTATCGTTATTGAATTCGTATTGTAAGCCTAACGGATTACCCGTCACATAATTCAATAAGAATTGTGGCAAGCGTGCATAAGGCTTATCAACATCGGCAATGTCAGGGTCAAGTGTCTGGAAGTCTTCAACTTTAAGCTGAGCTTTTAAACCCGGAATACCGTGTTGGTAGTTGAGTTCCCATGCTCTACGTAAGTTTAGGTCTGTTTTAGAGTTGGGGCTACTATCTAAATCTGAGAAATAGTCTTTATCTGAAGCATAGTTGTACTCTAGATTAGTCGACCATTGATCGTTGATATCCCAGTTATGTAAAAAATGGAAATCTTTACGATCTTTATCATCATATTCTTTGTCAGATGGCAACATGCCACCCCACATTTCACCAGCACCAAAACCATCGGTTAAATATCTAAAGTCACCTTTTAACATTGCACCGCGGTCTGCTAAATAACGCGGAGTAAGTGTCAGATCATAGTTAGGTGCAAGGTTTAAATAAACTGGAACAGAAAGCTCAACACCACCATCGTTTGAGAAACCAAACTGTGGATTGAGAATACCTGTAGTTCGGCGATCATCAATAGGGAAGTTAAAGTAAGGAATTGCTAGAACTGGAACATCTTTAACATATAGTTTTGTTCCGTGGGTTGTACCACGTCCAGTTTCCTGGTTTAACTCAATTTTATTTGCCTGAATTTTCCAACCTGGTTTTTGACCTGGTGGGCAAGTCGTATAGGTGGCATCGTTAAGAACCATCACATTTGGCGATGTTCTTTCGATTTTTCCTGCATGACCATGGGCATGTTGTTGTTCTGAAATATAAAAACTATTTTCTAAATTACCAGTCTGGTTTTTTAGGTTGTAATTAATTTCATCACTCTGTGAAAGTAACCCACCTTGAGCGAGTTGTACTCGGCCTTGGGCGTGTGCAAAGGTTTGGGTCTTATCAATCGTAACCTTATCAGCGCGAACTGTGCGTCCTTCCTGATCAATAACGACGTCGCCTTCTAAAACAGAGTCACCGGCGGGATTATAATGTCCATAATTAGCTGTAACGACAGAAGTCGTCTTATCTGCATCTAGGGCTTTGGTCTGTGGGTTAATCGGTGTAACCCATGTACCCTGGCAAAATGCCGAGCTTAAATATTTATTGTCACGAAGCTGTGCCTCAGGTGCAGATTTATCAACATAATACTGTTGAAAGAACTCTTGACCTGGGTAGGCTTCTTTGATGCTCGCTTTAAGTTGATTATTGTCTATATTGGAGACAACATCAGCTGACTCAGCATAACTTGATTGTATGGAGCCACATAAGAGCGTAAAAATAGCTGTCGCTAAAGGATTAAATTTAAACTGATGCTTCATTGTCTCATTAACCAAGTATGCTAATTCACAATTAATTATTGTCGCATGATAGAGAAAAAGTTTATAAGTGGCTACACTTAACCCTTCAAAAATCTCAGCTTGTTTTAGATTTTATTGCAAATGAATACACAACGTGAACAATTGATATATACATGGCTTACATCTGTTCTTGAAAATGATCAATTTAAGATCGCTTTTTTAGCAGGTGATGCAAGCTTCCGCCGTTATGCGCGTATCCAGTTACAAAATAAAACGTATATGCTCATGGATGCCCCTCCAGAAAAAGAAGACTGTGTTCCGTTTGTGACCATTGACGAATTTTTTGCAGGCCATGGCGTACGCGTACCGCAGATCGTCGCGAAAGATTTAGCTCAGGGTTTTCTGTTATTGGAAGACTTTGGTGATGTGCTGTTGTCGACATTATTAAATGATGAAACAGTCGATAAATATTATGAGCAAAGCTTTAAACAGCTGATTCATTTGCAGTCTGTGAATGGTCAGGAGCAGTTTCCTGCATACTCATATGAGAAACTGTTAACTGAAATGAAGCTGTTGACTGACTGGATGCTGCCATCTTTGCAGATTATTCCGGATGCGAAGCAACAACAGGTGATTGATGATGCTTTCGATTTGTTAGCAAAAACCGCACTGGCTCAGCCGCAAGTGATTGTACATCGTGATTTTCACAGTCGTAATCTGATGAAGATTGAAAATGAACAAGAGTTAGGGGTAATTGATTTTCAGGATGCTGTCATTGGTGCAGATACTTATGACCTAATTTCGATTACTCGCGATGCTTATGTTCAATGGAATGCAGAGCATGTTTACCAATGGTTTAGAGTCTTTTATGACTTATTGCCCGAGTCTGCCAAACAAAACCGTAGTTTTGAACAGTTCAAGCGTGATGCAGATTTAATGGCTATTCAGCGCCATATTAAAATTCTGGGCATTTTTGTGCGTCTGTTTGAGCGCGATGGTAAATCAGGTTATTTAAAAGATTTACCACGTGTCATGTGGTATTTACTTGAAGAAAGTCGTGGTTATGCTGAACTTGATGAGTTTATGTTATTCATAAATGACATAGTTATGCCGAAGTTCATCGAGAAATATGGTAACTACGAGGTAGTAGCATAATGAAGGCAATGATTCTTGCTGCTGGCTTGGGCAATCGGATGCGTCCACTCACGCTATATACACCCAAGCCTTTGCTCGAGGTAGGCGGTAAGCCGCTTATTGTATGGCATATTGAAAAACTTAAGAAAATTGGTGTGACCAAAATCATCATCAATTCTGCATGGTTGGCCGATAAACTCATCAGTAGCTTAGGCGACGGTTCTCAATTTGGTGTGGATATCCGTTGGACACGAGAGGATGAAGGGCTGGAAACAGCTGGTGGAATTATTAACGCTTTGCCACTACTTGGAACAGATCCATTTATTCTAGTGAATGGGGATGTGTGGACGACAATGGATTTTGAAGGTCTACGCCATATTCAGCTAAATGATGATTTAGCACATCTTGTGTTGGTTGATAATCCTAAACAGCACCCTGAAGGTGACTTTACATTATTGGATGGAAGCGTTTTTACATTTGATCAAGATGTGACGGGTGAGAACCTTACTTTTAGTGGTGTGTCTGTTATCCATCCTAAGCTTTTTGATGGATTGGAAGCTGGTAAACGTCCTTTAGCTCCACTGTTGAAACAAGCAATGCACAATCAAAAAATATCTGGTGAAAAGCTTAAAGGTGCATGGGTAGATGTGGGAACGCCTGAGCGTTTAATGGAGCTAGATTTGCAAATTCGTGAAGGCTTCTACGATTAAGTGTGTAATCCCTAATCGTTAACTAGTGTTCCACGATGCATAAATGGGTATACTTTGTTTTAAATTTTACTTAGATGTTATCTGTTTATGCATCCGTTTTTTCAAGAGTTACAACAGGGTAGTCAAAAATTAGGTTTATCGCTTAGCGATGAAGCTTTGGCATTATTGTTAAAGTATCAAGATGCTTTGGTACTTTGGAATAAAGCATATAATCTGACAGCAATTCGTGATCCGAAAGAAATGTTAGTGAAGCATTTGTTGGATAGTCTAAGTATTTTAAATGACTTACCTGAAGGTAGACTGCTTGATGTGGGTACAGGTGGTGGTATGCCTGGCATGATAATTGCTCTTTGTCAGCCTCAACGCCAATGTGTTCTTTTAGATTCTAATGGTAAAAAAATTCGTTTTTTGAAGCAATTTATTGCTGATCTTAAATTGAGTAACGTTGTGGCAGTACAAACACGTGTTGAGAATCAAGATACAATTGATGAGCTTGGCCAGTTTGACGTCATAACAAGTCGAGCTTTTGCTTCTTTAACGGACTTTGTAGATGCGGCTCAGCCATACCTTCATCAGAGCAGTATAATTGCAGCGATGAAAGGTGTAGTGCCAGTTGACGAAATTGAGCAGCTCAAGCAGGACTTTTCATGTAAAGTGATTGAACTGCGCGTACCAAGACTTGATGAACAACGTCATTTACTTTTACTTCAACGTATCTAAATAAAAAGTATTAAGGTTACCATGGCTCAAATTATTGCGATTGCAAACCAAAAGGGTGGTGTTGGTAAAACAACGACTGCAGTAAATCTTGCAGCGTCTCTAGCTGTATTAAAGAAACGTGTATTACTTGTAGATATGGACTCACAAGGTAATGCTACGATGGGGTCTGGTATTCAAAAGAATGAGCTTTTGTATTCAATTACAGATGTTCTTCTTGGTGAAGTTCCAATTGAAACAGCCATTCAAAAAGCAGAAGTTGGATATAAAGTTCTAGGCTCTAATCGTGAGCTTTCAGGTGTAGAGCTCGCTATTGCAGAGCAGGAAGGTCGTGAATTCATTCTAAAGAATGCTTTGAATGAAATCAGAAACTCATTTGACTATATCATTGTGGATTGTGCTCCAAGCTTGAGCTTAATTACTGTCAATGCTTTGGCTGCTGTAGATAGTGTAATTATTCCAATGCAATGCGAATATTATGCGCTAGAGGGTTTAGCTGATTTAACTCAGACTATTGATCGTATTCAAAAAGCACTCAATCCCGATTTAGAAATTATTGGTGTATTGCGTACGATGTATGATGCACGAAATGCTTTAACGCGTGATGTATCTGCAGAGTTAGAGCAATATTTCGGCAAAAAACTTTATGATACTGTGGTTCCACGAAATGTTCGTTTAGCAGAAGCACCAGCACACGGGTTGCCTGTTATCTATTTCGAAAAAAGTTCTAAAGGTGCAGTTGCATACTTAAATCTTGCAGCTGAGATGTTAAAGAGAAGTAAAGTGAAGAAAGGAAGTAAAGTATGAGCATCAAAAAACGCGGGTTGGCTAAAGGACGTGGTTTAGATGCATTACTTGGTTCAATTCAAAAAGAAAAATTACAACTTGAAGCGCAGGCGTTAGACCACGGACAGTTAAAGCAAGTTGATGTGAATTTGCTGAAACGTGGTGAATATCAACCACGTCGTTTTATTCATGAGCATGATTTACAAGAGTTGGCATCTTCTATTGAAAAACATGGGGTGATGCAGCCTATTGTTATCCGTCCAGTTGATGATGAAGCTCATCCATTTGAAATCATTGCGGGTGAACGTCGTTGGCGCGCAGCGCAAATTGCGGGTTTAACTGAAATTCCAGCAATTGTTCGTGATTTAAATGATCAGGTTGCAATTGCATTAGCGTTAATTGAAAACATTCAGCGTCAAGATTTAAATCCGATTGATCAAGCAATAGCTTTACAGCGCTTTCATGATGAATTTGGTCTAAGTCATCAGGAAATTGCCGACACGGTTGGTAAAGCACGTACTACTGTCAGTAATCTATTACGGTTATTGAGTTTAGCTGATGACATTAAAGATTTCATGCAGCAAGGCCAGCTTGATATGGGGCATGCTCGAGCAATTTTGACTTTGAAAGGTAAAGATCAATTAGAAGTTGCTAAAATTGTAATCGAGAAAGGATTGTCCGTTCGTCAAACAGAGCAATTGGTGCGTGATAGAAGTGAGCCTAAACAGGAAAAGGAAAAAGCACCTGTAGCGCCAGATATTGAGCAATTGACACAAAAACTATCAGAGCATTTTGGCGCTAATGTAAAAATTGATCATAACCAAAAAGGTAAGGGTAAGCTTGTTATTCATTATCATACCTTGGATGAGTTAGATGGCATTTTAAATATTTGTTTGCCAGAATAATTTGCAGTTGGGTCATGTATTTCTAATTTTATATTCTTGGGGAAGAAAATATGTGGGAACTTGTGAGAGCGGGTGGCTGGTTGATGCTGCCTTTAATTCTATGCTCGATTTTAACTGTTGCGATCAGTACTGAACGTTTTGTTCGGTTAAGACGTTCACAAGTTCTACCCGAAGCATTAAGTGGTAAGAGCTCTTTAAGAGCTGAAGATATCGTGGAAAGTTTAGAACAAAATGTAGAAGTGCAAAGTAGTGCATTGGGACATATTTTAAAAGCAGGTTTTGAGCATCGCGAGCATGGTGAGCAATTTGCTCGTGCGCAAATGGAAGTGGCAGCTTCTCAAGAAATTTCTTATTTAGAAAAAAATATTAATTTTTTGGGCACTTTAAGTGCTGTAGCGCCGTTACTCGGATTGCTTGGCACTGTAGTGGGAATTATTGAATCATTTCTTGTGATTGATTTTGGATCGGCTGGTAGTCCAAGTTTAATGATTCCTGGTATCTCAAAGGCATTAATTACCACAGCTGTGGGAATGTTAATTGCAATTCCTGCTTTAATTGCTTATCGCTATTTTCAAAGAGTGGTGCAAGATTATATTGCTGAATTGGAACAGCAATCGACTTTGTTTCATGCTTCATTGTTCTATAAGCGTTCTTCGTCGGTAGCTGAACACCGCCGTGTTGGTTAAGAGGTGGACGCCAAATGAAGTTTAAACGTTCTCAAGTTGAAGACATTCATATCAATTTAACGCCTATGATTGATTGTTTGTTGTTCATTATGGTTTTTTTATTACTGTCTACCACTTTTAATCAGCCAAGTCGCATCAATTTAACATTACCAGATGCACAAGGTGTTCCACCAAAACAGTACGATCATAAAATTGAAGTCGTGGTAGACTCTGCTGGTCATTATGCTGTGAATGGTCAAGCACTTTCGTCTAAAGAGGTTGCTGATCTGAGTACTGCAATTAAGCAAGTTGCTCAAGAGCACCGTGATTTTATGTTCATCATTGCTGCGGATGCCAAAGCATCTCATCAGGATGTCATTCGCGTTATGGATGTAGCAGGACAGCTCGGTTTTGTTAACATCAATATTAGTACCAAAGTTCCTTCTAGAGGTTTTTCTGAGTGAATCAAGATTTTAAGGTTTATAAGCGTCTCATAGCCTATTTAAAACCTTATTGGGGCGCGGCCTTATTAGTACTTATCGGGTTCGGTATTAACTCAGCAACAGAAGTTTCCGTTGCTAAATTGATTAAATTTATTATTGATGCAATCCAAAACAGCAGCAGAGCCGATTTGGATTGGTTCCCGTTATTAATTATTTTATTAGTATTCTTCCGTGGCTTAGGTCTATTTATGGGCGGCTACTATACAGCGGTGATTTCACGTAGTTTAGTTTTTAGTATTCGTCAGGAAGTTTATGCGAAACTTTTAAAGCTCCCAGCACAATATTACTTAGATAATTCATCTGGTCATATTACTGCCAAAATTATGTATAACGTTGAACAGCTAACAGCTGCATCTTCGGAATCATTAAGAACCATTGTTAGGGATGGGATGATTACTCTTGGACTATTAGGCTATCTGTTCTATACCAATTGGCGTCTTACCTTATGCGTTTTTGTGTTTTTACCAGTGATTGGTGTATTGGTGCGTAAAGCTTCGAAACGTATGCGAAAGCTTTCGTTACAAGTTCAAGATACGATGGGCGATGTGAACCATGTTGTCCAAGAAAGTATTAATGGTAATGCTGTAGTAAAGACTTTTGCTGGTGAAGAATCTGAACAAAAACGTTTCTATAAGTCATCGGAAGAGAACTTAAAACGTGGTTTAAAAATGGTGATTGTACAAAACCTGAATAGTCCAGTTGTTCAGGTGGTAATGGCTTGTGCTATGGCTCTTATCGTATGGTTAGCTTTACGACCTCAGATTTTAGGCACTACAAGTGCTGGTGAATTTGTAGCCTACCTTACAGCAGCTGGTCTGTTAGCAAAACCAGTTAAAAGCTTGACTGATGTCAATGAAAAGTTACAACGTGGTTTAGCAGCAGCTCATTCTGTTTTTGAATTACTAGATTTACCTGAAGAGCAAAACAATGGCCAATTGAAGCCTAAATTAAATGGCGCAATCCGTTTTGATCATGTGACATTAAATTATGCTGATGGCATATCAGCTATTAAAGATTTTTCTTTGGATATTCGTCCAGGTCAAACTGTGGCATTGGTTGGTCGTTCAGGGGCGGGTAAAAGTTCATTAGTTAATATGTTGGTACGTTTTCAAGAAGTATCAAGTGGACAAATTTATTTAGATGATTTGCCAATTAATGATATTGAGCTTTCTAGTCTGCGCACGCAAATTGCAATGGTAAATCAACAAGTTATATTGTTTAACCGCACTATTCGTGAAAACATCGCATATGGTCAGTTGGAAGGTGCATCAGATGAAAAAATCTATGCAGCGGCAAAAGCAGCATATGCACATGATTTCATTATGAATTTACCAAACGGTTATGACACTGTTTTGGGTGCGCAAGGTCTAAACCTATCAGGTGGTCAGCGTCAGCGAATTGCAATTGCTCGAGCAATTTTAAAGAATGCTCCAATTCTAATTTTAGATGAAGCAACAAGTGCTCTCGATAATGAATCTGAACATTTTATTCAGCAAGCATTTGATGAAGCGATGCAAGACCGTACAACGATCGTTATTGCACACCGTTTATCAACAATTGAAAATGCTGATTGTATTGTAGTGATGGATCAAGGGAAAATTGTTGAGCAAGGTACTCATAAAGAGCTTCTTGAAAAACATGGTGCTTATTATCAATTACATCAGCGTAATTTTGAGGATAACTAAGCATGTCATTGGCCCAGCTGATCCAGAATGCATGGAATAAGCAATCGAGTTGGTTGATTGCTTTACGTCCATTATCTTGTTTGTATCGTGCTGGGTTTCTATTAAATCGTAATTTTTATACTGCGGGTTTAAAAAAAGTCTATAAAGCTCCTGTACCTGTTATGGTAATTGGAAATATTACCGTGGGTGGAAGTGGAAAAACTCCATTATTAATACAACTGGTGAATTATTTACAACAGCATAATGTCAAAGTTGGTGTAATTAGCCGTGGATATGGTGGCACAGGTCCTTTTCCAATGTTGGTTACTTCGGGCGTTCAAGCAACTTGGGTTGGAGATGAGCCTGCATTAATTGTTCAATCGACAAGCGTACCAATGGCAGTGGGCCCTAATAGGCAGGCTGCAATAGAACTTTTACTAGCATCAACACAACTAGATTTAATTATTAGTGATGATGGTTTGCAGCATTGGGCATTAGGACGACAAATCGAGTGGATTGTACTCGACCAAAATCGTGGCTTAGGAAATCAAAAACTATTACCTGAAGGCTATCTAAGGGAGCCAGTTGAGCGTTTAGAAACTGGAACAGTCATTGAACATGCGTATAAACCTGCTACAGAGTTAAATATGCATCTTGAGACTGGACAGCCATATTTACTCAATCCTTCATCAATGGCCGAACACGATTTTAATCCTCAAAGTAATTATCATGCTGTAGTGGGTATTGGTTTTCCACAGCGTTTTTATCAAACACTTAAAGATTTAGGCCTAAAACAATTTCAAGAACATGCATTTCGTGATCATCATGATTACTCAATCAATGATTTAATTTTTAATGATGAACTGCCACTTATTACAACTGAAAAAGATGCAGTTAAATTATTACCATTGCTTGAAAAAAATCCGGAATTTAAACAGCCTATTTGGGTTGTTCCTGTTAAAGCTATCCTGTCTGTAGAGTGTTATCAGGTTTTAAAGCAGCAACTGCAACAACTTGATATCCAATTATCTTAGGAAGAAAAAATGAAACACATCGTCATTCCAGCACGCTTCTCAAGTTCGCGTTTGCCAGGTAAACCATTGTTGCTTATTCATGACCGTCCTATGATTTTACGTGTAGTCGATCAAGCCAAAAAAGTTGAAGGTTTTGATGATCTATGTGTGGCAACAGATGATGAGCGTATTGCTGAGATTTGCCGTGCAGATGGTGTGGATGTTGTGCTCACGAGTCCTGATCATCCATCAGGAACAGACCGATTAAGCGAAGTTGCGCGTATTAAAGGTTGGGATGCTAATGACATTATTGTAAATGTTCAGGGAGATGAACCTTTATTACCAGCCCAACTTGTTAAGCAAGTTGCAAAACTTTTGGTTGATAAACCAAATTGTTCAATGTCAACGTTGTGCGAGCCTATTCATACCTTGGATGAATTTCAGCGCGATAGCATTGTAAAAGTAGTCATGTCTAAACAAAATGAAGCTTTATATTTTAGCCGGGCAACCATTCCTTATGATCGGGATGGGGCTAAGCATGATGAGCCGACTTTACATACACAAGCATTTCGCCATTTAGGTTTATATGCGTATCGAGTGAGCTTATTGCAAGAATATGTGACCTGGGATATGGGTAAGCTTGAAAAATTAGAAAGTCTTGAACAATTACGTGTTTTGGAAAATGGACATCGTATTGCGATTGCTGTCGCCGAAGCAAATTTACCACCCGGTGTGGACACTCAAGCTGATCTTGATCGCTTAAATAATATGCCTGTCGAATCTTTTGAATAAGCGTTAATTTTTAATGAATCCGAATGTAACTTCAAAGGTTTATCCTTGGCAGAAAACAACATGGGATACCTTAACAACAAGGTTTCCCAATATTGGACATGGGCTATTATTTTATGGCAAGCAAGGTTGTGGGAAACATGCTTTTGCTAAGCATTTTTTAGCGTGGGTGCTTTGTCTCAATAAGCAGCCTCATGGTGCTTGTGGTGAGTGTAGTAGTTGCCAATGGTTAAAATCAGACACTCATCCAAATTATGTTCATATCACAACAGATGAAGAAAATAAAAAGCAAAATGCAAAAATAAAAATCGAAAAGATTCGAGATTTACTGCCTTTCGTGCAGCAAACTGGAGAGGGCTGGCGAGTTATTCTTATTGAGCCTGCGGAAGCTCTTAACTTGGCATCCTCAAATGCATTATTAAAAACCTTAGAAGAGCCCGGTGAGCGTGTTGTTTTAATTTTATTGGCTGATCACTACCTTAAATTACCAGCCACTATTCGTAGCCGATTGCAGCATTTTGCTTTAGATCGCATTTCATATGAGCAGGCTACTTCATATTTGAATGAGCATTTATCTGAAATTGCAGAAGTACAACCTGATTTATTACTTGGCCTATCTAATGATATGCCTTTACAAGCAATAGAAATTGCAAAAAGTGATTGGTTTGCTAAACGACAGACTTTCTTAAATGATTGGCTAAAAATTGTAGCTCAAAAAAATATGCCTTTATTTTTCTCAGGAAAATGGCAAAAAGAATTAAGTTTTAGCGATTTTATCGTACTTTTTGAGTACTTGTTGGGGGATTTGATTTGTGTCAAGCTAAATCAACCACAGAAAAATACAGATTTAGATTTTGATCAATTAAGTCCATATTACGACTTAGAAAGCTTATTTAATATTTATAGTGAAATACAACAAGCAAAAAAGCTTGTTGAGCAAAATGTACAAAGTCAACTTATTATAGATCAATTGTTTATAACGTTAATGAATATTTAAGGGGAAGATTATGCAGCCACAAATGGGGGGTATTATTCAGGTAAATATTCCTGATAGAGCTACTTTGCAAGCAAGTTATATGGGATATGTACAAGGTGGAGGTCTATTTGTACCCTCAAAACAAAAAGTAAAAATGGGACAGGAAATTTTCATTTTAGCTACTTTGCCTGAACAATCTCAAAAAATTCCTCTCACTGGTAAAGTGATTTGGATATCACATAAGCAAAGTGGATTTAAACCTCAAGGTTTTGCTATTCAATTAAGTGGAGATAAAGGAATTTACTATAAAGCTGAGGCAGAAAGAGTTTTGGCTGGTAGTATGTCTCTAGATCGTCCAAGTTATACCATGTAATCAAATAGGATAGAAAAGTGTTTGTTGATACGCATTGCCATTTAACGATGTTAGATTTAACGCCCTACAACGGTGATCTGGACCTTGCACTCGCAGCAGCGCGAGCAGAAGGCGTGTCTAAATTTATGGCAATATCCGTTGATCTTGATGACCACATTGCATTAGCAGAAATTGCAAAGAGGCATGAAGATGTTGGATATACGGTAGGGGTGCATCCTTGTGAGGATGTGGATACGATGGCACGTGCAACGACCGAACATTTGATCGAGTTAGCTCGATCAGAAAAAGTATGGGCTCTGGGTGAAACTGGATTGGACTACTATCACAGTGCAGATTTTATTGAAGAGCAAAAGGCATGTTTTGCCAGACATATCCAAGCTTCGAAAATTGTAAAAAAACCAGTCGTCGTCCATACGCGTTCAGCAAAGCATGATACGGTAGATATTATTCGTGCTGAAAACTCCACGCATGGAATTTTGCATTGTTTTACCGAAGATTGGGAAACAGCAAAGGCTGTGCTGGATTGTGGTTATTACATTTCTTTTTCAGGTATTGTGTCATTTAAAAATGCACAAGACTTGCGTGATGTAGCTAAACAAGTTCCATTAGATCGACTTTTAATTGAAACAGATAGCCCTTATTTAGCACCTGTACCATATCGCGGTAAAACAAATGAACCAAAATATGTGCCTTATGTAGCCAAAGCGCTCAGTGATGTATATGATAAATCGGTTGAGGAAATTGCAATGATCACCTCACAAAATTTTGAGAACTTGCTAAAAGCGATTTAAGTTATAGAAACTATATAAGAGAGTAATTGCGTGAAGATGGATCGTCAGGCTCAGTTCCGAGCAAGAGAAGTATTAATATTTCAGGTTGCGGAGCAATTATTGCTAGAAAATGGCGAAGCTGGAATGACACTTGATGTCTTGGCTGCTGAGCTTGATTTAGCAAAAGGAACTTTGTACAAACACTTTCAAAGTAAAGATGAATTGTACATGCTATTGATTATTCGTAATGAACGTATGCTACTCGAAATGGTTCAAGATACTGAAAAGGCCTTTCCAGAACATTTAGCCTTTTTTATGCTGCATCATTTACATCATCCTGAACGGACAGTTTTATTTCATCAAATTGAGGAAAAACTTTCGATTACAGCTCAAGGGGTGCACCACCTTTTTAATGAGCTTTATCAAGTGCGTAAACAGCGATTACGAATTATCATTCGAATGACAGATCACTATTTAGAATCAATTCAAAGCAATATGACAACTCGAGATTATCTGGCATCTATTTGGTCGTTAACTCATGGTGCAGCAGCTATTCTCAACTCAAGTTTTTATCAACGCTATTTAGGTTCAAGGGACACTTTAAGAGTGGCTTATATTGATCAGGCATTAGCCTTACCTAAACAAAGTGTTGAACAATATGCTTAATAGGTTGATATGAAAGCTCAATCACCGCCTAAATCACAAAAAGGTTTTACCCTCATTGAAGTGATGGTGGTGATTGTTATTATGACGATTATGACCTCTCTTGTTGTGCTCAATATAGGTGGGGTTGACCAAAAGAAAGCGATGCAAGCAAGAGAGTTATTTTTGCTTGATGCACATAAAATTGGTAAAGAGTCACTTGATCAATCTCGTGTTTTAGCTTTATCTACCTTAAGTGAAACTGACGTTTCTCCATTTTCCTATGAGCTGTATGAATACCACGATCAGAGTAAATTACAGGTCCAAGATTTAAAAAACCGTTGGCAAAAATATCCAGAATTTACTACGCGCC
Source organism: Acinetobacter sp. 1124_18A (assembly GCF_052824995.1). Classification (NCBI taxonomy): domain Bacteria; kingdom Pseudomonadati; phylum Pseudomonadota; class Gammaproteobacteria; order Moraxellales; family Moraxellaceae; genus Acinetobacter; species Acinetobacter sp. 1124_18A. The sequence goes on along the minus strand of NZ_VTDF01000002.1, from coordinate 381,090 downwards.
AATTGCCTAAACATGTATCGTTTACAGTCCAACCTTTAGATGGTCAAACCTATTCAAAAGCTACGAATACAGATTTAGTGGGTGGGCAGGCTCCGCAGTTAATCTGGTTTGGAAATGGTGAAGCTAAAACGGTTAAAATACAGTTTTACTTTGAACAAAAACCAATTGGTTCAGAAATACAAATTGATCATTTGGGTAAAATAAATGAAATCTAAAGGCTTTACTCTATTAGAAGTAATGGTAGCTTTAGCAATTTTTGCGGTAGCTGCCGTCGCCTTAACTAAAGTGGCCATGCAATATACCCAATCTACCTCAAATGCAATTCTTAGAACAAAAGCTCAGTTTGTGGCAATGAATGAAGTTGCCTTAATGGAGATAAATCAAGAATGGCTTCAAGGTACTCAAAGTAAGCAAGTTACTTCTCAAGGTGAGACTTGGCAGATTGATAAATCTGCTGAATCTACAGTCAGCCCGAATGTTCAGAAAGTAGATTTGCAAATTAGCTTATATGATTCTGATAAAGGGAAAGTTCAAAATGGTATTACCCATTTGGTATTTTTTAATTATCCAATGAAAGCAAAATAATGATAAGAAATAAATATCTTCGCCCGAGAAGTCCAGTTTCACGTCTTGTGACACGATCGGAGCAGATGATGAGGGGTTACTCCGAGCAAAGCTCTTCGTCTTGCGCTCAGACAAAGCGTTGCTTTAAAGACTCTCACACTCGAAACACAGTTTCTCGTCTTACGGCACGATCTAGCAGTGCTCGATTAACTCGTGCCTCAGGATTTACTTTAGTTGAGCTATTAGTCGCAATTGCAATTTTTGCTGTTCTTTCTTTGTTAGGTTGGAAGATTTTTGATTATTTATTAAAAGTTCGTGATCGTAATGCTCAACATGAAGTGCAGCTATTTGAATTACAAGATGCGTATCAACAAGTTTTGCGAGATACACTGCAAATTATACCTTTATCGGCAAATCAAGGGGGACAGCTTCATCCAGCATTAGAGCTTGATAACCAAGTTCTCCATTTTAGTAAGGCTGGTGTTACTGATCCATTAAAACAAGGTTTATCACCTTTTGAGCGTATTGAATATCGATATGATCCTGAACAAAAAAAGCTTTATCGTCTTAAATATAGCAATTTAAATACTTCAAATAGAGAGCAACCCTTATCTAGTACGCTGTTGAGCCAAGTCGAACAATTTCAAATTATGGTGCTCACGCCACAAGAAGTGACAAAGTGGCCAGAAATTAATATTGATCCCACAAAACCTGAAGAATTTAGAAAGCTGCCGAAAGGAATAAAAATACAACTCACAGTTGCCGGTGTAAGTTATGAGTGGATCTATAGTTTAAATCAAGGTGATTTATCGCTCTCTAAGCAAGGAGTGGGATAATGTTGCATTATAAAAAAAGCCAGAAAGGTGTAGCTTTGCTAACCATTCTAATTATGGTTGCTTTGGCTACAATTTTAGCTGCCTCTATTGCAAAGCATCAAACCAACACAATGGAAAATACTGGCTATTTAATGCGTCAAAATCAGTCATTACTCTATGCAAAAAGTGCAGAGGCCTTTTTTTCTGAATTATTAATTCAAGATGCAAATAATGCTGGTGGCGTTGATCATTTAAAAGAAACATGGGCACAGCCGATGCCACCTTTTCCGATAGAAGATGGATTGGTGTCAGGACGTTTACTAGATGAGTCAGGCAAATTTAACCTAAACAATTTGACGACGAATGAAGGTAATGTAAACAAAGTTGCTAAAAATTGGTTTGAGCGGTTACTTGTACGTGTAGGCTTGCCAGCAGAATTAAGTCAAGCAGTTATTGATTGGCAAGATCCAGATGACGAACCATCTGGGCCTATGGGGGCGGAAAGTAGTTATTACGAAGGCCTTGATCCTAGTTATTTAGCTTCAAATGCTAAATTTCATCGTATTGAAGAGTTAAAATTAGTAAGAGGTTTTGATGGTAAGAAATATGACTTAATTGCTCCTTATATTTCTGCGTTGCCCGAAAATACAAAAGTGAATATTAATACGGCCCCAGCATTAGTTTTAGCAAGTATGGATCAAAAATTAGATTTAGGGACGATAGAAAAAGAACTTCAGATGCGCCAACAAAATTTAAAATTCTTTCAAAATGTTGATGAATTATGGCAACTGAATGCTTTTTCAACAGTTGATACTCAAAATAGAACTGAGGTGAATAGCCTATTAGATGTAAAGTCGAGTTTTTTTCAAGCACAAATTGAGGTTGTGCTAAATAATCGGAAAAGACAATTCACAAGCGCACTAATGCGTAATGATAAGCAGGTTTATGTTTATTCTAGAAATATGTCGCCATTTAACTAGTTGAAAAATTGTGATTTATTTGTTTTAGTCATATTGTTAAAAAAGTCATGGTTAGAAACTTCTCTCATGGCTATATAGAATAAAGATAAATTTTCTATATGTTTATCTTCAATATTTCTTCACAAGTCTTATCATACTTTTCGCTAATTGTTTCTAATTGAAAAGTGGTGCGAAGTTTTCGTCTTTTGCTTTATAATAATGTTCCTAGAAGGAATGATCGATTTGGCACATGTTAATTCGTAAGTTATTTAAGTTTGAAAATGCACATGTTGTACGTAACTGTACATCGGATCGTTGTAAGCGATCAATTCATGGACATAGCTATAAAGTCGAATTATTGCTTAAAGCTTCGAAATTAGATCATGGACAAATGGTTTATGATTTTGGGCTTTTAAAAGGGGTAATAAAAGACCTTATTGATAGCTTTGATCATGCAATCTGTTTTTGGGAAAAAGATGATTCTCAATATATTGATGCTTGTCAGACTTTTAGTGCTCGCTGGATTTCTTTACCTGTTTCGCCATCGGCTGAACAGTTCTCTCGTATTTTCTTTTATCTAGCTCAGCAAGTTTTGCAATCAACAATCACTCAAAATGGGGAAGGTGATGTTGAGGTTTATTCAGTTATTGTTCATGAGACTGATACTGGATATGCTCAAAGCTTTATTGAAGATATTCAAAACGAACAAATGGGGATTTTAAGTCTTGATGGAATTGTTTTTTCAGAACAAATTCAGATAGAGTGGGCAAATCCGCAAATGTATGAAGACTTGAAAAAAGGGATGAAATTTAATAATCCTCAAGTTGATTTGCAAGTCGAAGTGTAAATCGAATTACTGTATTTGTAGAATTGAAAATTGATCTAGGATGACATTAATGCAATTAACTGAGCAACAGCAAGATAAACTCAGTAAAGTTCAATTAGAAGAAAGCTGGAAAATATCTTTAGCGCCTTTTTTGTTAAGCCCTCAAATGGATAATTTGCGCGATTTCTTATTTCAAGAGAAACAAGCACAAAAAATAATATATCCGCCGAGTAAACAAATCTTTAGTGCTCTAAATACGACACCCTTGGCTGAGGTGAAAGTCGTTATTTTGGGACAAGATCCATATCATGGACCAAATCAAGCAAATGGATTAAGTTTCTCTGTTCAAAAAGGTATTGCATTACCACCATCTTTACGTAATATTTTTCATGAATTGCATACAGATTTGGGTATTCCAGCCCCTCGCCATGGTGACTTAACGAAATGGGCTAACCAAGGGGTGCTTTTACTGAACAGCGTGCTTACCGTTGAGGCTGGACAGCCAACTTCACATCAAAAGCAAGGTTGGGAAGCATTTACTGATGAAGTCATTGATGTCCTGAATGAGCAAAGAGAACATGTAGTATTTATTTTGTGGGGTGCTTATGCACAGCGCAAAGGACAACGTATAAATAGAGATAAACACTTGGTTTTAACCGCTGCACATCCATCGCCCCTTGCTGCAAACAGAGGTGGTTTTTTTGGATGCAAAGTGTTTTCAAAAACAAATCAATATTTGAAACAACATGGCATTGAGCCCATAGACTGGCAATTGGACGCATGATGAACTCTCCCAATCTAAATAACTATCACCCGGACTTGGTGGTCGAAGAAGCAAAAAACGGCTGGCGTATAGTACGTTTGAATCGTCCTAAATCATTGCATGCTTTAGATGAGTCAATCGTAACGGCATTATTACGTGTATTTGAAGATTTTCGTGATGATGAGAGCGTTAAAGCAATTTGGTTAGATTCAACTACGCCGAAAGCTTTTTGTGCAGGTGGTGACGTTAGAAAATTACGTCAACTTGTTATCAATCAAGAAGTAGATACTGCGAATAAGTTTTTCCAGCAAGAATATGCTTTAGATTTACTCTTACATAATTATGCTAAACCTGTTGTTGTTTGGGGCGAAGGCTATGTTATGGGGGGGGGGTTGGGTCTGTTTATGGCAGCACCATTCCGTCTAGTAACCCCATATTCTCGTTTAGCAATGCCTGAGATTAATATTGGTTTATATCCAGATGTCGGGGCGAGTCGTTTCCTAGCAGATCGTGGTCCGGTAGGTTTGTTTACTGGTTTAACAGGTTCTATCATGACAGCTGCTGGAGCATATAGCATCGGCTGGGCAACACATATTTGTGAAGCACAGCGTGATAATGTTTTGCAGAAAGTTTTAAATATTAATTGGGCTCATTATCCTGCTGGGGATTTCCGCGCAATTGATGATACTTTAAATAGTCTGCATCGTCCGGTTGCGGCAGGTCCATTACAAAACTCGCTAGACGTGATTCATAGCGTTTGTCGTGGCTTTAATTTTGAACAAGATTATCAAGCTATTGTGAGTTTGCGTGATGCGAGCAGTGATTGGTTGCGTCAAGCGAGTGAGAACTTACAGAAAGGATCTCCTAGTACTGCTGCTATTACTTGGTTGTTGTGGCAATGGGGTAAACAAATACATTCTTGGGACGAAGTCTTTGATCTAGAAGCTCAGATTTCTGAGTGGAAAATTCGTCATCCTGACTTTGTAGAAGGTGTTCGTGCGCGCTTGGTTGATAAAGACTTATCACCAGAATGGAAACCATGTGAAGACCTAAGCTTAAGAGGCATATTAGCTGATTGTCCGCCAGTGACTTCAATAGATAGCTGGAATGCTTTGCTTAGACAACATGGTGTGATCACCTGAAATACATGACTGAATATAGTGATGAATATTGGATGCAGCTTGCTTACGAGCAAGCTGAATTAGCCGCTCAACAGGGGGAAATCCCAGTTGGTGCGGTTGTAGTGAGCCAAAATCAAGTGATTGGATCGGGTTATAATGCTCCCATTAGTTTGTTAGACCCAACAGCACATGCAGAAATTCAAGCTATTCGTGCAGCATGCTTATCATTAGATAATTATCGGTTACCTGAAGATGCAACTTTATATGTCACTCTTGAACCATGCACAATGTGTGTAGGCGCATTAGTACATGCAAGAATCAAACATATAGTTTTTGGTACAACAGAACCTAAAGCAGGTTCATTAGTAAGTGCTCGTCAGTTACTGCAACATGGTTATTACAATCACAGATTTACCTTTGAACAAGGTTGTTTACAAGAAAAATGTGCCCAACAACTCAGTCATTTTTTTAAACAAAGACGCGAGCAAAAGAAACAAGAAAAACAACAGAAAACGTCCTTAAATGATTAAAAAGTAACACGAGCTTATGGCAAACTAACGCGATTTTACTGCCATGATTTTTTTAATAAGGAATATTCAATGCGTAATGTAATTACCGTAAAAAAAGAATTTAATGCTCCTCTTAGTGATGTATTTAACTTGCTATCTAAACATGCAACTTATAATACTGCTTTTGCACCTTTACAAGTTGTACGGGTGAAAGATTCGGCAGATTCTAAAAGACCTGATGGTTTGGGTTCAGTTCTTCTTTAAGGGGTTTGGCCCAATCAAGCCCCTTAAAGAAGAAATTACATTGCTTGAAGAAAATAAAAGTATTGAATATAAATTAATAGACAATCCTTTGATTAAACATCATTTAGGTCGAATCGAGTTTTCTGAAATTACCCCATATATAACTTTAGTTACATACCGCATCGAGCTAACGGCAAAAGCTCCTGTGGTAAGTAAATTAATCCTTGCACAGCTAAAACTAGCCATTACACTAGGCTTTTCGAGATTAGCTAAAGCAATTGCTTCTTAGTGAGAGTTCAATGACAGTTCAAATTATTACTATTGATGGTCCGAGTGGTTCGGGTAAAGGAACATTGGCTGCAAAACTTGCAGCACATTATCAATATCATTTACTCGATTCTGGTGCCTTATATCGTTTATTAGGGTTGTCATTACATAAACACGATTTATTAGAGAAATTAGACAGTCAGCTCGATGAATGCATTCAATATGCACGTCAACTAGATATTAAATTTGAAACTTCCGCAGCAGGCATTCTAGTTTTTCTAGATGGTGAAGATGTATCTCAAACAATTCGTACAGAACGCGTTGGTGAATATGCATCGAAAGTTGCAGCAATTCCAGAGCTTAGGCAAGCATTATTTGAGCGACAAAGAGCTTTCGCACAAAATCCTGGCTTAGTTGCAGATGGCCGTGATATGGCAACAGCTATTTTCCCAGAAGCAAATGCGAAAATTTATCTAACGGCTTCAGCTGAGTCGCGTGCCGAGCGAAGAGTAAAACAGTTGCAGGGCATGGGCCTAGATGCTAAAATAAACGACATTTTAGCTAATATACAGGCGCGCGACAAAAGAGATATGGAGCGGGAAGTTGCTCCACTCAAGCCAGCCAAAGACGCTTATATCATTGATAGTTCGGAATTAACGATCGATCAAGTATTTAAGTTAATGGTTGAGTATGTCAATAGCCGTACCATTTAGCAAATAGAATTATCAGTTGACGCATAGCTTGATCAGTCTATAAAGACTATGTTGATACTTAACTAAACCGGCCTTGTCTGATCCAAGACCGCGGAATTTATCAGGTATATCATGACCGAATCTTTTGCAGCCCTCTTTGAAGAAAGTGAATTAAACCTCAACGTTGAAAAGGGTGCAGTCATCCAAGGTGTTGTTGTAAACATCGATAGCGACTGGGTAACTGTTGACACTGGCCTAAAGTCTGAAGGCATTGTTGACCGTGCTGAATTTTTAAATGAACAACGTGAACTTGAAGTTCAGGTTGGTGATACTGTTGACGTAGTTGTTGAAGCTCTTGACAACGGTATGGGTCAAACAGTTTTATCACGTGAAAAAGCTAAGCGTGCTGAAACTTGGACTAAACTTGAAAAAATCTTTGAAGATGGCGAAATCGTTACTGGTGTTATCTCTGGTAAAGTTAAAGGCGGTTTCACTGTTGACATCGGTCCTGTTCGTGCATTCTTACCAGGTTCATTAGTTGACACTCGTCCTATCCGTGACACTACTCACCTTGAAGGTAAAGAGTTAGAGTTTAAAGTAATCAAACTTGATGCTAAACGTAATAATGTTGTTGTATCTCGTCGTGCTGTTATGGAAGCAGAATCTTCTGCTGACCGTGAAGCATTACTTGCTCAACTTGAAGAAGGTCAAACAGTTACAGGTACAATCAAGAACCTTACTGATTACGGCGCATTCGTTGATCTTGGCGGTATTGATGGTCTTCTCCATATCACGGATATGGCTTGGAAACGTATCAAGCACCCTTCAGAAGTTGTTGAAGTTGGTCAAGAAGTTACTGTTAAAGTACTTAAATTTGACCGTGAGCGTAACCGCGTATCTTTAGGCCTTAAGCAATTAGGCGAAGATCCATGGTTAGCGATCATGAACCGTTACCCTAAAGGTTCTATCGTTAAAGCTCGTGTAACTAACTTAACTGACTACGGTTGTTTCGCTGAAATCGCTGAAGGCGTTGAAGGTTTAGTTCACGTTTCTGAAATGGACCACACTAACAAAAACATCCACCCATCTAAAGTTGTTCAGATTGGTGATGAAGTTGATGTTATGGTTCTTGAAGTTGACGAAGAACGTCGTCGTATCAGCCTTGGTATCAAACAAACTCGTGCTAACCCATGGGAAGAGTTTGCTAAAGCTCATGAGAAAGGCGAAAAAGTATCTGGTACTATCAAGTCTATCACTGACTTTGGTATCTTCATTGGCTTGAATGGCGGTATTGACGGTTTAGTACACTTGTCTGATATTTCTTGGAACGAGCAAGGCGAAGAAGCTATTCGTCGTTACAAGAAAGGTGACACTGTTGAAGCTGTTATCTTGTCTGTAGACGCTGAAGGTAACCGTATCAGCCTTGGTATCAAGCAATTGAACAGCGATCCGTTCAATGATTTCTTAGCTGCTAACGAACGTGGTACTTTAGTTAAAGGTACTGTAACTGCAGTTGATGCTCGTGGCGCAACTGTTAAGTTAGCTGACGAAGTAGAAGCTACTCTTAAAGCTTCTGAAATCAACCGTGACCGCGTTGAAGATGCAACTAAATTCTTAGAAGTTGGTCAAGAAGTTGAAGCGAAAATCATCAACGTTGATCGTAAATCTCGCTCTATCAACTTGTCTGTTAAAGCAAAAGACGAAGCTGAAGAGAAAGAAGCAGTTGCTACTTTACGTACAACAACAACAAGTCAAGAAAATGGTCCTAAGACTATTGGTGACTTGATCAAAGCACAAATGAAGTAATAGGTTAACAAAGTACAGTTTCATGTAACGGAATTGTACTTTTTATACAAATTACTGTAAACGGTAGCCTAGTATTCAACATACTGCGCTACCGTTTTGTATTTAAACAGGTTATTATCAGACGACATAGAGTAGCAATAAATAACGAGGTCGTAGATGACTACTGAAGCTCTTAATAAGTCTGATTTAATTGAACGCATTGCGCTAAAAAACCCACACTTAGCTGAACCTTTGGTGGAAGAAGCGGTTAAAATTATGATTGATCAAATGATAGAAGCACTATCAACTGATAATCGAATTGAAATCCGTGGTTTTGGTAGCTTTGCTTTACACCACCGTGATCCAAGAGTTGGTCGCAATCCTAAAACAGGAAGATCAGTAGAAGTGGCAGCTAAAGCTGTTCCACATTTCAAACCCGGTAAAGCACTGCGTGATGCAGTCAATGAATCCGGGAAATAAATAAAAAATTTATAAGCGGGGTGTCTATGCGTTATATTTTAATTGCATTGCTCATTGTTGTATTTGGTTATTCTTTAGCACTAGTATTGCAAAATCCAACAGAGCTTTCTGTTGATTTGCTATTTACCCAAGTTCCAGCTATGCGATTAGGCTTATTATTGCTACTCACATTAGTACTTGGAACGGTAGTTGGTCTTTTATTAGGTGTGCAAGTTTTCAGAGTGTTTCAAAAAAGCTGGGAAATTAAACGTCTTCGTAAAGATATCGACTATTTGAGAAAAGAACAGATTCAAACTGCTCAATTGGCAGCAGCAGAAGCCGCTGCAAATGTAAGACATGAAAAAACCGTTTTAGATGCTTATCCCCAAGATAAAAATTCTACTCCGTTATAATTCGAACACTACTCTTTATTCACGAGTAAAGAGTAGTATATTTCTTAATTTATTTGCATTTTCTTCTTTTATTTTTCTAAAAATCAGTCCCCATGGCATTATTGTCTCTAAATTTAAAAGCCTTCCTTATACATTCCTTTATTACTTGATGACTTGTCTATTATAATGATGCTGATTTTATGTGATGGAAGAAAGTCTCTTGAGTATCATTGTTGCGTTAGATGCAAAAAGCCAATATGACGCTTTAAAAATTGTTGAACAACTTGATCCTACTTTATGCCGTGTAAAAGTGGGTAAAGAGCTTTTTACTCATGAAGGTCCATCTGTTGTAAAAAAACTTCAAGAACAAAATTTTGAAGTTTTTCTTGATCTTAAATTTCATGATATTCCAAATACTACCGCTCAGGCTGTTTGTGCAGCAGCTGATTTAGGAGTGTGGATGGTCAACGTCCATGCTTCAGGTGGCCGTAAAATGATGGAAACTTGTGTAGAGCGTTTAAAAGCAGGCAACTATCAAACTCAGTTGATTGCGGTCACTGTGTTGACGTCAATGGGACGTGAAGATTTAAAAGATATTGGTTTAGATGTTGAACCAGTGGAGCATGTAAAGCGCTTAGCTAAACTCACTAAAGAAAGTGGCTTGGATGGTGTGGTTTGTTCCGCACAAGAAGCTAAAATTCTTCGTGAATTGATTGGACAAGACTTCTCTTTAGTAACACCAGGTATTCGCCCAGAAGGGTCAAATGCGGATGACCAAAAACGTATTGTGACTCCTAAGCAAGCTATGCTTGATGGCTCTACACATTTGGTCATTGGTCGACCGATTACTAAAGCTGAAAATCCAACAGAAATGTTGAAGTCTATTCTTGGTTCAATTGCTTAAAAATTTAGGAATAAGCTAATTAATAGTGGGGGCGAGTAGGCTTAATAATAAGCCGCTCATCATGGCATGTGGTACATAATGTGTGCCACATGACTGTTTTACCATAGCTAATGTAACATCCATTGATGTTGCGCCAGCACTTGAGATAGCAGGACGTGGAAAGCGCCATCCCATTGTATACATTAAAAATATAGCAACAATTTCTCTAAATAAATCAGTTAATAAGGCGATACCACCTAGTTCTGCCGAGCGCAATTGCGTAAATAAGATACCTGACATTGAGTACCAGCCATAACCTTGTGCTAATGCTAACGTCTCATTAGGTGCAAAATGTTTTTTAAGCAAAAAGTAGTTGATGAAGCCTGCGATACATGACCCGATAAATGCAGCTAAAGGTACAATTAAAATTTTCCAGCTTAACCACGTACGGTTAAAATGGGTGAATGCTAGTTCAATACCAATTAAGAAAATAAATAGTAATAATAAATACCAACTATTAAAGGCCATATGTGAATTGAATTGAGTGGCAATAGCTCCTAATAGAACACCGACGCCTAAGGCGAGAAAGGCTTTTGCAATATTCTTTAGAGCATTTACAAAGAGTTGAAGTGAGATTTTTCCTTTTACACTTTGTTTATCAAAAATTGTATAAGCCAATAAACATGTAAAAAAAGAACCAAAAGAGGTGGTAAGTGCAATGATTATAGCTGGTGGAACTATGGCAGAAGGATTCTCAATTTGATCAAGTGCCAGTGTTAACTCTAAAGCGACACTTGCTAAGAGAATATAAGAAAAATAGGGCAGTATTTTAAATATAAACTTTTGGATATTTAAAGATAGTTTAGGTGCTAGAAAATAGCCGGAAGCAAGTGCTAAAAAAATTTGAATGATGAGATAAAAAGATTGCATATAATAATAGGTGGATTGTTTTTAACCCACCTATTATGTCTTGAACATTTTAAGCTGCATAGCTCTGTGCACTTTTATTTAATAGTATGTAATCTTTAGGATTAACTTTGCGCGTTTCTAACCAGTACTTCCACGTATATGTTGGCCATAGCGAAAAGTTTTTTCCTTCGGCAGATTGATACCAGCTACTACAACCTCCAGCTTGCCACACAGTCCCTTGAAGTTGAGTTTGAACCCGCTCGTTAAAAGCATTTTGAACTTCTGGTTTGATCTCAATTGCTTTTTGCCCAGACTTTTCTACGAGTTGAATGAGTTGTAAAATGTAATTTACTTGAGATTCAATCATAAAAATAACCGAATTATGACCTAATACTGTATTAGGCCCGACTAATTGGAAGAGATTGGGAAAGTTTTTAGTCATAATGCCATAATAACTTTCTGCACCATCTTTCCACGCCTGTTTTAACTCGACTTGATTACGTCCAATACAAGTGAAATGTTTCAAGTAAATACGTGGGTCAGTAATAAAACCTGTGCCGTAAATTAAACAATCAATAGGTCGTTCTTTGCCATCTTTCGGAACAATACTATTTTCTTTAATTTCTTGAATACCATTCGTCACGAGCTCAACATTTTTACGGTTAAATGTAGGGAAGTATTTATTTGAAATAAGAATACGTTTACATCCCATCACAAAGTCTGGTGTGAGTTTTTTTGCTACTTCTTTATCTTTCACTTGGAAGCGAATGAAAGCTTCTGCCAATTTTTGACCATATTTCATAATTTGGGGTTGAACAATGGGTACAACGCGCGACTCATTACTCCAGTAAAGACGACTACGATGAATTTGGCGATAAAGATTAGAAGATTTGAATAATGCTTTACTCAACCCCGAGTATTTGCGTTCATCTCGTGGTATTACCCATGCTGCTGTTCTTTGAAATACATAGAGTTGCTTAACATCTCCGGCTATTTCTGGAATATATTGAATTGCACTACCACCCGTACCAATAGAAGCGACTGATTTACCAGTTAGGTTATAGTCATGCTCCCACTGTGAAGAGTGAAAAACTTTTCCTTTGAATTTTTCGATACCCTGAATATGAGGGATTTGTGGGATGTGTAGGGGGCCTGATGCAAAAACTACAAATTGAGCTTCAATCGAAGGCTGGTTTTTAAAATCAAGAGTCCACACGTGACGCATTTCATCATATTGGACATGAGTTACATCATGGTTAAACTTACAGTAATTTTTAATCTTATGTTTTTCTGTAATATCTTGAATATATTGAAAAATCTCTGGTGCTTCAGCATAGCGTTTTGACCAGTCAGTTTTGGGTGCAAAAGAGAGGGAGTACATATGAGATTGAACATCACATGCTGCGCCTGGATAGCGATTTTCTCGCCAAGTTCCACCAACATCATTCGATTTTTCTAAAATAACAAAGTCTTGCTGTTGATTTTGCAGTAAACGGATAGCCATTGCTAGGCCACCAAATCCAGCACCAATAATAGCGATTTTAGTTTTTTGAATAATATCTTGCTTTGCGTTTAGCATTGGAAACCCTGCATAAGCTGAAAAGAGGATTGCATGCAAGACTAACGTTTTTTGATCAGTTTAAACATGATTGGATCGACGTGAAAATTGATAGATTCGGCAATTAATTTTCTTTCTTCTTTATAGTAAAACATTTGAGTCTAGGAAAATTGATAGAAGAATGAAACGGTCGATACTTGGTTTAATGTATTTAATTCAAGGAATGCGCAATGCAGGCATCGATGTCGACTCACGTTTGGCTGGTATAGGAATTAAGATTGATGCTTTAGATCCAAGTTCGACAATTCATGATCGCCTAGAATGGGATATTCAACAAATTATTAGTGAAAATGTTGAGCCTGAAAAGGGTTTATTTATTGGACAGCATTATGCTTTAGCTGGTTACGGACCATTACTTATGTTACTTGTAACGAGTAGTGATGTCCAAACTGCATTAAGTAAAGGAATAAAATATCAAAGACTTACTCATTTATTTGGTGCTTTAGGGCTTTGTGAAACGGATGAGCGCACCATCTTAAATTATTTGCCTGTTGATTTGAAAACCCAAGTGGGTCAGTTACGGGCACAATGTGAAGTTTCAGGAACTTATAAATTTATTCAAGATATTTATACGATGATGGGATTGCAAATGCCAGCTATGCGTATAGAACTTCCATTTGAGAAACCAACTGACTCGGATACTTTATCTCGCTATTTTGCATACTATGGCGATGATGTACATTTTAATGGTAAATATGCGGCATTTAGCCTAAGTAAGGATGTGCTTGAAATCAAAATCCCTTCTGCGGATATCATTACACATCGTATTTATGAATCAAAATGTATTACAGAAATAACAAGATTAAATCAACAAGATCACCAAACTCCACATATCATACAATGTGTGCAAGATTATCTTGAGTTGCAACAAGGAATTATCCCGAGCATGGCGGAAACAGCTTTTGCATTGAAAATGCCTGAAAGGACATTAAGGCATCAACTGCAACAGTTAAATACGAGTTATAAGCAAATTCGTGAACAAATTATCAAGAATAAGGCATTAAAGCTTATGGAATATAGAGAATACTCAATAGAGGTTATTGCCGAATTGCTCGGTTATTCTGAACCAGCGGCATTTAATCATGCATTTAAACGATGGTTTGGACAGAGTCCTCGACAATATGGCAAAGAGTCATCGTCGTAATTCTTGATGCTAAAAGCTAATGTGGTTGAACAAAATGTTCGCTATACTCCTATCAGTTAAAATTGAAATAAAACGATATGTTAAATTTAAAATCTTCTCATAGTACTGCATTCTCACCTTCTTCCCCAGCAGAACGCTATGCTGAGGCTTTAGCTTCAGGCCAGTTTATGGCAGATGAAGCGCAAGCACAGGCAGTGCAAGAATTAGATCGCGTATGGAAAGAACTTTTAAACCGTTATAAAGCCTCTAAAAAAGCTTTCCGTCGTTTTCGCCGCCAAACTTCACCTAACGGTGTTTATATGTGGGGTGGAGTAGGTCGTGGAAAAACTTGGCTTATGGATCAATTTTATGAGTCAGTGCCGTTTCGCCGTAAAACACGTATGCATTTTCATCATTTCATGCAACATGTTCATAAAGAGCTAAATAAGCTTTCAGGCCAACGTAATCCACTTGAAATTGTGGCTGACCAAATTTATAAAGATGCAGTCGTTATTTGTTTTGATGAGTTCTTTGTGTCAAACGTAACAGATGCAATGATTCTAAGTGATTTATTTCAAAAATTGTTTGTTCGTGGCGTGACATTAATTGCAACATCAAACATTGCACCAGACGGCTTATATAAAAATGGTATTCATCGTGACCGTTTCTTGCCAACAATTGAAATGGTTAAAAAGAACTGCTCTATTTTAAATGTAGATGCAGGTGTGGATTATCGTTTACGCGTATTAAAACAAGCTCAATTATTTAAATCACCATTAAGTAATGAAGTCCAAAACTGGATGTCTGAACGTTTCAGTGCATTAACTCATACACAAGCTCATTCTCAAGAGCCTATTGTTATCAATAATCGTATTGTTGAGACTCTAGGGCATACAGAAGATGTGTTGTGGTGTGAGTTTTCTGAACTCTGCTTTAAACCACGTAGCCCAGCAGATTTTATTGAAATTGCAAATATCTATAATACGGTTCTGGTGAGTAATGTTCCTCATTTAACAGATTTCTTGTCTGAAGGCACACGTCGTTTTATTTATCTAGTCGATGAGTTTTATGACCGTGGAGTAAAATTACTTTTAACTTCTCAAGATAGTATTATTGATATTTATCAAGGTGAAAAGTTAGCATTTGAAATTGAGCGTACTCGTTCGCGTTTATTAGAAATGCAATCTGATGAATATTTGCATTCAGAACATCGCCATATTGATGAAGCTAAAAACGCATAAAAAATAGATATGAAAAGCGCTCTATATAGGGCGCTTTTTTTTACAACAAAAATAGATAAATTTCGTTAAATAGTGCTTTTTCAAGCTGCAAAGTTTGATATAACTAAATACGCTTTAGAAAAATAAGATAGTGAAATTTTTTGTCTGTTAACAAAAAGTCTAGTTTCAGTATCTTTAAATATTGAATAAATTGTTGGGAATCCTAGTTAGAATTTTAATATTTCCTATGCAGATAAATTTATCTTTGTCAATAGTTTTACAAGGGAAAATGCTTACTATTTAGGAATGTGATATTAGTATTCAGCTTAATTTAAATCGGTATACTAGGATTCTCTTGGTATAAAAAGTAGCAACTTCAGGAAAGACAATGACTGCACGTATTCAAAAAGGCAAGTTAGCGATTGCTAAAGAACTTTACGATTTTATCGAAAATGAAGCTTTACCAGGTTCTGGTTTAGATAGTGAAACTTACTGGAAGAACTTTGAGCAAGTTGTTGTCGATCTTAGCCCAAAAAATAAAGCATTATTGGCTAAGCGTGATGAATTACAAGCAAAAATTGATGAATGGCACCGTAACAACAAATTTGAACTAGGTGCTTATAAGGCGTTCTTAACTGAAATTGGTTATTTATTGCCAGAAGTTGAAGATTTTCAAATTACAACTGAAAATGTTGATGAAGAAATCGCATTATTGGCAGGACCGCAGTTAGTTGTGCCTGTACGTAATGCACGTTATAGCTTAAATGCAGCAAATGCTCGTTGGGGTTCTTTATATGATGCACTTTACGGCTTCGATGTAATTTCTGAAGAAGGCGGGGCTGAAAAAGGTAAAGGATATAATCCTGTACGTGGTGCAAAAGTTATCGAGTTCGCTAAAAATTTCTTAAATGAAGTTTTCCCACTTGCGCAAGGTTCGCATGCAGATGCAACAAAATATGCGATTGAGCAAAATAAACTTGTTGTAACTCTGAAAGATGGTTCAAAAACAGGTTTAGCTCATGAAGCTCAGTTCGTTGGTTTCAACGGTGAAGAAGCGAATCCTACAGAAGTTGTACTTCTAAGTAATGGCCTTCATGTCATTATCGAAATTGATGCGACTAGCCCAATTGGTCAAACTGATTTAGCTGGTGTTAAAGACTTAACATTTGAAGCAGCTGTAACCACCATTCAGGATTTAGAAGATTCTGTTGCTGCGGTAGATGCTGAAGAAAAAGTTGAAGGCTACCGTAACTGGTTAGGTTTAATGAAGGGTACGCTTCAAGAATCTATCGAGAAAAATGGTAAAACGATTGTTCGTGATTTAAATAAAGACCGCGAAATTAAAAACTTAATTGGTGGTACAACAAAACTTCATGGTCGTTCACTTATGTTACTTCGTAACGTAGGTCATTTAATGACTAACCCAGCTATTTTGGTAGATGGTGAAGAAATTTTCGAAGGAATTATGGATGCATTGGTAACACCATTGTTGTCAGTTGCGGACATTCGTAGTGAAAACGAAAACAAGAACTCTCGCAAAGGCTCTATGTATATTGTTAAACCAAAAATGCATGGTCCAGAAGAAGTTGCGTTTGCTGTAGAGTTATTTGAACGTGCTGAACAGGCGATTGGATTACCAGCGAAGTCATTAAAAATCGGTATTATGGATGAAGAACGTCGTACATCTGTAAACTTGAAAAACTGTATCGCTGCTGCAAAAGACCGTACTATCTTTATTAATACTGGTTTCATGGACCGTACTGGCGATGAAATTCATACGTCAATGGAAGCTGCACCAGTTGTTCGTAAAGAAGCTGTAAAAACACAAAAATGGATTGCTGCTTACGAAAACCGTAACGTTGCAATTGGTTTGAAGACTGGTTTACAAGGTAAAGCACAAATTGGTAAAGGCATGTGGCCAAAACCAGATAGCATGAAAGATATGTTGGCAACTAAAGCTGCACATCCAAATGCGGGTGCTTCATGTGCTTGGGTTCCATCTCCAGCGGGTGCAGTACTTCATGCGATGCATTACCATCAAGTGAATGTTAAAGCACGTCAAGATCAGTTGAAAACTGAAGAAATGTTGTCATTAGATGACTTGTTGACTCCTCCGTTTGCACCAGAAACAAACTGGTCAGCAGAAGAAATCAACAATGAGCTTGAAAATAACTGCCAAGGTATTTTAGGTTACGTTGTTCGTTGGGTTGACTTAGGTGTAGGTTGTTCGAAAGTTCCTGATATTAATAACGTAGGTTTAATGGAAGACCGTGCAACATTACGTATTTCTTCTCAACACGTAGCAAACTGGTTACGTCACGGTATTGTGACTCGTGAACAAGTTGAAGAAGTGCTTAAACGCATGGCAAAAATTGTTGATGAGCAAAATGCGAATGACCCATTGTATAAACCAATGGCTGCTAACTTTGAAACCAACATTGCTTTCCAAGCAGCTTCTGACCTTATCTTCAAAGGGTGTGAACAGCCTTCAGGTTATACTGAGCCATTACTTCATGCTGCTCGTTTAAAGTTAAAAGGTTATACAGGTGACTAATTTCAGCCTGTCATAAAAAAAGCCTCTTCGGAGGCTTTTTTTATTTGAAAGAATAAATTAAATGTATGACTTAATTATTACTCACAATTCCAATTTTGGTAACACCTAAGCGCTGCGCTGTAGCCATGACCATAGCTACATTTTTATATTCAGCCATTTGATCTGGTTTAAGTTTGATCTGATCTTGATCTTTTTTGGCAACCACACCTTGAAATAAAGTCTCTAGTGCTGTGCGGTCAGAAACCTGCTGGTTATTCCAAAACACTTTACCTGCTGCGTCAATTTTCACATCAATTACTTCAGGTGGCTTTTCATTGGTTGGTGGCGGTGTGCCGTTTGGCAAATTAATATTAATCGCGTTGTTTGGTGCAGGAATGGTAATAATGAACATAATAATAAGTACCAACATGACATCAATAAGAGGTGTCATGTTGACCTCTAACATTACATCGTCATCATTATTTGAACCGACATTCATACCCATAAAATTCTCCTTAAAATAATTACTGGGAGGCTGGAGGGGTAGTAACAAATGCAATTTTGCCAATACCAGCTTGTTTGGTCGTACTAATGACCTGATCTATTGCGTCAAAATGAGTAAGCTGATCTCCACGAATATGAACTTCTGGCTGAGGCCTTTTTTGCGCAACTGCTTGAAGCTTCGATAGCAATATTTCTTTATTAGGCACATAGCTTTCATTCCAGAAAATATCTCCTTTCTTGTTCACAGAAAGTTGAATATTTTCAGGTGTAGTGGCATATGGAGTATTTTTTTCTTCTGGTAGTTTCACTGGAACCGTATGTGTAACTACCGGAATTGTAATTAGAAAAATAATAAGTAAAACCAACATGACATCAACCAGAGGCGTCGTATTAATTGCACCAATCATTTCATCGTCATCTTCAGAACCAACACTCATACCCATAACGTTTGCTCCTCGTTATTTAATGCTGCGGTTAACCGAATTATTGGTATTAATTTCTCCGCTTAATAAAACTGCGTGTAAATCTGAACCAAACGAACGAACATTTTCCATAACAGCTTTATTACGGCGAGTCAGCCAGTTGTAACCAAGTACAGCAGGTACTGCGACTGCCAGACCAATAGCTGTCATAATTAAAGCTTCACCGACAGGACCAGCAACTTTATCAATAGATGCCTGACCTGAAATTCCGATCGCTGTTAATGCATGATAAATTCCCCAAACCGTACCAAAAAGACCAACAAATGGTGCCGTAGATCCAACTGTTGCCAAAAAGGCTAAGCCGCCACCTAAGTGATTTTGTATTTTTTCAATTGCACGTTGGATTGAAATACTCACCCATGTATTAAAATCGATTCGTTCAAGTAAAGAACCGCCGTGCGATTTGGTTGAGTTAATGCCTTTTTCTGCAATAAATCGATATGCGCTACTTTGCTCTAAATTATCAGCTGCATTATCTAGTGAAGTTGCTTCCCAAAAACTTTTCTCTGCCTCTTTGCCTTGGCGTTTTACTTTAGCTTGTTGTAAGAATTTAGAGACAATGATGTACCACGTACCAATAGACATGAGTACTAATATAAATAAGGTAGATTTAGCGACTAAATCTCCCTCACGCCAAAGCGCTTCTAGACCATAAGGATTTTTAACAGTTTCGCTTGTTGCTGGTTTTGGTGGTGGAGTTGGAGTATTTGTATTTGAAGTTGCTTCAGTGGTTGCTGTTGCAACAGGAGCATTATTCGTTTCTTCGGCAAAAACTGTACTTAATGGAAGCAATGAACATGCTGCGATTAAACTTGCAGAAGCGAAACGTACGATTGGTTGAGTTGATTTTTTCATCATATTATCTCCAAAATTTTGACTGAATTTGTTTAATCTAATTGATTACTCAATGGTGAATGGGTATTCGATTTCATACCAATCTTGCTGAGGTACACCATCTTTCATTGCAGGTTTAAATGTGCATAGGCTGTATGCTTTGATTGCTGCTTTATCTAAGATTCTGCTGCCACTCGATTTCTTTACTTTTGCTTCGATAACGCTGCCATTGGTATCAACCAAAACGCGGATGCGGACAGTGCCTTGTTCACCACTCATTTCTGCTTCTCGTGGATAGCCAGGGTCTTTACAGCCAGCAGAACCCTCAGAAACACCACGGCTTACACCCACTGGTTTTGGTGCCGGTGCAGCAGCCACTGGAGCAGGTGCAGCAACGGGGCTTGGTGATGGGGTACTAGGTGCAGCAGGAGCTGGGGTAGCTACTTTAGTTGCTTGAGTTACTGGAGTTGTTTTTTGTACAGGCGTCACTTTTTCGACCTGTTTCACTGGCTCAGGAACCTTGGCAACTTTTTCTACCATTTTTGGTGGTTCTGGCGGTTTTTCCTTGGGTTTTGGCTCCTCTGGTTTTGGAGGAGGAGGAGGCGGCGGCTTAATATCCTGAATAATTTGTAATTCCACAGGTTTTTCTGCTGGTTTTTGAATATTGTTTGCTAAACCTGACATCAGAATATAGGCAACAAGAAGATGCAGAAAAAGTACTGCGGCAATACCAATAAGGCGCTTTGCAGATTTATTTTCTATGTCTGTAAAAGTCATGCCCATAGTTACTCCTGAAACTTGAGACAAACAATTCTTAAATTAATGTTTGACTAAGGGTGAGTATTCGGTCTGCAAACACGATGTTTAAAGTCATGTTTGCAGAACAACCATTTAGAACTTATATGTACCTCGGACAAAGTAGGTACGGCCTAAAGGATCTGCGTAACGTGGGTCATATCCCATTTGAAAGTTATCAATTACATTAGAAGCAGGAGGGTCTTCATCAAAAATATTTTTAATACCAGCAGTCACTTCTAGATTTTTAAAGCCTTTATAAGTGCCTGAAATATTGTATGTTGTATAGTCGCTGACTCTATGGTTTTGGTCATTAGAGTTTTGATCTTGGTACCCACGAGAGAAGTTTTGTTGCAGATTTAAAGCCCAGTTTTCATAATTCCAATTTAGGTTTGCGGTATGTTTCCATCGCAGAATAATAGATTGATAGTCTAAGCCGCTATATGACCCAGCAACACCTATCCATTCTCCATTTGGCTCGGCTTGGTATTTGTAGTCTGTTATATATGTACCATCAATGTTGAAACCGAAACGACCTGTAGCAGTCATTG
This sequence comes from Acinetobacter sp. 1124_18A, assembly GCF_052824995.1. Lineage (NCBI taxonomy): Bacteria > Pseudomonadati > Pseudomonadota > Gammaproteobacteria > Moraxellales > Moraxellaceae > Acinetobacter > Acinetobacter sp. 1124_18A. The sequence goes on along the minus strand of NZ_VTDF01000002.1, from coordinate 360,243 downwards.
GAGAAACCCAACTTAAGCCAACGTCGAAACCTGAAGTTTTAATTCCACCTAAATTTTGTTGTGTTGTAATAATATAATCTAATGAGCCATCAGGATTACGTACAAATTTGTCTGCATATTTTACGGGGTCATTAAAAATAGCAGTTTCCGAAAGTGTAGCAATTTGCTTGTCGACTTCAATATTGAAGTAATCAAGAGTAAAGGCTAAGTTTTTAATTGGTTCAAATACTAAGCCTGCAGTAAAAGACTTTGATTCTTCTGGATCTAAAGTTTTATTACCTCCATTTTGTCTGTCGAATTGCATATTACAATCGCGTTCTTTTTGCCCTCCTGGTTGTACTTTTCCACCAGGGCAAAGTACTGGATCGTCATATGCCGCACCTGTGTTGGTTACTGAATTTGGTCCATTCACTTCCCAAAGTGTTGGAGCTCTGAAACCTGTACTATAAGTTGTACGGAACATTAACTGTTTAATAGGTTCCCAACGAAGTGCAAATTTGGGATTAAAAGTATCACCAAAATCGTTGTAGTCATCGTAACGAGCGGCAATTTGAGCTTCTAAAGTTTTAAGAAGTGGGATATGAAATTCGGTAAATACCGATTTAATATTACGATCACCAGTATTTACTGGTTCATCAGGATCGACACCTGTACTAGGTGCGACTCGGGCAACATCAGTAACGACTTTTGAAGTCCAATCTTCATAACGATAGCTTGCTCCAACCGCAAAACCAACGTCACCAGCTGGTAATTTAAATATAGGTCGACTTGCAGTGAAATCAACGGTAGTTGTATCTAGGTTGGCTTTTAAGTATTTACCTTCAACTCCTAACTCATTCCATGCATTAGCATCTTCAGGGTTTTGTGGCCCGAATGGGTTTAAAATACCATTGTTTAAAGCTTCTTGTGTTTTATCAAAGTTTAAATAGCCACTTACGATAGCATCCGATGCACTACTATGTGCATAGGTAACGCCGGAGTTAATGTCCCAACCATGAGTTTCACCCTCAATACCAGCAAACAATCTATGAGATTGGTTAATACTGTTACTTATACGATTACCCGATTGTGAACGCAGATATAGAGGGATAGTTCCAGTAGCGCCTGCTAATGCTGGAGTTATGCCGTTTCCTGGATAATATTTACTACTAGGGTCAAGCGTCAGATCAAAAAATACATCTGGTGCAACTGAAGTGGTAACTTCACTTCTTGCATATAAATATTCTGCAATCGCATTAAAGTTATCGTTCAGTTTAAAAGTAGCTCGGCCCATAGCTGAGATGTCTTCTGTTTTTGGAACAATTCCAATCACTGCTTGGCTATTGTATCTACAAGTTTCACCATCGGTGCTCGCTACTAGAGGGTCATTACCACACCCTGTAGCTGCATATGGATTACCTAAACCAGGGACATTGGCTGGAAAGGAACCGCTACTGGTTCTATTGACACCTAATTCGGGTAATATCCCTCCACGCCGACTAACTTTACGGTCTTTGGCCATGACATCATCGCCTTTGCGATAGTCCACAACACCAAAAACGTTATAGCCATTTTCATCTAGGTCACCGAAGCCACCAAAGATACTATAGTCTTGTTGCTCACCGCCTTTTTCTTCTGGTTTTTGATAGCCAGCGGTTAGGTTAAGTCCTGTAAACTGCTTTTTGGTAATGAAGTTAATTACCCCGCCAATTGCATCTGTTCCATAAATAGAAGAGGCACCATCTCTTAAAACCTCGATTCGGTCTAACATGGCGAGTGGAATAATATTTAAGTTTGTGACGCCGCTATCATAAGCATTTGCAGCTAATCGACGACCATTAAGTAAAACAAGTGTTTTATTGGCACCTAAGGCTCTCAGGTTTGCCGCCGAACCAGCTGTTTTACTTGCACCCACGTTGCTGGCGGTAACAAAGTTCGATTGGTTTGCACTAATTTTTGCTAAAGCTTCTTCAGTTGTAGTCACCCCTTGTTTTAAAATTTCATCGACTTTTACAATGGTAATGGGTGAAGCGCTTTGAGCTGCAACTCCCTTGATTGAAGAGCCTGTCACAGCAACTTTTACAACTTTGACGGGTTTATCATCATTGCTTGATTGTTCTGTTTCTGCTGCTTGCGCCATGGTAAGACACATCATGCTTAAACTAAGGGTACTTAATTTAAGAATTGTTTTGCCGATCTTGGGGGTTACCTGAGATCGAACATTGTATTTTTTTTTCATCGTGGATTTGATCCCTTTTTGTTGTAGTTAGCGATATTGCTGAAAAGTCTTTAAGCAAAGCAAGTGCCAACTATATATTTTTCTTTTTTTAGTTTATGCAAAATATTGATATATATTGATTTTATTATGTTTGTGATGGGGGTTTAGGGTCTTATATCCATTAAAAAAATTTTCCATTTGGTAATTTTTTTTATGTTGGCTAAAAGTTCCAAAATTATTTGTATAAAAAATAATCATTATTGGATTGTTCATGTATTGGCTTTTTACTTTTGTATCTTTTTAGAACTTTTTGAAATGTAATTGTATAATGTAACATTTCTTTTAAATTATATTTTTTTGATATAAATTATTGGTTTGAGAGAGTGTTGGTTGTTTAAATGATAAAAAATTTATGAACTAGAATGAAACATTTATGACTTTTAATTGTGCAATATAGGCTAACGATGCATAAGTTATATAAATATAATATTTGGCAAAAACTTACTTTTATTTATATAGTCCCAGAAGTTTTAAGTACCTAATTAAAATGTAAATTTTAAATATTTTTATAGGGATTACTCTTGATCATAAAATATGGCATGAAATTCGCTTTATATTAGATAGTTACAGCTTTCTAATTTTATTGTGATGTTTTCCATTCGATCAAATAAAAGATTGAATAGAAAGGTTAATAATTTACAAAGAAGAAAGTAGTCCGTTGAGAAAGAACTTTTCTTATGCGGATTTAGATGTTACTCAAAAGGATAATATCTTTAAAATATTAATTAAGTAGGTAGGAACTTGAAATTAAAAATTTTTAAGCTCGCCATTTTAAGTCTGGCTATTACATCAGTTTCTTGTGCTTTCGCCCAAACGCTTGCACAACCAAACAAAATATTACATGTTGCTTATGAAGCGCCTGATGATGGTTTTGACATGGTTAAAACCACCAATTTTTATAGTGGCAGTATTGCAGAAGCTATTTTCGAGCCTTTACTCAAATATGATTATTTAGCTCGTCCTGTGCAGTTAGTTCCTTATACGGCTGAAAGTCTGCCTAAGGTGGAACAAGACGGTAAAGTTTATACATTTAAAATTAAACCAGGTATTTACTTCACCAATGACCCTGCTTTTAAAGGTAAACGTCGTGAACTTGTGGCAGAAGATTATGTTTATGCAATTAAACGCATTTTAGATCCTGAAAATAGGGCACCTTCTGTTTCATTCATTGATGGGAAATTGTTAGGTGCCGATGCGGTTGTAGCTAAAGCAAAGAAAACTGGAAAATTTGATTACGCTGCACCCATTGCAGGAATGAAAGCGCTTGATCGATATACTCTACAATTCACTTTGACACGTCAAGATTATAATTTTCCTTATATTCTTGCCTATATATCTTTTGGTGGTGTTGCTAAAGAGGTTGTTGATTATTACGGCGACCGTATTGGCATGCATCCAGTAGGTACTGGGCCTTACATGTTAAGTAAGTATGTTCCAAGAAGTAAGGTCGAGCTGGTTGCCAATCCTGATTATCGGGGTTTCGTGTGGGACTTTAAGTCGACAGGCACGCCGTGGGATAACCAGCTTGTTAAAGAAATGAGCGGTAAGAAAATGCCGCAAATTGGTAAAGTTGTAGTCAGTATTATTGAAGAGCAACAGTCACGGTGGTTAGCTTTTCAGTCTGGTCAATTAGATTTTGATAGACTTACAGCAGATGCTGTTCCGCAAGCTTTAGATAAGGGACAACTTAAAGCGTCTTTTCAAAAAAAAGGAATTAAGCATTTCCCTAATAAAGAACCTGAAATTACCTATACGATGATGAACATGCGTGATCCGGTGATTGGCGGTTTTAGCCCAGACAAGATAGCTCTTCGTCGAGCAATTACTTTGGCATATGATCAAAAAGAAAGTATAAGACAGGCTTACAAAGGGCAAGCTGTTAGAGCAGAAATGTTTATACCTGAAGGTGTAAATGGATATAACCCGAAGTACACAAGTAGCGTAGGATACAATCCGCTATTAGCCAATAAACTACTTGATCATTATGGTTATAAAAAAGGGGCTGATGGTTACCGAAATTTACCAAACGGGAAACCTTTGGTTTTAAAAATTAATAATGAAAATAGCTCAGCATCGGTTATTCATTCTGAACTCTGGAAAAAAAATCTGGATGCCATTGGCATTCGCGCTGACTTCAAGGTGAGTAACTTTGCAGATAACTTAAAAGCTGCAACTCAATGTAAATATATGATTTGGAGTGGAGCATGGATTGCTGACTATCCTGAAGGAGAAAATTTTGCACAATTACTTTATGGTCCAAACGCTGGGCAAGGAAACCATGCTTGTTACCAGTCTAAAACATATGATGCTCTTTATAATCAAGCCACTCATTTACCCCCCCAACAACGTCTTCCATATTATGAAAAGCTTAACCGCCAGATTGAGGCTGATAATCCGTGGATCGTTCATGTAACTCGAATTCGTAACTGGTTGGTACAGCCGCAAGTTCAGGGGTTTAAACCTCACCCGATGATGAATACGAACTGGCAATATCTTGATATTACCCCTGTTAAAAAATAATTTTAGATAAAGATAATTATGACTGAAAATTTAATAAAACAGCTCAAGCATTGTAGTGTGGGTTTGTTACTTGCCAGCATGGCATTAACTGGATCTACAAGTATTTTTGCGAAAAGCCCAGCCGATCCAAATAAAGTTTTACGTTATGTATTCCCGACAGCTGAAACAGGTTTCGACCCAGCTTATATCCATGATTTATATTCGGCGCATGTAACCACTTCAATATTTGAAACTTTATATACGTATGACTATTTAGCAAGGCCCGCAAAATTAGTTCCTCATATTGCTACGACTATGCCCGAAGTGAGTGCAGACGGTCTGACCTATACCATTCACATTCAAAAAGGTATTTATTTTACACCGGACCCTGTTTTTAAAGGTAAACCACGAGAATTAACAGCCAATGATTATGCTTATTCTTTTAAGCGCTTATTGGATCCGAATTTACGTTCTCCCAATAGCTGGTTGTTAGAGAACAAAATCGAAGGTATGGATGCATTAATAAACGCAGCCAATAAAACTGGAAAATTTAACTATGACCAAAAGGTAAGTGGTTTACAAACACCTGATAAGTACACTTTGGTGATTCGTTTAGTTAAGCCCGACTATAACTTTCCTTTATTACTGGCACATGACCCGACAGGTGCTGTGGCGCGTGAAGTCATCGAAAAGTATAAAGACAAAGCTGGTTTTGTCATGGGACATCCTGTAGGCACTGGACCTTATGTACTCAGTAAATGGGTGCCTGCTTCGCGTATTGTTTTAAAATATAATCCAGATTTTCGTGGTTTTACTTGGAACTTTGCAGCCAGTAGCCCTGAGGATGAGGCAATTGTGAAGCGCCTGAAAGGCAAACAAATGCCGCAAATAGGCACAATTGATATTCAGGTTATGGAAGAAAACCAATCACGGTGGCTGGCATTTCAGCGTGGTGAGATTGATATATTTCAGCTTGAAGGGCAATTGGTCGCGAAGGCGATTAAAGACGGTAAATTAAGACCTGAGCTGGCTAAAGAAGGTGTGCATTTATCTCGTATTGTTGATCCTGAAATTAGCTATATCTATTGGAACCTTAAAAATCCAGTCGTAGGCGGAATGAGTAAAGAAAAAATTGCTTTACGCCGTGCAATTGCAATGTCTCGCTCACTAGATCAAGAAATTAAATTAGTAAGAAATGATGATGCCGAGCGTCTACATTTTCCAGTTCCACCCGGTGTAGTGGGATATGACCCTCAGTATAGAACCAGTACGCCATATTCGGTGAAAGCAGCAAATTTACTATTAGATAGATATCACTATAAAAAAGATGCATCAGGTTGGCGCACTCAACCAAATGGGAAGCCCCTTGTCATTGAATATATGGCTCGTAGTGACAGTATTGGTCAACAAAGTGCTGAACTTTGGAAAAAAAACTTTGATAGTTTGAATATTCGAATGGTGTTTAAACCAATGCTTTTTGCAGACCTCATTCGAGCGCAAAAACAGTGTGAAGGTATGTTTGGTGCGTCTGCATGGATAGCCGATTATCCTGATGGCGATAATTTTATGCAGAATTTTTATGGTCCCAATACGCATATGACGAACTGGTCTTGTGGCTCGATTCCAGAGTTTGACCAGTTATATCGCCAGACCCAACAAATGAAAGCTGGCTCTGAACGGGATGCACTTTATCGAAAAATGACACGTTTGTTAGAAGTCTATATGCCTGTGCAGATGTCCTATGCCCGCTACCGAAATATGTTGGCCCAGCCGCGTGTCATTGGCTATAAAAAGCATCCAATTTTACATGCTGAGTGGATGTACTTTGATATTGATACAAATACTAAATCTAATCATTAAATGAAAAATCTGGAGATATGATGAAGAATAAAACACTAAAAATGACAACGTTATGTATGTTGGCTATAGGTATAAACCAATACGCTTCAGCTGAAACAACTCGTAGTACATTACCACTACTTAAAGCAAAGCAGCTTCCAACATGGTGTGATTCTAATTTAAAAAAAATTCAGCAACAGATTACAGACTTTGAGAAAACACCTGTTAATGCTAACGCAGCAGCGGCACCTATTTTAGCAAAATGGGATAAAATTTTTGCTCATTTTGAAGATTTTTCAGGTCCGATAAGCTTATATAGTAACGTAGACCCAGATGCAAAGTTGCGTAAGGCAGCCGAAGATTGTGAAATCAAAATTAATCAATTTCACACTGATATGCTTCAAAATCCCAAGCTATATAACTTAATTAAAAATACACAAGCAACGGACCCAGTTGATAAAAAATATCGTCAAGATATTTTGAGCCAATTTGAAGATACAGGTGTTCAACTTGAACCTACAAAACGCGCAAGAATGAAAGCTATTCTGGATGAATTGACTAAACTCGAACAAGAATATGCCCGTAACGTTCGTGATAACCCTGAAAAACTTGAGTTTACTCCTGAAGAGATGAAGGGTTTACCAGAAAGTTATATTTCAGGTTTGAAAAAGAATGCGAAAGGAAATTATTTGGTTGGTTTTGAATATCCAGAATATCGGCCATTTATGGAGTTGGCAGACAATGATGATGCCCGAAAAAGATACCAGATTGCTTTTACAAGACGTGGTACTGAGCAAAATTTAAAACTACTCAAGCAGGCAGTAGATTTGCGTTATGAGTTGGCACAATTGTTTGGAAAAGCAAGTTATGCGGATTGGGTTTTAAAAGATCGTATGGCTAAAACCCCTGATGCTGTAAACCAGTTTTTAGCAGACGTACAAAAAACAGTAGCACCCCTTGAACGTAAAGAAGTCGAAGAACTCAGAGCATTTAAAGCGCAAACCTTAAAAACGCCATTAGATAAAACCGAGATAACACGTTGGAGTGAAGCTTACTGGAGCGAAAAACTTCGTAAGAGTAAATATCAGATTGATCAGGAAAAACTTCGTGATTATTTCCCAACTTTAGCTGCTCAAAAGTGGTTGTTTGCTATTTCATCTGACCTTTACGGTATTGACTTTAAACCTGTCAAAGTAAAAGCATGGCAGGATGAAGTTGAATATTACGATGTGGTTGATAAAAAGACAGGAAAACTTTTGGGCGGCCTATATATGGATAAATTCCCTCGTGAAGGGAAATATGGTCATGCCGCGGTTTGGGGAGTATACGGTGGTAGCACTTTAACCAATAGATTACCCGTTTCAGCCTTGGTCACCAATTTTAACCGCAAAGGTTTAAATAGTGATGAGTTAGAAACTTTTGTTCATGAGTTTGGTCATGCCTTGCATGGCATTTTGTCAAATACACGTTATGCAAGTCAGTCAGGAACATCCGTAGAACATGATTTTGTAGAAGCACCTTCGCAAATGTATGAAGAGTGGGCGCGCCGTAAAGAAACCTTATCTAAAGTTGCCGATTATTGTGATCCAGCATGTCCACGTGTTGATGATGAGTTAATTGCCCGTTTAAAAGCGGTACATAACTATGGACGTGGTTTGCGTTATGCACGTCAGACACTCTATGCCCAGTACGATATGGCCCTTCATAGCGCTGATGCTTTAAAAGTAAAACCTTTGGAAACTTGGCAAAAAATGGAAGCCGCTACAGCCTTAGGTTATGTACCAACAACTGAATTTCCAGGTCAGTTTGGGCATTTGATGGGCGGTTACCAAGCAGGTTATTACGGCTATATGTGGTCCGAAGTTTTGGCTTTAGACATGCTTTCTGCTTATGGCGATAACCTCAATAATCCGCAAGTAGGGCAACGTTACCGTCAAACGATTTTATCGCAAGGTAGCCAAAAACCAGCAGCTGAACTAGTGAAAGATTTTCTTGGTCGTGAACCTGACAATAAAGCATTCTTTAATGAAATTACCGGACAACGGGTTAAATAAGGAATTATCACTATGCTGGCATATGTTATTCGGCGTTTATGGCAGATGATTCCAACCATGTTGGGGGTAGTCTTACTTATTTTTATTCTTTTTAACTGGGTCGGTGGCGATCCTGCCTATATCTTAGCAGGCAAGATGTCCAATCCTGAGCAGATCGAAAACATTCGTAAGCAACTGGGTGTCGATCAGCCGTATTACGTTCAACTTTGGATTTTCATTAAACAAATACTGACTTTTGACTATGGCGCAAGTTGGAGTACAGGCGAGCCAGTTTCCCAAATTATTTTAACTCGATTAGGGCCATCGCTCACGCTTTTAATTCCGCTCACTATTTTACAGACGGTTATTTCAATTATTTTGGCATTGGCTGTTGCAGCGGTACGTGGCTCTCTAACAGACCGTATGGTCATGATGCTATGTACTATTGCGATGTCGATCAGTATTTTAGTTTACATCATTGTTTTTCAATATGTTCTGGCTTATCAGCTGAGCTGGTTTCCTGTGCAAGGCTGGAGTGACACTTTTTCCGAGAATTTATTTAAATTTGCCTTACTTCCAATTTTAATCATGTTGGTTGTGAGTATTGCACCGACCTTACGTTTGTATCGTAGTTTTGTACTTGATGAAATTAATCAGGATTATGTTCGAACAGCACGTGCCAAAGGTGTAGGTGAAAGCCGAATTTTAGGTGTACATGTACTGCGTAATGCTTCAATTCCGATTATTACCGATGTGATGTCAACTTTACCTGCTTTACTCATAGGCGCATTTTTAATTGAACGTTTTTTTGGTATTCCCGGGATTGGTCGAGAGGTGATTATTGCAGTTGAGCGAAGTGATTTTCCTGTAATTAAAGCAATTACAGTTTATATCGCAGCTGCAACCATGATTTTTAACCTGATTGCCGATTTGGTCTACAAAGTGGTTGATCCACGTGTACAGTTGAAGTAGGTGGGCTATGCTGAGCGTTTTATCAAAAAGAAAACAACAAACAAAAACCGAAGCTCATTCATCTGGCCTGTGGAAACTTGCCATGCGACGTCTTCGGGCCGACAAAATCGCAATGTCATCGCTAGTGATTGTATTGCTTTATTTTATTATCTTAGTTCTATCGATGACGGGTGTGATTGCATCTGACTGGAATAAAGAAGTTGCAGTGAGCTATGCGCCTCCTACATTTGTAGGGGCAGATAAGACAATAGATGCAGGGCAAAATGCTGCGGTAGTTGACGAGGAATTACCCGAAAACCCAGTAGACCCTCTAAAAGATGTAATCCACCAACTTAAGGCTGAAATTAAACAAGAAAAGAGTGCTGGAAGTGCAATTGATTATTATGGTGTAGTTGACCCTTTAGTCGATGATATGAAAGCCATTGATCAGCAACTTGGCGGGCATCTTTTAGATCAGCAAACCCAACTGAAAAGCACTCTTGTATTTGGAGCTGATAAGTGGGGGCAAGACGTTTTAAAGAAAACAATTAAAGGTGCTGAAACTTCAATTATTGTTGGGGTGATATCTGCTTTACTTGCGGTAGGTATTGGTACGCTTTTAGGCGCAATTTCAGGATATTTTGGTGGTTGGGTTGATGATATTCTCAACTGGTTCTATAACATTTTTACCTCGATTCCCTATTTGTTATTAGTACTTGCCATTGCTGCTGTACTTCAACAAAAAGGCATTTTATCCATTGTTCTGATTTTAGGTTTAACGGGTTGGACGGGTGTTTATCGTTTAATTCGTGCCGAATATATGAAACATACCGCACGTGAGTATGTTCTTGCAGCTAAAGCAATTGGTGTGGGGCATTTCCGCCGTATGTTTATTCATATTTTTCCAAACGTCAGTCATATTGCTTTAGTCCAAATGTCAATTCTGGTGGTGTCTTTTATTAAATCTGAAGTCATTTTGAGTTTCTTAGGTTTTGGCGTGCCAGTAGGCGTAGTGTCTTGGGGGAGCATGTTAAATGAAGCACAAAGTGAACTTCTTTTAGGTAAGTGGTGGCAGCTTGTCGCAGCCTCTGTCGCAATGGCTGTTTTGGTTACGGCATTTTCAATGTTTACTGATGCACTCCGTGATGCGTTAGACCCAAAGCTAAAATAAGAGGAAGGTCCAAATGATCGAACAAGAAAATAAGAATGCGCCATTGTTGCACGTTAAAAATTTACGAGTAAGTTTTAAAGGTGAAGATAAACAATATATTGAAACCGTAAAAGGAATTAGCTTTGATATTCCAGAAAATACAACGGTTGCTTTAGTAGGTGAGTCGGGTAGCGGCAAATCGGTTACTTCTTTAGCAACTATGGGATTACTGCCTGTAGGTCAGAGTAAAATTGATGAGCAAAGTAAAATTATATTTGAAGGCAAAGATTTACTGAGCTTATCTCGTACAGAGATGCGTAAAATTTGTGGCAAAGATATCGCCATGATTTTTCAGGAACCCATGTCATCATTAAATCCTGTTTTTACGGTTGGCAACCAAATTGCAGAAGTATTGTGTTTGCATATGGGAGTGAGCCGTAAACAAGCTCGACAACGCGTTTTAGAGTTGCTTAAAGAAGTCGGTATTCCTTCACCCGAAACTAAAATTGATGCCTATCCAAATCAGCTTTCGGGCGGTCAACAGCAACGTGTCATGATTGCTATGGCAATTGCGTGTGAACCTAAATTACTCATTGCCGATGAGCCAACCACTGCGCTTGATGTCACGATCCAAAAACAAATTATTGATTTACTTGAGTCATTGCGTAAGCGCCGTCAAATGTCGATGCTTTTTATTACTCACGATTTAGCGTTGGTCGGTGAAATTGCAGATCAAGTGATTGTAATGCGTCATGGAGAGATTAGAGAGCAAGGTGCTGCTGAACAGGTTCTTGAACAGCCTAAAGATGTATATACGAGAGCGTTACTCTATTGCCGCCCGCAAATGTCACAACGACCTTATCGTTTACCTGTGACTAGTGATTTTATGCGTCAAGAAGACAACATATTGGTCGAACAAAGTTTTGATGCTTCAGAAATTCCCGAGCGTAAACGTGGCTTAAATGGTGATGAGCAAATTATTTTAGAAGTGAAAGATCTGAAAAAAAGCTTTTATAGCCGTAAAGGTTTATTTGGCAAAGAAGAGTTTCAGGCAGTTAAAGGAGTTTCTTTTAAACTCGCTAAAGGAAAAACCTTAGGTTTAGTGGGTGAGTCAGGTTCAGGTAAAACGACTGTTGGATTATTACTCATGCGCTTACATCAAGCATCTGGCGGACAGGCTTTCATCGAAGGAAAAGATATTCTTTCCTTAACTGAAAAAGAGTTTGCTAAATATCAACGGAAAATCCAGATTATCTTTCAAAACCCGTATGCTTCTCTGAATCCGCGCTTTACGGTTGGGCAGATTTTATTAGAGCCTATGCAAATTCATGGTATCGGTAAAGATGATGCTGAGCGTAAACAAATTGCGCTTAGTTTGCTTGAGCGAGTGAATTTACCTGAGCAAGCTTACTATAGATATCCGCATGAGTTTTCGGGTGGACAGCGTCAACGTATTGCGATTGCACGTTGTTTAACGCTAAAGCCTGAAATTTTGATTTGTGATGAATCTGTTTCGGCGCTGGATGTTTCGGTCCAAGCGCAGGTACTTAACTTATTACAAGATTTACAAGATGAGTTTGGGCTGAGTTATATCTTTATTTCACATGACTTATCTGTTGTGAAGTATATCTCTGATCAGGTGATGGTCATGAATCATGGTGAAGTTGTGGAAATTGCTAATTCGGATGAGCTTTATGCGCATCCTCAACATGATTACACCAAACGGTTATTACAAGCCATTCCCCAAGGGATTCAACACGTTTCATAAGCGTAAAGTTATGTCGTTAAAGGCACTTTTAAGTGCCTTTTTATTTGGTTTATAGGCTAAATGCTTATAAAATAAGAGAGTAAAAATACGGTAGTCCATTCTTGCTATGTGCGCTAACTTTAAACCTTTAACTCTTGCCCAGGTACAGCAACTTCAGTTGCCTGTGGTCGGCTTTAGCTATGCCGAAGAGGTTTATCCCGCGGGAACAATGCCACTATTATTCAAATCACCACAAGGTCTTGAATGGCGTGAAGTCATGTTTGGTTTGGTTCCCAAATGGGCCGAAGATACGAACATAGCAAAACATACCTACAATGCCCGTCATGAAACGATTTTTCAAAAACCGAGTTTTCAAGAAGCTGCTATCAAATGCAAATTCGGTGTAATACCTGTGACAGAGTTTTATGAAAGTAAATATATAAATGATAAGCCCGAGCGGTGGGGTGTACGCCGTAAAGATGGGCAGGCTTTTTTTATTACAGCAATCTATGAAATTTGCAAAATCAATGAGACGGTTATTCGTTCTGCAAGTATGCTGACCATGGATGCTATAGACCATCCTATGATGAAAGACTTTCACGAACCAGGCGATGTCAAAAGATCGGTTATTGTTATTCCACATGACCGATTAGAAGAATGGTTAAGTTTAAAATCGCCCGATATTTCAAGCTTTATCGAAGGTTTTCCAGTTGAAGAGTTTGAATGTTCTCATGTGCCGAAAGAAAAAATTATAAAACCCACGCCACAGTTAAGCATGTTTGATTGAAATTAGAATGAGGTTATTGATCAAATCTGAATCAATAACCTCTATTATTTATTCAATATTTTTACTTAATTTCTGCACTTCAGAATCTTGATCCAGATAGCTCAACTCAATGGGTGAAATAACAAAAGTTGTATTGTCTGATGTCTGTTTAAATACAAAGCCATACTCAAAAGACTGGCTACTTTTGCTTGGTAACCAGAATAAATACGGACATCCTGTATAACTACCATCCCAGCCCATTTCTCTTGCTAAAGCTAAAGCTGTATCTGATTTTGCAATGATTTCTTTGAGAGACTCTTTATCTCTTGTTGAAACATCACCATCATCATCTGCAAATGTCTGTAGGAACTCATTTAAGGGAGTCAGTTCTTCCCAGTTGCGTTCTATTGTCGAGAAATGATATCCATATAGCATCATGTGCGCTTTCCTCCATCTTGTTATTGTGTGATTGAACATAACAAGAAATACATGAAAATGAAATGGATGAATCTGATTTAAGTTGTTTATTTTTCATAACTTATAGAGTGTTTTTTGTACATAATGCAGGCTTTTTTGACATCATCATTATTCATATTAACTACATAACATGCATGGAAAACAGCGATTATCTAATCATTAAGATAAATTACTATTTTAGTAAATCAAACTGTTGGCGAATACTGAATTGTTCATAATTCACCTATAATAGAAATGAAACTATGTAGAGCATATTTATGTTTATAACAACTACGCGCCCACAAGATACTTTGATTAATCAGCTTCTTCCAGTTTTGGAACAAGCGAGCCAGATTTTATTACAAGAATATCAAAATTATTCTGCGGGTTATGAGTTCACTATTCATGAAAAACAAGATGATTCACCTGTAACTCAAGCAGATTTAAAAGTGAACCTTTTCTTATTAAAGCACTTGGCAGAGATTACTCCAGACTTGCCCGTTTTGTCTGAAGAAAGTGATTATAGTGCTCGCCATGACTGGTCTACATGTTGGATGTTAGATCCTCTTGACGGAACAAAAGAATTTATTCATGAGCGTGATGAGTTCACGATAAACCTAAGTTTGATTAAGGGTAAAGAGACAATCTTTTCAGCTATTGCTGTGCCATGTGAACAAGTCGTCTACTTAGGATATCTGCAAGATTTACCTTTTAAATATAGTTTCACTCAAAAACAGTGGTATCAATATCAAATAACTTCGCCTTCGTCGGAGGAGCCTATACAAATAGGACTGAGTCATGGCAGTAAAAATCCTAAATATCAGAAATTTATTCAACCTATTGAAGAAAAACACAGCATTATTCGAAGAGAAGCAGGAAGTGCCTATAAGTTTTGCATGATGTTAGAAGGTGAAATAGATATTTACCCACGATTTCATCCCACTTCTGAATGGGACACAAGTTCTGGTCAAGGTCTATTAGAGAGTATAGGCGGTGGTTTACTTACTCTTGATGGAAAACCTTTTGAATATAACCAGAGACATACGGTTTTAAATAAGGGCTTTATCGCATTTCGTGATCAGGAAAGCAAAAAAATAGCATTTGAAGCATTGGCCCAATCGGGTGTTATAGATTGAGAGTTATGCCAGACATGTTATAGTGGCAAAGTATTGAAAAAAGATGACAAGATAACAATGGCACTCGATTTATTGCCTAAAAGTATGTTTGAAGCAATTGATTTATTGCCCGATGCTTCAACTCCTGTGACCTTATTTACGCGCCATTCTCTAAGAGAACTTGTGGATGGGCAGGGTTTAGCTGGATATGATCTGCAACTCACTCCTCAGGGGCGTGAGCTTGCGCAAGCATGGGGCAACTATTTAATTAAAAATACAGATCGTGTTATTCAACATTGTATTTCAAGCCCAATACAACGTTGTGTCGATACGGCAGCGCTCATGATTGAAGGGGCTGATGATGTAAGTCCTGAATTTAATACGCATACGATTGAAATTATTGAGCAAGGACTACTGGTTGAGCCGGGTAGCTTTGTACTAGATATACAACAAGCAGCTCCTTATTTTAAAAAGCAAGGTGCTTTGGGTTTTATTAATAGTTTTGTAAATAATGCATTACCTGGCATGAAACACCCCATTACTGGTGTTTTAGACGTGCTAGAGCTTATTTATCATACGCATCCTAAAACTCGAGGCGGACTAAGTTTAGCTGTCAGTCATGACACCATTATTGCTGCAATTGTTGCTGTAATTTCTGGTGAAAATAATATTAAGAAAGAAGATTGGCCTGAAATGATGGAAGGCTTATTTGTATGGTTTGAAGGCGAAGAATTTCCAAATTGCAAATTAAAATGGATTTGGAGAGGCAAGGCCTATGAGCTGAATGTAGCCAAATTTCGAAATACGCTATAAGCTCAAAAAAGATGGATAATAAAAAAAGCCCTATTGGGCTTTTTTTACATGCTTTAATTAGTTAGCTAACGCTTTAACTTGAGCATTTAAACGGCTCTTATGACGAGCAGCTTTATTTTTGTGGATGATGCCTTTATCAGCCATACGGTCGATTACAGGAACAGCTTTTTGGAAAGCTTCTGTAGCAACAGCATGATCACCACCAGCAATTGCACTTAAAGTGCGTTTGATGTATGTACGAACCATAGAACGCAAGCTTGCGTTGTGTTTACGTGCAGTAACGTTTTGACGCGCACGTTTTTTAGCTTGAGCAGAGTTTGCCACTCTTGCACTCCTTGAAAATAAGTTGGTCTGGGCGGGCTGTGGTCAATCCAGTAAACTGGTGCAACCATCACCAGCCCGTAAACAAGTGCCATATTGTGATGAATAGACACCGCGAAGTCAAGCCTTGAGAACGTTTTAAGCTGTTTTAGGGGCTGTTAAAACGGTAAGAAAAGGTTAAATTTAAAACAAAGTTAGATAGGGATGGATAAAAAATGACAGCAAGTAAGAAAAAAGCGATTGTGCTCGGTGCAACAGGGCTGGTCGGATTAGCACTCGTAGAAAAGCTTCAGCAGGCTCCAGAATTTGAAGCCATTACCGTAGTCGTTAGAAAAGAATCTCAAGTATTTAATACATATGACAAAGTTAATCAGCTCATCATAGAAGATTTCTTAATGTTGAATGATGAAGATGTGAATGGTCATACCCATGCATTTAGCTGTCTGGGAACAACGTTAAAAAATGCGGGCTCTAAGCAAGGTTTCTATGCCGTAGATTATGAAATCAATGCTCATTTGGCAGATTTGGTACAAGATAAACATATTCATCTATTGCTAGTGAGTGCACTTGGTGCAAATGCCAGTTCACCAATTTTCTACAATAAAGTGAAAGGACAACTAGAAGATTATATTGAGAGTTTAGAACTCGAAAAATTGTCTATCTTTAGACCATCTTTACTTATTGGTAAGCGCAGTGACGTACGGTTTATTGAGGACTTAGGGCAAAGTCTATTTAAATTTATTGAGAATAAATTACAAAAACCATTCAAATATAAGCCTGTAACTGCGGAGCAATTGGCTCATACGATGGTCGTAGCGGCGCTAACGCAAATTGAAGCCTTTAAACGATATGATAATCTGAGCATACAGAAAACTCGATAAGGGAGAATAAAAGTGTCGACAGTACCATTCGTAACATGTGATTTATTAGATGGTAACCCTGAAAAAGACTTACAGGTTGTAATTCCTTCAATGGATGGAAAGTTCTTTCAAAGTTATGGAGCGCGTAAAACTTTTGAGGGGCAGGTCGTAACAGTAAAGTGCTTTGAAGATAACTCGCGTGTAAAAGAGTTACTGGCAACAGATGGTACAGATAAAGTATTAGTGGTAGATGGCGGAGCATCTATGCGCTGCGCACTAATAGGTGACATGATTGCTGAATCGGCCGTTAAAAATAACTGGAATGGTGTCGTAATTTACGGCTGTGTACGAGATGTTGATGCACTTGCAACTTTAGATTTGGGGGTGCATGCATTGGCTGCAATTCCGCAAAAAAGTAATCGTAAAGGCATTGGCGAAGTAGGCACCACTTTGTATTTTGGTGGTGTCACAATTCAATCGGGCGATTTTATCTATGCTGATAATAATGGAATTGTGATTTCAAAAGAAAAATTAGTTTAATCACAATTTATAGAGGATTGCAGGATGGTGAATCATCAAATTAAGGTATTACAGGCAGTTGTATCTGCAATTGCTGAAGGTGGTAGGGGCGTAACAGGCACTGCTTTCCCTCAGCAACCTGTAAAAGCTTTGAAGCTATATGAGTTTGAAGGTTCGCCATTTTGTCGTCGTGTTCGTGAAGTGATTACACTTTTGAATCTCGATGTCGAAATTTATCCATGTCCTAAAGGTGGGTTGAAATATCGTTCTATTGTTAAAGAGGCTGGCGGGAAATTACAGTTTCCTTTTTTAATTGATGAAAATACTGGTGATAAGTTATATGAATCACAAGAAATTATTCATCATTTATTTAAACACTACGGTAAAACTGGAAAGACACCTCAGAAATTTTCGAATTATCCGAACATGCCGTATGTGGCATTTGCTGGAACCATATTAAATGGTGCTCGGGGTGTCTGGATAAATAAAAAAATTGTTGATAGAGCTGCGCCTGAACAAAAACTTGAGTTATGGAGTTTTGAGGCAAGTCCTTATTCGCGAATTGTAAGAGGTTTACTCTGTGAGCTTGAGCTTCCATATATTTTGCATAATGTTGCAAAAGAAAGATGGCAAGATCAGGGCCCAGCTATTCTTCGTTTAAAACCGGGTAAATATGTGCCTTTAAAAGGTGGAAAAAGAGAAAAAATATTGCCTGTTATGCAAGGTAAAATGCAGGTCCCTTATTTGGTAGACCCAAATACTGGAGTGAAGATGTTTGAGTCTGCTCAAATCGTAAAATATTTAAAGAAGCAATATGGACGTTAATTAAGATCATTTTTAGTAAGAGTTTAAGGCGCTTAACTTAAACTCTTAACAACATCAGATTTCATTACAAAATGTATGAAAATAAAGTGAGTATGCTAAATTAATAAGGTTAAATACCTAAAAGGCATATTTTATGGAATGTATGAGAATTCAGCCTGTAACAAGCGCTCCTGGTGAAAATGCATTATTTATTGTATTGGGGCTAGCTCAAGGTGATTCTGTAATAGAAAAAGTAAAAGACTTTGCTGCTAATTTTTCAGCATTAACCAGAAGCCTGTCTAATCGTTATCCAGAAAGTAAATTTAATGCTACATTGGGTTTTAGTTCAAATGCATGGGATATTTTATTTCCAGAGCAAGCGAAGCCTCAAGAGTTAGAAACATTTCAAGAAATTAGAGGGCCGAAATACACAGCTGTTTCAACCGCAGGTGATTTATTTTTCCATATTCGCGCCGATCGTCAGGCTTTATGTTACGAACTAGGCAATATAATTAATCAACAACTTGGTAAAGTAACGCATCCAATTGATGAAGTTCATGGTTTTCGTTATTTTGACGGACGTGCAATTATTGGCTTTGTAGATGGAACAGAGAATCCGGAACCTGTTATTGCAGCGCAGTGGGCATTAGTGGGTGATGAAGATCCTGATTTTATCGGGGGAAGTTATGCTTTTATCCAAAAATATACACATGACATGGAAAAATGGCGTGGGTTGAGTGATGAAGAGCAAGAAAAAGTGATTGGACGCAAAAAGTTTAATGATGTTGAACTTGGTGATGATGAAAAGCCTTTAACTGCTCATAATGTTGTAAGTAAAGCGCATGATGCAGAAGGCAATGAACTTAAAATTATGCGAGCTAATATGCCTTTTTCAAATCCTTCTAGAAATGAATATGGCACTTTTTTTATTGGCTACTCGCGTAAATTTAGTACAACGCGACAAATGCTTGAAAACATGTTTTTAGGAAATGAGCAGGGTAATCTTGATCGGTTACTTGACTTTAGTACTGCTCAGACTGGTACCTTGTTTTTTGTACCCACTGTCGATTTTCTTGATGATTTAGGCGATGAATAGTCGTTAAACTTGAAGGCTTAAATGATGGAAGTAACGAGATTGCTTCCATGACTTAAATTTAAAATTAATATGATGTGATGAAATGTTAAAGAAGATAACTCAGCTTTTTCAAGGCTCAAAAGAAACGCCGGAGCAAATTTACTTGCAAGAGAACCAATTAAAATTTGATTCTGAACGCGGACCTATCATTAACGATGTAGTGATTAATGAGAAATGGTCAGAACATCTGGAATATTTCTCAAATCGTAAATTACAAAATTTTGATAATCTTCAGAAGTTATTCCTCATTACTCCACAAATTAATGAAAAGATTGATCTGGAAATCGCAACCCAGCGCTATGTAGAAAGATTGGAAAATACGCAAGAAAATCTACTTGAGCTTAAAGCGATTATACAAATGTTAAATCAATATTACGTTTTGTTTTTGCGTGATAATTAATAATAGTTGATTGATTAAAAAATATAAAAAGTAGACCTAACTAGTAGTTTGATTTTCAAAAAAATAACTCAATTCACTAAAAACATCATGCTACTATTAGGCTTATATCTTCTTAGCTGATAAAAGCCATATACATGTTTCAACAAGAAATCTCTCAATTGAATTTACAACAGCTCAAAGCCGGTGAAAAGCGTTGGGTGGGGTCGTTATTAGGTTCATCTGCTGCATTATTATTCAAAGAAATTGCTGTTCAGCATTCGTCTTTACTTGTTGTTGTCGCTAGAAATAACCAGCATGTTGCTCAATTAGAAAGTGAACTTGAGTTTTATGGCATAAAACCGACAATTTTTCCTGATTGGGAAATCTTACCGTATGATCGTTTGTCACCTCATCAAGATATTGTTTCAGAGCGCCTCGCAATTTTATCTAATATGCCTCAGAAGGGCGTATTGCTCCTTTCAGCAAGCACTTTAGCTCAAAGAGTTGCACCATATTCATGGGTTTTAGGTGAGCATTTTGATATTCGTGTAGGTCAAAAATTTGATTTAGAGCAACAGAAATTACGTTTGGTACAAGCTGGGTATCATTTAGTAGATACTGTTTATGACCACGGTGAGTTTGCTGTGCGTGGCAGTATTATGGATATTTTTGCGTCAGGGCAAGAAGCGCCTATCCGTATCGATTTGTTTGACGATGAAATTGATACATTAAAATTCTTTGATCCAGAAACGCAAAGAACTACGGCAGCTTTAAAAAGTTTTACAGTTTTACCTGCAAAAGAATTCCCGTTAAAAGAAGCGCGTTCAATTTTTAGAGATCGGTATTCGGAGCTTTTTCCTACAGCAAACCCTAAGAAAAATCCGATTTATCAAGATGTTTTAGAGGGAATTTCTTCACCAGGAATTGAATTTTATTTACCATTGTTTTTTGATAAAGCCCAAATGCAATCGCAAAGTACACTTACAACGTACTTTCCAAATAATTGCATTGTAATTACAACTAATGATGTGGATGCTGATTTAACTAACTTTTGGAAAGAAGTTTTTCGTCGTTATGAAGATAGACGTCATAACGTAGATCAGCCAATCCTTCCACCTGAAGAGTTATTTATTGCTCCAAATCATTTGCTCAGTGCTTTAAACCAGTTCCCACGTATGCTTGTGAGTGCCGAGACGGTTGAAGAAAAAGCTGGTGCATTAAACCTTAAAGTAGAGCAGCCACCAAAGTTAGCGGTTGATCCGAAAAAAGAAAAACCGTTTGCCGTTGTTAAAAAATATATTGATGAAGCAAATCATCCCGTTTTATTGGTTGCAGAAAGTGCAGGTCGACGTGAAAGTTTAAGAGATGGTTTGCGTGCCAGTTTAGGAGATATTCCTGGCGTAGACAGTTTTGAACAATTTCAGACGAGTCAGTTTGCAATTGCTATTACAAATGCTCCGCTAGACCGGGGCTTACTTTTAACGGACCAATTGTCGGTTATTTCAGAAAATCAGTTATATGAACATCGGGTAGTTCAGCGGCGTCGTAAACGTCAGCAAGAAGTTTCAGAAGAGTTCTTAATTCGAAGTTTGACTGAATTAAGTATTGATGCCCCTGTTGTTCATATTGATCATGGTGTGGGGCGTTATGCAGGATTAGTGACTTTAGCAATTGAGGGGCAAGATTATGAATTCTTGCAGCTCAATTATGCTGAAGGGTCAAAAGTTTATGTCCCTGTAACTAATTTGCATCTTATTAGCCGCTATAGTGGTGGAGATCCAGATTTAGCTCCACTTCATAAAATTGGAAGTGATGCGTGGAGTAAAGCTAAACGTAAAGCTTTAGAACAAATTCATGATGTTGCAGCTGAATTGTTACATATACAAGCACGCCGTCAATCAAAACCCGGTTTTGGTTTTGAACTCGATCAATCGCTTTATATGCAATTTGCCAGTGGATTTGCTTATGAAGAAACGCTCGATCAGGCAAATGCTATTGAAGCCACCCTTCACGATATGCAACAAGCGAGACCAATGGATCGACTTGTTTGTGGAGATGTAGGTTTTGGTAAAACTGAAGTTGCCATGCGAGCTGCGTTTGTTGCTGTGCAAAATGGCAAGCAAGTTGCTGTTTTAGTGCCCACAACTTTACTTGCACAACAACATTATGAATCTTTTAAAGATCGCTTTGCTGATTGGCCTGTGCGTATAGAAGTGTTGTCACGCTTTGGCTCAAATAAAACCCATACAAAAAATATTGAAGATTTGATTGCTGGTAAAGTCGATATTGTTGTGGGAACACATAAGCTTTTACAAGAAAATGTGCAATTTAAAGACTTGGGTCTAATGGTCGTCGATGAAGAGCATCGATTTGGTGTACGTGATAAAGAGCGTATCAAAGCATTGCGTGCAGATGTAGATATGTTGACGCTTACTGCAACGCCAATCCCACGAACTTTAAATATGGCTTTTTCGGGAATGCGTGATCTATCTATTATTGCTACACCGCCAGCCCGTCGTTTAGCAGTTAAAACCTTTGTACAAGAACATACGGAAGCTTCTATTAAAGAAGCTATCTTGCGTGAATTACTACGTGGCGGCCAAGTATACTTCTTACACAACGAAGTCGATACGATTGAAAGGGCTGCTGAAAACATTCGTTTTCTTGTGCCAGAAGCTCGTGTGGCGGTCGCTCATGGACAAATGAGAGAACGAGAGCTTGAACAAGTTATGCAGCAGTTCTATCACAAAGAATTTAATGTATTGGTATGCTCAACAATTATTGAAACTGGTATTGATGTTCCAAACGCCAATACAATTTTGATAGAAAGGGCCGATAAACTTGGTTTGGCTCAATTACACCAATTACGTGGGCGTGTTGGACGATCACATCACCAAGCCTATGCTTATTTGTTAGTTCCTTCTATGAAGCACTTGAAAGGTGATGCAGAAAAGCGTTTGGATGCAATCCAGCGAGCTTCTACTCTAGGTGCTGGATTTATGCTAGCTACAGAAGATTTAGAAATTCGTGGTGCGGGTGAGCTTTTAGGTGAGCAACAAAGTGGTTCAATGCAGGCAATTGGATATAGTCTGTATATGGAAATGCTTGAGAAAGCCACTAAGGCAATTCAGCAAGGCAAAACACCGAATTTTGATGCACCTTTGTCATTAACTGCGGAAATTAATTTACATATTCCAGCACTTATTCCAGATGAGTATTTAGGCGATGTTCATCAGCGTTTGTTGTTTTATAAGCGTATTAGTAATACAGATACTCAAGAAAAACTCGACAATATCCGTATGGAGTTAATTGACCGTTTTGGTGTTCCACCACAATCTGTAAAACACTTATTTAGTGTTCATCAAATTAGATTGAAAGCAGAGCAGTTGGGTATTACCAAAATTGATATCAATACACAAGGCGGTAATATTGAGTTCTCACCAGATACACCTGTTCAGGCAATTAGCATTATTCAGCTCATGCAAAAGCATCCGACCTATTATCGTATGGAAGGTGGGCAGCGTTTAAAAGTGATGGTTCAGCTCGAGGAACAGGAGAAGCGCATTCAATTTATTAATGATTTGTTAGCTAAATTATTAAATGAATTACATGCTTAAACAGTGTTTTGAAGTGATTTTCATCCCCTACAAATTTTTTGTATGCTGATCTCAGAATTTTATGCACGATTTCTCCAGTCACAGGGGGAATAAGTGCATAAAATCATTGTTATTTGTAATCAAACCAGCCACTAGCAATACTCACATCAAAACTGATGTGATAGTATTAGCCATTATTGTTTATTGTCATTTATAAAAGATATGTTTAGTTTGCATCCACAACTTGCTCAAGATACTTTTTTTGTAGGCGATTTTCCGCTTTCAACATGTCGTTTAATGAATGATATGCAATTCCCTTGGCTGATTTTAATCCCTCGTGTGCCGGGAATCACAGAATTATATGAATTGAGTCAAGCTGATCAAGAACAGTTTTTACGTGAATCAAGTTGGTTGTCTAGCCAGCTAGCTCGAGTATTCCGTGCTGATAAAATGAACGTTGCAGCTCTAGGTAACATGGTACCTCAGTTGCATTTCCATCATGTCGTGCGTTATCAAAATGATGTTGCATGGCCTAAGCCAGTTTGGGGCACACCTGCAGTTCCATACACAAATGATGTACTGGCTCATATGCGTCAAACCCTTATGCTTGCTTTACGTGGTCAAGGTGATATGCCTTTTGATTGGCGCATGGATTAATCGATGCAACGCCACATTTATATGAATGTGGCTACATTGAGGTGTGGAGGATAGGGTGCAATTAGAGAGGTTTATCGATAGAGAGCCTAAGCAGTTTGCATATTTTCATCGCTTGATGGGATATTCAATTCTGTCCTTAATTTTAGTGATCTATGCTTTTACCTCACCTAATACAAATTATCAGATCTACATTCCTCCTTTTTTTCTGTTTTTACTTTTTATTAGTTCGAAGTTGGAACATTGGCTTCAATACCAATTTGATAAAAAAACTCAAAAAAGTGTATTTTTTGCAATTGATGCAATTGTCGTAGCAGTTACCTTGGCGGGTCTGCATCTTAATTTGGTGCCTACATTTATTGCAATATTTGCATTATTTTATTCTGCAATTAATAGCCGTATTTCTTTCGCAGTCATTTGTTTGACGAGCCTACTAGGCGCGATTATTTTTTATTTAAGTACGTTTTTCCTATTTGGTTTTTATACATATTTTGAACCTACTAGCCAAGAGTTAACTGTTATTACACTCTTGGGTTTGGTTATGTTTATTACCATTGGAAATTACTACCAGCATCGTTGGGTTAAAAAAATCAGTCAGCAGCGTCAACATTACTATGATCAAATGACGCGGTATATTGCTTTTGCTAATCAGTTAAGTCGTTATGCACCACTACAGTTGTGGCAATCAATCATGCGCGGTGAAGCGGAAGCAAAAATTGAATATAAACGAAAAAAAATGACTGTATTTTTTTCTGATATTCAGGGCTTTACAGAGCTATCTGAAACGTTAATTCCTGATGATTTGGCTTTTTTACTTAATGATTATTTAAGCCATATGACTGAAATTGCCAAGCAGTATGAAGCTACTGTCGATAAATTTATGGGAGATGCCATCCTCATATTTTTTGGTGATCCGAATTCTCAGGGTGTAGAACAAGATGCCAAAGCCTGCGTAGAAATGGCAATCGCTATGCGTCAACAAATGAAATTGTTGCGCGAACGTTGGAAAAAAATGGGCTATTCAGCCTTGCACATTCGTATGGGAATTAGTACCGGTTACTGTCACGTAGGAAATTATGGCGCAACACATCGTATGGCTTATACCATTGTAGGTCGAGATGTGAATTTAGCAGCTCGTTTACAATATGCTGCTGAAATAGATGAAATCTTAATTTCGGATGATACTTATCAAATAATTAAAAGTGATTTTCTTTGTGCTCCCAAAACGCCAATTTACTTAAAAGGTATTCAAGGTGCTGTAAAGACATGGCAAGTGATGGAGAAATACACAGGGAATAAGTCAGATCATCAGCAATGGTTCGACTATGAGTATAAGGGCTTCCATTTAGTACTTAATTTAGAAGAAGTACAAAACTATGAATATCCTGAATTAGTAGAAGTACTTGAGAAAATGATTCAACGACTTAAAGTTCAACAAACTTTAATTAATACTCAAGGCATTGCACGGTTAAGACTAGAAGATGAAGTTAAACCTGTTGAAATTGATCAACAAGATCAAGTTTAAAGCTTAAAATGAGAAGCAAAAAAAAGCTGCTTTAAAAGCAGCTTTTCTATTTTAATGACTTTCGGAAGCGTGATTGATTGTGTATTTAGGAATCTCAATTTCCAAATCTTCATCAACAATCTTCACTTGGCAAGAGAGACGAGAATCAGGTTCAAGACCCCAAGCCCGATCTAGAAGATCTGCTTCAACATCATCCATTTCTTCTAGGCTGTCAAAACCCTTGCGAACAACTACGTGACAAGTTGTACAAGCACACGACATGTCACATGCATGTTCAATTTTAATTCCTTGATTGAGCAAACTTTGACAAAGATTTGCATTTTGTTCGACTTCAAATTCTGCACCTTCAGGGCAAAATTGAGCATGAGGAAGTACTTTAATACGGGGCATATTGATCACCTATACCTTTAGTTTGAATTTGACCAATCTTCAAGTTTTGTACCTTTTAAGGCGTGGTCAATATGTCGATTCATACGTAGTGCGGCAAAAGCATCACTATGTACTTTAAGTTGTTCTACAGCTTTTTCAATTGCTTGAATATCATTGCCTTCAAGCTGTACTTTCAGCAAATTTTCAGCAGTTTTAAGTGCTTCAAGCTGCTCATCATTAAGCAAATCGGCATCAACTTTGAGAGCTTGTTCTAAAGCTTCAAGTTCACGTTGTGCTTCAACTTTAGTTTCTTTTAAATGACGCAGGTTTTTATCTTCTTCCGCGTGTTGGAAGCCTTCAATTAATAAGCGTTCAGTATCAGATTCTGATAAACCATAAGATGGTTTAATATCAATTTGAGCCTGTACACCTGAAGTTGTTTCACGAGCCGAAACAGTGAGTAGGCCATCTGCATCTACCTGAAAGGTAACTTCAATGCGTGCTTGACCAGCAGTCATAGGGGGAATGCCGTGAAGGACAAATCTTCCTAATGAACGACAATGTTCTACCAAATCTCGTTCACCTTGAACTACATGAATAAGCATGGCTGTTTGGCCATCTTGATAAGTTGTGAATTCTTGACGACGAGCAACAGGAATAGCGGTATTACGTGAAATAAGACGCTCTACTAATCCACCCATGGTTTCTAAGCCAAGTGAAAGAGGGGTTACATCTAAAAGTAATGAACCGTCTTGACTGTTTCCAATTAATTGGTTGGCAGTAATCGAAGCACCAATTGCAACTACTTCATCAGGATTGATCGTACAAAGTGGTTCTTGATTAAATACATTACGAACTGCTTGCTGAACAGCATAAGAACGGGTAGAGCCACCAACTAAAACAACATTCTGAATATCAGTTAACTCAAGTTTGGCATCACGTAAAACACGTTTACAAACACTGATTGTTTTATCTAAAGCAACTTGAATAATGCTTTCAAAAGTTGGGCGATCAAGTGTTAGTACGTTTTCAAGTAGTTTTAACTGAACTGATTCTTGCGTAGATAGCTGTTCTTTCGCTTGACGAGCAGCAACAATAAATACTGCATAAGTTTCATCGTTAAGAGTATCGATATTGAGCTGCTTTTTAGCCCATTTAACAATGAGACGATCTAAATCATCACCACCTAAAGCAGTGTGGCCGCCTGTCGCTAATACTTCAAAGACACCTTGTGAGAAACGCAAGATTGATACATCGAAAGTACCACCACCTAAATCATAAATTACATAGTTATGATCTGTAGCTAAATTAGTTTCTTGGTCTAAACCATAAGCGACAGCAGCAGCGGTTGGCTCGTTTAATAAACGTAATACATTTAAGCCAGCAAGTTGTGCAGCATCACGAGTTGCTTGTCGCTGAGCTTCATCGAAATAAGCAGGAACAGTAATGACGGCTCCATTTACTGGATTCTGCAAGCTAGTTTCAGCACGATCTTTTAATTGTTTTAAAATTTCAGCAGAAATTTCAACAGGGGTTTTACGACCAGCGCGTGTTTCAAAAGCTGGCATCTCATTTTCAGAACCCATTAATTCATACGGATGCTGAAATTTGATATCTGCTTTTGAACGACCCATAAAGCGTTTTACAGAAACAATTGTATTTTTAGGATCGGCAATAAGGAAAGGCTTTGCTTCTTCCCCATAGTGAGTTACATCATTTCCATAGTGCACAATAGAAGGAAGGAGTCTTCTTTCTTTTTCGTCATTGAGTACTTTAGGTTTGCCTGATAACACTGTCGCAACTAAAGAATGTGTTGTTCCTAAGTCGATACCAATCGCAATGCGGTGTTGATGTGGGGCGCTGGATTGACCCGGTTCAGCAATTTGCAAAAGTGCCATGAGTTAAATCCCTTGAATATAATTTGGAAAAAGCAAAATTAAAAATCGTCGTCTAAATCAAAGTTGTCTTCGTCATCCAACATTTGATCTTCTGCTTTTTCAATATCGTTAAGAACGCGCTGAAAGAAACGTAATTTACGTACAGTATCTCGAGCTTCACCCCAGTCTTCATCTGAGTAATCAATTTTAAATTCGCGAACTAAACTTTCTATCCACTGAAGCACTTCTTGTTTAAGAGTGCTTAGATGCTCTTGTGAGGTTGCTTCATCAAGTTGTTCACGAAGTTCCAACGCTGATTGTAAGAACTCAAAATCGCTAATAGATTGATCGAGGTGATGGTCTTGCTTTTTTAATGCTAAAAGATAAGCGGCGCGGCTGTCTATTTGCGATAGTGTTTTAAAAGCTTGATTGATTTCACTTGATTTGATCAAAGCCTGATTTTTATCTTCTGCTTTATCAGGATGATGTTGCTGCTGCAAATTCAAGAAACTAGATTTTAAGCTCGCCAAATCGATATCGAGTTCTACGGGTAAATTGAACAACTCAAAATGATTCATTAGAAAGGAGGTCCACGTTAATTAAATACATTAAAACAGTGCTATAAAAAGTCACTGTTTTAATGAGAGATGGAAGGAGAAGGGTTATACAGTGAAAGACTCACCGCAACCACATTCACCTTTTTTATTGGGATTGTTAAATTCGAACCCTTCATTAAGGCCATTTTTGACGTAGTCCATTTCTAAGCCTTCTAAATACACGTGACTTTTTGGATCTACAAATACCTTAACGCCAAATTGTTCGAAAACTTCGTCATGTTCGTCGATAGAATCAACAAATTCAAGAACGTAAGCCAATCCAGAACAACCAGAAGTTTTCACACCCACGCGAATGCCTTCACCCTTACCTCGGTTTTTAAGGTAATTGCTAATATGAGTCGCAGCATTTTCAGTTAAATGAATCATGAAAACTCCAACGTTTACAGTAATAACAAATTAAGCTTTTGATTTCTTAGTGCGATAATCTTCAATCGCAGCTTTAATCGCATCTTCAGCTAATACAGAGCAGTGAACTTTTACTGGTGGAAGAGCAAGCTCAGTTGCGATATCAATATTCTTGATTGATTGAGCTTCATCAAGAGTCTTGCCTTTTAACCACTCAGTTACAAGTGAGCTAGAAGCAATTGCAGAACCACAGCCATAAGTTTTAAAGCGTGCTTCTTCAATCACACCGCTATCGTTTACTTGAATTTGTAAACGCATCACGTCGCCACATGCTGGTGCACCCACCATGCCTGTACCTACATTTTCAGAGTTTTTATCTAAAACGCCAACATTACGAGGGTTTTCGTAATGATCAATTACCTTTTCGCTATAAGCCATTTCGCTTCTCCAAACCTCGGGGTCAGCCTAATATTAATATGAGGGTAAAAACACTAATTTCAATGAATTAGTGTTCAGCCCATTCAACTGTAGAAAGATCGATACCTTCTTTGTACATATCCCAAAGCGGAGAAAGTTCACGTAATTTCTCAACAGCGGCTTTGGTAATTGTAAGCACATGGTCAATATCTTCTTCAGTCGTGTATTTACCAAAACTGAAGCGGATTGAGCTGTGTGCTAGCTCATCAGATAGACCTAATGCGCGAAGAACGTATGAAGGCTCTAAGGTTGCAGAAGTACAAGCAGAACCACTTGATACGGCTGCATCTTTAAGTGCCATCATTAGAGATTCACCTTCAACAAAGTTAAAGCTGACATTTAAATAGTTAGCAACGTTTTGAGTTGGATGTCCGTTTAAGAAAACCTGTTCAAGGCCTTGTAAACCATTCCAAAGTTTGTCACGTAGTTTACGAATACGTTCTTGTTCTGCGTGCATTCTTTTGCCAGCAATTTCAAAAGCTTCACCCATACCAACAATTTGATGAGTCGCTAAAGTACCAGAACGCATACCACGCTCATGACCACCGCCATGAATTTGTGCTTTTAAACGAACACGTGGGCTACGACGTACATATAATGCACCGATACCTTTTGGACCATAAATTTTATGAGCAGAGAAACTCATAAGATCAATTTTCATTGTAGATAAATCAATTTCAACTTTACCAGCAGCTTGTGCAGCATCTACATGAAAGAAAGTTTTATTGGCACGTGTTAATTCACCAATTGCTGCTACATCTGTAACTGTACCGATTTCGTTGTTTACCATCATAAGAGAAACAAGAACAGTATCAGGACGAAGGGCAGCTTTTACCATTTCAGGGGTAATTAAACCAGTTTGTGGTTCTGGTTCTAAATAAGTAATTTCAAAACCTTGATCTTCTAATTCACGACAAGGATCTAGAACAGCTTTGTGTTCAATTTTACTTGTAATAATGTGCTTGCCTTTAGATGCATAAAATTGTGCTACACCTTTTAGGGCAAGGTTATCTGATTCAGTTGCACCAGAAGTCCAAACGATTTCACGTGGATCAGCTTTGATTAAATTTGCAACTTGCTCACGTGCATATTCAACTTTCTCTTCTGCCTGCCAGCCATAAGCATGGGAACGAGATGCAGCATTACCAAAGGTACCGTCGAAAGTTAAACACTCCATCATACGTTCTGCAACTTGCGGATCTACTGGAGTGGTTGCTGCGTAATCAAGATAAATTGGACGTTTCATATCAAATACCTGTACCCGATAAAAGAGCTGAATCTATGCCAGTCACATTTTGGCGTAATGCAACAGTTTGAACGTTGTCTCGGCTAATGAGGTCGGCAAGAGAGATTTTTGCTAAATAGTCGGCAATATGATGAGAGAGTTCTTGCCATAAATCGTGTGTGAGACACATTGCACCATTTTGGCAGTTAGCTTTGTGGTCGCAACGTGTTGCATCAACAGTTTCATTTACAGCTTCAATAATTTCTAACACAGTAATTTCATCAGCATTTCGAGCCAAATGATAACCACCATTTGCACCACGAACGCTAGAAACTAAGCCATGACGCTTAAGTTTTGCGAATAACTGTTCTAAATAAGCAACTGAAATGGATTGGCGAGCGGCAATTTCGGCGAGCGTGATCGTTTGTTCAGTTGGCTGCAAAGCTAAATCAAGTAGAGCAGTCACTGCGTAGCGACCGCGAGTTGTAAGGCGCATGATTCGATACACATGTTAAGACTAGATAATAGGATTTTATGAATCCCGACTAAAATAGTCAAGTTTTTTTATTTTTAATTCAAGTGCAGGAACAAAAGGGAAAAATTAATTTAAGCAACCCACAAATTATATATGAAATAAACAATAAATATTAGACTAATTATACCAAAGGCGAAGTTAATATTACGTTGACGCTGCTGTAAGCGAGTAATTCGATTTTGATGTTGTTTGATTTCGACATGAAGTGAATTGATTTCTGAACGTTGTTGATCAATTTTTTCAAGCAATGGGGCAATTCGTTTACGTGAAGCAAGAGTTTCAGCTTCATCATCAGGGGTGTTAAACCATTGCTTCCAGTCAGCTAATAGTTTAGGCAGAGTAAGATGAGAAATTAAATCCAATAACTCTTTTTTGGTTTCTGCATCACCATCAATACGCATGTTTTTAAGACTGCGCTGGTTTGAAAAAGCGAAAATCTTAATCAAATCGATAAGTGTACTATTGATTTCAAGATCAATACGTCGGTCAAAAGAGTGGATGTCGAACAATAAACCCTTTTCTGTAAATTGAACATAGAAGTCAAAAAAAGGAAGGTAGCTATTGATACGAACAGTTGTTTTGTTTGAAATAAACTTTTTCGCTTGCAAGCGAAGAACACCATCGTGGGTGAGAATAAATGAAAAGAAAGTTTCTAAAATAATTAGAACAATATTCAGCAACAGACGGGGGTGTTTTTGTCTTTGTTGCGTTTCACTCATAAAAGTTTATCCTTACAAATAGCAGTTAACCGAAGAATGGGACATCCTATCCCAAACTTTAATAAATGTCCTGTTAAATATATTTACATGACTTAATTGCTTTGTAGAACAGTTTTGTAAATGGATCAAGTCTTTACTTTGATATTATAGAAATATTTTGTGGTCAAATCAGTCATCATCTCTCTCATCTGATTAGGAGCTTAGATCAATGGATAATGCAAATATAGATACACAGGTAGAAGAGTTGGAAGAAAAAAATAAACTAAAATCAAGAGGTTCAAGAAAGTCAGCCTTGGATTTTAGAAAGTATACCAAGCAAATTTGGTTAGCTGGGCTAGGAGCTTTTTCACGAGCAGAAGAAGAAGGTAACAAGCTATTCGACTCTTTGGTTAAGGTAGGGGAAGAGCTAGAATCTAAAACTGGCGATTTAGCAGATAACACTGTGGGTAAAGTTACAGAAAAAGCAAAAGAATCTGTATCTGAAACAAAAGATAAAGTAGAGAAAATTCTTGATACTAGTGTTAACCATTCTTTAAACCGAATTGGATTGGTCACTCCGAAGGATTTACAGCACATTGAACAGCTCTTAGTGCAGCTTCATATTAAGGTGGATGCTTTAATAGAAGAAAACCAGCAATTGAAAGAAAAATTGAATAAAAAGTAAAAAATGTTGGGATTTAGCAAATATATAACAGTTTTTTAGCATTTATTTTCGCTAAAAGCCCTGCTCTAGTATTGCGTTTTCCCCCAAAGCATTGCTATAAAGGCGTCATGGCCTTTTAAACTATAGCCTTGGACCTTAAACAAACGATATTAAGAGGATGTTTTATTCATGAATAAATCAGAATTAATCGATGCAATTGCTGAAAAAGGGGGAGTATCTAAGACTGATGCAGGCAAGGCACTCGATGCGACAATTGCGTCAATTACTGAAGCACTTAAAAAAGGTGACACAGTAACTTTAGTCGGTTTTGGTACTTTCAGTGTTAAAGAGCGTGCTGCACGCACTGGTCGTAACCCTAAAACTGGTGAAGAGCTTCAAATTAAAGCAACAAAAGTACCTAGCTTCAAAGCTGGTAAAGGTCTTAAAGATTCAGTAGCTTAATCTTTTAAGATGATTAAACGCGCCAATATAGGCGCGTTTTTTATTAAAAATCTGAATTGACCAATATTGCTCATTCATTGATTGTGGTTTTTCAGTTAAAATTCTCCTCGAAATAAAATATTGGAATACTTATGGAATCGTTTCGTACAGTCATTAAGGGTTGGCTCGGCAAAGTCCTTCTAATTTTGTTTTTGACCCCTTTAGCACTTGTAGGTATTGAAGGATATTTTAATAGGGGAAACAAGGCTGATGTTGCAAAAACAGTAAATGGCCAAGAAATATCTAAAAAAGACCTCGAAACTTTAACTCAGTCTTACAAAGAACAATATTTAGCTGGAGTTAAAGGTGATGAAAGTTTACTTAATTTGCCTGTTATTCAGGCTAAAGCACTCGATATTTTAGTGTCACGTAATTTATTAATTCAACAAGCTGAAAAATTAGGTATTTCACTGAGTGATACTCAAATTGAGCAAATGTTAGCTCAGCAGCCTAGTTTGCAAGAGAATGGACAATTCTCGCAAAAACTCTATGAAAATTATTTACGTTCTATTGGTATGACAAGTCAGGGCTTAATCTCTAGCCTTCGTCAAGATCATGCTTTAAAAATGCTAACGTCAACTTTTTCTGATTATTCTCTCGTAAGTAAAGTTGATTTAATGCAAATTGCGAATTTGCAAACTGAACAACGTACATTACATTTGGCTAGTATTAAATTAGATGGTTATAAAACAGGTTTAACTGCATCGAATCAAGAAGCTACAGATTATTACAACAAACACCAAAATGAGTTTAAACAACAGGCTTCTGTTGATGTGGATTATGTTGTTCTGTCTCCATCAATGATGGCTAAACCAGCTCCTGCAACTGAAGTTGAACTTCAGCAAGCATATAGCAAGTTCGTTGAAACCCAGAAAAAAGATGCTAAACGCACTGTGAAGCATATTTTAATTACGACTGATGCTCGTGATGATGCAGCGGCTCAAAAACTTGCTAAAGAAGTATATGTAAAAATTCAAGGCGGTCTTACATTTGCACAAGCTGCATCTCAGTTCTCTGAAGATCCAAGTTCGAAAGCAAAAGGTGGTTTAGTTGAAGCATATGCACCGGGTGTTTTTTCCGATGCGTTTGATAAAACTGTAGTTAGCCTAAAAAATGGACAAGTTTCTCAACCAGTAAAAACTCAATATGGTTATCATATTATTGAGGCAGAAACTCAAGCTAATCAAATCCCTTCATTTGAAGCTGAGAAGGCGCGTTTAACGGCTGAGGTTGAAAAGAATAAAGTTGCAACTGTTTATTCAGATACCGTAAACAGTTTAAATGAAACGATTGTTGGTAATGATTCTTTAGAAGCTGTTGTGCAAGAAGTAAAAGGTACAAAAGTTGAATCATTAAATGGCGTAACTTTAGCTACACAAAATCCATATTTAAGTGATCCAAACGTTAAAATTAAATTGTTTAATGATGACGTGAAAAATGGTGACCGTAATGCATCGTCTAATATTCAGTTAGCGAATGGTGATACGGTATGGGTTAAAGTACGTGATTATCATGCTGCTGGTGTAAAACCTTTAGCACAAGCGATGAATGAAGCGAAAGCAAAAGTTATCGATGAAAAAGCGCGCAAAGCTGTTCAAGCAAAAATTGCTACAATGTTAGCTGAATTTAAAACTCAACCAGCAGATCAAGTTGTTGCTAAAAATAAAGTGGCATTTGAATCGGCTGGCGTATTTAGTCGTTCACAAGGATTAAAGCGTGAAATTGAGCGTGCAGCATTTAGTGCAGCTACACCTAAGCCAGGTATGTGGTCTGTTACGACAGCAAATTTACCAAATGAGCTGGTTGTTGTTGCGGTTTCAAATGTAAATTCATCTGCTGCAAATGCTATTCCTGCTGATCAGTTACAGCAGTTAAAGCAACTTTATCGTCAATCACGTGGTCAACAGATATTGGAAGATTACAGTCAATATTTAAAATCGCATGCGAAAATTAAATAATAATTTGATTCAATAAAAAAAGCGCCGAGGCGCTTTTTTTATTGGTAGTTAATCTAAGCTGTGTCCAATATATTGCTGTCTATATTGTTTAGGAGATAAATCAAAAATTCGTTTAAACGCCTGACTAAATGCTGTTTCAGATGAATAGCCAACCTTATTGGATATTTGCTGAATTGATAAGTTACTTGTGCGTAAATACTGACTGGCTAAACGAAAACGATAATGCTGTAAATAAGTTAGAGGTGGTTCACCAATAATACTGCTAAATAAGTTTGCAAATTTAGAACGTGACATACAGCATTGTTCAGCTAAAGATTCAACTGTCCATGTGACTTCAGGTTGGCTATGAATAGCTGATAATGCATTGCTCAGTTTGGGATGAGTTAAGGCGCTTAACCAGTTTTGTTGATCCGTCATCTGTTGGATATGATCACGAATGCATTCAATGAGCAAAATACTGACTAAATGATCAATAATTTTGTCATGACCCGGCCTGATTTTTTGAGTTTCGATTGCTAGAAAATAAAGTCCAATTTGTAGCCATTCAGGTGGATTGGTTTGATTCTCATGTTGAATATGCATAATGGATGGCAGGGCATTAATGAGTGGCCCAGCCATATGAGTATCGATTTGGCAGCGTAAACATAGCAATAATGTATTATCGGGAGATGAAGTACCAAATTCGATAGCGTCTTGTCTATGACCATTAAAAAGCGAAGTGATATCCAAATAATCTACCAACTTACTCGCTGTTGATTTTGAATCAGTTGCACTATGTGCTTTCCCCGAAGGAATTAAAATAATATCGCCAGCAGTCGCAGTTATTTTTTCTGAAGCGTTAAGTTGAATATATACTGAACCAGTTAAAACAATATAAGCAAGTAGAGCAGATTGATCTTGTGTTTTAAAAGCCCATTCTCCTTGCGCTTTTAAATAGATGTATTCAGACTTATTAAGGTGAATATCATCAAAAAATTTACTTAGTGCATCCATATTTAAATGATCAATCATTATTTTAATAAAATTATAGTGAGCTACAAGAATACATCAACATGTGTTTTTAGGACAGAAAAGTGGAAGAAAATGCCAAAGACTTTAACATAGGTTTTTTGGACGGTTACTACTGTTAACTAAACACTATTTCTTTAACTATATAGACATATAGAAAAAGGAAATATAGCTATGAATGCACCAGTAAATGTTCAGCAAGAACTTATGCCAGTGCCTGCGTCTATGCGTGAAATAGATCGCAAACGCTTTTTATGGATGATTAGTCCTGCTTTACCTGCTATCGGTTTGGGTATTTTAGCTGGTTATCAGTTTGGTCCACGTCCTTTGAAGAAAGTCTTCGCATTAGGTGGTCCACTTTTATTACATGTCGTGATTCCTGCAATTGATACTATTATTGGGAAAGATGCTCGAAATCCGACAGATGAAGAAATTAAGCTTTTAGAAAAAGATCCATATTACTCGCGTCTTGTGAAGAGCTTTATTCCTCTACAGTATGCTGCAAATGTTTATGCATGTTATTTAACAAGTCGTAAAACGACATCATTTATTGATAAGGTTTTACTTGGTATTTCAATGGGGGCAATCAATGGTATTGCGATTAATACAGCCCATGAGTTAAGTCATAAGCCTGATCGTATAGATCATATTTTGTCTCATCTTGCTTTAGTTCCAACTGGCTATAATCATTTCCGTATTGAGCATCCTTACGGTCATCATAAGCGTGCAGCAACACCAGAAGATCCAGCTTCTTCACGTATGGGTGAAACCTTCTATGAGTTCTGGCCACGTACTGTTATTGGTTCTTTTAAATCGGCAATAGAAATTGAAAAAAGTCGTTTAAAACGTAAAGGTAAAGAATTCTGGTCTTCAGATAATGAATTATTACAAGGCTGGGGAATGACTGCTGCTTTTCATGGCTCTATGGTTGGAATCTTTGGCAAAAGTACAATTCCATATTTAGCAACACAAGCATTTTATGGCATTAGTCTTTTTGAAATTATTAACTATATTGAGCATTATGGTTTATTACGTCAGAAAAAAGAAAATGGTCAATATGAGCGTACAATGCCAGAGCATAGCTGGAACAATAATAACGTAGTAACAAACTTGTTCTTGTACCAGTTGCAGCGTCATTCAGACCATCATGCTTATCCGACTCGTCCATTCCAAGCATTACGTCATTTTGATGAAGCACCAGAGCTACCAAGCGGTTACGCAAGTATGCTACTACCAGCATTAATTCCTTCATTATGGTCTAAAATAATGGATAAGCGAGTTTTTGATCACTATAAAGGTGATTTAAACAAAGCAAATATTTCACCAAAACGACGTGCAAAAATCTTTAAGAAATTTGGTGTAGTTGATAAAGCGTTAGAGAGTGCAACTGAATAAATAAAAATATTAATTCCTGAAATATGAAGCCCTTTAGTTTAATCGCTAGAGGGCTTTTTAGTTTTTGACATAAAGCTAATAAAAGAAGGAAAAAATTTCCCTTAATTATTATTTTAGTTCACTAGAAGATTTACCCAGTTCTCGGCGTGCAATAATCAACTGCTGGATTTGCTGAGTACCTTCAAAGATATCGAGAATTTTTGAGTCGCGTGCCCATTTCTCAAGTAACTCATCTTCGTTATAGCCAACGCTTGCAGCCAGTTCGACACATTTTAAAGTAATCTCGTTACCTACACGACCAGCTTTCGCTTTCGCAATAGAAGCTTCTTTAGAGTTTGGCTTTTTGTTATCTGCCATCCACGTTGCTTTTAACATGAGTAGGCGAGCAGCTTCCCACTCAGCTTCCATACGGTAAATTTGCGCTGCAAGATTAGAAGCATGCAGGTAAGGGGTAGAATAGTTAGGGTCGAGTTGGTCTTTAAAAATCTCTTTGATACGTTCGAGTGAAGCTTTAGCACAACCAATTGCCATTGCCGCGACTAGAGGACGAGTGTTGTCAAAAGTTTCCATTACTCCAGCAAAACCTTTAGCGACGTCTACTTCGGCATTACCTAAAAGGTTTTCGGCTGGTACGCGGCAATCAATAAAACTAATCACTGCTGTATCTGAAGCTTTAATTCCTAATTTATGTTCGAGACGTTCAACTTTCATTCCAGGCGTACCTTTTGGTACCACAAATGATTTAATTGCTGCACGTCCAAGTTTACGATCAAGCGTGGCCCAAACGACGACAGAATCTGCACGTTCGCCAGAGGTCACAAAAATCTTTTCACCATTTAAAATATAGTCATTGCCATCTTTGGTTGCAGTGGTTCGGATAGCAGCAGAGTCAGAGCCGCATCCTGGCTCAGTAATTGCCATTGCCGCCCATGTTCCTTTGAACCGCTCTAATTGCTCATCATTTGCCACAGCAGCAATTGCTGAGTTC
Organism: Acinetobacter sp. 1124_18A; assembly: GCF_052824995.1. Classification (NCBI taxonomy): domain Bacteria; kingdom Pseudomonadati; phylum Pseudomonadota; class Gammaproteobacteria; order Moraxellales; family Moraxellaceae; genus Acinetobacter; species Acinetobacter sp. 1124_18A. Next base: position 322,167 of record NZ_VTDF01000002.1, on the reverse strand, counting down.
CCAAGCCCCTGACGTGGCATACTTAGCAATAAGCCAGTATCGCCATAACACATCTCAATAATTCCAAGAGCGGTCGACATGTTGGTTCCGTTACGAATACCCTCACTGTCTGTATCACCGCGCTTTCCAGCCCCTGCAGCTCCAGCATTAATACCTTCGCCACCTTCATTCATGCCATCAATCAGAGAGGCGAGCATATCTAGCTCTTTTGGATATGCATGCTCAGCTTTATCATATTTACGAGAAATAGGGCGTAGAACATTGATCGCAACATCGTGTGCCTGATCAATCATCATTTTGAATTTTTTAGGATTTTGTAAATTCATTAAAGTATCCTCTGATTGATCATTTAAGCATGTAAGCCAGATTGTAAAATTGCAGTAGCCCGTAAATCACGGTACCAGCGTTCAACGGGATGTTCTTTTGTGAAACCATGTCCACCAAGAATTTGCACTCCATCTGTACCGATTTTCATCGATTTTTCAGCACAAAGTAGTTGGGCTAGATAAGCTTCACGGTGAAATGGCTTGCCTGACTCTGCAAGGCTTGCTGCGTTTAAAATCAACATACGCATTGCATCAATTTCAATTGCCATATTTGCAATCATGAAAGCGACACTTTGGCGATGAGAAATTGGTTCACCGAATGCAGTTCGTTCATTGGCATATTTAATACAATAAGCTTTTACAGCTTCACATGTACCTACAGCCATTGCACACCACATTAAATTGCCCAAATCTAAGAAAGCTGTGTAATCAAAGTCTGTTGCACCTAAGCGTAGAGCAGGAGTGTGATTAAAGTGAAGAGTTGCGGTTTCTGTGGCTTTAAGACCCATGGCCGGAGTATTTTTAATTGAAATTGTGTCACCGCATTGCACGACAAATACGTCTGGCTTGCCGTTAAAGTCTGCACTTACTAAAAATACATCAGCTAAATCACCTAAAATCACTAATGTTTTTTCGCCATCAATAAAAAATTGATCATTTTCGAGTGATGCTTTGGTTTTTAAAGCATAAGGATTAAATGCCGGAGTTACTTCTTGAACTGCAAAGGTTGCTGTAATGTCTGAGTCTTCTGCAAAACATGGAAGGTACAGTGACTGAACTTCAGCAGAACCCCAGCGTGTGATTGCATTAATGACGCTAAATGTACTGAGTAATCCTGCTGTAAGGCTAAAATCACCTTCAGCTAGTTTTTCAGCTATTAATAGATTACTTACAATATTTTGTTCGGCCGCGACACCACCTAATGCCTCTGGAAGTGCATAGTAATTAAGACCTAGATCTTCCACATATTGCCAAAGGCTTTCTGGAAACTGAGCATTCTGGTCAGCTTCATGTGCTAATCCTAATAAAACCTCTTGAGCAAATTGAGACATTGCATCAGAGGTCATTTGTTGTTCTTCAGTTAGGCTTAAATCAAATAGATTTTTTTGTTGGCGAGGTAATCGCTGTTGGGAGATCTGTTTTGGTTTAAATGCTTTTTGAGTCTGGCTTAATGCTTTAAAACCAGCTTTTGAACCTTGATAAAGAGATTTTTCAACAAATTTACGCAACTTGAGTTGATCAAGTACATCGCTTCCAGCCAATCTGGTGATCAGCGATAAACCCAAACCCTGAGCTTTATTGATCATACTTGTCATGATTATGGTGTCCTAACACGTTGTTATTGTTTTATGCTGACACGCCTCATATTAAAAAACTATGTCGTTACTGACATTCGAAAAATGAGTAGATAAATGGCAAATAGAAAATAATAAAATTATAAGTTTTTGATTTTATGTGTTTAAAATTATTTAATTATTGGGGGCGTTGAGCGGTATTGACTAGAATGACATGGAATCATTCTAGTCCTTTATTAAATTAAGCAAAGTTACGAATCATACGTCGCACATTTGTTTTTGCATCAATAACCGTCATAAATGTATAGGCCCCAATAAACTTACGGCTAATAAACATAAATTCTTTTGGAGGAACTGAGAAATAACGTGATGCCATCGATTTACTTGCTTGCTGCATAACACGGCTATGTAACTGACTTTTCTTCCAGTCATAGCGTTCATGTTCATCCATAAGGCCAGCTGGCATGTCTGGATTATTTGCAGGGGTACTAAACGCTTCTGTCGCGATTAAAAAGACATCGGCCATACCGGGTTTAATACTTTCAGGCATTGCCTCAAAAAACTCATATCCAGTCATTGCTTGGACCATCGCATTTTTATCATGCTGATAACCAGCCTGAATTAAATTACGTGCAACTGATAACAAGTGTTCATCAAACTGACGGATAGCACCAAAATCTAATAATACAATCTTATCTTGAACATCTTGGCCATTACCTAAACGAACAAGGTAATTACCAAAGTTAGGGTCGGTTTGCATTTCGCCCCATTCAAAAATTTCACGAACTGCAATTTCGAGTGAAGCTTCACCAAGCTGATTACGACGCTCTTGAGGTAAAGACAACATCACAGGGCTGTTGATTGGAACACCGCGTTCGAAAGTCATGCAAAGTACTTGATTGGTGCAGTATTCATCTACAATTGTCGGAACAATATAACGCTCGTCATCTTTTAAGCGTTCACTGAAGCGACGGGTAGTGGCAGCTTCAACATCATAGTCAACTTCGCGATGCATCATTTCACGTACTTCATCAAACCACTGATCGAATTCACGAGTTTGTGGCACCATACGTGTCAGTTTAAGCATGTTTTTAAACAAGCTCATATCTGAATCAATTGCATTTGCAACGCCAGGATATTGAATTTTTAGAACTAATTCCAAGCCATCTGATTTACGTGTTGCACGGTGCACTTGTGCGAGAGAGGCGGTGCCAATTGGCTCATGATCAATCGTTAAATCATTTAATTTAGCGCCCAATTGCTCTTGTAGATGTGGCTTAATTGCAGGCCAATCTAAGGCAACGGTTTGGTTATTTAGGGTATTTAATGCTTGTGTAATCTCTTCTGGTAAAAAGTGTTCACCATAAAGAGCCATCATTTGGCCAATTTTAACAATAGAACCCTTAAGTTTACCTATTTCAGAAACCAGATAGTTAGCTTGTTCGCTCATCGCTTTTTTGCGTTTCTTTTCTTTTTCTTCTTCATTAGAAAAAATAGAAGAAGCACTTGCAGTTGCCCAACGTGTTCCTGCAAGTAAAGAAGCTTTCGCGATTGATAAGCGTCGATCCATGGAAGAAGTTTTTAAACTCTTAAGCTTATCTTTCTGATTTGACATGAAAATAGAATCCTATGCGCATCATGCAGCCAAACGCTGTGATCTAAAATTGTAACGAATATTACATGTTTTGAGCGTATTAAAATAGTTCTCTCAGACTGAATGATAGGTCGAAATTACCATCTTTATTTCATTAATACACAAATAGCCTAAGCAATATGGAAATTTAAGAAATTAACATCTTTCAGATAAGTAAAACTAAAATAAAACGGATCTTTGATAACAAAACGGATTACATTTTAAATTGAATCTTTAATTCAGATTTCTGCATCAAATGAAGGCGATTAGTCTGAATATGTTGCAATAACATCTGTTTGACTGAATCATGCATAAAACCAAGTGCGTGCGCTTTTACAATAATGATGCTCGGCAGGGTATAAAAGAAATACTTAACATCATCAAGAGTTGCGTTATTAAAAATCCCTTGTTCAATTAGCGTCTGCTGCAAAAACTGTTTTTCATTTAATACAGAATCTGAAGATTCATCCCAAAAACGGTGACGCATCGCCATCAGATTGTTGTGTTTATAACTCATAAAATTGTCAGCTCAGACTTCAAATCTAAATAAAATATATGGAGTCGGGCAACGAATATCAAGTTGAGATTATTTTTTCTTCAGTTGCTGTTTGAATTTTTATGTAACTCTTGTAAATAGCCTAAGCAAATTTAAAAATTTTTCTAAAAAAACTATAATCGAAATAATTTCATCTATAACACCACTTATCATGACTCCTGCATGTAGATTGTTAAAAAGTAATAAAATCGAATTTTCTATTCATGAATATGAACATGATTCAAATGCCAAAAGTTTTGGATTAGAAGCAGCCGAAAAATTAGATTTAGATGTAAACGAAGTATTTAAAACTCTAATGGTAAGTGACGATAAAAATTATTTCGTTGCTGTCTTGCCAGTTAATCACCAATTAAATTTAAAAAAAGTAGCTACGGCGTTTGGATGTAAAAAATTACAGATGGCTAATCCTAAAGATGCCGAACGTTTAACAGGATATTTAGTAGGAGGGATTAGTCCTTTAGGCCAAAAGAAACGATTAAAAACTGTCATTGATGCATCAGCTCAAAACTTTCGAAAAATTTATGTAAGTGGTGGAAAAAGAGGGCTGGATATTGGTTTAAATCCAAAAGATTTAGCTCAGCTTTTAAATGCCCAATTTGTTGATGTACTTGATCAATAATAATGGTTTAGAAACATAGTTTAAGAACCAATCGTTTTTCTAGCTACATTTAGAAAATACTTTGTTGAGAGGTATTACTTGTTGTAGAACTTTTTTTCAAAAAAGAATAGAAGAACAAATAATAAAAAAAGCTTGAACTATTAAATGAAAATGATTATCATTATTTTTAATGGCGGTGTAGCCATTTCCTATGAAGGAGCAAAGAAATTGATTGTAATATCAATCTTATATTCTATTAGTTCATGCTCATTTCTTATGAATTTTAGAGTTATACCAGAAGCACCAACAATGAGGATAGCGAAAGGTGAGTTGATTTCTGGTATGTGACACCTGCGAGACATTATAAAAATATGCGGGTTCAAGTAGCGGTAAATGGAACTAAGAAAAATAAATACGATCAGCGCAACAAAAAGAATAAATCAAGAGCGGCAAGCGAGGATGGCTTGCCGTTCTTGCATTTACAGTTAGCTTCATACTTATTTATATTGTTCAACCTTTTTAGAGTTTTAACTCTGCTCAGTAACAGATCTCTTATATTTTTGATTAAAAAATAACCACTAATGTTTCATTTATTAATATCCTGCCTTTTTAACCAATTTTTTGTATACCCTGAATAAAACATGATCAAAAAAAGAGGTAAAAGCGTGCTTATTTTTCATGGAAAACCTGTTCATGGAGCAATTTTTGATATGGATGGGACAATGTTTGATACTGAGAGGTTACGGTTTCAAACATTGCAACAAGCATCTCAAGAACTCATTGGACAGGAATTTTCACACGAATATTTAATGCAATGTTTAGGTTTAAGTGCAACTACTGCTGAACAATTGGCTCAACGTTTATATGGCGTAAATGTTCCCTATAAAGAAATACGAAAAAGAGCCGATGAGATGGAACTCGAATATATTCGAAAACACGGCGTACCGATTAAAAAAGGTTTGGTTCAAGTTTTAGAACGTTTACGAAAATCTGGTTTAAGAATGGCTGTTGCGACTTCAAGCCGTAGAGCAATTGCCGAAGAATATTTAATTAATGCGAATGTTTATAAGTTTTTTGATGTGATTACCTGTGGTGATGAAGTAGAACAAGGAAAGCCGCATCCTGAGATCTTTTTAAAAGCTGCTAGTCAACTTCACTTGGATGCTAACCAGTGTCTTATGTTTGAAGATTCTGAAAATGGTTTAACTTCGGCTCACACTTCAAAAGGTTTGACGATTTTATTAAAAGATATTAAAGAACCAAATGATGAAATGCTGGAAAAAGCGCATTTTTATTATGATCAGATGTATGACTTCTTAACAGATCTCGACCAATTTATTCCTGTTATGGATATGCCACAAGTACAAGAACCTTTTCCTCAAAGTCTAAATCAGCTTACGGTAGGAATACATGGTTTCGGTGCTATTGGCGGTGGTTATGTAGCACAAATCTTGTCGCATTGGGATGGATACACAAAACCGAAGAGAATTATTGCTTCTACACGAAATAGTCTTTTCCGCGAAGCTGTGAATGCATTTGGAACTTATAGTATTCGCTATGGTCAATTTTCTTATGATGAACGTATTGAGAATATGACCATTGTTGATTCTGACAATGAGCAACAAATGCTAGAGATGTATACACATTCAAGTTTGATTGCACTTTGCTTACCTGAACAAGCGATCGAAGCTGAGTCGAAAATGATAGCAAAAGGATTATATGCTCGTTTTAACTCGCCACTTGAAACATGTATTGAACCGTTAACCTTTCTGATTATTTTAAATAAAGTCGGTGCGAAATATTTGGTTATGAAGCATCTTAGAGAAGCTCTACTAGAGTTAACTAATGATGAAGACGTGACGGAGCATATTTTAAAAGAACATTACTTTTGCGACACCGTTGTAAACCGCATGGTTTCAAAACTATCTAATCAAAATTTATATCGTCAACTTCGTATTAAGCATCACTTTCTTGAACAGCATTTATCTGATGTGGAGCATGAAGAACAAGTCGAAATTGAAGATTGCAATAAACTGACCCAAGGCCAGCAAAATCAAGCATCTTTATATGTTGATAACATGCGCCGTAATTTCCAGCCAGGTCATATATTACAAAGCATGGACCTAATTCTGTTTCATAGCGAAACGGATATGCCAATTTATGTAGAAAAAGGCAGCCCTTTACTCGAAAAGTTACGTCAAGTTGTCTTGGTTAATCAGATTACAGACATTCAATTAATCAAAAACCGATTATGGAATGGCGTGCATGCCATGCTTGCTTGGTACGCATCTTTACTAGGTTATGAGTCTATTGGTGTTGCCATGGGTGATCATTCAGTTAAAGCATTTGCAGAAAACTTAATTAGAGAAGTAAAGCAAGGGCTTGCAATTGTATTACCTAACTATGCAAAAGATCTGGATCGCATGGCACAAAGCTTTCTAGACTCATGTGAATATGCTTTTAAAGACCCTTGTCAACGAGTTGCAAGAGATCCACTTCGTAAATTAACTCATAATGAAAGAGTAATTGCGTCAATTGAGGTGAATATCGGTCATGATTTGCCCTATAAAAATCTATTAAAAGGCGCTGCGCTAGGGTATGCCTATGCGATTCAATATTTAGAAATTGAAGAGGCTGATGCGATGAAACATTTACAGCAGCAAATTCAGAAATTGGATATGAGTGCTTCCCAAAAAAGACAACTTGAAGTTGAGTTAACGCAATTAGTTCAATATTTATTTTCTGAACAAGGCAAACAGCCTTTAAATATGAATATTACCAACTCCAAAAGTACGCGTACTCAATATGCTTAAGTTCGTTTAATGAATTAGTACTCTACATTTAAAAGGCAACCATGCTTTAATACAAAAATTGAATGATTTTGAATTAAAGCTGTGCTGCTAAAACCTTCGACGTTCATGGTGCCAACATCTATACGGGATTATCCCGAATGGCATCTTGGGCGCCAAAATTATGCTTTATGGTATTTAGAAATTAATGATCAAAAAATAGTTGATTATTTAGATGCTTTGCGCGCGCATTTTTCAGAATTTTTATTAGAACCCAATAACCGTCAATATCATATCACGCTGTTTATATGTGGATTTTTAAATCACGAAACCAGAACCTATAGTGATGACTTTAGTTTGAGTGAATTTGAGCAGCAAAGAAAAATCTTAAAAAAAGAAGATTTTGCTCCGTTTCAACTAAAAATTGGTTCTGTTGATAGCTTTAGTAGCGCTTTATTTGTTCAAATCCAAGACACCGAAAATATTTTATCTCAAATACGCCAAAAGTTAGGTTTAGTTTCTAACGAAATTGCGGCTTTAGAATATTGTCCGCACATTACATTGGGGTTGTATAAAAAAGACTATAGTAGTGATTTGATTTTGCAAAAAATTTCTCAATTGCCTGTACAATACAAACACGCTGAATTTAGTCTTAAAGTTAAGCATTTAACGTTTGGTTATTATCAGGCTCAAACTTTACAGGGTAAGTTATATCCATCTCAGCATTTGTTCTTAGGTGATTCATGTTACAACTGATTTTGGGTGGAGCCCGTTCTGGCAAAAGCCGTCTCGCTGAACAAACAGCAATAAATACGCAATTAGCTGTCACTTATGTTGCTACGGCGCAAGCACTTGACCCAGAAATGCAAAGCCGAATTGAACACCATCAAAATCAGCGTCCTGCTCATTGGTCTTTGGTCGAAGAACCATTATATTTAGCAAATGCTCTACAAAAAATTGATAGTCCTAATCAAATTATTTTGGTGGATTGTTTAACGCTTTGGCTAACCAATTTGTTACTTTTAGATGATCAAAGTGTTCAACAATTTGAGTGTGAGCAGCTGCTAAAAGTTTTACCTACGCTTGAGTCAGAAGTTATTTTAGTAAGTAATGAAACGGGTTTAGGCGTTGTGCCACTCGGTGAGATAAGTCGACGATTTGTAGATGAAGCAGGCAGACTACATCAAGCTCTAGGGCAAATTGCAGATAAGGTTGTGTTTTGTGTAGCTGGTTTTCCAATGATTTTAAAAGGTGAGAAGTAAAATGAACTGGTGGTTAGAATCTGTACAGCAACCTAATTTGGATGCAAAACAACAAGCAGAGCAACATCAACTCCAACTCACAAAACCTACTGGTGCCTTAGGTGATTTAGAACTGATAGCAGTTAAACTTGCCAGTTTACAGTCAAATGCACATCCACAAGTTAACCATCCATGGATTACGATTTTTGCGGGCGATCATGGCGTGGTGGAAGAAAATATTTCTGCATATCCTCAAGCCGTAACCCGTCAAATGCTGCAAAACTTCACGACGGGTGGGGCAGCAATTAGTGTCATTGCCAAATATCATCAAGCTCATTTGCAAGTAATTGATTGCGGTACCGTAGGTGAAGCGTACGAATACGCAGGCGTTGAACGTCATTGTATCCGTGCTGGTACGGCAAATTTTGCCAAACAAGCTGCAATGAATACTGAAGAATGTCGTGCTGCTCTAGATTTAGGTAAAAATAGTGTAGACACGGCTAAAGCCAACGGTTCAGATATTTATATTGCGGGTGAAATGGGAATTGGAAATACCTGTTCTGCTTCTGCCTTAGCATGTCTTTTATTAAATGATACTGCGGAGCAATTAACTGGAGTAGGGACAGGAATTGGTGCCGATCAGTTAAGACATAAAATTGAAGTAATTGAACAAGCAATCGAGCTTCATCATAAACATGTTACGGGTGATGCGTTCAAAACATTGTGTGCAGTTGGTGGATTGGAAATTGCGGCAATTGTAGGTGCTTATATTCGATGTGCACAGATGGGCTTACCTATCATTGTCGATGGTTTTATTAGTTCAGTAGCTGCTTTATGTGCGGTACGAATGAACCCTAAAGTACGTGACTGGATGTTATTTGGCCATCAATCGGCAGAGTATGGTCATCGCCGTATATTACAAGAACTCAATGCAGAGCCGATTTTAAAAATGAATTTACGGTTAGGTGAAGGCAGTGGTGCGGGTACTGCCTTATCATTAGTTAAAATGGCATGTGTATTACACAACCAAATGGCTACCTTTGCTCAAGCTGCTGTAAGCGGGGATAAAATTGGGTAAATTCAGGATTGATTTGCTCAGACATGGCGAGAGCCAATATAGCCATACTTTACGTGGCCATTTAGATGATGAGTTAACGGAAAAAGGTTGGCAGCAAATGCAGTCAACCATTGAGCAAGTTTCAAATCAGTCATGGGATGTCATTATAAGTTCTTCACTAAAACGTTGTGCTTGTTTTGCTGAGCAATTTGCAAGGACAACTCAGTTACCTTTACTTTTAAACCACGACTTAAAAGAAATGTATTTTGGTGAGTGGGAAGGTATCTCAACTCAGCAAATTTATGAAACCTCACCAGAATTACTGGCAAATTTTTGGGAAAAACCGAGTCAATATTGTCCACCGCGTGCAGAAACATTAATGCAGTTTCAAACAAGGGTTCTTAAAGGCTTTCAGGAACTACTTGTACAGATGCAAAACCAAAACTGGCAACATGGACTGGTTGTTACCCACGGTGGTGTGATTAAGCTATTGGCTTGTTTAGCCAAGCAACAACCTTTAGATGATTTACTGAAAATGCCAGCAGAGCTTGGGAAATTATATTCATTCGAATTTTCTGAAACAGATGGTCAATTAACTTTCATGTTGAGATAGCAACCTTATATTTCGATACACATGTAAGTTATTATTTTTATAAAGATATTTGAGTATTTGTAATAGAACTGTCATTGCTAAAAATTAAGCTATTGGCATTTCTTATTAATTACTCATCTGACTTATGAATATTTTATTTAAAACGACTGTGCTTGCAGCATCATTATTACTTGTGGCTTGTAACAATAATGATGATCAAACAACTGCCCCAACAAACTCATCAAAATATTATCAAACCAAAACACCTTACCAACCACAACAAGAAATAAAAAACTATGAAACAGCACCCAATGGGTTCCAGCCAGTTTTTACAGAATTAGTGGCACGTCACGGTTCAAGAGGTCTTTCAAGTCTAAAATATGATTTGGCACTTTATAATTTATGGAAACAGGCAAAAGCAGAAAATGCCTTAACACCATTAGGTGAACAATTAGGCGCTGATTTAGAAGCAATGATGAAAGCCAATATCTTATTAGGCTATGGCGTAGAAGGAATTCGCCAGTACGGTTATGGAAATGAAACCATGACTGGTATTTTAGAACACCGTGGCATTGCAGATCGTTTATTACAACGCTTACCAAGTCTTTTAAATTCGCAAGCATCTATATTAGTACAAAGTTCTGGGGTAGATCGTGCAGTAGATAGTGCTAAATTCTTCACTGCTGAACTCATTAAACAACAACCGCAACTTAAAGATAAAATTGTGCCAACATCTTATACCAATTTATCGAGTGCAAGCGTTCCAACTGTTGAAGATGGTGGCGTTGATCGTTTTAAACTTTATTTTCATAGTTTGAATGCAGATGAAGACTTGACTCAACCACTTAGTCCTAGCCAACAAAAAATTTATGATGCTAGTCAGGCCTATCAAGATTTTGAAGAAAATAATAAAGATTTAGCCCAAAAGTTAGATGAGTTATCAAAAAATACAGAAGCTGAAAAAACTGCCCAAACTGTACTTAATCCGATTTTTAAAGCAGACTTTATTAAAAAGCTGGGCACAACAGGTTATAGCTTTAGCAATACCGGATCCTTTACGGTAACTTCACCAAAAGGTGAGCAAATTACAGAAAAAGGTAAGGGTAAAAATACAATTGCGAGTGCAGTTGATGCAGCAGCTTATATTTATGAGCTCTATTCAATTTCTGGTGGTATGAAAGATGAGTTAAAAGGTATCGATTTTGATAAATATATGCCGTTAGATGCTGCAAAATTCTACGCTGAATTTAATGATGCAAATGATTTTTACGAAAAAGGTCCAAGTTTTACAGAGTCAAATCAAGTCACAAGTGAAATTGCTCAAGGACTTAAACAGGACCTGTTCCAACAAGTTGACGCCGTGGTGAATAAAGCCCAGCCTTACAAAGCAGTTTTACGGTTTGCCCATGCTGAAATTATTATTCCTTTGGCAACCAGCCTAGATTTACATAATATGATGCGGCCTTTACCACTACGTCAGACTTATAATTATTCTACTAGCTCATGGCGTGGTGAAGTAGTTTCACCTATGGCAGCAAATGTCCAATGGGATATTTACCAAAATAGCCAAGGCAATACTTTGGTAAAAGTGCTTTATAACGAAAAAGAAACTTTGTTCAAATCTGCATGTAACTATGCACGTTATACACCAACTAGTTTTTACTACGACTACATTAAATTGAAACAGTGCTATCAAATGCAATAGATTTTCAGTTTTTGAAGTCTTTAATGGGAATAGGGATTGCTATTCCCATTTTTATTTCTTCATAATCTAATTTGTTTTCAAATATAGATCAGTTAGAGACTTGGATATGACACCTTTTTGGATTGCATTGCAATTTTTAACTGTTCTACCTATTGAGCTAAAGACAATGCCTACGGCGCAACAAAATGGTCGAGCTATTTTGTTTTATCCACTGGTTGGACTGATTATTGGTGGCGTTCTTTTTCTTACTTCGTGTCTTTTAGTTAAATTACCCGTTCTTTTGCTTGCTGCCATCATAATGACTTTATGGATTTGGCTAACTGGGGGATTACATCTAGACGGGCTAGCAGATACGGCAGATGCATGGATAGGCGGTTTTGGAGACAAACTACGCACTCTACAAATTATGAAAGATCCAAGTTGTGGTCCAATTGGAGTGCTAAGTTTAGTTATTATTTGTTTGCTCAAGTTTGTACTGATTTATGTGTTGATTGAACAGCATCAAATGTTATTTTTAGTCTTTGTTCCCGTACTTGGTCGTGTTGTGCCGTCTATTTTGTTTTTAACTACACCATATGTCCGTGAAAAAGGTTTAGGCCGTTCATTGACTGATCATTTACCCAAAACAGCCTCATGGATAATAGCTGCGATAGTTTTGTTATTGGCTTTATATTGGGAATGGCAAGGGCTCATCGCCGTTATTGGCTTTTTAATCAGTCTGGTTTATTTAAGACATCTGTTTATTAAAAGAATTGGCGGTATTACAGGTGATACAGTCGGGGCAGCGATTGAGCTTAGCGAAACTGTGCTACTTTTTGCTTTTGTGGTGAGTTATTTTTATTTAGTTTGATGTTAAATTCTGACAAAGAAAAAAAAGCCCTCAAGAATGAGGGCTTAATTGATCTTCTTAAAAAGATGTATTAACGATTTGGTAAAACGTCTTTTAAAGCCTCATGCATTTCAAGTAATGTTTTTTCAGTCGTTTCCCAGTCAATACAGCCATCAGTCACTGATTTACCATATTCGAGATCACAAAGATTCTCAGGAATATCTTGGCGGCCGCCTTTTAAATGACTTTCAACCATAAGACCAACAATTGACTTATTACCATCTAAAATTTGTTCAGTAATATTTTTAAGAACAAGTGGTTGTAAGTACGGGTCTTTATTTGAGTTTGCGTGGCTCGCATCAATCATGATTTTTGTGCTAACTTTTGCTTTCGCTAAAGCATTTTCTGCTTCTTCAACAGAGCCAGCATCGTAATTTGGCTTACCATTACCACCACGTAATACTACGTGTGCGTAAGGGTTACCACTTGTATTAATAATCGAAACTTGTCCGTCTTCATTAAGACCTAAGAAGCTATGACCATATTTAACAGACTGCATCGCATTGGTTGCAACAGTTAAACCGCCATCTGTACCATTTTTAAAACCAACTGGTGATGATAGACCAGAAGACATTTCACGGTGAGTTTGGCTTTCGGTTGTACGTGCACCAATTGCAGACCAAGAAATTAAGTCTTGGTAGTACTGCGGCGAGTTCGGGTCAAGTGCTTCAGTTGCACATGGTAAACCTTTTTCATTTAATTCAAGCAAAAGCTTACGGCCAATACGTAAACCTTTTTCAATATTAAAAGAGTCATTCATGTCAGGGTCATTAATTAGACCTTTCCAACCAATTGTTGTACGTGGTTTTTCAAAATAAACACGCATAACTAAATACAATGAATCTTTAACCTTTTCACTTAATGCTTTTAAACGATCGGCATATTCGTGAGCAGCTTTTGGATCATGAATAGAGCAAGGACCAATAACGACAAACAAACGCTTATCTGAACCATCTAAAATATTACGAATGGTATCGCGACCTTTTAGAACAGTTTGTGAAGCAACATCAGATAAAGGAAGTTCTGACTTAAGCTCAGCTGGTGTTACAAGAGTTTGAATGCTTTTAATATTAACGTCGTCGATATCTGGCTTTGAAACGGAATTTGAATGTGTAGTCATTGCTGTCACTGGTTCGATCATACTAAAGGTTGTTTTGTATACTGAATATACCATGAAATAATTATGAAAATCCTACATCTCATGGTATTTCGGTTTGGAAAAATCTTATTGATTTTGCTATCTTTCAGCTGGGTTGCTTGTTTTTTCGGCAACTACAGCTTGTTGTTGTACCACAGGTGCTTTCGGTTTTGCTTTGACTGGGTGAACTATAAAGTTAACACCGAGGGCAAATAGGGTAATCCCTAAAATTTTTCGGATTAAACGTTCTGGCATGCGAGAACTAATGAGCGTACCAACAATAATTGCTGGAATCGAACCCACCAATAACCACATCAGAAGCGTAAAGTCGACGTTACCAGCACTCATGTGCCCAAGGCCCGCCACTAAAGTGAGCAATACCGCATGTACAACATCTGAACCAATAATTCGAATCATTGGCAAGTTAGGGAACATGATCACGAGTGCCATAATACCAAATGCGCCAGCACCGACTGATGAAAGTGTTACGAATACACCTAAGATGATACCCATAACTACGATAAAGCTACGTTTTTTATGGATAGCTAAATGCTCATTCTCAGTTTGAGTGACTTCTTTACTTCTAAAACGATTGAAGAATTTTTCAATACGAGAGCGGAAAATGATAGAAACACCAGTCAAAGTCAGCATAAAACCTAACACCATAGTTAACACAGACTTATAGTGTGTTGACTGACTTAAATAATGCTCAAGTACCCATGTGGTTCCGAAAGATGCAGGAATACTGCCTACTGCTAACCATAAAACAATTGGCCAGACAATATTGAGTTTTCTAGCGTGGACCATTGATCCACAGAACTTTGAAATTGCGGCATAAAGTAAGTCGGTACCAATTGCGATATGCGGTTCAATTTTAAAAAGACTAATTAAAATTGGTGTCATTAATGAACCACCACCAACTCCTGTAATCCCTACACAGAAACCAACTAACATACCCGCTAAGATAAATTCAAAAGCACCAGACATCTTTATCGCCACATATCACGAAACGCCCATATCTTATTCCTTTTAGAGATAAACAGTTGTCATGAATAATGATTTGCTTATGCAAAAAAAAGCTAAGCAATCAAAATATTGCTTAGCTTGAGCTATTTTTCATCAAATTATTAGGGCTAAGATTATTTAGATGGTTTTAATGGGTTAAGTAGAAGGATGAGACCAAAAGTTAACGGCGTTGCAAAGATCCACAAACTGACAAAACCAATTGAAAATTTATAGTGTTTAATCAAAATAAATGCACATAAACCAAATAATATGAATGCAGCTATTTTAAAGTATCGGTAGTACTTTTGAGCTAATGATTTGAAATAGCCTGTTGATTTCGGTGATCGATATTTCTCGCTCGCCATAAATAATAAATACATACCTAATAAAATTAAGATGAAGGCTATAAAAATCATGAGCTCACCTCAACCTTTAATTTATTCAGCTTTTTTTGAATCTTTTCTACAGCTTTATGCTGAATAGGTTGAATTTTGAAGAATATAAAAATTGCTAAAGCTGCAAAGATCCACAAAAATACATCTACACGTGCAAACGTCCAATACTCTCTGAGACTTTGAACATACTCATGTCTAAGTAAATAACTTAGATTTAAGATAGGGAGTGCGATACAAAGCATAATAAAAATACTAAGTTGAGTTCGCCATAAATATTGTTTTTTAGTGATTAGTGCAATGATTAAGCTGATGAGCCAGACTAAGAAAAAGCTATAAATTTCATAATTGATTGTGGTTGAAGTGACTGTAAATAATCGATTCACGCTTAAATAGGCGACAGTTGCACAAGGTAATCCTACAAAGGCTGCAACATTTAAACGGTCAACTAAATAGTGTCCAAAGTGAAACTTACTATTCTTATTTTGAATTTGGCGTTTAAGACTCCAAAGTAACAAACCGGAGGCAATCATTACACAGCCTAGAATGCCTGAGAAAAAGAATCCTAAACGGAGTAAAGGTTGAGCAAATGTCGCCATATGCAGCCCATAGACACCCGCATTTAACGTTGCAATAGGACTATTATTACGTGTGTCTTCTAAGACTTTGCCAGTTGATGCATTTAATGTAATTTGAGCTTGATTACGAGTAATAGAGCGGTCTTCTTGCTGAATAAATGTAATTTGAGCCTGATTGGTATTCGGGTTTTTTACACTAACCGTTGATAAAGGTTGTTTACCCCAACTTTGTTGAACTTGGCTTAATAACTTATCAATAGCTAAGTTCTGAGCTGGCTGAATCGATTGGTTCTCAGGCACAGTCTTTGTGCGGATTTCGGTAAAATATTGATAAGGGTTTTCAGGGTAAATCTTTTGCATTCCCCAAGGCAGATATAAATAAAAGAAAATGGCTAAGCCTGTAAATGTAATGGTTAAAAAGAAAGGCAGGGCAATGACCGAAGAAATATTATGGAAGTCTAGCCATGAACGCTGAGACTTAAATGTGCGTAAAGTAAAAAAGTCGGTAAATATTTTTTTATGGGTAATAATGCCCGAAACCAAAGCAATCAGCATAATAAATGCGGCAAGACATACGACTAATCGCCCAACTATTATTGGAATGCCAAAAAGTTGGTAATGGAAGCGGTAAAAAAATTCACCGCCTAGAGTTGCCGAAAGTTGAAGTTCTTTTCCAGTGTTAGCATCAAGTGTGGCATTGCCATAACCACCGTCAGCTTTTTCCCAATACATAGTATTGACGGGACTTTCTGGTGTAGCCACAGTTAAATACCAAGATTTGGCATCTGGGGCGTTTTCTTGTAAATATTGATATGCTGTTTTAATGGCAATATCTTGCTTTACTTCATATTGTGCAAGTGCAGGCTGCATCCATAAATTAATTTCGTGGCGGTAATAGGACAAACTTCCCATTAAGAAAATGGCAAACACGAGCCATCCAAATATTAAGCCAGTCCATGAGTGTAGCCATGCCATAGATTGACGTATACCCTTATGCATAACCCACCATACGCGTTGCAAAAAAGAAAAGGGTGCACAAAACAATTGATAGCCCAGTGAGTTTCAAAAGTGATTGAACGCAGAAACCAACGATCACAAAGATGACGTAAAATAAAATGGCTATAAATGCTGCGAGATAAATAGCTTCAGCTTTATCGAGGGTCAAAAGGAAAATTCCAATGAGTCCAAGACTTAAATACGCCATACAGGCAAAGCCCATACCGAAAACTAGCAAGAATCGATAGAAAACTTTTATACGATATGACACTGGGAGATTTACAGTTTTGGACATCTTTACTGACACATACACAAAGAATAATAAATAAAGCCAATCCCTAAATTGGGATTGGCTACGATATTAATATTTAAACTTTACAGCAACTGTATAGTTGGCTGGAGCGCCATAGTAACCTTGGCCACCAGATAAACCTGTCAAATATTTTTCATTTGTCAGATTGTTTCCATTTACTTGGAACAGTACATGTTCGTTTAAATCATAACTGGCCATAACGTTAAGCAATGCATACGCATCCTGTTTTACAGTTGAGTAAGAGGTGTCATGTATATCATCTTGCCACTTAATGCTTGCACCAACTTTTAACTTTGGAATCTGTGGAACAGTATAAGATGCCAAAAGGTTAAGCGTTTGAGTTGGGATATTAGGTCTGCCTCTTTCACCCGTTTCCATATTTTTTAGACTAAATGTTGAAAAACCAAAAACTAAATCTAAGTTATCCGTTAATTTTCCAGTTAATCCGACCTCAACACCTTGCGATCTAATCGTTCCGATTGGAGAGGAATATTTGTTATAAAGCGGATCCCATAATGGGTTTAGTGCAAAATTATCTTCATCTGTTCTAAAGATGGCGATATTCCCTGTTAAAGCTCCATCTAACCAAGCGCTTTTTACACCTAATTCATAGCTTTCACCCTCTACTGGTACAGCTGTTTGTTTAGTAGAAAGATCGATAACAGTTTGTGGTCTAAAAATAGAGGTGTAACTCATATAACCTGTGTATTCAGGAGTAAAGTTATATGTAATACCTGCATATGGAGAAACTTTATTCTTTTTATATTCTAAAGTGTCGATTTCAGTGTAGTTGGCACCTAAGATAAATTTCAGATCCTTACCTAAATGAAGACGAGTCGCACTGTAAACGGACTTCATGGTTCTTTCTTCTGGGTCTGCATAGGTAAAGTCTCCCCAAGTCGGTTCTTCAGGAGTCCAGCTTGGTAAGTCTGTGGTAATAACACCTAAACTACTGCCATACGAATAAACACTTTGAGCACTATATTTTGACCAGTTATAACCAATATTTGCTTCGTGTTGCTGCCCTAATAAATTAAAAGTACCTTGAATATCTGCATTAGCAGTAGTTTCTTTAAATTTCTGATTATAAATTTCTGGTAATAGTGAAATACCAGATGTATTGTCAGTAGCAGAAGGAAATCCATTGAGATAAAGCATTTTATCTTTAACATCTGATTTTTTTAGGTTATATCCTAATCTTAACTTCCAGTCTCCCCATAATTTTTGTTCTATATTGGCAAAATAATTATCTATTTCCCAATCGTAGTATGTCCATGATGGTGCATAATTATAGTTACGAGAATAACTTAATGGTTCACCTTTGGAGTTAACCAAGGGTAGAGCACCCCATTGAGAACCATTAGCGTATTGACGAGTTTTCGAATATCCTGCTGAAACATTTGTGTTGTCTGTAACGTCAGCTTCTAAAATTCCTTGAAATCCATTTTTTTCTTCTGAATAGCGGTCCAGATAAGAATTACCTACTTTCTCATAGCCTACGAGACGCCCTCGGACTCTTCCATCTTGTGTAAGAGAGCCTGAGATATCCGCTTCATAACGTTGTGTATCCCATGAACCATAACTCACCCCAGCATTTGCTTGAAATTCTTTAGTGGGACGTTTACGGATATAGTTAATTGTAGCGCCAGGATCCCCAAGAGCATTTGTTAAGGCATCAGCACCTTTGACAATTTCAACACGATCATAGAAATAACTATCTGCATCACTATTATTATAGTTATAGCTGTCAACTTGAGGGATACCGATTCCATCAACCAAAATGTTTGAAATATCAAAACCACGAGCAGTATAAGTTGTTCGGTTTGTTTCTAATCCAGTTACAGTTACACCTGGTGTATTACTTAAAATATCTCGGGTACTAGTAAGTCCGAAATCTTCAATTTGTTGACGAGTAACGACATTAATGGTTTGAGGAGTTTCTTTAGCTTCAATATTAAGCTTAGTTGCGCTACTCGAGTTCTTAACATTATATGCTTTGGTCTGTTCAGAGGATTGCTCAGCACTTGTGGCTTTAACTTGAATCGTCTGTAAAGCTTGTACCTCTGAGTCTTGAGCATAAGAGAGGTTCGCATAACAAATCGCGAAGGCGATCACGGTAAGCTTAAATGGTCGAGGTGGGATATTCATAAGATTAAGGATAATGTAAATAATTCTCATTTATTCTATTGTTTGTAAATGTTAGCTACAATTCAAATTGCATTGTTAATTTAGATTAAAAAATGGTAAATGAATGTAATTTTAGATAGTTTGTGCTGTGACTGCTTTTGGTAAGTACATATCGATCAAGTTCAAGATTGATAAACCTCTATGCTAGAATGCATTATTTCAAATTCTTGGGTAAATCGCCTTGGCAAACCGAAAACTTAAAATAGGCATTGTAGTTGGGGAAGTTTCTGGAGATACGCTTGGTGTGAAACTTATGCGTAGTTTTCGAGAACAAGGAATCGATGCCGAATTTGAGGGAATCGGTGGTCCTCAAATGATTGCTGAAGGTTTTAACAGTTATTACCCAATGGAAACTCTGTCTGTGATGGGGATTGTTGAGGTATTAAAAGACTTAAAAAAACTATTCGCTGTACGTGATGGTTTAATTAACCAATGGACTCAAAATCCAGTTGATATTTTTATTGGTATTGATGCACCGGATTTTAACCTCAGACTTTCTAAAAGTATTAAAGAAAAGAATCTTCCAATAAAAACAGTTCAATATGTCAGTCCTTCAGTTTGGGCGTGGCGTCAAGGACGTGTTCATGGCATTAAACAGAGTATAGATTTAGTACTTTGCTTATTTCCTTTTGAAAAAGTTTTTTATGAACGATATGAAGTTCCAGCAGCGTTTGTAGGTCATCCATTAGCTAAACAATTGCCACTTGAGAACCCAATTCAAATTGCCAAACAGCAATTAGGTCTTAATGAAAATCAAAAACATATTGCTTTGTTACCAGGTAGCCGAAAAGGTGAGGTAGAACGACTTTTGCCTATGTTGCTTGGAACTGCCAATATTCTGCATAAGAAATATCCAGACATTCAATTTTTAATTCCCGCAATTAACGATGCTCGTAAGCAACAGATTGAGCAGGGTGTTGAACAATTAGCACCTCATTTAAAAGCTGTAATTCATATTTTAGAAAATACAGATAGTGAGTCTAAAGTTGGCCGTATGGTCATGAATGCAAGTGATATCATTGCTTTAGCTTCTGGGACTGCAACATTAGAAGCCATGCTCATGCATAGACCGATGGTCACTTTCTATAAGTTGCATTGGTTGACCTATATAATTGCTAAGCTTTTGGTGAAAATTCCTTATTATTCTTTACCTAATATTATTGCGGGTAAGAAAGTCATTGAAGAGCTTATTCAGGCTGATGCAACACCAGAACATTTAGCCACTGAAATAGAAAAACTAATGAATGTTGAGACAGCTCAAATTCAAGTGATGCAACATTTAACCATGCATAAACAACTTATTTCTGGAAATACAGAAGATCCAGTACAGGCAATTCTGCAATGTCTCGAGAGTTAACTTTTAAGATTTGATTGGCTAATTGCTTTTAAGCCAGCTAATGAAAATTTCTTAAAATGTTCAACTAAATCGTGTAATGGCATCTGGGCAATTTTTTTAAGTGGCTCAGGTGCTTGAGCATTGGGTCCGGCAATAATGAGCATCATGCAAGGTGTCATCACGCTTAAAATACAAGGCAACACCGCTGGATCATTTTCATCTAAACCAGCAACTTGACTAATGAGGTTACGAATAAGAAAAAACTTTCTCATGCCTGCAAGTTCAATAAAACTTAATAAATGCTCAGAAGGTGAAAAGAGTTCACGAATAAACACCTTGCCATGCCAGACATCTTTTTCAGTTAATTTATGCAGCAAGGTCTCAAGTAATAAGCTTAGCTTTTCTTCTGGTGAGTGAGTACTTTCAACAAGTTCTAGTAAGTATTTTTCATCTAGATAGTGAGCGTGAGCTTCCAATAAAACAGCTTGATATAGCCCGTCTCGACCATCAAAGTGATAATTAATTGCAGCTAAATCGACATTTGCAGCGTTGGCAATCGTTTTGTTCGCTGTATTTGCAAAACCATATTGAGCGATTAAAGGTCCTGCTGCCTCAATAATTTTAGACTTGGTCAAGTCACCATCACTTCGTCTAGATCTGGACATGTTTAACCCTAATTTTCACTCACCATAAAAGTATATCTTTTATTCAAAGATTGGAGTAATTTAAATTTAAATTGAATTTAAACTAAGAAAATTTGAATTTAATAAGAAGGCTAATAAGATGAATAAAAAACTGATTGCCGTCGTCTTGGTTGTTATAGCTGTGGTTATCATCGGCTTTTGGGCATGGAAATATCATAATAAAAAACAATTAGATAGTTTTTTGACTTTATATGGAAATATTGATATTCGCCAAGTTTCACTTGCATTCGAACAGTCTGGCCGTATAGAGAAACTTTTAGTTCAAGAGGGCGACAAAGTTAAAGCTGGGCAAGTACTAGCGACTCTGAATACCAATGCATTACAGATTCAGGCAAAGCAAGCTCAAGCACAACTTAAAGCTCAACAAGAGGCAATTGTTAAACAAGATGTGGGAGCTCGCCCAGAAGAAATTAGTCAAGCAAAAGCACAACTCGCTTCTGCCCAAGCCGAGCTTGATAAAACCAACAAAAACTTGCAACGCTTACAAATTTTGGTAAGTAGTACTGATGGTCGGGCAATTAGCCAACAAGAGCTAGACTATGCCAAAAGTAATAAAGATAGTGCTGAGGCAGCGGTCCGTGAAAGACAAGCTAATTTAGAATTGATCATTAAGGGGGCTAGACAAGAAGATCGTGAAGCGACCAAAGCACAGTATGAAGTAACTAAGGCTAATTTAGATCTAATTAACTATAACCTTACTCAAGCTGAACTAAAGTCTCCTGTAAATGCAGTGGTACGAGCGCGGTTACAAGAAGTTGGCGATATGACAACTGCGCAAAAGGCCGTTTATACATTGGCTTTGACTGATCCTAAATGGATTCGTGTGTATGTAAACGAACAAGATTTAAGTTCTATTAAGATGGGCGGGACGGCTCAAGTTATTCGTGATGCATACCCTAAGCAGCCTATTCATGGAAAAATTGGCTATGTATCTTCAGTGGCTGAGTTCACGCCGAAAACAGTACAGACCGAAGAGATTAGAACAACACTTGTTTATGAGGTTAGGGTCTATGTAAATGATCCTAATGATCAATTGAAAATGGGTCAACCTGTTACGGTAAAAGTTCCACTTGCTTCAGGTGAAAAAGCTCATGACTGATGAAAAAGCAGTTGTTCAAGTTAAAAATTTGTTCGTGACTTTTAAGGCTGAGAGTAAAAAGTCAGCAGAAATTACGGCAATTGATGATTTAAATATTGAAATCAACAAAGGAGAACTTACCGCTTTAGTTGGTCCAGATGGCTCTGGAAAAACAACTTTATTAAGGTTAATTGCAGGACTATATAAAGCGACTTCGGGTTCATTAAATGTACTTGGAATTGACGTGAGTAAAAACCCACAAGCTGTACAAGACCGTATTAGCTATATGCCACAACGTTTTGGACTGTATGAAGATTTAAGCGTACAAGAGAATTTAGACTTATATGCTGACTTACACGGCGTTTCAAAGGATGTACGGGGGCAAAGGTTTAAGCGGTTATTGGAAATAACGGATCTTACTCAATTCACTCAACGTCTAGCAGGCCAACTTTCTGGTGGGATGAAACAAAAACTAGGGCTGGCATGTACGTTAGTCCGTTCCCCAGAATTGCTCTTACTTGACGAGCCTAGTGTTGGGGTAGATCCTTTATCAAGACGGGATTTATGGATCATTATTGAACAGCTTATTCAGGAAGAAAACTTAAGCGTAATTATAAGTACTGCTTATATGGATGAGGCAGAAAAATGTGCTCACGTGTATATCATGCATGAGGGGAAAATTTTAAAACAAGGTTCACCTAAACAATTAAAA
Organism: Acinetobacter sp. 1124_18A; assembly: GCF_052824995.1. Lineage (NCBI taxonomy): Bacteria > Pseudomonadati > Pseudomonadota > Gammaproteobacteria > Moraxellales > Moraxellaceae > Acinetobacter > Acinetobacter sp. 1124_18A. Next base: position 299,047 of record NZ_VTDF01000002.1, on the reverse strand, counting down.
GAAATAGCACGTGGACAAACATGGAATATTAAACCTTCAGAGCAGATTAAGGCTCGGACATTACAAGCCCAGTTACTTGGTAATTCTGTCGACATTATTGATGCTGTTCCAAAGGGTGAACAAGTGAACTTTATTAGTCGTCAAAAAGAGCTATTAGCCGATACTTTACCTGAAGGGCTAAAAGCAAATACGCGACCACCTGAACTTGAAGATGCATTTATGATGCTGTTGCAGCAGGCTCAAAAGCAATCAAAACATATACCTATTTCTGATCAAGCTTTTCAATTAGAACAAAACAATAATTTGAAATCAGAGCAACCCATCATTGTAGTTAAAGATTTAGTCCGAACTTTTGGAGATTTTACTGCCGTTGCCAATACTTCATTTACTGTACTACGTGGCGAAATATTTGGATTACTTGGACCAAATGGCGCGGGTAAAACGACAACATTTCGAATGTTGTGTGGATTGCTACCAGCAAGTAGCGGGTATTTGGAAGTTGCAGGTAAAAATTTACGGACAGCTCGTGCTGAGGCAAGAGCAAAAGTAGGCTACGTCTCGCAAAAATTTGCACTGTATAGCAATTTAACTGTCTTAGAAAACTTGAAGTTTTTTGGGGGAGCTTATGGGTTATCTGGCAAAAAACTAAATCAACAAATTGATAAAGCCTTACAGCAATACGATTTAAAACCTCATAGTAAAAGTGGTGATTTACCGGGTGGGTATAAACAACGGCTATCTATGGCTGCTGCACTATTACATGAACCAGAAATTTTATTTTTAGACGAACCCACGAGCGGAATTGACCCGCTTGCACGGCGATCATTTTGGTACAGCATTGGTGAACTGGCAAATCAGGGCATTACCATCATTATTACGACGCATTTTATGGAGGAAGCAGAATATTGTGACCGCATTGCCATACAAGATGCTGGAAAGTTATTGGCCTTAGGCTCACCCCAACAAGTACGCGAATTGGCGAGTAAAGATAAACATATTGGTGATATGAATGAGGCTTTTATCGCAATTGTGGAACAAGCACGCGCGTTAAGGCACGCTGTTTAGGAGAACTGCGATGAGCTTTGGATTTTGGAATCGACTGACAGCATTAGTCCGTAAAGAAACTAAGCAGCTCATTCGTGATAAAAGCAGTCTCGGGATTGGTCTGGTTTTGCCTGTTATTTTAATTCTACTGTTTGGTTATGGACTTTCATTTGATTTAAATCAGGCCCGAGTCGGCGTTGTCGTTGATCAGTCTTCACCACAGATCAATCAGGCTTTAGCTGGTTTAAATGGCTCACGATATATAACAAGTCAAGAGTTTCATAATTTGCCTGAAGCAGAGCAGGCCATTCGAGATGGCGAAATTGATGCCATTTTGCATTTTCCTTCAGATTTTGCCAGTCAGGCGCAGCAAGGTAATGCCAAGGTTCAACTATTATTAAATGGGACATCCACCACCATAGCAACAGCTCTAGAGGGATATGTTGCAGGTGCTTTAGCTACCGCACTGTCTATACAGTTTGATCGTAGTCCAATATTAGCAACGTCAAGCGCCGTTAATATTGAACAAAGAATATGGTTTAACGAATCTGGTAACAGTACTTGGTTTTTAGTCCCTGGTTTAATGGTGCTCATTTTAACTTTAATTGGCGCATTTTTAACTGGTTTACTTATTGCCCGTGAAAGGGAACGGGGAACTCTAGAGGCTTTATTTGTTACGCCTGTACGGCCATTTGAAATTGTATTAGCAAAACTCATTCCCTACGTGGTGGTCGGCATGATTGATATTGTGATTTGTATTGTTGCTGCATATTTTATTTTTGAAGTGCCCATGCGCGGTTCATTATTCTCAATTTTGTCGGCTTCCTTTCTGTATTTAATCGTTTCATTATTACTTGGTCTAACTATATCAGGCTTTGCTCAAAGTCAGTTTCAAGCAAGTCAAATTGCTTTATTGGCAAGTTTTATGCCTGCACTTATGCTTTCTGGGTTTGTTTTTGATACCCGTAACTTACCTTTGGTTGTACAAATTATTAGCCAGTTGCTACCAGCTACACATTTTATGATTTTAATTAAAACCTTATTTATGGGAGGTGATGATTGGAAGTTATGGTTTAAAGAGTGCGGTTTTCTGTTGGGATATATCGTTGTTTTGATATGTGCTGTGAACTTTTCACTGAAAAAACGGTTGAGATAAAGTTATGTGGCAGCAGCTAATCGTTTGGCTAAAACACTTAAGTTTTTTAGTCAAAAAAGAGTTCTTAACCATTTTTAGTGACCCTGCAAATAGAGTCATTCTATTTGTACCAGCCCTCATGCAGGCACTTTTGTTTGGTTATGCTGCTACTTATGACGTTAACCATGTGGATTATGCAATTTTAGACCAGAGCAATGGACAGGTCTCACATGAACTCATCTCAAAACTAGATGGCTCTGGTATTTTTAAGCGTGTTGCAACACTTGAATATACTGGTCAAATCAAACAGGTTATTGATAGCCGTCAGGCAGTGGTTGTAATTACGATACCGTCCGACTTTGAAGACAAATTAAATAATAACCAAAGTTCATCTATACAAGTGATTGTTGATGGCAGGAACTCATCAACTGCTGTTGTGGCGGGTTCATATCTAAATAAAATTGTTGGTCAGTTTAATCAGCAAAAATTTAACTCAGCTTTGCCCATTAGCCTTGAAACAAGAACATGGTACAACCCAAATCAGGAATCTCGTTGGAGCCTAATGCCTTCATTAATTGCAGCATTAAGTATGATGCAGACACTACTTTTATCCGCTTTATCAGTGGCGCGTGAACGTGAGCAGGGCACATTTGATCAGTTATTAGTGACACCGTATACGCCATTACAAATCATGATTGGTAAGGCCTTACCGCCAATTTTTGTAGGGCTGATGCAGTCAACCATTATTTTATTGATTATTTTGTTCTGGTTTAAAATTCCCATGAATGGCTCTATTGGGCTGCTTTATTTTGGTTTATTGAGTTTTAATGTGGCTGTAGTTGGGGTGGGCTTATCTATTTCAGCACTATCTTTAAATATGCAACAAGCCATGCTTTTTACGTTTTTATTGATTATGCCTTTGATGTTACTCTCAGGTTTACTTACTCCCATAGAAAACATGCCGGAAGCATTACAAATAGCAACGTATGCAAATCCTTTAAGGTTTGGAATTAACTTGGTACAACGGGTTTATTTAGAGGGTGCAAGCTTTGCACAAGTCAAATTTAACTTTATTCCAATGATCATTCTGGGAATAGTGACTTTGCCTTTGGCAGCTTGGCTATTTAGAAACAGATTATCTTAATTAAAAAGCCCCATTTTAGGGGCTTTAAAACTTACTTAGGCACGTATAATGAGTTCGTAACCCGTATATTTACGGATGTTAATAACACCCATATCAAAAATTAAATATTGGCCTTTAATGCCTTGTAATACACCACGAATTTTTGGTGTTTTATCCAGATTTAGAGACTTAATTTTTTCAGGATATTGTTCAACTGGGTAAACAAATTCACGTGGTAACTCATCTTCTAAGAATTCAACAGTTTCGTTAAATTCAAGATTTTGGCTAAATTCCTCACGAATTGTTTGAATTTTGGGTGCAAACTCTTCGATTAACTGATCACGTTGTTCTGTCAGTTTCAGAGGTTCAGCTTCACCCTTAAGAAGTTTACGCCAATCAGTTTTGTCAGCAACCAAAGAACCAAACATAGTTTCAAGTTGACCAGATAAACGGCGTGATCCAACTTTTAAAATAGGTAAGGCTTGAGTTGCTCCTTGATCTAACCAGCGACCTGGCATGTGATTGAGACGAGTAATACCTACTTTCAAAGCACTCGAATTTGCCAAATATACAATATGAGGTTGGAAACAAACATTGTGGGCAAAATCATCTTCACGGCACGTACCTAAGTGGTAGTGGCACGTTTCTGGTTTCATAATGCAGAGGTCACATTCTGCTTTAGTTTTAAAGCATTTAAAACAGTGGCCTTGAGAATAAGACTTCGGTGTTTTAGTGCCACAAGAGGTGCAATAAATATTACCTGTCCATTCGATTTCTAGTTCTTGTCCTAAATTAAAAGGAAGATCAATTTCTGAACGGTCTAATACAAATTTGTATTCAACATTTGCCTTGGTTGTCTGTTGATCAGTTACACTAGCATCTTTTAGGCCTGCATGCATTTTATGGCAAATGCCTTGTAGTTCCATAAAGTTTAAACTCACATCTTTCAATTAAGGGTTGCAGTTATGGCTGAACAAAATGTCATCACTTCTATGCTAGACGATTTATCAAACGAACAGCCCATTCATACTGCACTTTGTATTGGCCAGAAAATTGACCAGAATAACGCAATTCAATGGCACTATTTTACCGTAACTGAGCTTTTAAGTCTGCCTTTTACTCAGCGTTATGATTTGGGTTTTGTATTGTTTGATACAGATGAAATGCAGAACATAACTGAAGTACAAAAATCACAATTATTAGTAAAACTACGGGACTTATTAGCAAAACGAATTGTTGTGGTGAGTAAACGAAGTGATGAACAGTTATTGCGTTCTTTAGGTTTTACACAACTCATTGATAAAACTTCACATGATAGTGATTTTGCTTTATGGCAATTTAACATCTTGACCTATAAACATGTTCCAGATTGGTTTAATTCAAAGTTCTGGGCAAACCCAGAGAACTGGAATAAATTCCGCTGGTAAAATGGCACCAAATCTTTTTCAAAATTTAACAATTTGGCTTTTGCTGCCTTAACAAGAATCCGCGTATGCTCGTGTATAAACCATACATAAGAGTTACACATGACAAATTTAAGCAACATTGTAGAAGTTTTGGCTCAGCAGGCTTTAGGTGGGAACCAGCAAGCATCAGGTCAAGGTGGTTTAGGTGGAATTTTAGGTTCAGTACTCGGGCAAATGGGGGGCAATACTTCTTCTGGCACACAAGGCGGTCTTGGAGGAGTACTAGGTTCTGTATTGGGTCAAGTGACTGGAAATAATAATAACGCACCTCAAGCAGGTGGTGGCGTACAAAGTTTATTAATTGCAGTTGTACCTTTAATTTTAGGTTGGGTTCAACAACAAGGTGGTTTGCAAGCTGCTTTAGAAAAGTTAAAAGGTGCGGGTTTAGGTAACCAAGTTCAAAGCTGGGTTGATCCAAATCAAAGTAATAGCGAAGTTCCTACTCAACAATTACAGAGTTTATTTAATCCAGCTGACATTGAGCAAGTTGCTGCGCAAGCTCAAGCTCCAAAAGAGCAAGTTTACGGTGCAATTGCTTCAGTCTTACCTCAAGTCATTGACTCATTAACACCTCAGGGTGAAAGTACCGATCATCAAGAAGCAAACCAAGATATTCAAAACGTAATGAATCTTGTAAGTGGTTTCTTAAAGTAAGCTACAAACTAAAAAAGCCGGTATAAAATATCGGCTTTTTTAATCTGAACAATAAAATAAAAGGGCGTTAGCCCTTTTATTTTAGATATGAATCAAAGATAACTAATTAGAAGTTATATTCGATACCAGTACCTACAACAGTTTGCTTGTCGTCATCATTCAACCAGTCGCGTTTTTGTTGAGCAACGATACCGTAGAAGCGAGCTTGTTTGTTGATTTGGTAATCAAGACCTAAGCCGTACAAATCAATTTTACGATCTGATTGACCACTTACTTGGGTTTCAGCTGAAGCATATTCTGCTTTCACTTTAAGTTTAGTGTTAGGAATTTTATAAGCAGCTGTTACTGCATATGCTTGTTCCTCTAAACCACGGTAAGCCTTACCAGCTTTATCGATTGAACCATCTGATTTATATGATTGACCATATGCAGTCAAATCATCAGTAGGTTCAGCATGTTGCCATAAAGCACCTACAACAAAGCCAGATTTTGCGATGTCATAAGAACCAGTTACACGGTAAGCATCTGTATAAACATCTTTCAGACCGTAAGCAGCATATTTACCTTTAATACCGAAGTCACCAGCGGCAGCCACTGCTAAGCCAAGGTCTTTGTTTTCATAACCAAGAGAAGTTGATACTGAGTCAAAGCTATCATTTTTGCTGTCTTTACCAGTTTCACCATCTTTACTGTCAGAAGTACTTTCGCCAGTTTGAGCCATGATGTTGAACGTTAAACCAGCTAATAATTTAGGGTCTAATTCAAAACCTACTACGTTATCTAAGCGGTTTTCACCGTACATGATATTGGTAATATCTAAACGTGTATCGTCATTAAAGATGTCTTGGTTACCACCAGCAGCGGTTTTAAAGTAAGAGTCATATTTACCTACTTTTAAAGTACCAACACCTTCAGTTTTTAAACCGATGAAACGGTTACGAGCGCTAAGGTCACTATCAGAACCTGAACCATCAGTAGAAATTGCCCATTCAGCTAAATAAACAGCAGATAACTTGTCAGTTAATTTCTCTTCGCCTTTTACCCCAATGCGAGAAGAGTTTGAGTTAACTTCGGTAACATCACTTTTACCATCGAAATTTTTATTATCAACTTGGTTAATAGAAACATTTAGTTTGCCATACAAAGTTGGCGCTGCTTGCACCGCGTTTATGCTCAAAGTTGCAACTGCGGCAGCGAGTAGCAATTTCTTCATTGAGATTTCTCCAAAAGGTATTTAAAAATGGCGTATGCCTAGTTAACTATTTATTTTGTAGTTGACTTATGTACAAAAAGTTACAAAAGCTCACCAACTTGCTAAGCAGTATCGGCAAACTTTGTGACAGGGGCGTGAAAAATAAATGACAGTTTTATGACGATTAAAATTTAGAAATAAATTAATTATTTTAATTTTTTATAGTTTTTGGACGAAAAAAAGCGGAGTAAAAACTCCGCCTTAATACATTAAAAATCAAAGAGCTGCTTTAATTTTTTCAGCTAATCCCTTAATTTTTTCTTGATCTCCTAACTCTACAGCATGGCGTCCAAGTTGATGCACATTGGTAGGAATAAGGTGAAAATGAACATGGGGAACAGTTTGTCCTGCTGCTGCTCCAGAAAGTTGCATTAAGACAATACCTTCTAAATTGAAGGCTTTTTCCATTGCTTTTGCAATTTTCTGAACAACTTGTATGGTATATGCAGCTGCTTCTGGAGGTAAATCAAGCAGCGTTACAGCAGGTGTTTTTGGAATAACTAATGTATGACCATCGGCTTGAGGCATAATATCCATAAAAGCTAGAACTTGATCATCTTCATAGATTTTTATCGCTGGAAGTTCATTGCGTAAAATTTTTGCGAAGATATTTTGATCATCGTATGCCATGTATTATTCCTTTAAAATTATTTACATTTCAATTCTTTCTGACGCTCTTTAATAGCATCAAGACGTTGTTGCTCTTTGTCAGAAAACTTTGGTTTTGTCGTATGACAGTTTTCATTACCATATTTTTCTTTAGCATCAGGATCTTTAAAACAAAAGCCTTTTGATGCATAAATCAAATTATAATCGTCTTGCAATTTCTGACATTCTTGCTCAGGCGTTGCAGCTTGAACGCTTAAACCAGCAATGCTCACCATGCCAGTAAAGACTGCAACCATAAATTTATTCATGAGCGTTTCCTCAGTTAAAGGTATGAACCTGTACTCAATATAAGGTTTATTACCAATATTTCAATGACTATTAATTACTCAAGTGTCATTTTGGTTGATAATTTGTTCACAAAGTAAAGAAAAACTTTAGATATCAATAATTTATAAAAATCAAATAAAAACATAAACTTAAGCTAAATTTTATATATATTTCCAGAATTTGATTCTCGTTTAATCGACTTTAACTCTCACTGATGGTGGACAAATATGTTTCTAGTTGGGTTGAGCACACATAAAAAATTGCAGAAAAAGATAAGATTTTATAGTCTATTTGATTTGCTAAATAGACGGCTTAAGTTTGAAATTAGGTCAATGAAAAAGAAATATATCAATGACATTATGAAAATATAAAGCGTGATAATTATCACATTTTGTACTCTAGGATTAAGTGGAATTCACTGGGCCCATTTTAATTTAGACGGAAATGGGCTTTTTTCTTTTGATTTGTAAAATATAAATAAGTCAAAATTAATCTTAGTTTACAATTCAACTGAAAGATGTATTGATTTTACATGTTTTAGCTTATATTATATTGTCCTTAATTGCTGCGTTTGATAGTTTTTTGTTTTTGTAGCCCATTTCTAAAATTGAGATGGGCTTTTTTTTATTAAAGTTATTTCGAAATATATTAATTTAAACTTATGTATTGTGATGTATTTATCTTTATATTTAATTTGTGTGATTTATTTGGTGGGTAGCTTTCATGTTTACCATTGTGGTTACTTTTTAATCTAATCAACTTACATATAGCAATGTTATATGCATCATACTTCCTTAAAGAATCTGATTATTCATCGGAGACAAGATTAAAGGGAAATAGAGAATGTCACAGTTTTTACTCGTTGCTGAAAGCGTTTATATAAAATCTGAAGAAGATAAGTTTTTCTCGAAAGATATTATTGAGCATTTAAATAGCTTAATAAGTATTATTAGACAAGAGATAAAAGGAACTTCATACAGACTAAAATATAACTTTATTGATTTTGAAGAGTGCTTAAATAAGCCTAGTGAAGAATGTACAGTTAAGCTTGATATTAGCTTAATGCCAGCATTTAAGAATAAAGGCGAATACATTATGTGGTTGGCAAGTTTCATTGAAAAAATAACATTAGGAGGAAGAGAAAATTTTCCTCCACTTGCAAATACTTTGCTACCGAGCTGTATGCTTGCCAATTCTTATTTAAAAACAATGGAACAGGCTAAGGTTGTGTCTGAAAAAAGTGCGCAGATGATTGTTAATTACTTCAAATCACCTGATTACAAAAACATTATTCGAGTACCGACATAGCATAAAAGCTTTCTAAAATTTCCCATATTCAATTTTTCAGGCTATAGAAAAGTTCTTTAGAAATATACTTACTTTAAATAATCGAGTTTTCACGCCCTCATTTTTCATCTTATTAAAATAAGCATCTTTAATAAGTAGTCATTTAAAAGGTCAAATTTATTCTAAGGTGATCTTTGTCCATGCTTCATACATTTTCACTGCCGCAGAGAAATCGCTGTTGTCTTCAGCCGTTAAATGAGCAGCTTGGATTAAACTTTGTGTTAATGACAAAAGCGGGGCAGGAAGCTTTGCTTGCTTGACTAAATCCAAAGCAATTCCTGTATCTTTGGCAAGAAGAGCCAAGCCAAAGGTTACTGGAAATTCGCGACTCAATACACGCTGTGGGAATATAGTCTCTGTTACCAGACTTTTACCACTTGAAGCGTTAATACACTCTAAAGCTTCGTTCAAGCTTACTCCATGCGCTTTTAAAGCACTGAAACCTTCTGCAACAGACCAAAGGTTAACTGCGAGTAACATATTATTAACGGCTTTTACGGCAAATCCAGCACCAGACTCACCCACATGTTTAATTAATTTTCCTACCGCTTGTAAAGCTGGCAATGCGCGTTCGAAGGCTGCTGCATCACCACCCACCATTACAGTCAAAGTTGCGTTCTCAGCACCCACGGTTTGACCGCTTACTGGCGCATCTAGAAAATCAACATTTAATTGCTTTAATGAGCTGGCTAATGCGCGGGCAGAATCAGGAACACCACTGGTACAGTCTATCCAGATTTAATTTCTACACTACTAATAAGCGCTTCTACATCAGTGCTTGTCGGTAAGCATGAAAAGATAATATCTGCTTGTACCGCTTGCTCTAATGAGACAGCCTTAGTGCCATAGTCTGCTGCATGTTGTTTGGCTTTTTCAAAATTTCGATTCCATACATAGACAGTATCGAAGTGTTTTGGTAAATGCGCTGCCATACGGTAGCCCATTGCACCCAAACCAATAAATGCAACAGATTGACTCATGACCTTATCCTTAAAGTTGTGTTGAACGTTCGGCGAGCCATGCCGCCAGTTTCGGCCAAAACTCCAGAGCACTTGCTTGACTCGACATTAGGCCTAAATGACCGCCGGGGATGAGAGTAAACGTGACATCCTGACTGTTTGTCAATTGACTTAATGGCGAAGCAGCGTCAGCAGTGACCAACTGATCACTACGACCCGCGCCAACTAAGAGGGAACAATCTATATTTTTTAATTCGATTTTCTTATCTTTTAACTGAATAAAGCCACGTTTTAACGGATTTTGTAGCCAGACATTAAACAACATGTCCTGATTAATCCCACCTGGATAATCAATCATGTTATTTAAAAAACTACTTAAGGTTGCATGCTCTTGTACAAATTGCAGGTCATCAAGGTTTTTTAGCAATTGCAGATGTCCATCAAACCAACCTTTAGGATCAAGAATTTTGAAACCTAATGAATTTAAAATTCCGGGACTGTGGATCAGACGTTTTGGCAACCCAGAATAAATACGTTCCTGAATTTTCTTATTACGACCAATCAAATGATTTATGGTTCGATAGAGCTTGCCAATATGGCCAGATGCATAACTATCTATTGGACTACCCAGAACAATTAAATTTTTAATATGGTTGGGTTGGTTCAGAGCGGCATATAAAGTAACGAATATGCCTGCCATACTCCAGCCATGGAGCGAGATTTGCTCACTTTTTGAATGTGTTCGGATGATTTCAATCGCTTTAGGAATGAAATCTTCAATAAATGATAAAAAGTTAAGGTGTCTATCTTTAAACTTTAAACTGCCCCAATCGACCAAATAGACATCGAAACCAGCATTTTGGAAATATTTAATAAGAGAACGATAAGGGTATAAATCATAAATCGCCATATTGATTGCGAGTGGGGCAACGAATACCAAAGGCTGTTTAAATTTTTTTTGTGTTGCTGCGTAATAGCGAATACGGGTTTGATTGAATTCGCCTATGACTTCATAGGGCGTACTTTGTGACAGAACCAATGTTTTTGGATGAAATAGTCGGGCAGAAAGGTGCTTGATTTGACTTTGTTCAGAGACAAGGGACTTTAAGCGTTTCATCTTGCTTTACCAACTATTTACTAAAGTTGAATAAAGTCTAAGCGATAATTTTAAGGTTTACCTTGACCTTAAATACCTTAGACACTCAAAATGAAGATAGTTTTTAGTACATGACCAGTAAAGGCGAACATTTAATGAACCAGTCTGATGATTTAGAATACCAACTTGATACCTTAGCCATTCGTACCGGACATACTCGTAGTTTTGAAGGTGAACATGGCGAACCGATTTTTTTGACATCATCTTTTGTATATGAAAATGCAGAAGAAGCTGCAGCAAAATTTTCTGGTCAGGTTCAAGGGAATATCTATTCACGTTTTACCAATCCGACTGTATCGATGTTCGAAAAACGCTTAGCAGCTTTAGATGGTGCTGAACGCGCTGTTGCGACAAGTTCTGGAATGGGCGCGATTTTGTCAGTTACTATGGCATATCTCAAAGCGGGTGATCATGTTATTTGCTCAAGAGCAGTTTTTGGTTCAGTTGTTGCCTTGTTTGAAAAATATATTGCCAAGTTTGGTGTAGACATTACATTTGTTGATTTATGTGATTTGGATGCATGGAAAAATGCAGTACGTCCAGAAACTAAACTTTTATTTGTTGAGTCGCCGTCTAATCCTCTAGCCGAGATCGCAGATATTCAAGCGCTTGCAGATATTGCCCATGCGCATGGCGCATTACTGGCGGTTGATAACAGTTTTTGTACTCCTGTTTTACAGCAACCATTAAAGTTTGGCGCAGACCTTGTCATTTACTCGGCAACTAAATATTTAGACGGGCAAGGACGTGCATTAGGTGGGGCTGTTGTTGGTAATCATCAGTTGTTAGAAGAAGTGTTTGGTGTTGTCCGTACGCTTGGACCATCAATGAGTCCATTTAATGCATGGGTTTTCTTAAAAGGTTTAGAAACTTTACGTTTGCGTATGAAGGCACACTGTGAGAGTGCTCAAATTCTTGCAGAATGGTTATCTACTCATGAAAAAGTAGCAAAAGTTTACTACGCTGGTTTACCAGCTCATGAAGGCCATGAACTTGCTGCTAAACAGCAAACTGGTTTTGGTGGAATTGTTTCTTTCGTTGTTAAAGGCGAACGTGAAGGTGCTTGGAAGGTTATTGATAATACTAAGTTTATTTCAATTACTGGTAACCTAGGTGATGTGAAGTCAACAATTACACATCCTGCAACGACTACACATGGCAAACTTTCTGCTGAAGCAAAAGCCGCAGCAGGCATCCAAGAGGGTTTAATCCGTGTATCTGTGGGCTTAGAAGATATTAACGATATTATTCGTGATATCTCACGTGGTCTTGATCTGATCTAATTATCTTCTGTTATTTTGTTCATGAAACCATCTCTTTAATCGAGATGGTTTTTTATATTTAAATGTTACCCAATTTTCAGAATTGCAATAAAAAACCTACATTTTTGTTTAAATGAGAGCTTAGAGCACAGGGTATAAAGACTTTAAATTTAATTAAAAGAAATGTGAGTTTTAAAATGCTTAAGCCTATTGCTATCGTTGTTGTGGTGGGGGTAATCGGGGTAGTTGGATACAAATTGCTGACCAAACCGAATCAGAACCCAGCAAATGAAACAACCTTATTGATTAACAATGCAGAGAAGTCTGTGCAAGAAGCAGATAAATCTATTCAAGAAGCAAATACTTCCTTTAAGAAAGTTCCTCTAAGTGAATACAAAACAATTGATAAAGGGTTACAGGCATCTCGATAGTGATCTAAATTTTTATAAGACTTGAATGTAAATATTTAGGCATTTATGAAGTGTGTCTAGGTTTAACCATGCTATTCATGTAGCTACGTAAAATAGAGCTAGAGATACTGATAGAAAACATTAGTCTATTGTGTCAGAATTACGGATTAATTTGAGTTCAATGCACTAATCTGTATGGATTTTAATCACATGGGTTGGTTCAATGAGATTGAGTTTTTATAAAGTATTACCAGATAACGAATAATACTTTAAAGATTTGATAGAGATACGGAGTAAAGTTATGAATATCAATATGCTCATGCAGCAAGCGCAGCGCATGCAAAAAGATATGGAAACAAATATAAAAAAGGCGAAAGAAGAGCTTGCTCAAACTGAAGTCCAAGCAGAAGCTGGTGGTGGTTTGGTTAAAGTAACCATGAATGGTCGCTATCTTGTAAAACGTATCGAAATTAACCCTGAATTACTTCAAGATGAACCAGATATGATTGAAGACTTGATTGCTGCAGCGGTAAACGATGCTGTACGTCAAGCTGAAGTTATTTCAGAAGAAAAAATGCAAAAAGCAAATTCTGGTATGGGCTTGCCACCTGGCTTAGCGGGCATGTTCTAAGGAAATTCTGTGTTTAGCGATAGATTTGAACAACTCGTTCAAGCTTTACGTATATTGCCTAGCGTTGGTCCGAAGTCGGCTCAACGTATGGCATTACATCTTTTGATGAAAAATCGAGAAGGCGCGTTTGCATTAGCCCATGCTCTACATGAAGCTTCAAGTTATATTCATGAGTGCAGCGTTTGTCATTCTCTAACTGAACATGAAATTTGTGATATTTGCGCCTCAACTGACCGAGAAGATCAACTACTATGTGTAGTTGAATCACCAGCAGATGTCATGGCGATTGAGCAAAGCGGAAGTTTCCGTGGTAAATATCATGTTTTAGGCGGGCATCTTTCACCCTTAGACGGTATTGGCCCAGAAGAAATTGGTATTCCTTATCTGATTCAGCGTTTAAGCCAAGGTTCTATTGAAGAGGTGATTTTGGCAACAAATGCGACTGTAGAAGGACAGGCGACTGCTCATTATTTGGTAGAGGCGACTAAGCATTTACCTATACAAATGACACGTATTGCTCAAGGCGTACCGCAAGGTGGTGAACTTGAGTATGTAGATAGCCATACCTTAAGTCAGGCAGTTCATAACCGCATGAGAATGAAATAAGCATTTCGATGCTTGTTTCATTAATGCTATATAAAATTGAATTAAATTTATTAATTTAACTATAAAAGGCAAATACTATTTTGTCTTTAATTTAAAAAGATCTTTTAAATAAAATATGAAAACACATAAGAATGAAAAAGATCTGATAGATTTTTAAAAACACATATTTGGAGTTAACTTTAAAAGTATAAATAAAAGATCAAAAAATTATCTATTTTCGAAAAATTGTTCAAAAATAGAGTATTCAAAAAGGTTTAAGTGGTAATTTCTTACTTCTATGTTATATATACCAGAGTTCTAAGCACTCTTTGCATTTACTTGAGAAAGCATGTTTCAGTTTATCCAACAGCAAACCGATTTGGTTGATGTTCTTCAAAAAATGGATCAATGTTCAATATATGGACTTGATACAGAATTTATTAAGGTTGACACACTCTGGCCTAAACTTGGAGTATGCCAAGTCAATGTAAATGGCAATGTTTATCTGTTGGATGGTGTTTCATTAGATCTAAGTCAGTTTTGGGACAAAATATTTCTCGCACAGCAGAACATTTTTCACGCATGTGGGGAAGACATCGATTTAATCTATCATTACGCTGATCAAGAAGATCTGCTTAATGTGTTTGATACTCAAGTAGGGCTTTCTTTCTTAGGCCATGGTTTGCAAGTAAGTTACCAAGGTGCTTTAAAGCTTTGCCTCGACATTGACATTGAAAAAGATCAAACAAGATCTGATTGGTTGGCTCGGCCTTTATCACCTCAGCAACTCTGTTATGCCGCAAATGACGTTCTATATATAATGAAGTTAGCGCATCATATTCAAGAACAGCTTAAGCAGAAAGGACTCTATAACTACGTTCTTGAAGATTGTAGAAGTTTAACTAAAGAAATTATTAGTGAAACACCAACAGAGTTACTCTATAGCGATGTCGGTAATTATCGTCATTCGCGCCGTCAATTGATGCAACTACAAAATTTAAGTCAATGGCGTGAATACATTGTTAAAGCGACAAATCAGCCACGCAGTTTTATTCTTAGAAATTCAACCATGATTGATATGGTTGAAAAGAATCCACGTAATAGTTTTCAACTTTCGCAAGTTAAAGATATTCGCCCAAATGTAGTCCGTGAATATGGAAAAACTATTTTAGAATTACTTAAAGATTTACCGAATGAAAGCGAATGGCCAACAAGAATTGCCAAACCTTTTAAAGTAACATCTAAAGAAACTCTACACAAAATGGATATGGTACTTGCCCATGCAATAAGTGAAACTTCTATTCCTAAAGAAGTATTACTTAGAAAGAAATGGCTAAATGCAATTCATCAGCATGTTCTTTCTCAAGGGGATGAACAAGATTTACCTGATTATTTATTGGGTTGGCGTTATGAGCTATTAACTCAACCATTAATTCAGTTATTTCAAGAAGAAAAAGAAAGTCTATCTAGTTAAAATGATGTGATCGTTAAAATTTAAAAGCTCATCTTTGTGATGGGCTTTTTTAATTAAGAGTAGTAAATAATTTAAATTGAGTAGTTTTTATTTATAAATAAAAGATATTCAATGTTAATAGTTAACAAAGTAAATACTTATATTAGTTTCGCTAAATAATGAACTTATTTTAAAAGCTAGTAAAGTGATGAATTGAAGAGGTTTTAATTTGTAAAAGTGATAATGAATTAAATTAACTGATTCAATGAGAAAAATTCAATTGATTAAACATACAGGTCTGTATATTCTTGGATACAAGAAAAACAATTTCAATATAAATAATATATAACTATAAGTTAGTTTCGGTGCAGAAATAAAAAAGCCAACCCAATTGGGTTGGCTTTTTATTTTTAATAAGACAGCTTAGTTAAGATTATCAGTAGCTTATTAAATTTTAAAAATTAAGGTTCATATTTTACTGACTTTCTGTATATGAAGCGGAAAGTTCAGCTACGAGTTTCTCAGCTTTTTGAAAAGCATTTTCTAATGATTTTATATGTCGTTCATCTCCAAATTCTTGATATTCTGAAGCAATTTCATAAATTTTCTCTACGCCTAAATATTTGCTGAGCGTGCGAAGGTGAGGTACAAGATGATTCATGTGATGGCGGATGCCTTCTTTCTCAAAACCAAACTCTCCACTAGAGGTGATAATGATTAAAATTTTTCCAGATAGAAGCGGTTCTAAAGGAAAGTCTCCTCGAGCAAGATCAAAATCAAATGTTTTATTAATCCGAATAATTTGGTCGAACCACGCTTTAAGTTGAGCAGGCATACCATAATTGTACATAGGGGAAGAAATTAAAATGATATCTGAACTCGAAACTTCCGCTATTAACTGATCTGATATAGATAAAACATCACATTGAGCTTGAGTTCTTTTATTTTCAGGTGTGAATACAGCATCAATCCAGTCTTGAGTAATAAATGGTGGCGGATTCATTCCTACATCACGATAGATATACTCATCTATAGCCAGTTGCTTTTTCCATGAGCTGACCAATCGGCTGGCAATATTTTTAGAAATCGAATTATGGTTTGGATTGGGGTTAATCGCAGCTCTTACACTAGCATCTATATGTAATATTTTACTCATCATAAATTCCAAAAAAGTTAAGGTTTAATTTATTTTGAGTTTTAAAAGATAAGTAGACAAACGAGAAAATTACATTTATAGATGAGTTTAGTTCACCTATAAATATAACTTTGGAGAAAGCATGCAAGTCTCTTTGCAAGCACTTAAGGCATTTGAATCAGCTGCTCGATTGGGGAGTTTTAAATTAGCTGCTGAAGAACTTTCGCTAACACCGACTGCAATTTCACATCATATTGCCAATCTTGAAAGTAGGCTAAATGTTGATTTGTTTCATCGACAAGTAAGAAAAATAACACTTACAACCACCGGAGAGAGACTTGCAGGGGCAATTTCTGAAGGGTTTCGTAAAATTGAAGATGCATTAGATGAAATAACAGTAAATGGAGATGTAGTGAGAGTGGCTAGTACATCTTCACTCGCTGCAATGCTGTTAATCCCTTCTATAAATGAATTTTATCAATTGCACCCCGATATCTCAGTTGAATTCTCTACAGGTGAAGCTTTAGAAGGTCACTTATATACATTGCCTATTCGATATGGTGATGTATCTTCAGTACCTTCTAAAGATGTCCTTAAATATGAGTCTTTTAATGTATTTGGTGCATCTAAACTTGCTCTGATTAAAGATACGAGTGAGCCAATAACGTTATTCACCACAGAATGGAAAAATAAAGCATTACCAAGTCCACCATTAGAGACGTGGCTTGAGGTGAATGGATGGGACCAACAGAGGGTGAGAATTAAGAAATTTGATCAGGAAATTTTTGGCATACATGAGGCTTTATCTGCCAATGGATTAGTATTTTGTTCCGCTACACTTACCCGTAGGTTCGTTAAGGCGAATCTTTTACAGGAGTTGAAAACGAAATCTATTCAATCAGAGCTGTGTTACTACATTCCAAATAAGGAAGATTTTAAAAATAGAAATGCTAGAAAATTTATTGAATGGGTAGAAAAGTTATTTAATCAATAAGCTTCTATTTTTGATTGGTTTTAACTACACAACACTAAAACTTATATAGTCTTTTTATGCTATAAACTTAGATAAATTAATAATTAGAGAGATAAATATGCTTAACAACTTTAATGCTGAACAAGCGCGTCAAAATGCTAAAAACTTTAAAATAAACCAAGAAGTTATATTGGAAAAAATTTTAACTGGTACTGAGTCTGAATCTAAGGAAGGGAAGCGAAAAGCAACTTTCTGGTTTCCTGTTGATGCCATAAGCCCTGATCATCTTACACTGGTTGAAGAAGAGCTTAAAAACAGAGGGTTTAATGTCTCAACTGATATTGAGCACTCGGGTACTACTATAACGCTAGAAATAAGCTTCTAATTATTGATACGTTTTAACCAAACCGCCCTTAAAACAAGGGTGGTTTTTTGTTGCATGATTTTTTCGTAATTCAGGGGAAATCAATATAAATTTATTTACAATTAAACTTATATTAATCAGGATATTATTTGACAGGTTCTATCATCTTCTGTAGCTTTACTTTTTGAGTGGAATATGGATATGAACTTCCAAACAATACTTTTATCTTTCAAAAATCAATCTACTGGTACAGATGCATTTAAAGACTTAAAAAATGCTTGTGAACAGTCTCTTAAAGAATCTCAAAATACAAAAGAAAAAGCAGCCGTCTATTTAATCTATGGTTTTGCACGTAGCTACGTGATCTTATATGAAGATGAAGCAGTAACCTCTGAATTTGCCAACACCTCTAAGACTATGCTTATAGGCTATATGGAATGCCTTAATAAAGCTCTGTTAAGCCAAGATGATAGCGCTATTTTGAATGCCTTAAATCAAGTAAGCGATGACTATATAAAAAGCTCTCGAGTTTTCTAAACACCATTCATTCATTTTTGATAAAAATACTTCTTTAGCCCTAGCTAAAGAAGTATTCAACGTTTGTTTTAGTGAGACTTTTTCTTACCGCCACCATCTTGTTTATTGACAGTAGACCAAGCAATTCGTTCAGCTTCTTCTTGAGAATGACCTCTATCTACTTCACTCTCAACAATATGTTTAGCCTGACGTTTTTGCTTTGTGGTGTAAGCTGTTTTATCACCGCGAGGCATAAGTTCATCCTCCATATCTATGATTTAGATATTTATTATTGAAACATATTGAGAATTTAAATCAGTTAAGTAATGTCTGCTAATGTGTAGTAAGTGGTTAGAAGTTTGACTTAAATGTGAATTTAAAAAAGATAATATTTAAGTTTAATGTGATAAATTTCATAGCATTAAAGGGCGAAAGTATTAGAAGTAGATTACAAAAAATACTCAATAACGAACGATTTCTTATTTTTTTCTAAAATTGTTTTTATTTTATTAAAAATGATAATTATATTTATTGTTTTAAATCAAATATTTGTTAATTTACTGTGGTAGCCAGCTTTTATCTGGAACAAAGTTATTATCGACCTTAATCAATGTTGTAGGTTAATATTTCCCGAGAATTAAAAAAACGACTGATGCGTAAACAAACCTGCGTGTGTGAGTCGTTTTTTTTAATGTATGCTGTCCTTAGTTCAAGAGTTGATTTGAAATGCACTGTGATATTTATAGATCGAGCAAAAAAGATGAAATGTACATGTATATTGCTCGTCCAAACTATCCTGACGATGCGGAACAAGCTGATCCGTTTGAAAATATTCCTGAAGCTGTTGTACAAGCGTTTGGTCGTGCAACGTTTGTCATGCATTTAGAATTAGCTCCAACACGTAAATTGGCGCGTGCTAATGTTTTACATGTTTTAGACTCATTACAAACAAAAGGTTTCTTTATTCAGATGCCGCCAGAAGGGTTAATTAACCCAAATGCGGTTGAACCAGAGGGCTTACGTGGTGCGTGAAGATCAAACTGGAATAATGAATCAATTATTCTCTTTTTTGGATGTTGTTCCTGAAGGTGTTATTGCTTTAACAGTTTATGGAATAGGCGCTATTATTGCTTTATGGTGTTGGTGGCGATTAATGCGTCGCCTTCCTACAACTTTTGGTGCAATTAGCTGGCTTATTGTCTTTGCTATTTTAGTTACACCAACAGTGTCTGAAGGGCCGAATGCATCGGTAGCACCAGCTATTTTTGGACTACTATTTGGTGTTTTAACCAAAGATAGCCCTCTAATCTGGTCAAATTTATCTTTAATTCTGTTTGTAGTTGGTCTAGGTTTGGTGATTGGATATTGTTGGTCAAAATATTCAATGAACAAAAGCATGCGTTCCATCTAACCATTGAAATAGAAAAATAAGGTCTTTACATGTCTGCTGATACCCAACATTTTACCGGTACAGATCAATATATCGCGACTGATAGTCTTAAGCTCGCTGTAAAAGCAGCTCGTGCTTTACAAAAGCCTTTACTGATTAAAGGTGAACCTGGTACGGGTAAAACTTTACTTGCTGAGCAAGTAGCACAAAGCTTGGGCTTAAAACTCATTACTTGGCATATTAAATCGACAACCAAAGCACAGCAAGGGTTGTATGAATATGATGCTGTTTCTCGTTTACGAGACAGCCAGTTGGGTGATGATCGTGTTTACGATATTAAGAACTATATTAAACCCGGTAAATTGTGGGAAGCTTTCACGAGTGAAGAACGTTGTGTATTGTTAATTGATGAAATTGACAAAGCCGATATTGAGTTTCCAAATGACTTGTTGCATGAACTTGATAAAATGTCTTTCTATGTCTATGAAACGAGTGAAACCATTACGGCAACACAGCGCCCAATTGTAATTATTACTTCGAATAATGAAAAAGAATTGCCAGATGCTTTCTTACGTCGTTGTTTCTTTCATTACATCGAGTTTCCAGATGAAGCTACAATGCGAGAAATCATTGCGGTTCATTTCCCAAATATCTCTGCAACACTAGTAAACGAAGCTTTACAGGTTTTCTTTAAACTACGTGAAATTCCTAATTTGAAGAAACCACCATCAACCTCTGAGTTAATTGATTGGTTAAGCTTGCTCATGGCAGACGATATGCCAGAAGATGTATTACGCAATCGAGATACATCTAAAGCGATTCCACCTTTATATGGTGCGCTGATCAAAAATGAGCAGGATGTGCAACTCCTCGAACGTTTGGCTTTCATGTCTCGACGTTAAAGGAGGGAATAACCCATGTTTGTGCGGTTATTTTACACCTTACGTAAATACGGTGTTCCAGTTACAACTCGTGAACTTATTGACTTAAACCGTGCAGTAAGTGAAGGTTTAGTTTTTGCCGATCAAGAAGAGTTTTATCAACTTGCTAAAACAATTTTAGTTAAAGATGAGCGCTTTTTTGACAAGTTCGATCGTGCCATGAAAGATTACTTTGATGGTATTGAAAACTTTGATCTGGACGAGTTACTCAAGCAAGTTCATAAGTTGCCAAAAGACTGGTTTGATTTAGAACTTCTAGAAAAGCATTTAACTCCTGAACAACGGGCAGAACTCCAAAAAGCAGGTTCCTTAGAAGAACTGATGAAAATGCTGGAAGAGCGGTTACGCGAACAGCATAAAAAACATCAGGGTGGTAACCGCATGGTGGGTACTGGCGGTACTTCACCTTTTGGGGCCTTTGGAGATCATCCTGAAGGTGTACGAATTGGTGGGCCAGGGCGTAAACGTTCGGCTGTAAAAGTCTGGGAACAGCGTAAATATCAAAATCTGGATGATGACCAAGTTCTTGGTACTCGTCAGATGCAAATTGCTTTACGACGTTTACGCAAATTTGCCCGTCAAGGTGCAGCTGAAGAGTTGGACGTTGACGGTACAATCCGTGAAACAGCTAAGCAAGGTATTCTTGATGTTCAAATGGTACCTGAGCGTCGAAATCGAATAAAAGTGCTGATGTTGTTTGATGTAGGCGGCTCTATGGATGCTCATATTGCTCAATGCGAAAAACTCTTTAGTGCCGCTAAAAGTGAGTTTAAAACACTTGAGTACTTCTATTTTCATAATTGTCTTTATGACTATGTTTGGAAAGATAACTACCGCAGAACAGCAACCCGTATGAATACATGGGACCTGTTTCACACCTATGGACGCGACTATCGTGTAATTGTAGTGGGTGATGCCAGTATGGCACCGTATGAGTTGAAATCGGTGGGTGGCTCGGTTGAATATATGAATGATGAAACAGGCGAGGTTTGGTTACGTCGCCTAAGTCAACATTTTGATAAAACAGCGTGGTTAAACCCTGAAACAGAAGGGTATTGGCATTACACTCAAACTATTGGTTGGATTAAAGAGATTTTTGAAAATCATATGTATCCAATGACACTAAAGGGCATTGAAGATATGACTCGCTACCTTTCTCGATAAGCTTAATAACTTTAATAATTTAAAAAGAGAGATGACATGCAACATCAAATTAACGGTATTGCTTTGCCGAATGAACAAGGATTTTTTGGTGAATATGGCGGACAGTTCATCCCTCCACATTTAAAAGAGGCAATGGATGAAATTAATGTTGCCTATGAAGAAATTCGTCATACCCCTGAGTTTAAAAATGAATTGGCAGATCTCTTTACGAATTATGTAGGCCGTCCAAGTCCTTTATTTCATGCGAAGCGTCTTTCTGAACAGTTAGGCGGTGCACAAATTTATTTAAAGCGTGAAGACTTAAATCATACGGGTGCACATAAAATCAATCACTGTTTAGGTGAAGCTTTACTTGCTAAATATATGGGCAAAAAGAAAGTTATTGCTGAAACAGGTGCTGGTCAGCATGGCGTTGCTTTGGCAACCGCTTGTGCATTAGTGGGGATTCCGTGTGAAATTCACATGGGGCAAGTAGATATTGAAAAAGAGCATCCTAATGTCGTCAAAATGAGAATTTTGGGTGCTCATTTGGTTGCGGTAACTCGTGGTACAGCAACATTAAAAGATGCTGTAGATAGTGCATTTGAAGAATATTTAAAAGACCCAAAAAACTTTATCTATGCGATTGGTTCTGTTGTGGGTCCACATCCATTCCCTAAAATGGTACGTGATTTTCAATCAATTATTGGCAATGAAATTAAAGATCAAACGCATCAGCGATTTGGGAAAAGCCCCGATTATGTTGTGGCATGTGTCGGCGGTGGTTCAAATGCGATAGGCGCATTTACTGCATTTTTAAATGACTCAGACGTAAAACTAGTAGGCGTTGAACCGGCTGGACATGGTTTAGACACCAATATGCATTCGGCAACACTAACTTTAGGCAGGCCAAGTCAAATTCATGGTATGGCGTGTTATGTCCTTGAAAATGAGGAAGGTGAACCTTTACCTGTGCATTCTATTGCTTCAGGATTAGACTATCCAGGCGTTGGCCCCCAACACAGTTTTTTAAAAGATTTAGGTCGTGTTGAATATAGTACCGCCACTGACCAAGAATGCTTAGATGCTTTTATGACACTTTCTCGTGTTGAAGGCATTGTTCCTGCGCTTGAAAGTTCACATGCTGTTGCATGGGCAATTCGTGAGGCTCCCCAATTAGCGAAAGAAACCATGATTGTGGTGAACCTATCGGGGCGTGGGGATAAAGACTCTGATTATGTTGCCGAAAAACTTAAGCTTTAAGCCAAATAAACTCGAAAAGCGGCTCATCATTTAAAGGCCGCTTTTTGTTTTGAACATCTAAATTAAATTTCATTATTTTATAATTAAAACAAAGTATTCTGATTTTAACTTGTGATTGTTTGAGATAGGTGTGTAAAACTCCAGTTCACAGGGCAAAGCGTTGCTTTGCTGTACCTCACTCAGTAGAATAGTCACTTTGCAAAATTTGCCTTTGGAGACGCCTAAGTGGAGCGACCGACGATTAGCCCTGAAAATTTACAGGAAGCGGCTGAAAATTTATCAACAATTCGAGATTTTATTCGTTTTGGGGTATCAGCATTACGTCAACATGATGCACATTTAGGACAAGGTACTGAAGATTATTTTGCAGAAAGCTCTGCATTAGTTTTACAAACCTTATCTCTTGAATGGTCAGCAGACGCAGAAATTCTAGATGCGAAGTTATTACCAAGCGAAAAAGCAGAATTTTTAAGCTTATTGGAACGCCGTATCAATGACCGTATTCCAACATCTTATTTACTAAATCTTGCTTATTTCTTTAATAAGCCATTCTATGTAGATGAACGTGTACTCATTCCACGTTCACCAATTGCAGAATTAATTGAGCAACGTTTTGCACCATATTGTTTAGATGAAAATGGTCAAATGCGCGAAGCTCTCAATAATTTGCCAGAAAATGAAAAACCTAAAACTCCACACCGTATTTTAGATATGTGTACAGGTTCTGGATGTATTGCGGTTGCTTTGGCTTATGCATATCCAGACGCTGAGATAGATGCAACAGACATCTCGAAAGAAGCTCTAGAAGTTGCTTCAATTAATACTGAACACCACAATAAGCAATATCAAGTTGCCTTGCTTGAGTCAGATCTATTCGCCAAGATTCCAGCTGAAAATCAGTATGATTTAATTGTAAGTAATCCGCCGTATGTCGATGCTGAAGATATGGCTGACTTACCAGAAGAATTTTTACATGAGCCTGAACTTGCATTGGCAGCAGGCCAAGATGGTTTAGACTTAGTTCGTAAAATGCTTGCACAAGCGGCAGATTACTTAACTGAAGATGGCCTTATTGTCATTGAAGTGGGTAATTCTGAATGGTCAATGCGTCAGAACTTTAATACGATTGATTTCAACTGGCTTACTTTCCAAAAAGGTGGTTCAGGTATTTTTGCTTTGACTGCTGAACAATGTCGCCGTTATAGAAAACTATTTGAAGAGCAAATATAAGGAGTTGGGCATATGGCAGGGAATACTATTGGACAACTCTTTCGTGTAACTACTTGCGGTGAGTCTCATGGCGTTGGCTTAATGGCCATTGTTGATGGTGTACCACCGGGCCTTGAGTTGTCTGAAGAAGACTTGCAAAAAGATCTTGACCGTCGTAAACCGGGCACTTCTAAATTTGCAACTCAACGTAAAGAGCCTGATCAAGTTAAAATCATTTCAGGTGTTTTTGAAGGTAGAACGACAGGCACGCCAATTGGTTTATTGATTGAGAATACTGATCAGAAATCAAAAGATTATGGCAATATTGCCCAAACTTTTAGACCTGGCCATGCCGACTATACATATACGCAAAAATACGGTTTCCGTGACTATCGTGGCGGTGGCCGTTCAAGTGCTCGTGAAACTGCTATGCGTGTTGCAGCGGGTGCAATTGCTAAAAAATATTTAGCAGAAAAATTTGGTGTCTTGATTCGTGGTCATGTTACCCAAATTGGTAATGAAGTTGCCGAAAAACTGGATTGGAATGAAGTTCCGAATAATCCATTTTTCTGTGGTGATGTAGACGCTGTTTCACGTTTTGAAGCCTTGGTAACTTCTTTGCGTGAACAAGGAACAAGCTGCGGCGCAAAGCTAGAAATTTTAGCTGAAAAAGTCCCTGTAGGCTGGGGTGAACCTGTTTTTGATCGTTTAGATGCTGACATTGCTCATGCGATGATGAGTATTAATGCGGTTAAAGGTGTTGAAATTGGTGATGGTTTTGCAGTTGCTGGACAGTTTGGTCATGAAACACGTGATGAATTGACCAGTAATGGCTTTTTAGCGAATCATGCTGGTGGGATTTTGGGCGGTATCTCAAGTGGTCAGTCCATTCGAGTTGCTATTGCACTAAAACCAACAGCAAGCATTACAACATCAGGTAAAACGATTAATTTAAATCGTGAAGATACAGATGTGTTGACTAAAGGCCGTCATGATCCATGCGTAGGTGTACGTGCGACACCAATTGCAGAAGCAATGTTAGCAATTGTTTTAATGGATCACTTCCTACGTCATCGTGCTCAAAATGCAGATGTTGTTCCGCCATTTGCTCCAATTGAACCATAGTCATAATTTTTGATTATAGTAAATAAAACCCCATATTTAATTTAAATGTGGGGTTTTATTTTTTTATTAAATTTAGTTTTATTAAATTTTAAATTATTCTCTTGTCTTATAATATTTATATAAATATAATATTCTGCGAATTATTTTTTGGTATATTCGTTACTAGATGTTGGTAATTAAATCTTGTTAATTTTTACTGCACCCGATATTTATATTTATCACTGAAAGTTAATTTACTTAAATTGCTTTTATATAAGTTTATTACATATTTAAATTTTTATTACTTTAAACAAAGAATTTTCAAAGTCATCATTGAAATTGGGGAAATATCAATGAATCAGTGCACATATAGAATTGGCTGTATGTCAAAGGATAGGCTATTGCCTAAAAATTTAGAGGCAATGATAAAAGTTATTCATGACTTATCTTTGTCATCCCATCTTTTGGGGAATTGGATATATAGTGAAGATAATCCGGATATACATATTATTGATTTAGATAGTGGTTATACCAATATACTTATTCCTAAAAAAATTAAGATCGTATTAAGTAATAATCCTGAGCTTTTAAAGGGCTATCAGTATGGCTTGAAGAGACCGATAAGATATCAGGAACTTCTAAATATTTTACAAGATATTGAGAAGAATGAATATTTTAAAATAAGTCATCAAGAACGTATAATAAATAACAAGAATATAGTGTCTAAAGATCATTTAGAGACAAAAATTCTTTATAAGCTTGTTTGTTATCCAAACTTTAAAAATATTCATGCAGAGCAGATTGTTAATGTCACTAGAGTTTGTGCTTTATTATCTATTGAGTCAAAAACAGCTCAAGAAATTAAGAGGTTTTTGAATTTATCCATTGATGAAATACAAAAAATTATAGAATTAATAAAAAAAGAAGCCTATCCAAATTATGAAACAATACATGAGAATATTGTTTCGATTTTACCATTTTCGACTGAAACTATTTCTCATATACCGCAAAGAATAGAACAAAATTCATTGTTTTATTTTTTAATTAAATTTTGGAAGAAGCTGAAGGGTGGTCTCTAATGAGGTAGAATTTTTTCTATATTATATTGGCTAGAGCTCGTAATTTTCATTATCTAAAAACAGGATATTGATGTATTGAATGTCGCTAAATTTATTAAGTTTATATAAGTCATTTTTTAACAGATGGTTTAAATTTAAATAAAAGATGTTTTTGTACGTACTGGTTCTAAATTACATTTTAGCTTTGCCAAGGATGGAAAAGCTAATTGTTTATTTCTAGTCACTTTAATTAGCAAAGGAGCTATAAAAGAAGCCAAGAGAGATAATAATGATTCAAAAGTCATTTCAAATCGAAGTCTGACTTTTTAAGTTAAATCTACAATTTGTTCTTCGTTTACAGCAATTTTATATTGATTACGTCCATTAGTTTTTGCTTTATACAAAGCATGGTCAGCACGAGTTACAAAAGCAGAAATTGAATCGTTTAGACGAGGAATTGTGGTTGCAACTCCAACACTAATGGTGACATGTGGTGAAACATCACTACATGGGTGCTCAATTGCAATTTTATTAATGGCATTCATTAAACGTTCAACTTGGATCAAAGCTTGCTGAGCATTTGTCATCGGAAATAATAGTAAAAATTCTTCACCGCCATAACGAGCAACTAAATCACCACTACGGGCAGCAATAGAAGAAATAGCAATTGCGATTTCTTTTAAGCATTCATCACCCTTTAGATGTCCTAAAGTGTCATTGTAAGATTTAAAATAATCAATATCGACCATCATGATGGTAAGGGGAGTTTCATGTCGTAAAGCACGGCGCCATTCGTTATCAAGGGTTTCATCTAGATAGCGTCGATTGGCTAAACCGGTGAGTGCATCTTGCTGGGAAAGTAAAGATAATTGCTGGGCTTGTTGCATGAGTTCAATACGATTCAGCTCAATCATGCAGTTTTGTAAGTAGTTTTCTCGATGTTGGCGGTCAGTTGCATAGGCAAGAGTCATTCCCAAGAAACTACTGAAGGTATAAGTTCGGTTCAAGAAGGTCCAGTCGATCACCCCATTTAAGTAGTGACTTGCCAAAATTCCAACAAGCCCGCCCATCCATCCAGAAAATATAGCGGTATAAAAGCGCATACCTACCGCACCATAGATAATCACAATCGCATACATCATCGCTGCATGAAAAAGAACATTATCTTGGCCATTTTCAATGACGTTAATTAAAATAAAGGTAATTGCCACAGCTAAAGCTGAACCGACTCCTACATAATAATCAAAGTACTGATTTAATTTTTTAATAAATGATAAAATCCAGGCGATAAGAACAATTAAACCCACCCAAGAATAATAGCTAAACCAGGGTAAAACTTGTTCAGTTGGTAAAACTTGATATATACCAAAGCTTAAAAATATATATAATATTAAAATAATAGGCGCTCTATAGCGGAACTCATAGGCAGCACCATTTTGGTATTGAAAACGATAAATCGTTTCAAGCTGCTTTGGAAACCAGACGAAATTTAATCCTCGTGTGGTTAATAAATCTATTTGTTCCTGTCCCAATATATTGGAACCCTGCAACTTCATAATTAATGCTCTCTATATTGGAAGTTGTCATAAAATGAGACTTATTTTTAGTAAAGTTCCATCTAAAAATATTGATTATATAATGTGTGATTTATTCAAAATAATAATACAGTTTTTTTAAAAAAGTAATGATTTTTATCTAAGTTAAATGTGATAAAAATCACGACATTTCAATGATTAGCGTAACAATTATCTAAAGAGTCGTAATCCATCGAAAAAAGTTACAAATGGTCGATTAACGATTGTATCTTTATCATTTTCGGATAGACTTGTAGCGTGAAATACAGATGATTGCTGTCATATAAATAGGAAAATTAGCAATGACTGCTCTAAATCAATATGGAATGCATTTAGAAATTACACCGCATAATGGATGGTCACAGCAGTTCTGGGATGACCTGCTACCAGCGAAAGAACGGGTAAGTAAACATCCGTTTTTTTCGGAAATGGCCAATGGGGGATTGAGCCTAAATAGTTTCCGTTATGCTTTACTTAATTTCTATCCATTAGTCGCACATTTCCCGTCATATATGGCTGGGGCGTTGGGCAAAGCAACAGGTTTTTCTGAACCTGGGGTTACAGAAGCACGAGATTGGTTAATCCAAAATATTAAGGTAGAAGAGCGACACTTAAAATGGTATCGCGATTGGGCTGGAGGTTTTGGTTTAACTGTAGACCAGCTTGATAGCGTGCGGCCACCAGCTGCGATGAATGCGGTGAACCATTTCTTATGGAATATGAGTCATCGCGGTAATTTAGCAGAATGCCTTGCTGCAACAAATCTGGCAATTGAATGGGCAACAGGTGATTGGTCGATTCAGGTCTATAAAGGTATTCATACCTATACTGATCATCCTGAAGTAACGATTGATAAGCGTTCTTTAGCTTGGTTGCGTGCGCATGCTCATTATGATGATCTTCATCCTTATGAAGCCATGGAGCTGATTAAGCGTTTATGTAATGATCGTCCTGACTGGCAGAAAAAAGCATTTCATGCCGCGGAAGAAGGTCTGCGGTATTATGAATTAGCCTTAGACGATTGTTATAAGGTACAGCTTCAAGCCTCTGCTTGATCTTATCTTAAAAAAGGGAGGATATCGTATGGATATTCTCCCTTTTATTTTATTCGAGTAGTTTTAACAGTTTTGTTCGATAAGGCGTTTCTTCGGGTAATAATTCAAGTAAACGTTCAACTGCATCTACGCGGTCTGGCACACGACTGACCACTCGTAATAATTGATCAACATCTTCAATCTGATAAATCACATGACTTAAGCGAGCATCAAAACAGTCTCTCCATGCACACAAAAATGGACTTTCTGATTTAGCTAAAAAACTTCCTCTATAGAGAGTAAGGGTAGTCGATGTGAAGCCTAGGTTTAATGCTTGCTCTGCCATTAAGAAATCACATTGAATTTCACAGTTAAGTCTGTAAGGGCGAGACTGGATTACATCTGGAATTAAGTTTCTGAGTTGAGAAAGTTCTGCTTTTAAGGTTGTGGTACTTACTGGCCGATCGCCATATAAAGCATAGTGAAGTTCTTCAAGGTTAATTCCCTCAGGACAAAGCGTCAGAATGCATAGAATTTCAATCTGACGTTGAGTGAGTGTCAGGCTGTGTTGGTTATATTGAACTTTAGGTGTGCCGAAGGCCTTAATGTAT
Source organism: Acinetobacter sp. 1124_18A (assembly GCF_052824995.1). NCBI lineage: Bacteria > Pseudomonadati > Pseudomonadota > Gammaproteobacteria > Moraxellales > Moraxellaceae > Acinetobacter > Acinetobacter sp. 1124_18A. The sequence goes on along the minus strand of NZ_VTDF01000002.1, from coordinate 269,319 downwards.
AAAATATTTTTTTGATGAAGCTGAATTGCTTGCTTCACAATATCAGCACATCTCTCAACAGCTAAAAGGCCAAGAGAATTATGTTTTTGGTATTTAGTCGATAAATTCATAATCCCATAAAATTGACCTGTATGTGTATCGGTAATCGGTGCTGCATAACAGACCCAATCTCTTACACTATTCATTTGGTTTTCGTGTGAGTAAACGCAGTTAGCTGAATGAGTATTTAGTGCTAAACCAATTGCATTTTGTCCCACTGCCTGAGTAGACCACTGGCCACCTTCAACAAAGTGGACTTGCTCTGCCGATGAGCGCATTGGGTAACTACTCCATGTCCAAAGTAGCGTGCCATGAGGGTCGGTTACACCAATTGCCATATCGGCATCTTCAGCAATATGCATTAAGTTGCGATGACACTCGTGAATCGAACGACCAAATAATGAATGCTCCCATTCTTCGGTTAGGTCAAATAACGGAGCCGCTTCAAGGTCAAGTGATGGTTTTTTTCCTAAATATTGAGAATGAGATGACTTTTCTGGCCGAAATAAAGACGGCGTAGTATCTATAAAAGGCGATGATAATTGTTCTGACATATCCATATCGAAATTCCTTTATCATTGAAATGGCGTATCCGTAGCCGCTCAACAGTTATAACTTTTTTATTGTACTATTTCCTCGTTATCTCCTTACCTTAAATACTTTTATAAGTCTTGACCATTAGCCTATTGGATAAGTTTTGTTAATTACATGATCTTTAAGATAAGACATCTTTTCGACTAAAAGGTTTTGGTACGTCTTCTCCAAAATATTGTCGATCAGCAAAATAACTGGAACGGACCATCGGTGCACTCCAGATATTTTTAAAACTTAACCGTTTACCATGTCGCGTATATCTTTCAAATTCTTGTAAATTTACAAATCGATGAATAGGTGCATGTGACTTTGAAGGCTGCAAGTACTGTCCAATGGTAATAAGATCCACTTGATAATCTTTTAAGTCGTTTAGTAGGGCAAATACTTCTGCTTCAATTTCTCCTAATCCAACCATTAAACCAGATTTGGTTTTGATATCGGGAAAATATGCTTTAAAGCGTTTTAGTAACTCTAGTGAATGTTGATAGTCTGAGCCTGGACGCATTGCTTTATATAAACGCGGAACAGTTTCGATATTGTGATTAAACACATCTGGAGGAGATAAACTCAAAGTCGAAAGAGCTGTCTCTAAACGACCGCGAAAATCGGGTACCAAAATTTCAATCAACGTTTCTGGGCAGCGTTTTCTGATCTCTTCAATGCACTTTACAAAATGAGCAGCGCCACCATCGTGTAGATCATCGCGGTCTACAGAGGTAATCACTACATATTTTAAATTTAAGTTTGCTACTGTTTCTGCCAAATGTTTAGGTTCATTTTCATCTAAAGGTTTTGGGCGGCCATGCGCTACATCACAGAAAGGGCAACGTCTAGTACAGATATCTCCCATAATCATAAATGTTGCCGTACCTCCGCCAAAACATTCAGGTAAGTTTGGGCATGCCGCTTCTTCGCAAACACTATGCAATTTCTGTTGGCGCAGTAAATTTTTTATGCGCTTGATTTCTTCAAAATCGGTTATTTTTGCTCTAATCCATTCAGGTTTAGTAGGTAACTCTTCTGTAGGTAAAATTTTAATCGGAATGCGGGCGACTTTATCAGCTCCCCGTAATTTAATACCAGTTTCAACTTGTCTTTTAAAATCCATATTAATAATTCCATTTTATTTAAAACTTACTTAAACTCCTGCCTATTTAATTTAAAGACTAATTTAAATTTTCTTAATAAGTCACAATTAATTATAAACACAGGGTGTGGAGAATATTATAAAACAACAAAGGTTGGTTAAAGGTTTGTTTTTCAACTAAATGAAAATTATAAAAAAATTTAAAATTATTTTTGCTGGTTAAGTTTTTGAAATTAATAATTTAATTGGAATTATTTTAATTAAAAACTTTTTAGTCTAATAGATCAATTATTAAATTTGAGTTTAATTATTTATAGCGAATTAGATTTTCGCTTGAAACTTGGTTGATTTTTAAAATCAAGATAATAAAGGAAAAGGATATGCAATTAACGGAAGAGCAATTACTCGCAGCATATAAAAGCATGCGTGATATTCGTGAATTTGAAGATCGACTTCACGAAGAAAATACCAATGGTGATATTCCTGGTTTTATTCACTTATATAGTGGTGAAGAGGCTGTAGCAGTCGGTATTTGTGAAAACCTAACTGACAAAGACTATATCACTTCAACCCATCGTGGCCATGGACACTGTATTGCAAAAGGCTGTGACATTCACGGCATGATGCTGGAAATTTTCGGTAAAGATGATGGGCTGTGCCGAGGAAAAGGCGGTTCTATGCATATTGCCGATTTAGACAAAGGCATGCTTGGCGCCAACGGGATTGTGGGTGGTGGACCTCCTTTGGCAATTGGTGCAGCGTTAACAGCTAAAACCTTAAAGACAGGCGGTATCGGGCTATCTTTTACAGGTGATGGTGGCTCAAACCAAGGCCTTACTTTCGAAGCGATGAACATGGCTGTCGTACTTAAACTTCCTGTGATTTTTGTCTTCGAAAATAACGGTTTTGGTGAAGGTACTGGTCATGATTATGCGGTAGGAAGTAAGGACATTGCTGGTCGTGCAGCAGGTTTTGGTTTGCCGGCAGTTAAAGTCGATGGTACCGATTTTTTTGCTGTATATGAAGCGGCTCAAACTGCCATTGAACGTGCACGCCGTGGCGAAGGTCCAAGTGTTATTGAGACGATTACTAACCGTTTTTATGGACATTTTGAAGGTGACCCAGGGCTCATTCGCTCAAAAGAGGAAGTCGATTTCGTTAAAGAAAATAAAGACCCTTTGAAAATTTTCCGAGAAAAAGTTAAAGGCAAAATTGACGAAGCCAAATTAGACGAGATTGATGCAGTGTCTAAGGCGAACGTTGATGATGCAGTTGCTAAAGCTCGCGCTGCGGCATATCCAAAACCAGAACAACTCCTTACCGACGTCTATGTCTCTTACTAAAGGAATAGTAAAGATGCCAAATAAAAGTTTTCGTAATGCGATTAAAGAAGCCATTGAATCAGAAATGCGCCGCGACCCAACTGTGTTTGTGGTGGGTGAAGATGTACGCGGTGGTCATGGTGGTAAAAATACCGAAGATAATGAGCTTGAAGGCTTCGGTGGTGTGCTTGGTGTAACTAAAGGTTTGTGGACAGAGTTTGGTTCGGAACGTGTTATTGATACACCAATTACCGAGTCTGCAATTATTGGTATGGCCGCTGGTGCTGCTGCGACAGGTTTGAGACCTGTTGCCGATTTAATGTTTATGGATTTCTATGGCGTGTGTCATGACATGCTCTATAACCAAGCCGCTAAATTCCGTTATATGTTCGGTGGCAAAGCAAAAGCGCCAATGGTTGTACGTGGCATGATTGGCGCGGGTTTTTCTGCGGCAGCTCAGCATTCTCAGTCACCATATAACGTATTTGCTGCGGTTCCGGGCTTAAAAGTAGTGGTTCCATCTAGCCCATATGATGTGAAAGGGCTATTAATTCAGGCTATTCGAGATGATGACCCTGTAGTGTTCTGTGAGCACAAAATGCTCTATGACATTAAAGGTGAAGTTCCAGATGATGCTTATACCATTCCTTTTGGTGTAGCAAATTACACCCGAGAAGGTACAGACGTGACCATTATTGCTTTAGGTTTAATGGTACACCGTGCAAATGAAGTGGCAGATAAGCTAGCAAAAGATGGCATTTCGGTTGAAGTGGTAGACCCTCGAACAATTTCTCCTCTTGATGAAGAGGGGATTTTAGAGTCTGTCGCATCGACAGGGCGTGTGGTTATTGTGGATGAATCAGCGGCGCGCTGTGGTTTTGGTCATGATGTTGCGGCATTGATTGCACAAAAAGGTTTCCATTATTTAAAAGCACCTGTTGAACTCGTAACGCCACCACATACGCCTGTTCCATTCTCTCCAGTTTTAGAAAAAGAATGGATTCCAAGTGTAGAGCGTATTGAGCAAGCTGTGCGAAAAACATTGGAGGCTTAGGATGAGCGAAATTAAAACGCTGGAGATCCCAAAATGGGGATTATCCATGGAAGAAGGCACGATTGCCCAATGGTTGATTAAAGAAGGTGATAGCTTTAATAAGGGCGATGAAATTTGTGAAATTGAAACCACAAAAATCGTCAATGTGTTGGAAGCGCCTTTTGCTGGAACACTCCGTAAAATTTTGGCAAAAGACGGGGATACTTTACCGGTAGGTGGTCTTATTGCTGTATGTGCTGATAGTGAAGTTTCTGATGCAGAAATTGAAAAATTTATTAGATCACTGGGTGGTTCAGCAGCTAAAGCCCCTGAAGCTCCTTCGGAACAAACTCAAGCCGAAACATCTACACCTGTTGCTGAAAAAGCGGAACAACCACAGACTGTAGCAACTAGCGCTTCGGTTCCATTAAAAGCTACTAAAGGTGATTACGCTGTACCCGAGTCATTACAAGGCTATCAAGCATCTAATGAGCTTTTTGCAACCCCGCATGCCTTGAAACTTGCTGAAAAGCATAATGTTAATTTGGCAAAAGTGACGGGTTCTGGTCGTGAAGGACGTATTAGTGTTCAAGACATCCAGAAAGCTGTGCAGGCTGCTGGAGGTCAGTGGCCTGATGTTAAACAGCAACATCAAGCTAAAGTAGTTAAATCTACTGCCGATGATAGCCGTGTTTTAGCAACTCCCGTGGCGCGCCGTTTGGCAAAACAATGGGGCATTAACCTCAATGACTGCCGTATTTCAGGTACCCGAGGCCGTGTTTGTAAAGAAGACGTTGAAGCGGTTTACAACCGTGACAACCCAACGACGGGAAGTGAGCAGTCCACTCAGTGTGCTGTTGCTCAACCACAATCGACAATCACCACTGTCGCGATGAATGGTATGCGTAAAGCGATTGCCTCACGCTTGCAAGCGGCAAAACGTAATGCGCCACATTTCCGTCTTGTAGTCGATCTAAACGTAGAAGCTTTGCAAAATTTACGTAAGCAGATTAATGAGACTGTTCCACATGTGAAACTTTCTATTAATGACATGCTCATTAAAGCCGCGGCGGCAGCACTCATTAAAGTACCTGAAGTGAATGTTCAGTTTGATGAAGCCACACAGTCGATTTTGCAATTTTCACAAGCCGATATTTCGGTGGCCGTGGCGATTCCAAACGGTTTAATCACACCAATTGTAAAAGCTGCAAATCAGAAGTCTTTAGCACAGATTTCAGATGACATGCGTGATTTGGCAATCCGTGCCAAGACAGGCAAGTTACAACCTGATGAGTTTCAGGGAGGCAGCTTTAGTATTTCAAATTTAGGAATGTTAGGCATTAAACAGTTCGATGCGATTATTAACCCACCGCAAGGTGCAATTATGGCATTGGGTGCTTCAGAACCACGTGCTGTTGTTGAAAATGGAAATGTTGTGGTTCGTGAGATTGTCACAGCGACACTGTCATGCGATCACCGAGTCATTGACGGTGCAGTTGGGGCGAAATTCTTGGCCAGCTTTAAGCAGTTTGTTGAAAATCCTGCTTTAATTTTGGTTTAGGAGAACCCGCATGTCAGAAGCTCAATTTGATTTAATTGTGATTGGCGCGGGACCGGGTGGGTATGTGGCTGCAATTCGTGCAGCCCAGCTCGGGTTAAAAACCGCAATTGTAGAAGAGCAACATCTAGGTGGGATTTGTCTAAATTGGGGCTGTATTCCAACTAAAGCTTTGCTTGCTGGTGCAGAACTTGCAACTCAGTTTAAAAATGCTGGACAGTTTGGATTTCAGATATCCCAACTCGATTTTGATATTCAAAAACTTGTGCAACATAGCCGACAAGTTTCTGCTCAGTTAGTGCAAGGCATTGATTACTTGCTTAAAAAGAATCATGTGACTGTTTTTAATGGTCGTGCTCAGCTTACGGCTAAAGAAAAACTTGAAGTGATAGATGCTCAAGGTAAAAGTCACGCTTTGAGTGCACCACATATTATTTTGGCAACTGGAGCTAAAGCTCGACATGTTCCCCAACTTCCTGTCGATGGAACATATGTCTGGAGCTATAAAGAAGCGCTTGTGCCAGAGCAGTTACCAAAAAGTTTACTGGTGGTGGGTTCGGGTGCGATTGGTAGTGAGTTTGCCAGCCTCTATCAAGACTTGGGGTGTCAGGTCACACTTATTGATTTAGCTAAGCAGATTCTACCGACCGAAGATGCAGAAGTTGCTCAATTTGTCAGAAAACAGTTTGAACAAAAAGGAATGACTATTCTGACGGACGCAGTAGTTCAAAGCATTCAAATTGAAAATGGACAGGTTCACTGTGTAATTGAAACGGCAAATGATGTCCAGACAATCGTTTTTGACCGTGTGCTTTCAGCAATTGGTGTACAGCCTAATACCGCGGGACTAGGACTGGAACGTTTAGGCGTAGAACTGAATCCACAAGGTTTTGTGGCAATTGATGACTATTGTAAAACCAACGTAGTAGGGCTTTATGCCATTGGTGATGTTGCTGGAGCACCGTGTCTTGCCCATAAAGCAAGCCATGAAGCCATGATATGTGTCGAAAAAATTGCTGGCGTGGCAAACGTGCATTCACTCGACCGTAGCCAGATACCAGGTTGTATTTTCACTCATCCACAAGTAGCTAGCATTGGTCTGACTGAAAGTGCAGCAAAAGCTCAGAACTTACCCGTACGAATCGGCAAGTTTTCTTTAACTGCAAATGGCAAAGCTTTAGCAATTGGAGATGCGTCAGGTTTCGTTAAAACGATCATTCATGCAGAAACGGGCGAGTTACTTGGTGCACATATGGTGGGCCATGAAGTAACAGAACATATTCAAGGCTTTGCCATTGCGAAATATCTAGAAGCAACTGATGAAAGCTTAGCTCAAGTCATTTTCCCACATCCAACATTATCAGAAGCCATGCATGAATCCATTTTGGCTTCAATGCAACGTGCAATTCATATGTAGAAATTCTACATTTACAGGAGTTGAAAATGGTTAAGGGATTAAAAGATAAAGTCGCATTAGTGACAGGGGCAGCTCAAGGCATCGGCCGTGGGATTGCCCTGCGCTTGGCGCAAGAGGGTGTACACATTGCATTAGTCGATATGAAACAAGATGGACTCAATGCTGTGCAACAGGAAATTCAGGCCCTAGGCGTAAATGCCAGTACGTTTATTGCCGATGTCAGTGACCGAGAGCAAGTTTATGCTGCGATTAATCATGCTGAGCAGACGCTTGGTGGCTTTGACATCATGATTAATAATGCTGGAATTGCTCAGGTTCAGGCTATTGCTGATACAACACCAGATGAGTTTCACAAAATCGTTGATATCAATATTGGCGGTGTACTGTGGGGCATACAGGCTGCTGCTGCAAAATTTAAGCAACGCCAACATAAAGGCAAAATCATTAATGCTTGCTCAATTGCAGGCCATGATGGGTTTGCTCTGTTGGGTATTTATTCTGCTACCAAGTTTGCAGTTCGTGCGCTTACCCAAGCCGCTGCAAAAGAATATGCCAGTCACGGTATTACGGTAAACGGCTATTGTCCCGGAATTGTCGGAACTGACATGTGGGTTGAAATCGATAAACGGTTTGCTGAAATTACCGGTGCGGCTATAGGTGAGACCTATAAAAAATATATAGAAGGCATTGCTTTAGGTAGAGCCCAAACACCAGAGGATGTCGCTGCATTAGTTGCTTTTCTGGCAAGTGGGGATTCAGATTACATTACGGGTCAATCGATTTTAACGGACGGCGGAATTGTCTATCGTTAAAACAACATCCTGATTTGAGGGGGATAATAATGAAAGCAGCGCGTTTTTATGACAGAGGCGATATCCGTATTGAGGATATCCCTGAACCAGAAGTCACTCCCGGTACTGTAGGCATTAAGGTTGCTTGGTGTGGAATTTGTGGTACAGATTTGCATGAATTTATGGAAGGGCCAATTTTTATTCCACCGTGTGGACATCCTCACCCTATTTCAGGCGAATCTGCGCCAATCACCATGGGACATGAGTTTTCTGGTGTTGTATATGCAGTCGGTGAAGGTGTTGATGATATTGAAGTCGGTCAACATGTGGTCGTAGAGCCTTATATTGTGGCAGATGATGTACCAACTGGACCGAGCGATAATTATCATCTTTCTAAAAATATGAACTTTATTGGTTTAGGCGGCCGTGGCGGTGGTTTATCGGAAAAAATCGCGGTTAAACGCCGTTGGGTGCATCCGATTTCCAATAAAATTCCATTAGATCAGGCGGCCTTGATTGAACCGTTATCGGTTGGTCATCATGCCTATGTAAGAAGTGGGGCAAAAGCTGGTGATATTGCTCTGGTTGGTGGTGCTGGCCCAATTGGTTTATTGCTTTCAGCAATTTTAAAAGCGAAAGGGCTTACCGTCATCATTACCGAGCTGAGTGCCAAACGTAAAGAAAAAGCCAAAGAGTCGGGAGTTGCAGATTATATTTTAGATCCATCAGAGGTTGATGTGGTTTCTGAGGTCATGAAAATCACCAAGGGTAATGGAGTCGATGTTGCGTTTGAATGTAGTAGCGTGAACAAAGTTTTAGATACTTTGGTTGCGGCTGTGAAACCTACAGGCGTTATTGTTATTGTTTCGATCTGGAGCCATCCAGCATCTATTAATGTCCATAGTGTAGTGATGAAAGAGCTTGATGTACGAGGAACAATTGCCTACGTAAATGACCATCAGGAAACCATTAAGCTGGTTGAAGAAGGTAAAATAAATCTGGAACCATTTATTACCCAGCGTATTCAACTTGATGATTTGATTTCACAAGGTTTTGAAACCTTAATTCATAACAATGAGTCCGCCGTTAAGATTATCGTACAGCCATAAGTAGACATTTAAACCAATAAAAAGAGCGAATCATCGCTCTTTTTTATTAAAGTAAATTGTTATTTTGGGCTTCAATAATAGGAGGTAATGGCTGTCCTAAAGAGCTTAACGACTCCCGTTCAATCAAGCGGACAATAGAATCAAGTGGTAAATCATTTTCTTGCATACCGAAAGGTTCTTCAATTTGGGCACTTAAAGCATCAAATCCCAAAAACATGTAAGCAATTAAGCCGACAATAAGTGGTGTCCAAATACCTAAAGCTGCTTCAAGGCTAAAAGGTAATATAAAACAAAAACAGTAAACGGCACGATGCAAAAGTACTGAATATGAATAGGGTAAAGGCGTACCAGCAATTCGGTCACAACCTGCTTGAATATTGCCTAATTCAACAATATGACGATTAAGCGTGCTATAGATAATGTCACTAATTTCACCATTTCTTAGCGCTTTAACTAAATCTTTTTGAATATTTTCGAGTACAAACTGAGGCGCATTAATATGCTCATTTAAATAATCAAATGAAGAAGTATTTAAATAGGCATGTTCAAGAAGTTTAGTGGGTTCGGCTGTTTGCTGGCGCAAACGATCACGTAATAAATTACTAAAAATTAAGACTTCATGAATTAAACGTTCACGATGTTCATTTGATAGAACATGAGTATCTCTGACAATATGCCTCGCATTTGCAATTAAAGCACCCCATAATTTTCGGCCTTCCCACCAACGGTCATAACACGCATTATTTCTAAAACCAGTGAAAATCGAGAGAATGACACCAAAAATAGTAAAACCAATTGCGGGAACTGTAGGAATTTGAATGACATGATAAAAAGAAAGAAAAACGATCAATGCTGAAATGAGAACAACAATACTTAAAGCGGGTAAAACCTTGGGTAAAATTGTTCCTTTCCATGCAAATAACAGTTTAAACACATTGCTTTTATCACGAACAATCATACAAAGCCTTTGAATTAACAGACACAACCAAGTGCAATATGATACGCCTTAGATCTAATAAATACCTACTTAAAGCTTATGTTTTTGTCTATATCGCCATAGAGTCGTGCGACTAATTCCAAAAATATTGGCAACCATATTGAGGTTGTGATTATATCTTTCTAAAGCTGCTTGCACATTTTCTGGACTAAGCTCTGTATTTGCTTCGGGTAATTTAACGTAATCTTCAGCATTTAATAGCTCATTTGGTAAGTCTTCGACTTCAATTTCGACCTTACCATTTGCCATTGTCAAAGCATAAAGCAACGTGTTTTTAAGCTCACGAACATTCCCCAGCCAATCATAATTAAGTAGAACCTGCATGGCTTTTTGATTGACGTGACGAGGCATTGTGTCGAGTTGAGTTGAGTTTTCTTTTAAAATCTGATCGACAATGAGTGGAATATCGACTTTTCGCTCTCTGAGTGGCGGTATGAAAATTGGAATCACACGTAAACGGTAGAGTAGATCATGGCGGAAACGCCCAGCCCTCGCTTCCTCGCGTAAAGCTTTGTGTGTTGCCGTAATAATTCGGACATTGGCCTGAATCGGTTTTTCACCACCGACCGGAGTAAATTCACCTGTCTCTAGTATCCGTAATAATTTAGCTTGTAGCTCTAATGGAATCTCAGCAATTTCATCTAGAAAAAGGGTTCCGCCCGCGGCACGTTCAAACACGCCTTTATGATCGCGAATTGCTCCAGTAAAAGCGCCTTTAACATGCCCAAATAGTTCGCTTTCTAGAATATTGGCATTTAGAGCAGCGCAGTTAATGGCAACAAAGATCTTATTTTTACGTTGGCTATAATCATGAATAGCCTTTGCCACCAGTTCTTTACCACTACCAGATTCGCCTCGGACGAGTACTGGAAACTCAGTAATTGCCACCCTTTGAATAATTGAAAACATGCGGGCCATTTCTGGTGAACAACTATTAAAAACCTTGGCTAAGTCTTGTAACTGCTCTGTTAATTGCACTTGATCAGCAATATCATCTTCTGTGCCAACTGGCTGTAAAATATGTAGCTTCCCAATAAAATGGTTTTCGCTAATATAAATATCATGCTCTTGATAGATAAATCGCTTTTTAATTTTATGTGTATTAATTTCAAGATATTGATTGTGATGATCTTGAGTAAGCGCTGCCATGCTCTCAACGGAAATGTCATCTGTATTAAATTTATAGTGAATTGCGTGAGTCGTTGTGTCTGCTAAAAACAGACTCGCATTTGGGAATAAAGCTTTTAATTGCTCAAATAAAATAAAAAAATCTTGTTCTGATTCAAAATTTAACTTTGCCATTGTCTGTGTTTCACCATTGTTTCATTGAAACATACTAAAGTTGCATAGAAACATCAAGTAGTGTTTATTTTCCGGACTTAAATTCAATTATTGGCTTAAATATTTGATTTTTATATTTATTATTTAAATTAAAATAATTGGCATCTTATTTGCAAAATATAGGAAAGAAATAAATTATTAGGGTATAAATCATGTTCTTTAAGCAGTTTTTTGAGCAGGAAAGTTCGACTTATACATATATGCTTGGGTGTGAAGAAACACGAGAGGCTGTTTTAATTGACCCAGTTGCATCAGATATAGAGATTTATACAAAAGAATTAGAGCAGCATCAATTTACACTCATCTATACCTTAGATACACATGTCCATGCAGACCATATTACGGCTGCGAATTTGCTGCGTGAACGCTTTCATTGCAAATCAGTTTTACACCGAAATTCAGGTGTAAATTGCGGAGATATTTTAATCACAGATGGTTGCATGCTTAAATTGGGCAACCTCAGTATTGAAGCGCGCTATACACCAGGTCATACCAATGCTTGTACGAGTTATCTGGTTGGAAACATGGTTTTCACTGGGGATGCATTATTAATTGACGGTTGTGGTCGAACTGACTTCCAAGCGGGTAATGCTGGAACACTCTATGACAGTATTCATGAACAACTTTTCAGTTTGCCTGACGATACAATTGTTTATCCGGGCCATGATTATAAAGGACGTTTATCTTCGACTATTGTTAATGAACGTTTGTATAACTCACGTTTAGGCCGAAAACGCTCCCGTGAAGATTTTATTAAATTAATGAATGACTTAAATCTGCCATATCCAAAACAGATCGATAAAGCATTACCAGCTAATCAAGCCTGTGGCTCAACTTCGCAATCTTAGGGTGGCAATATGGAACTCAAACGAATTAATCAAGATTTTTATGTTGCTGGTCAAATCACTGCCGACGATATCGCAAAAATTGCAGATCAGGGAGTAAAAACACTGATATGTAACCGTCCAGATGGAGAAGGTGCAGACCAACCCAATGTGATTGAAATTGAAGAAGCAGCTCAGCGACATGGCCTAAATGTAATTTATCAGCCTGTTACGAGTGGCAAAATTACCGATCAACAAGTTACAGAGTTTAAGCAGTTTTACCACAATACTCAGAAACCCATTTTAGCGTATTGCCGCTCTGGCATGCGTGCCATCAGTTTGTGGGCTTTAGCGGAAGTTGCCCCAAAAGATGCAGCCCTTTTAGTCGAAACAGGTAACAAACTTGGTTTTAACTTGAAAGGCTTAGTGCCACGTATTTTAAAACGTGATCATGAACCAGCTACAATTCCTTGTTATAGCGTTGTGATTGTGGGTGCTGGTGCAGCTGGAATTTCTGTAGCGTCTAGTCTCTTATGCCGTGAACCGAACTTAGATATTGTCATTATTGATCCGGCAGATACGCATTATTATCAACCCGGCTGGACCATGGTAGGGGCTGGAATTTTTAAACCGCAAGTAACAGCACGCTCAATGGCAAGTGTGATTCCATCAAAAGTGAAATGGATGAAAGCAGCAGTTGCTGGATTCGACCCTGAGCACAATCAGGTTATTTTGGAAGGATGCCAACCGATTCAATATAAAGCGTTGGTCGTATGTCCCGGTTTAAAACTGAATTGGCATGGGATTGAAGGTTTAGTCGAAACCCTTGGTAAAAATGGGGTGACGTCTAACTATCGATATGACTTAGCGCCGTATACATGGGAACTGGTACAACAAATAAACGGTGGAAAGGCGATCTTTACCCAACCACCTATGCCGATTAAATGTGCGGGTGCTCCTCAAAAAGCAATGTATCTTTCAGCCGACTACTGGTTAAAGCAAGGCAAAATTAAAGATATTTCTATCCATTTTTATAACACCGGCGGTGTTTTATTTGGTGTGAAAGAATATGTACCTGCACTGATGCAATATGTCGAAAAATATGGTTCTGAACTGCACTTTAACCATCAACTTGTCAAAGTAGATGGGCCTGCGAAGAAGGCTTGGTTTAAGGTAGTGAACGATGAAAATGCAGAACTAGTCGAAACCGATTTTGACATGTTGCATGTTGTTCCACCGCAACAAGCGCCTGATTTTATTCGTGCCAGTACTCTCACAGATGAAGCTGGATGGGTGAGCGTTAACCCGCAAACTTTACAACATACCGAGCATGCCAATATTTTTGCTGTAGGCGACGTGATGAATGCGCCTAATGCCAAGACTGCTGCGGCAGCACGTGCACAAGCTCCAATAGTCGCTGTGAATGTTCTTGCGAAACTAAAAGGTGAGCAGAACTTTTGTGAGTATAACGGTTATGGTTCATGTCCACTGACTGTAGAGCGTGGAAAAATCGTTCTGGCTGAGTTTGGTTATGGCGGAAAATTACTTCCAAGTTTTCCCAAATGGGTGATTGATGGGCAGAAACCATCTCGCTTGGCTTGGTTACTTAAAGAGCGAATTTTGCCACCGATTTATTGGCAAGGCATGCTCAAAGGCCGCGAATGGATGGTCAAACCTGAGCGAGGTTAAACAAAGCAACGCTTTGTACGAGCGCAAGGCGAGAATTTACTCACTCATTTAATAGCAGTTCACTGCAAATGAAAAACATGCAATTTTAGGCTTTTGATATGTTATTACTTGTCGTTGAAGGCATTGTGATTGGCTTTTTACTTGGTCTTACTGGTGCAGGTGGCGGTATTCTTGCTGTACCTGCACTAATGACGAGTCAAGGTTGGAGCGTGGCTCAAGCCGCACCGATTGGTTTGCTTGCTGTTGCGCTGTCTACACTGATTGGAACCATTGAAGGACTATTTAAAAAGATGGTCCGTTATCGCGCTGCAATCTGGATTGCCCTTATTGGCGCACCTATGGCACATATCGGAATTTTAATAGCCAACACGATTTCGCCTATTTGGCTCATGTTAATGTTTAGCTTAGTCATGTTTACAGTGGGTTATAGACTCATCAGTAACCGAGTTTCGGATTTCCACAACCCGCCGTGTCAGGTCAACCCAAGTACTGGGCGTTTCATCTGGAATTTTAAAACGGGAAGCGTTCTTGCGAGCATCGGGATTATTGCTGGGCTTTTAACTGGTATGTTAGGAGTCGGAGGTGGCTTTGTAATTGTGCCAGCTCTTAGAAAAGTCACAAATTTGGATATGCATAGTATTGTTGCAACTTCACTCATGATTATTTTTCTTATTAGTGGAATGAGTATTGTGATGCATATTGCAGAGGGTTTTCACTATCCTGTAGGCATTACCAGTACATTTGCTCTCGCATGTGCTGCTGGAATGTTATTAGGACGTCGAGCCATTCGTTTTATTCCGGCTGCAATTGTACAAAAAGTCTTTGCATTAATGGTGTTTGCTGTCGCAATTTATATGGTAATTAAGATTGTTAATCTCACAAATATCTAAGTGATATAGTATTTTAACTCACCTTTATAAATTCGTAGTTTCCAAAAATGAAATGCTAGAATTATCTTTGGAAATTTGATTTAAACCATTTAAGTTTTTTGAGAAAACGATATGAAGCGAATTAACGTAGCAATTTGTGGTTTTGGACGGATTGGGCAACAAATTGCAGAGCTTCTTTTAACTCGATCTGAATACTATAAACAAAAATATCAAATTGATCCCCGTTTAGTCGGTGTCTGCAACTCATCATCAGGCTTAATCGATCAAAATGGTTTACAAGCTGCCAAATGGTTAGATAAAACACAATATCAAATAGGCCTAACTGAACAAAAGTTTTTAGAACAGGTTCAAGCAGATGTCATTATTGATACTGGCCTAAGTGATTATGTTACCGGTGGGAAAGGCCTATTTTATTTAAATTATGCTTTAACACATAACATGAATGCGATTGCAGTATCTAAAGGAGCTTTAGTTGTAGAAGGCAAAAAATTAATTAACTTGGCTCATCAACACAAGCAAAAATTATTTTTTAGCGGTGCGACAGCTGCGGCCTTACCGACTGTTGATTTGTTTGAATATAACTTAGCTGGCTGTGAGATTTTAGAAATAGAAGGTGTTTTTACTGGAACCACAAATTTTATTTTGAATGATATGTTGCAACATGAATGTGCATTTGCAGAATCTCTTGAAAAAGCTCAAGCAAAAGGTATTGCTGAACCTGACAGTTCTTTCGATGTAGATGGATGGGATACCGCTGCTAAAATTACGATATTAGCCAATACTGTTTTAGGAGCTGATGTAAAAATTCAGGATATTCCAAAACAAGGAATCAGTCATGTCACAGCCGATCATATACGTGATTGGAAAAAAGAAGATCTAATTCCTCGTCTGGTCGGTTTTATTCATATTAAGAATCAGCAAATTCAAACAGGTGTTGAGTTACGTTTAGTCCCAGCAAATCATCCTTTTGCTCATCTGCAAGGTTCCAATAAATGCATTAGAGTGTTAACGCAAGAAATGGGTGAACTTGTTGTAAGTGGAGGAGCATCTGCACCTTTAGCTACAGCAGCAGCGGCTTTAAAAGATTTTGAGCTGATGCTAAAAACGTCCTGCTAGAGGTGAATTATTACTTATAAAAAAAGCAGGCTTTTAGGCCTGCTTCTCACAACTTTTTTGACTATTAAATAGCTTCTTTCCAATTTCAAATTTACTAAACATTAAGTAGTTGCCAAGTAAAATTAAAAGAATTCCAAATAATGCATTTAAGGTCCACTCATATCCTTCAAAGAAGGTAGAAACGGTTAGAGCAACTAACGGGAAGAGTAAAGTGCTATACGCTGCTTTTGAAGCACCAATTCGCCCAACCAGCGAAAAATAAGCAGAGAAACCAATAACTGTACCAAATACAGCCAAGTAAAGTAGCGAACTTAAAAATGGGAAATTCATCGGAGGCATTAAATCTTGGCCAGTAAATAAGGCTAGACTTAACATCACCAAAGATCCATAAGTCATGGCATAACAGTTTGTTGAAAAGATATTTAGACCACGTTTTTGGTGTCTAACACTAATCATATTCCCTAAAGAAAAACCGTATGTACCTATAGCACATAGCCCAATACCCATTAATAACTGCGCATTAAACTGACTATTAATCAAGTCATGCCAAAAGAGTAAAACAATACCACCAAGTCCTAAAAGTGCAGCTAGAGCAAAGTTTGGTGAAGGTTTTTGCTTAAAAAAGATAAAAGCATTAATGGCATTAAAGAAAACAGCCATCGAAAAAATAACGGATTCTAAACCGCTATTTACATATTTAACGGCGGTATAAAAACAAATAAAGTTTAGGCCGAAAACACAAAGGCCTTGCAGCATACAAAACAAGTGATCTTTTAAAGCAATTCGCTGTAATTTTCTTGAAAATAGTAAAACAACCCAAAGTAATAAGGCTGAAATAGCAAAACGCCATAAAATTGCGACGATGGGTGTTGCATAATGGCTCTGAACGGCAATTCCAATCCATGTTGTTCCCCAAATCAACACCACCGCAACATAGAGCAAAATATTCATAAGTTCATCCTCGATTACCAAACTTAAGTATCTAGGAATGCTTAATTTTTCACGTATATATTCTTGTGTTATACATGCAAGATCTTGCGCTTTTTATATAACTGAACTAGCTGAATTTTGCTGAATATGGTTAACTTAAGCTCAATGATATTCGTTTTAATTTTGCATGGCCTATCAAACTTTAGAACAGCTACAGCAATCTAAAGCCAAGCTTCACGAAACTGTGGTGCTTGATGAAAATATGCAACTTGCATTTTGGTCTAATGAGCAAGATCGTGTAAGTGTCTGTAGCGATCACCATACTTTAAGTCTTTATATTCAAGATGGCTATGAAAGCTATCAAAAAACACCTGCGGGCTGGAAAAATGGTGGCGGACCGGGTCGTTTTTGCTTATTGCCTGAACATCAGGAGTCAACTTGGGATATACGAGGCGGGCTTAAGTTCGTTCACTTGTATTATACCGACCAACATTTGCGTGATGTTGCTGAAAAAATATGGGACAAAGAGCCCAATCAAATTGAACTAAACGAAGTTGTCTTTAACGATGACGAAAAGATTCGTGCGTTATATCAGTTTTTCTTGTTAGATTGTGATTGGAATGATTCTTCAAACCATTTACAAATGAGTACCACTGCCAGTTTATTGCTAAATCATTTAATTCGAAGATATAGCAATGTTAAGTGGCAGCAGCCTGTCATTAAAGGTGGACTGGCACCTCATAAACTCAAATATATTCAAGACTGGATTGAAGGGCATTTAGATCGAGCACTCACTTTGTCTGATTTAGCAAATGTTGTGAATTTAAGCGAATACCATTTTGCTCATATGTTTAAACAGTCCATGAATATGGCGCCTCATCAATATGTCATGCAAAGACGCTTAACTAAGGCAAAAGGGTTAATTCAGTCATCTCAACTTTCTTTACAAGATGTTGCCCTAGTATGTGGTTTTAGTTCAGCGAGTCATTTGAGTCATCGCTTTAAACAGTTTTATGGCATGAGTCCTTCACAGTTACGTTAAAAGGCTCATGATTCATTTTTATAAAAGATAAACACCTAAACCAATCAATGCTGATGCAAAAATGACATATAGCACGTTAATGTTAAAGCGGAATAAGGCAATAAATGCAGCAATAGTAATTAAGGCTGCGATAACATCAAAGTGACCAGAAAAACCGTGTGGCCATAGCACGTGATAACTAAAAAATAATGCTAAATTTAAAATGACACCAACCACAGCCGCGGTAATTGCAGTGAGTGGCGCCGTAAACTTAATTTCATTATGTGTAGATTCAATAATGGGTGCACCAGCAAAAATAAATACAAATGAGAACAGGAAAGTAAACCAAGTCACAATGACTGCACCGAGTGCTCCAGCAAAAAATAGATGCTCGGGCCCAAGTAATGAATGATTAACACCTCCTAAAAAACCAACAAAGGCAACCACCATAATCAGTGGTCCGGGTGTAGTTTCACCTAAAGCCAAACCATCAATCATTTGTGTAGGTGAAAGCCATCCAAAATGATTTACAGCCCCTTGATAGACATAAGGTAAAACCGCGTAAGCCCCACCAAAAGTCAGCAATGCAGCTTTAGTAAAAAACCACGCCATTTGAGTATAAGAATGATGCCATCCAAAATATGCGCCTAAAGCTAAAATTGGCAATAACCATAAAACGATTGCCACAAAAATAAGTTTAGCTAACCGCAACCAATGGAATTTAGCATGCTCTGGTGTCGGGGTATCATCATCAATAAATGCCGGACCATAATCCTTTTGACTGGCTTTATGCCCAGCGACTGAGGAAAATAGGTCTGGGTACTTTTTACTGGCTAAATAGCCAGCAATACCAGCTGATAGCACAATAAGCGGGAAAGGAAGCTTTAAGATAAAAATGGCAAGAAACGCAGCAATTGCGACGAACCATAAAAATTTATTTTTAAGTGAGCGGCTACCTATACGGTAAGTTGCATGGAAAACAATTGCGGTGACGGCAGGCTTAATTCCATAGAAAATACCTGCAATAACAGGAACATCTCCAAATTTTATATAAACCCAAGACAGCCCAATTAAAATAAATAAGGAGGGTAATACAAATAGAATACCTGCAACTAATCCTCCAGCAGTTCTATGCATAAGCCAACCAATGTAGGTTGCTAATTGCTGTGCTTCAGGGCCGGGTAACAACATGCAGTAGTTAAGGGCATGTAAAAATCTTTTTTCAGATATCCAGCGCTTTTGTTCAACCAGTTCCTGATGCATCACAGCGATTTGTCCAGCTGGCCCCCCAAAGCTAATAAAGCCGAGCTTGAGCCAAAATAAAAAGGCTTGCCAGAAGGTGACTTGAATAATACTTTCAGGTAAAGGGGACTTTTCGTTTTCCATTTTTTTATCCCATTAAAAAATAATTTATAAAGATCAATAATATCAAACTAACAATCTATAATTAATCGAATTGGTTAGATGCACAATGCAGCTATAAGATACAGAACAAAAATGAATTTCTTATTATTATAAAAAGATATTCTTCTAAAAAAATTATAGAAGAATATCTATGTTTTATTTTTTAATGATCATGTTCTAAATAATCTGGTTTTTTCGGAAGCGCAAGGCTACACAAGAAACAGATCATGAGCATGACAATCACATAAATAAAGAAGGTATTTTCAATTCCAGCAGCTTTAAATTGCAAGGCTACCGATGGTGCAGAACCACCAAAAATAGCATTACCTACCGCATAAGAAAATCCTACCCCGAGTGCGCGTACGTGAGGTGGGAACATCTCAGCTTTTACTAGGCCACTAATAGATGTGTAGAAACTCAAAATCATCATCATAAAAATGAGTAGCAAGGTAATGATGATTGGCGAATCTATATAATTAGGCATTCCAATTGCCATTACTGGATAGATAAAAATCGCAGATAATAAGCTAAATGCCAGCATTGAAGAACGTCGCCCAATACGGTCGGAAATTGAACCAAATACAGGTTGAGCACACATATAGACAAATAGCGCGAAGGTCATAATATAACCAACGGTTTTTCCATCCATCCCTAAATTAGTTAAATAGGTTTTTGAATAAACAGTTTCTACATAAAACGTTAATGAACCCGCAGAGGTATAACCAACCACCAATAAAAAGGTTTTCCAATGTTTTTTAAAGAGTTCTCTTAAGCTACCAGACTCTTCACGTTCACTGTCTTGATGAGAAAGCGTTTCTTCTAAACGACTCCGTGCGAGTAAAGATACAATCGCAGCAATACCACCAATAACAAATGGGATACGCCAACCGCCATTGAGCAATTGGTCCTCACTCAAAAACGTTAATAAAATTACACCGAGTAAGCTGGCGAGTAACTGGCCACCAGAGAGTGTGACGTATTGGAAAGAAGAGTAAAAACCACGTTGACCTTTTAAGCCTAATTCACTCATGTAGGTTGCTACGGCACCATATTCACCACCCACCGATAGACCTTGAAGTAAGCGTACTACCAGTAAAAGGAAAGGGGCAAATAAGCCAACTTGATCATAAGTCGGTAAGGCTGCAAATAGAAAAGAGCTCAAAGCCATTAGGCAAATAGAGACAATCATTGATTTTTTTCGACCGTGTCGGTCTGCAATGCGCCCAAATATCCAGCTACCAATAGGACGCATAAAAAAGCTTGCTGCAAATACACCCCAAACGTAGATCGATTTGGTCGTGCTATCCATGTCTGGTGCAGTCAGAGCTTGAGTAAAGTAAGTAGCAAATACCGCATAGATATAAAAGTCGAACCATTCAACCAAATTACCTGAAGCTGCGCCTACAATCCCTCGTATTCTACTGCTCTTTTCTTCCTTAGTATATGTCATAGATATTCCGTCAGTTAGCAGAAAAAAATAGAAATTTTCAGATGTACTGAACAGGAAATAGAATGAATCTTTAGATATCACTCAATCCTGAGTACTTTCTTAGAATTCCTCTCCATTCATTTTTTATAATTTTAAATTTCCATTCTAGTGATTCTATGATCTTTTGTTCGATTTAAAGAAATTTTTACTGATAATCGAACATTTACTTAATTTAGTGAGTTGATCAATGCACCATAAACTTTATTTAAAATCAAACATCTAATTTATTAACCATATTCGTTATTGTATTCCTCCTTGGTCTAGACCTATTTCTGAGCTTAGTTTTATTTTGACTATTTGGTAATACTTAAAAAGTTATAGTCCTAATTTCAAAGAAAATAAACGAAATTCATATAATGATGACGCTTTATTACACAAAATTTACTTGATCTAAAAATTATATAATTTGTTGTTTCTCTATATTTGTCACTGTATTCTTGCGTGGCTAAAAATAGGCTCAGCAGTTACTTCTAGCGCTTCAAATTATGCACGGTATGGCAGGTAGTTATTCAATGGAAAGACGTTTGTTAAATCTTCACTTCATGACATGCTCTAAAACAGCATTGGCTTCATCTATTGCACTCATAACATCTGTCGTTTATGCAAATGAAGCGGAGGTTTCACAGCTACCAACGATTACCGTGAATGCCACCCAAAACTCTAACGATTTGTATTCCTCAAAAAAAGTTGATTTATCTGGTTTTCAAACTGGCGATGTAAAGAAAGTTCCTGCATCTATTACCACCATTACCTCTGAGCGCATAGCAGATCAACATGCAAAAACGCTAACTGATGTTATTAAAAATGATCCATCGTTGGGAGATGGTTACGCTGCTATTGGCTACTATCCAAACTTTGTAGCACGTGGTTTTGCCCTCGATTTAGGCTCTAGTTATCTCATTAACGGTCATACCATACGCGGCGAGCAAAATGTAGCTTTAGAAAATAAAGAGCAAGTTGAAATCTTAAAGGGTATTTCTGCAATTCAAAGTGGCATGTCGACGCCAGGCGGTGTTGTAAATTATGTGACTAAAAGACCTGCCAATGTTAAAGATATTACTGTAGATGCAAATTCAGAAGGCGGTTATACACTGGCAACGGATGTAGGCGGTTTTTTAAATGATAATTTTGGCTATCGAATAAATTTAGCGCATGAAAGTATTCACCCAAATGTCGATCATGCAAATGGTAAACGAGAGTTTGGTTCAGTTGCTTTAGACTGGAAAATTAATGATCGCTCTAAATTACTGTTTGATATTGAAGCTCAGCATCAAAGCCAACGCTCAGTACCGGGTTATCAACTGCTTGATGGACAAGTGCCAACAAATGTAGATCAAGACCGTTTATTGGGTTATCAGTCTTGGAGTAAACCTGTTGTAAATAACAGTCTAAATGCGAGTTTGAAATATCAATACGCTTTTAACGATCAATGGAATGGCAGCTTAAGTGCATCACAAAGTCGTGTTGTGATTGATGATTATATTGTATTTCCTTATGGAAGTTATTACTCATCAGGTAATGAACTTGCGGTATTCGACAAAGATGGTAACTATGATCTTTATGACTATCGTAGTCCAGATGACACACGTATTACCAACCAGTTTGCTGCTAGGTTAAATGGTCAATTCAATACTGGCAACCTTCAGCATCATGTAACGTTTGAATTGCAAAATACACGTAAAAACCTGAAGCGTTATGATCCGAGCAATCAACTTATTGAGAATGAAATTGGCAATATTTATGTTGATAAACCAGACTTTCAAATGCCAACTGAAAAATTAGGTAATCGTTTTAAAGCCCTGGAAAGCAATCAGACTGCATTTACAATCTCTGACCGAGTTCAATTTAACGATCAATGGTCAACTCTACTCGGTGGAAAACTGATTCACCTTGATGAGCAAGCCTATAAGCCAGATGGGCAGCAAAGCCGAGACACAGATTTAAATAAGTTTTTACCACAATTAGCCCTCATGTATAGCCCAACTGCCACGACTAATCTTTATGCTTCATATGCCAAAGGATTATCTGATGGTGGGGAAGCACCTTGGTATACAAACAATGTCATGTATGGCACTGGTCCCCAGATATTATCACCTAGAAATTCTGAACAATATGAAATTGGTGTTAAGCAACAAATACAAGACTTCTTATTAACAGCAGCTATTTTTGATTTAAAACAAGACAATCAATATACGACTACAAATTCTGCAGGAGAATTAGAATTTATTGAACAAGGTGAACAACACAATCAAGGTATTGAATTAGGTTTAACAGGTGCCTTAACCGATACACTCGATGTAAGCTCTGGTGTTACCTATACCAAATCTCGTCTTGTTGATATTGAGAGTGACAGCTACAAAGGTCATCAAACTCAAAATGTTCCGAAAGTACGAGCTACTGCGCAGTTATCTTATAAAGTACCTTCAGTTGAAGGGTTAAGATTACTCAGTGGTATGCAATACAGCAGCAGTAAATATGCAAACAAAGAGGGAACTGCAAAAGTAGGTGGCTATAGCGTCTTTAATATTGGTGCTGCCTATAAAACAAATTTTGCTGGGCATGACACAACTTTTAGATTCAATATTGATAATTTATTTAATAAGAAATATTGGCGTGATGTAGGGGCATTTATGGGGGATGACTATTTATTCTTAGGTAATCCACGTACAGCTCAGTTCTCTACAACTTTCAGTTTTTAAAGTATAGAACAAATAAAAAAGGAGCTTATAAAAGCTCCTTTTTTATTTTCAGGAATTAAGCCGACATTTTTGGTTTAACCATATTATTAATCGACAAGATATCATCAAGCACTTGTGCTGATAATAAGCCTTCGTTCTGAACGAGTGCTAATACACTTTGTCCAGTTTCGTTTGCAGTTTTAGCAATACGAGTTGTAGTTTCATAACCCAAATATGGGTTAAGTGCAGTCACAATACCAATTGAGTTTTCAACTAAAGCTTTACAGTGTTCAGGGTTCGCCGTAATCGTATCAATACATTTACTTTGGAACATTGCCATCGCGTTACCAAGTAAATCCATAGATTCAAATAGTTTGAATGCAATAAGTGGTTCCATTGCATTTAACTGTAATTGACCAGCTTCAGCAGCTAAAGTTACAGCCAAATCATTTGCAATAATTTGGAAGCAAGCAAGGTTCATCGCTTCAGGAATAACGGGGTTTACTTTACCTGGCATGATCGAACTACCCGGTTGACGTGCTTCTAAGTTAATTTCATTGATACCAGTACGTGGACCACTTGAAAGTAAACGCAAGTCATTGGCAATTTTTGAAAGTTTAGTTGCGGTACGCTTTAATAAACCAGATAAAAGAACAAAGTCACCCATATCTGAAGTTGCTTCGATTAAGTCAGGAGCAGACTTAATTTTCTTACCAGAAATTTTTCCAAGCGCTTGAATCGCAAGTTCACGGTAACTATATTCAGTGGTAATTCCCGTACCAATCGCTGTACCACCAAGGTTCATATAAGCTAAAACATTTGGAATAAGCGTATTAATTTGTTCAAGATCTTTTTGCAGAGTTACTGCAAAAGCACCAAACTCTTGACCTAAAGTCATTGGCACAGCATCTTGTAACTGAGTACGACCCATTTTTAAGATGTGAGCAAACTCTTGAGACTTGTTACGGAAACTTAAGATCAAGTTATTAAAAGGAAGATTTAATTCATCTAAGTTTAATAACAAACCTAAGCGAATCGCAGTAGGGTACACGTCATTTGTTGACTGTGACATGTTAATGTCGTTATTTGGATGTAGATATTGATATTGACCTTTAGAATGTCCCATATATTCTAAAGCAACATTCGCCAATACTTCATTTGCATTCATGTTGGTTGAAGTACCAGCACCGCCTTGCATCATATCAATTGGAAACTGGTCGTGAAAATTACCGCGAATAAGTTGATTACAGCTGTATTCAATCGCTTCAAATTTAGTTTGATCTAAGCTTTTAAGATTATAGTTAGCTTCAGCACAAGCAAGTTTTACCATTGCTAATGCTTTAATTAAATGAGGGAAATTTCCAACTTTGCTTTGTGTTAAGTTAAAGTTTTCTAGAGCACGTAATGTTTGAACTCCGTAATAATCATTATTATTGATTTCTCTATAACCAATAAGATCCTTCTCAATACGGGTGGTAATTTCAGCGTTCATCATTAAACTTCGAATTAGTAGAGTAGATAATTCATATTAGATTTCGAAATGCTTCACTTCTAATGCATTTATCAAGTTAATTATGCATTTTTTGCATATCAAATTTTTTCTTTTCTAGACTTAAAAATAAAAAAACTTTTTTCTTCTCTAATTGAATCAAAATTTTATTTTGTAAATTAATGGTTTACTGTTTAGTTAAATTTAATATATAAAATTGTAAAATGAATTAAATGATCATCTAATTTAAAAAATAACCGCATGCAAAATTTTAGACTTATTAATTTAAGTGAAATATCAACTAAATTAATGAGGTTAATTAAACCGGAAGTGTAGCTTATCTAACAAATTTATATAAAAATGTGATGCATTTCACATAAAAGGCACTATAATACGAAAAAATCTTAGTTTTTAAGTTTATGTTAAAAGTCACAGCTGCATTAATTATTTTGGGTAGTTTTACATACTATGTACTTTTTCATGGTGAAGAGAAGAGCGAGTCTAAAACCTCTCGTCTGCTGAAAGAAGCAGAGCAATCGATTGCTTCTGCTGAAACCTCTGTAAACAAGGCAAATAGTATCGTAGCCATATCTTATAAATAGCCACGATTACTTAGCTTAACTGTTTTATATTATCCATCAAAATATTGTTTTATCTAAGTTTTATTAAATTTTAGGTAAAAGACTGTATGTATAGAGACAAAATTCATGAGAATGAAGTTTATCGCCTATGATCCCAATTCTGGGGAAAAAGTAAGCTTAAAAGAGCATATCCATCACATGGATAAATACACCACTTATATCTTTTTTAGTGATGAAAAAGATAATATGGTATTCAATCCGCAGAAAAAGCAAGTTTTTGAAATTACTCAATATACAGCGAATATGATGGTTGAAATTTCAAGAAAGCTATATTATCTGATTGGTGAATATTAAAAATTTATTTCAGTTCAATTTTGAATAGATACTTTAGTAGAATAGTCAGGTTTATTTAGTTGAACTATACTGCAAATATATCTTCTGATTTGAATGAGTTCATTAGGTCAGAAAGCTTAAATCCTGAAATGATCAAATTAGCAACATTTTAGTTTTACAGTCCGTATTCTTCCCCAAGGTGCGGACTTTTTTTTATTAAAATTAAGACATGATAAAACGATGAGGGTATTTTTGGTTTTTATTAAAGCTTAAATGGTTATTTACTTGATTTATATCAACCTTACTTTTTGATTTAAAATATTTTTTAGAATAAGAATTTTATATTTGTATGAGTTGTTGCGCTAAATGAAAGTCTTTTATTCTCTTACACTCTTTTCTATGTCAGAATTATTAAATACTTACTTTTATCGTTTGGCTTTGCCATTCTTCCATCGCATTTTTGCAGGTACTCCCATGTTTTATATTTTTCATTCATCTATTCAGCTATTTATTCAGCTTCCCAACCAGACAAATTAAGGACATAATTATAAAAAGGGAATGCATAAAATGAATTTAGAAGTACGTTGGGTCGAAGACCTTTTGACATTAGAGCGAGAGCGTTCTATTTCAAAAGCAGCAGAAAAACGATTTATTAGCCAATCTGCTTTTACGCGTAGAATTCAGCAAATAGAAGAGATGATTGGAGCTGAAGTTATTATTAGAAATAATAAAAATAATATTGAATTTACAGACATCGGGCGAATTATGCTAGTGATGTCTAAAAATATTGAGAAGCAGGTGGAAGAGACCGCCAAGCTGATTAAAAATATTAAAAATGAAACCGAATCTACGATTCGTTTCTGTGTGGTTCACTCATTAGCTTCTGGTTTTTTAACAACTTTTTTAAAAAAATTTCCAACGTTTATGCGTGATTTAAAAATCGAAATTGTCGCGACCAATAGTGGTGAAGGCTTATCTCTTTTAAAAGAAGGTGCCTGCGATTTTATGATTTGTTATGCAGATCGCTCAAATATTAACCGTGTTGGTGATGATATTTTAAGCGGGATCAAGATTGCTGAAACTGAGATTGTTCCTGTGTCAGCTACGGAAGTCGACCATACGCCTAAGCATACAATTCAGACTAATTTTTCTTTGCTTGCTTATAGTAAACATGCTTATTTGCGAAAATTGGTAGATCAGCTGATTGAAGGTAAGCTGATTTATAAAACCTTATATGAGACTGACAATGCCACCAATTTGAAAGAACTTGTACTACAAGGTTTAGGGGTTGCATGGATTCCAAAAATCAATGTTGAGGAAGATCTTGCTAACGGAAAACTGGTCATGTTAGATCATCATGAGTATTGTCTTCCTCAAGATATTTATATTTTTAAAAATAATTTAAGTGATAACAAAGCAGTTCAGCAGATCTGGAAAGGTTTTCAAATTCAGCATGATTAAATTTTAAAAATTTATAGCGATATGAGCTGTATTCACTAGATTTATATACAAAGTAACCCAATAAAGAGGCTATGCTTTTGTCTTTATGATGAAAGGCTTTATAAAGCATTGCCCCTGGTCTAGGTTCTTTGTTAATTTAGGCGATACATCAATAATTTAAAAACAGGTTTAGCATTCTTATCTAAGCTATACCTGTTTTCAGTCCTTTTTGAATGGATTATTTGATCCAGACGGAGACAATTTTGTTTGATCTAGATAGTAGATTACTAAATATTTTTTATCATATTTATCGGTTTAAAAGCGTTTCAATGGCTGCCGATGCTATTGGGCTTACACAACCAAGTGTTAGTAATGGACTGAACAAAATCCGTCAGCATTTTAATGATCCACTTTTTATTCGTGTTGGAAATGAAATGATTCCAACCGAATTGGCTAAAGAAATATTTCCGCTCATTAGCGAAGTAATTGATAAAGTTGAAAGCATTAATAACTTTAGTGTGAACTTTGACCCACTTACCTCTGATCAGCTTTTTACAATTGCCATGACAGATGTGTCTCATCTGGTCTTATTACCGCAGCTGACCAACTATTTAAAAGAGAAAGCACCTTTAATTCGTTTGAATATTCGACCGATCACACCAGAAACTAGCTATCAAATGGCAAATGGTGAAATTGACCTTGCAATTGGCTTTTTACCCCAATTAGAAGAAGGCTTTTATCAGCAGAAGTTTTTTAAACAACATTATGTTGTGATTAGCTCTAAGAGCCATCCTCGTTTAGATCCAAATAATTTTACTTTGGATGATTATATGCGTGAATATCATATCGATATTGATGCAGGAATCGGACACTACCATATTAAAAATGAATTGCAGAACAAAGGATTAGATAGAAATATCTTAATCCGCTTACCTAGTTATCTAGGGGTGGGTTTAGTGGTTCAAGAAACAGATGCGATTGCAACAGTGCCGTATTATTTAAGCCAAGTCTTATTGGTCAGAGAAAATTTACAGATTCTACCAGCACCTCTAGACTTTCCAACTTATGACGTTAAACAACATTGGCATATGTCTTGCCATCATAAAAGTAGCCATAAATGGTTCCGCCAAACCTGTTATGAACTTTTTAAAGTCTAAAAAAAGAAGGTGTAAGAAAAACTCTTACACCTTCTGTGCAGTTTAATTTTTAGATTTCAATTGCGACAGCTGTAGCTTCACCACCACCAATACATAACGCGGCAACACCTTTCTTTTTACCTAGTCGTTTTAAAGCATAGATAAGAGAAAGAATAATTCTTGAGCCAGTTGCACCAATTGGATGGCCTAAAGCACAAGCACCGCCATGTACGTTGACTTTTGCTTCATCGATACCTAAATCATGAATTGGTGCCATTGCCACCATTGCAAAAGCTTCATTAATTTCCCAAGCATCTATTTCGTCAACAGACCAGCCAGCACGCTCAAGTACTTTTTGAATTGCACTAATCGGAGCAATGGTAAATTCACTTGGATGTTGTGAATGAGTAGAAGTTGCAACAATTTTCGCCAAAGTATTTAAACCATGGCTTTGAGCATATTCTTCCGTGGTAAGTACTAACGCAGCAGCACCGTCAGAAATTGAGCTTGAGTTTGCAGCTGTAATTGTCCCATCTTTACTAAAAGCTGGGCGTAATGTTGGAATCTTCTCAAGATTAGCTTTTAATGGTTGCTCATCTTGATCAATAACTTCCACACCTTTACGTGTTTTGACTTCAACAGGAACAATCTCTTCTTTGAAGTAACCTTGTGTAATGGCAGTTTGCGCTTTTTTCAGTGAAGAAATTGCAAAGTTATCCATTTGCTCACGTGTAAAGCCTTTGGTATTTGCCATGTCTTGAGCAAAAGAACCCATTAAGCGGCCAGTTTCGGCATCTTCAAGGCCATCTAAAAACATATGGTCCTTAATTTCACCGTGACCCATACGGTAACCACCGCGAGCTTTAGGCAAAATATACGGAGCATTACTCATAGACTCCATGCCACCCGCAACAATAATGTTAGCACTGCCAGCTTTTAAAGTATCCGATGCCATTAATACGGCTTTCATGGCAGAGCCACACAGTTTATTAATGGTGACTGCACCCACATGATCAGGCACACCAGCTTTACGCATCGCCTGACGAGCGGGGCCTTGACCTATGCCTGCACTCAATACGCAACCAAAAATAACTTCATCTACTTGCTCAGGTGCAACACCTGCACGTTGAATAGATTCACGAATTACAGCAGCGCCAAGCTCTGGTGCAGTTAAAGCGGATAGACTACCTTGAAAACCTCCCATTGCAGTACGGCTACCTGAAACTATAACAATTGAATTCATCTTAATATCTCTTATTGGTGTATTTGCTAAATTTGCCTCTAGCTGAAACTAAAGGCGCCAGTAAATTAAAAAGTAGGTGGGGTATAGCTAAGCGTTCTTCCAAAGAACCACAATAAAAATAAAACTAAGGGAAAATGCACAACGAGCTGAGTAACTGTAAAACCAATCACATCTTTTGCTTTTAACTTTAAAATGCCCAACATTGGAAGCATGAAGAATGGATTGATTAAGTTTGGTAAAGCTTCTGCTGCATTATAAATTTGTACAGACCAGCCTAAATGAACTTTCAAATCATTTGCTGCTTGCATGACATATGGCGCTTCGATAATCCATTTTCCACCGCCAGAGGGTACAAAAAAACCAAGGATGGCAGAGTAAATTCCCATCACAATTGCGAAGGTTTCTTTTGAAGCGATTGAAACGAAAAACTCGGCAACATAATGCGACAGCGATAAATCTTGGCTGTTTAAAGCTTGCGTCATAATAAAAGCGATGCTTCCGTAAAGTGGAAACTGAATCAAGATACCTGATACGGCTGGAACTGCCTTTGCAACAGCATTTAAGAAGTTTCGTGGTGTTCCATGCAATGCTAGCCCAAGCATTAAAAACACAAAGTTATAGGTATTTAAACTTGAAATAGCAATGATTGGATTACTTTTTGAAAATTCAAAAAACATCCAGATTAAACCTAAGGCCACCACAATAATCGTTAAAATCGGCGAGTTTTCTAACCAGTCGCCCGGACGGGTAGACTTTTCCTCATGTAGTTTTTCTTCTTCAAACTGAATGTCAAAACTTTCAATCGTTTTAACATTATTACCTTTGGGAGCTGAAAAATATGCAATGGCGATTGAAACAATGACCAAAATAATGGTCATCGCAATTGATTGCCAAAGGAAAATCGTTTCGGTAAATGGAATAACACCAGTAAGACTATAAATTGACTCTGGCAGACTGCTTTTATTTGCCTGAAGCTGTGCTGCCGAAGAGCTGATTCCAAGTGCCCAAGTCGCACCCATACCAATGATTGCTGCCGCAGCTGCTGCGCGGTAATCCATGTTCAGCTCTTTACGCTTCGCTAATGCGATCACTAAAAGTGCTGTAAGAATTGTACTTACTGCCCAGTTGACTAGCGAAATTAACAAGCTGACAGTTGCAACTAAAACAATAGCGCCGCGTCCAGAATTTGGAATACGTGCCATTTTTTGAATCAGAAACTTTACTGGCTTAGAAACAGAAACGACATAACCTACAATAATCAGCATTGTCATTTGCAGGGTAAAGGGAATAAGACTCCAGAAACCATTCCCAAAAGAAGTCGCGACATCGTGAATTGGCGCACCAATACCTAAAGCGGCAACTGACACGATAATGACGCCGAGTAGTGCAAAAATATATGAATCAGGAAACCATTTTTCAGACCAGTCACTAATCCTAAGAGCAAATCTTTCAAAAATTCCTTGCTGTTTTTCCATAACTGAAAAATCCTTCTCGTTCTTATTTATAGACAGCACATCCGGTGCTTAAAAGGGTTAAGACTTAAGCTCACGTTCTAACTTAAGTCTTATATTTCTTACTAAAAATTTAATTTTATGCGACTAAGGTTTTGTAAAACTCAACGCCTGTAACAGCTTGAATCTGTTCAAGCGTGACATCTTTAGCAAGTTCAATCAGCTCTACACCGTGTGGAGTAATGTCCATTACACCTAGGTCAGTAATTACGCGATGAACCACACCTTTACCTGTTAAAGGCAAACTACAGTTTTTCACAATTTTTGGCGTACCATCTTTAGCACAGTGTTCCATAAGCACTACAACTTTTTGAACACCAACAACCAAGTCCATTGCGCCGCCCATACCTTTGACTTTCTTACCTGGAATCATCCAGTTAGCCAAGTCACCATTTTCAGAAACTTCCATTGCACCTAAAATTGCAATATTGACGTGGCCACCACGGATCATGGCAAAAGATTCTGAGCTTGAGAAAAAAGCAGCGCCAGGGCGAGCAGTAACTGTTTGTTTACCAGCATTAATCAAATCAGCATCAACCGTTTCTTCAGTTGGAAACTCGCCAATACCTAATAAACCGTTTTCAGATTGAAGCCAAACATTAATATTTTCAGGAATATAGTTGGCAACTAGAGTAGGTAAGCCAATACCTAAATTGACATAAAAACCGTCTTCAAGTTCTTTTGCAGCACGTTGTGCCATTTCATTACGTGACCAAGCCATTTTATACTGCCTCCGTGCTTAAAGTTTTATGCTCAATGCGTTTTTCAGGTGATGCATTCAGTACAATACGGTTTACGTAAATACCTGCTAAATGAATTTCATCCGGATCCAATTCACCAATTTCAACAACCTGTTCAACTTCTGCGATTGTAATTTTTCCAGCCATCGCACATTCAGGATTAAAATTTTGAGCAGTTTTACGGAATACTAAATTACCCGCTTTGTCTGCTTTATAGGCCTTAACAAGAGCAATATCTGCTGTTAAAGATTCTTCTAAAATGTAGTTTTTGCCATGAAAGGTACGTTCTTCTTTACCTTCAGCAATCAGTGTGCCGACGCCAGTCTGAGTATAAAATGCTGGAATTCCTGCACCGCCAGCACGTAACTTTTCAGCTAAAGTGCCTTGTGGTGTAAGTTCTACATCAAGTTCACCAT
The DNA here is from genome assembly GCF_052824995.1 of Acinetobacter sp. 1124_18A. Classification (NCBI taxonomy): domain Bacteria; kingdom Pseudomonadati; phylum Pseudomonadota; class Gammaproteobacteria; order Moraxellales; family Moraxellaceae; genus Acinetobacter; species Acinetobacter sp. 1124_18A. Next base: position 237,101 of record NZ_VTDF01000002.1, on the reverse strand, counting down.
TTAAATATTGGCGCTCAAACTCTTTGTTTTCACCAACATATGAAGAAATCATTTTTTTGATCTGTTTGGTTTGAAGCAAAATACCTAAACCAAAATCATCTACGCCTGCATTATTCGAAATACAAGTAAGACCAGTCACACCACTTTGCTTAACTGCAACAATCAGTTTTTCAGGAATTCCGCATAAACCAAAACCGCCAACGGCAAGTGTTTGATTATCTGCAATAACGTCTTTCAGTGCTGCCTCTGCATTGGCATAAACTTTATTCATTCTATTGTTATCCTATATCCCTTAGTAATCTTAGTTTTAGCATCTCAATTCGTGTTATAGAAGTTAATTTTTTTAAAGGATTAATGAGTATATTCAATGAATGCTATCAAATTAACAACAAAAAATTAGACTTATAGAATGCTAAAATCTTTAGAAATTAAAATTAAAATATTGAAAGTTATAATAATTAATAAATTTAGCTTATGCTTAGCTCATCCTAAAATGCAGTCTTTAATTTTTTAAAATTTATATTGCACCAAAGCCTCAATAAATTGAGTCGAAATATTTGAAATTTCAAAGTTCTTTTTATAAACAATTCCTACAGTCTTATGAATAGATTCATCCTTTAATTCAATCAATACGTTATGTTCTTTATCAATGTGTTTAGCAAAGTGCCGTGGAATTGCGCTTACTCCAATTCCATAAGCAACAAAACTTGATAGTGATGAAATTTGATGACATTCAACTTTTAAATCGAGCGTTATATTATTTCGTAAACAATTTTGCTCAACTAAATAACGAACAATTGAAGGTTTTTGTAAGGTTACGAATGGATTTGAACAAAGCTCATGCCATGTAATAGAGGAGGATTGAGCAAGTGGGTGAGTCTTAGGTAACAAAGCTAAGAAATCTTCTTCGAACAGCGGTTTGAACTCTAAGCCTTCAGTGAGATCAGGTTCAAAGCAGATACCAAGTTCAAAAATACCATCTTGTACTTTTTCTATGATGGTCTCATTTGGAATATCTTGAATTGAAAAGTTCAGGTTGGGGTGAAGTTCTAAAAATTGATGAATCACCTCAGGTAGAATTGCATGAGTCACAAAGGGCATTGAGGCGATACTTAAGGTTCCACGATTGAGCTTAAAACGTTGTTTGACATCATTTTCCATTTCATCCCAATTGGCGAGTAATTTTTTAGCATAGGGAATGAGGGATTTGCCTTCTTGGGTAAGCTCAACACGACGTGTATTACGGTTAAACAATTTACCGCCTAATTCTTCTTCTAGGCTTTTGATGGTGAGACTTAAAGCAGATTGGCTTAGATGTAGCTCTAAAGATGCATTGGCATAGTTAAGTGTACGCGCAAGAGCTAAAAAAGCTTTTAATTGTTTAAGCGTCATTTCATTCCTTTAGATTGCTCAGCTCACCTAGAAGGGTAATTTATACGAAAATTTATCTAATATGATGTTTTTTGACAAAAAATTATGAAAAAGAAAGTAGAGAACAATATGCAGAACTACTTGAGTAAATTTTCCCAGCAGAATTCATCAGTGTTGTTTGCAAAATATAGAGTCATTCCAACTACATGGAAAAATAAATAACCTAGCCAAATTGCTTGAGGGGCAACTTTTAAGCCTTCTAATAAAATAGTTGTTGAATAAATTGCTACTAAAAAAGTGAATAAGATGATGTATGTAATACTCGCTACAAACTTATATTTTGGTGCTAATTGAGGAACTTTATAACCAATCAAAATTTGCATACTGCAATTTATGATCAGTGCAATTATAGTTACAAGTATTTGTGGTGCATTTAAAAATTCTAAAGAAAGCTGTTCGATAATGAAAATGATTTGCCACAGTACAAACATGCCTAAAGGGTATAATATAAATTTAATCCAGATCATATTTTGTTTTCTTATCAAGATTTTACATTGGTATTCTATTGAATAATCCAGATTAAATAAATACTATTTTATCAAAAATTTAAACCACAGACAGGTAGTTTGTATTATTCTTAACTGTTAAATTTTACTCATAATTAAAATGGATAATTATCATGCAAAAGATAATTGCATTAAGCTTAGTTTTTTTTATTAAGTGGGTGTATAAGCCCAAATACTCAAATGACTAATAATAATTTTAGCGAAGTACAGCCTTCAACACCTTCAGTATCAGGTATATGGACGATTTCAATCGGCCCAAGCATATCAACCATAAAACTTGATTCAGATGGTAATGGAATACTTTGTGATGATACGAGTGGACATGTTGTATTCAAAAAAGTTAAGTATGCAAATAATATGATCTACATTGAAAATGGTATGACTCTAGAAGTGAAGCTTCTGAACAAAGATATACTCGAAGCCAGAATAACTTTAAGTGCCTCTAATTCAAATATGGTCTACAAAGCTGATAATGACTTAAAGGCCGCTTCATTAAAGTGTGTCAAAGAATTATAGATAATGACTTTAAACTCACAATGGTTTTTCATTAGCTTGAGGGAAGTCACATTAGCATAAGAATCCCATCTGATCACTGTTAGTGATCTGTAAGGTGCATTACCATTACCAGTTTTAAAAAAGGTAATTAACTCTTCCAAATAGTTTTTGTAATAAATTGTGGTAGATTATTAACAATTAAGGTTTTGACAATATTTTCGTGTAGCATTTTGGGATTAAAAAAATAAAATCTCAAAGGTAAAATGAAATGAATAAGATAACCCTAGTTTTGCTAGCAGCTCTTCTTTTTTGTATTTTAGCTAACTATGAAAGTTTCAACTTATTAAAATTTCATGAAACTGCCAGTAGTGAAATTAACAAAACTCTTCCTAAAAACTAATCTACCTAATGATGTTTTTTTTATATCTTAAGCTCTTAAATTTTCATTATTAATAATAAAGGATAATTTCATGAGGAAAACTTTAATTGGAGCTTTATTCTTAACGTTTGGAGCCTCTGTAAGTGCAGCATCAAAAATTGAAAAAGAGGAAACAAAAAAATTCTCAACTATGAAGCAGTGTATTGAATGGTTAGATTCTAAATATCCAAATAGAAAATGGCATAAAGATGGAGGTACCTCTTGGAGTTTAGAAAATGATAATTCAAATTTTTTATCTGGGATCACTCATGTGCCTAGTGAAGAAAATAAAAAGCTGATACATCCAATTGCGATTTATTGCAAATTAAAAGAAACAAGAGCAGATGGTGTCTTCTATGAAGGAAAATATATTGTCATAGAGGCTATTTAGTCTCAAAATTTAATTGAAAAATCCACTCAATGAGTGGTTTTTTTATAGCTGAACAAATTCAACAAACTCATTGCCAAGAACAATTCCTATATGATTGTCTTGCTAATCAAGTAGTGATTCAAAGACCTTGAAGAATTATCTTTTTCTTAGCTTCCATCGTATGTGTATAGCTATATGTTATGAGGGCCTAACTTTAGTTTTCTGTGTCAAAATCTTGATAATTTTAAAAACTTGATTATCTAACTTTATCTTTTGATGAACAGTTGCATTGTCGAGCTGATCCCATAACTCAAATGGAAAAAACTCTGAACTATGATCAAATACCCATAACCATTGATAACTATTGTTAAGCGTATTTACATCAAAACGTACATCCTGAACTTTGACAATCTTAAGTTGTTTATGATGTTCGTCTTGAAGAATAATTTCATGGTTCTCCATTAGACATCCACAAATTAAAGACAATTCTTGATTTTACTGAAATTAATATTTTCTAGTTAGTTTGTTAAGTTGATATTAATTTACAAAAGATTTCTGGTTGTTAAAGTTTGTCATTTTCAAAACGATAATAATCTTTACTCTTGAAATACAAGGTTTTAAATAGGTCAGGTTGTAAGCGTGGTGTGTAGCTGTCAGAATGCCCAACTGACATATATCTTCGAGTTATCGCTATGAGTTTAATAGGCTTTATGTATGCAAGTAAAACCAATAGTGAACATAGTCAAGTAAAACAAGATCTAATTGATATCCTCACAGAAGCAGTCAAATTCAACTTTTATAATGATATTACGGGAGTACTTTACTATGGTAATGGGTATTTCTTGCAGTACATAGAAGGTGAGAAAGAACAGGTTGAATCACTGTTTTATAATTCAATTTTGAGAGATTCAAGACATCAGAACTGCGAAATCATCTTTTCGGAACTGTCCGAACAGCGGTTGTTTAAGCATTGGAGTATGAAATTTGCTCCTATAAATACGAAAATAAAAGATTTCTTTTTTCATCATCATGTCGATGAGTTTAACCCGTATTTGCTTAACACTACATCAATTCCATCTTTTATTGAATTGCTTGTCGATCAACCAAATCTTAAAGCTGATCAATATCAAATTTAATCAATGATAGGATCTGAATTAGAGTAGTTTTTTCTACTTAAAAATATAAGCCCTCTAAAGAGGGCTTTTCTTAGTTAAGTGACGATTGGATATAGAGTTAATTAAATAGATGAAGAAAATTTTAATTTTATTACTTACATGTTTATTATTATCAAATGCTGCTTATGCAATTTCTGAAAATGAGGCATTACATACGCACTTTACATATACTCAAAATGAAAAATATTGTACGGAATTAAGACGCTACGCATTTACATTTATGCATGTTAGGCAAGATGATATACCTCTCGATGATCTTCTTGGATATATAGAAGTTGAAAAGAGTTTTTATAATAAGAAAGAAGCGAATCGGATTGCTAAACTTGCATATGAATGGCCAATTCCAGAAACTTATGATGAAAATGAACTACCTCCGATTCTTAAGTTTGGTGACAGTATCGAAAACACATGCTTAGGAAAAGAGACAACAAATGAAGAAGAGTAAACACTTTTTATAATGTTTTGGAAATAATTAAACCGCCTTATAGTGATTTAATATTTATTGTCATTAGACCATTGATTATATAGGCCGATTTTTATTTTTACAGGAATCACTTATGGGCAATGATGAATTTCTTAAAAAAGCAAAATTCTTTCCTCTGATAATCAATGGTAAGCCTTATCCGATCAGTGATACTACAAATTTAACACTAACCAAGTTTTTTACTCTTCACTACTAAAATATCATTAAGTTTAAAGCCACCTTTGGGTGGTTTTTCGTTTTCTGAACTGTTAAATTTTACTCACTATTAAAATGGATAATTTCATGAAAAAGATTATTTTTTTAGGACTAGTTCTGGGTTTAATTGGGTGTTCAACAGCTCCAGTTGGTTCAAATACAGCCAAGCCAGTACCTAATGAGAGAGTATACGATCAGAACTATTTAAAGAAACACACTCCTGAACAAGCAAAAGTTACTTTTTTAAGAGATAAAGGTTTTTTAGGATCTGGCTGTAGTCATGATATGTATGTTAATAACGAGAAAGTATTCTCAATTCGTTCAAATGAAATAGCTACTATTTATCTTGAGCCCAAATATTATATTTTTAGATTAGAAACAGGTGGAGGGATGTGTCCAAATATTGCCACTTCTCAAGAAACGGAAGTCAAACCAGGAGCGGAGATAGAATATCGAATCCTACTTCCATCTGACTTTAATTTAAGACTAACTCGAATGAAATAAAAGCGTAAGAGCCTGCCTCTAAGGCCGTCAAGCAATGTTAAATTTTAATTGAACCCACTCATCATTAAGTGGGTTTTTTCTTACTTACTAATAGATTACTCAGTTCACCGAAAATATTTATTAAATTATTTTAAAAAATATATTATTTAATTGCCTTTATTAAATAATATAGAGGTATTAATTTAATTTACTCAATAATTAATAAGCTTTATAAAACAATAGCATTTTTAAATAATTAAATTTTACCAATTGGATTGAGCAACTATATGTAATTTGTAGGTATTTAAAAATTTAAATAAATTACATTGTTTTTAAATATTTTAGTGATATTTTATTTTTAGGCATATTTACCTATTACCATGCATAGATATTTTGATTTTTATCATTATAGGTTTGGGATAACCTAAATATCTTTTGGTAATTTTAAACCTAATATTTATTCTTTAAGGAGCAAAGAATATATGTGGGAATTATTTGTAATTCTACTTTCGCTTGGGCTGTTAATGTATACAGCTTACAAGGGCTTTTCTGTCATTCTGATGGCACCAATTTGTGCCTTACTTGCAGTTTTACTCATTAACCCAGCCAATGTTTTACCGTTTTATTCGGGTGTTTTTATGCCCAAAATGGTTAACTTTATTAAAGATTACTTTCTTGTATTTTTGCTCGGGGCAATTTTCGGTAAAGTCGTTGAAATGTCAGGAATTGCCGAGTCGATTGCAAGAACTATTGTGAGATGGATTGGGGCAAAAAAAGCGATTTTAACCGTTGTGTTATTAGGTGCAATTTTAACGTATAGCGGTGTCAGCTTATTTGTTGCAGTATTTGCAATTTATCCTTTTGCAAACCAGCTTTTTAGACAAGCTAATATTCCAAAACGCTTAATTCCGGGAACTATCGCGCTTGGTGCATTTACATTTACCATGGATGCATTGCCGGGTACGCCACAAATCCAAAACGTAATTCCAACCACATTCTTTGGCACCAATATTTATGCCGCACCATTTCTAGGTATTATTGGCGCTATTTTTGTTCTATGCATGGGTTTGAGTTACTTAGAATGGCGTCGCCGCGCTGCTGCAAAAACTGGTGAAGGCTTCTCTGGTTTTGGTGTAGACAATACGCCATATCAAGAAATTGAAGCCGATATGACTGGGCAAAATAACGGAAGTACGGTACGTCAGTTTTTAGCGTTTGTACCTCTTATTCTTGTTGCAGTAATGAACAAATATTTGTCTAAAGCCATTAAAGAGTGGTACCCAAATGGCTTTGATTTCGCCACGGTCGGTTTAGCTGACTACACCGTAGATGTAGCAAAAACTGGTGCGATCTGGGCAGTTGGTCTTGCACTTATTGTCGGGATTATTTCTGCAATTTTGTTTGATTACCAACGTGTCGTGACGAATTTTAAAGAGGGCATTAATGCCAGTATTGGTGGCTCACTTTTAGCAGTGATGAATACGGCTTCTGAGTATGGTTTCGGAGCAATTATTGCGTCATTACCGGGCTTTGCCATGATTAGTCATGCAATGAGTAGCACTTTCACGAATCCTTTAGTGAATGGGGCGGTGACCACAACCGTTTTAGCGGGTATTACTGGTTCAGCTTCTGGTGGTATGAGTATCGCTTTAAGTGCAATGGCCGAACATTATAACGCCGCGATTTTACTAGCAGGTATTCCGCCAGAAGTTATGCACCGCGTGGTTGCAATGGCATCGGGGGGGATGGATACGCTTCCGCATAATGGTGCTGTTATCACTTTACTCGCTGTTACAGGTTTAACCCACAAGCAGTCGTATAAAGATATTTTTGCAGTCACAGTAATTAAAACGTTAGCGGTATTTGTGGTGATTACGGTCTTTACCGTAACGGGTATTGTTTAAATCAGCGCGTTATAAGTATTAAGGAGTAAATAAATGACAAAACTTTTAGACGGTCAGGTCGCTTTTATTACAGGTTCTGCAAGTGGTATCGGTCTAGAGATTGCTAAGAAATTTGCTCAAGAAGGTGCCAAAGTTGTCATTTCTGACATGAATGCTGAAAAGTGCCAAGAAACGGCGAACTCACTTAAAGAGCAAGGTTTTGATGCACTATCTGCACCATGTGATGTAACTGATGAAGATGCTTATAAACAAGCCATTGAGCTGACTCAAAAAACCTTTGGTACGGTTGATATCTTAATTAACAATGCTGGTTTTCAGCATGTTGCGCCTATTGAAGAGTTTCCAACTGCTGTTTTTCAAAAGCTAGTTCAGGTCATGTTAACAGGGGCATTTATTGGTATTAAACATGTTTTTCCAATCATGAAAGCTCAAAAATATGGCCGTATTATTAATATGGCTTCAATTAATGGCCTAATTGGTTTCGCTGGAAAGGCAGGTTACAACAGTGCTAAACATGGCGTGATTGGCCTAACAAAAGTTGCGGCATTAGAATGTGCACGAGACGGTATTACGGTAAATGCCTTATGTCCGGGTTATGTAGATACGCCATTGGTTCGTGGGCAAATTGCAGATTTGGCTAAAACCCGTAATGTAAGTTTAGACAGTGCGCTTGAAGATGTAATTTTGGCAATGGTTCCTCAAAAGCGTTTATTGTCTGTCGAAGAGATAGCTGACTATGCAATTTTCCTTGCGAGTGGTAAAGCTGGTGGAGTAACAGGTCAAGCTGTCGTTATGGATGGTGGTTACACCGCCCAATAATTTAAGTGTTTTAAAAGCCGCTTATTTTAAATAGGCGGTTTTTTTATTCGTTAAAATTTACGATAGTCTACTGTTTTAAATAATGATTTATCTCTACTGTATTTATTTATAAAAAATCTAATAAAATAAGTTTGTTAAGGTATGAAATTATACTTTAAAGGTATTTAACTTATTTCCATTTTTAAAATTTAATAGAGTATGAGAAAGTAATTTTTACTCTCTTTCTTGATTAGATATTTTTTCAGGAAAACTCGTCAATTAAAGGATATTAATTGGCATACAAGTTGCTTTTTAAGCAATAAGTTATTTAGCTAGGTGAAAAGGATATGATATCACTCAGCCAACAGACGGAACTCAATCATTATTCACGCAAAGCTGAATTTGCGCAGAATTTGATGTCCACGATTTGTGGTGAACACCGTCTAGACACAATTTACAAAGACACTCTCGATTTTCACTATGACGGAATGCGTTTGCCTAATAAAAAAATGGCAATCGGTACAATCAGTTATGGTGCAAACGTTGCCATTAACATCTCAAATTTAAAAGCGTATAGCATTAGCTTACCTATACAAGGGCGACAAGCTCTCAATATTCGTGGCGCTCATTATCAGTCTGATGAAAACAGAGGCCTTATTGTTTCAAATAACGATCAACAAGATTTGATTATTGATAAAGATTGCAGAAAATTTCAGGTGGTTATTCCTGAGCGGAGTATGCAGATTGTCCTTGCAGATCTACTGAATAAACCTATAGAAGCTCCCATTATTTTTAACCCTGAAATGCATCTGGACTCGGAGCAACTTATTGGTGCATGGTGGAAGAACATTCAAAATTTTGTACAGTTAAAATCGCAATATAGTAATTTTTATGGTTTGCAGATGTTGTCTGAAGACTATGAAAATTTTGTAATTAAAGCGTTATTGTTGTCTCAAGAAAATAACTACTCTGAAGCCTTAAAGTCACTCTCGCATCAGGATGAGCCAGCTTATATCCGTAAGGTTCGTAATTTTATTATTGAACATGCGCACGAAGAAATCTGTGCAGAAGACTTGCAACGTCTGGCTGGGGTTTCAAAATCAAAATTGTATGACGAATTTCAACAATACTACGGCACAAGTCCTATGTCGTATTTAAAAAAATATCGTCTCCAACAAATTTATAAAATCTTGAGCACCACAGGAGCAGATAGAAAGATTTCTATTTCAAAGCTTGCCTATGACTGGGGCTTTAACCATTTAAGTCGTTTTTCTCAAGAATATCGTGAAGAGTTCGGAGAAAATCCAAGTGAGACTAAAGGAAAAATTTTCTGATATTTAATTTTTCGCAATAAAAAAACTGATTTAATTACTTAAATCAGTTTTTTTATTTATTGATTAATAGTTATAGACTTTCTTCGAGCTTTAAAACTTGTTTGTTTTTAGATTTCTCATAAATCACTTTCAGGCTAAGCGCAATAAATGAGATGAATGTTGGTAGTGCAAGAATAAAGAAAATACCGCTTAAGCTTAGGTTGAAAGTGAAAATGAGCGAGCCAAAGAAAGCGCCTAAAATTGCACCGATACGACCAATACCATGCATCCATGAAACACCAACCGCACGGCACACTGCTGGATAGAACATAGCTGCAAGTGGCAGTAATGAAGACTGTGCACCTGCGAGTAATGCACCAATTAAGAAGATAGTAAAACCTAACAAGAAAATATTTGAGCTCACTAGACCAGCAACAATGAATAGGCCAAAAGCAATCAGATATGAATATTTAATGACTGTAGTTGGATTCAGTTTATCCATGTACCATCCCATAATGGTTGCGCCAATCACACCACCAAAAGGGAAAATCGCGGCAATTAAACTAAACTGTTGAGTACTAAAACCTGCTGTTTTTAGAATTGTTGGCATCCAGCTTGTTAAAAGATAAAACACCAATAGACTGGTAAAGCAGCAGAGCCAAAGCATGCTTGAACCCCACAGGTATTTACCTAAAACGATTTTAACCGGATTTTCACCTGAAGCATTTTCTGCTTGAGTTAAAACAAGTTTTACCGGCTCTTGGAAGGAATGTCCTTGAATGTTTTCTAAAATACGCTGAGCTTTGTCTTGTTGATGACGTGTAATTAAGTATTGAGTTGATTCAGGTAATTTAAGCAATAAAGCAACCACTAAAATTAGGGGAATGCTTCCGCCAATAATAATCACTTTTGCCCAGCCATAACTTTCTAATAGATAAGCTGACAGCACACCGCCGCAAGAAATTCCTAGCATGAAACCACAACCAGCTAGACCTGTCAGGAATGCTTTACGTTTTACAGGCATATATTCAGAGACAATGGTACTAATGTTTGGCATGGCTGCGCCTAAACCAACACCTGTAATGAAGCGATAAATCATTAAATCTTTGGTCGAGTCGGCAAAGCCACACAAAATCGTAAATATTGAGAATAAAAGGCTTGTAAAAACAATGACGCCTTTACGTCCAAACTTATCGGACAAAGGCCCAGAAATGATTGCACCGATTGACATACCAACTAAGGCAGCACTTAAAACCGGAGCAAGTTGCGGCTTGGTAATTCCCCAATCATCAAGCAATGCTGGAGCAATAAAACCAATAATTCCTGTGTCTAAGCCATCACAGAAGAAGACAAAAAATCCGAGTATAAAAACCATCCACTGCAATGGGGACAGTTTTTCGCGGTTGATTACCGAATTTGCATCTATCGTTTTCATATGTATTCCTTAACTCATTAAAATTTTCTGCTGTAATTAACAAAGAAACGGTTTTCCGAAAAATCGTTTCCATGCTTAACGTCGTAATTGATAAAGATGTACTGAAGGGCTAAACCTTTGAGAAAAGGCTGTTGAAGGGCATAATTGACAATAACGTTTGCTTCACTTTCTTTGTTTTTTAAGCCATCTGCTGTTTTAAAGTGATCGCCATATACATACTTCAAAGTGGTATTTAAACCGGGTACATAATCTTTAAAGTCATAGCCATAGATGAAGTGATAAGACTTTTCATCTTGTTTGAAGAAACCGGTCGTGTTCCAGTTAATAAAATAAGTTTCAGGCAAGAAACCATCAGGCAGTGGGTAAGCAGACTCGCCAATAATTTGTTGATAACCTAAACCAAAGCTGTGATTTTTTACTTTGAGCGTTTCTAATAAACCTACATTTTGCGCATCGATGTCGAAAAGATTTCCACTATCTTTGGCATTGAAATATTTGAATTTTGAATTAACTGAAAAATTAGAGTTCTTCCATATGTGGTCCATTCCCACATAATGTTTATTATATAAATCCTCCATATTTCCGAAGTAATATTCGCCTTTCAAAGTAGGAGTGATTTGATAGCGCAAATCTATGTAGTTAAGGCCATCGGAGTAGCCAGTCACGCCCTTTGAAGTAAAAGAAAATCGATGAAAATCTTCTTCATTTCGCGGTGATACTTTTTCAATACGGCCAATTTCAGCAAAAAGCTTATCGCTCAATTGAGACTTAAGGTTGGTTCCCCAATAAGATGTCAGGAGTTGTCGGCTTGCATCTACAGTCGTTACGGGTAAATCCAGCCATAATTCACCAATGCTTAGTAGCGTTTTGTTATAGCCTAACTTTAAGGTTGCGCCATATTTTAGATAATCAGGTGCTTGGGACTGCGTCGCTTTATCAAAAGGTAATACCGTATCTGCAACATGTTTATCTTGGCTTAAACGAACCGCATATTGTGCTGAAGCATTTGCGCCAATTTGAATCGGAGTGCCGCCAATTTCTAACGGCGTGTCGTGCATATTGGAGTTATAAAATAGAGAGATGGATTGTGACCAGCTACCCGTGTCTTTTACATCTGGGTTGTCATAGTTTCTATCTATATATGCATTTTTTAATGTAAATTTCCATTCTTCATCCGCTGAATAAGCCTGAGTGGAAAATGCACTACAACATAAAATATTGATGAGCATTAACGTTTTTTGTTGTCCATAAAGTGGCCATGGTCGATGCATAAATAAAACGCCTTAATTTAGAAAATGACTGGGCTTTTTTATGTAATCAAACGAATTACATGACTTGATTGAACTATTTTTAGCCAATCGTCACTATCCAATAAGTCCTAATCTTCATCCATTTTTTCCAAATTAGATAAAAAGTATTAATTTTATTTTTAATTTAAGGTTATGAAATTTATTAGTTTTCTTATTTTTAGTGTTTTATCCATTTTTATTGATTTTGATAATTGCGCAGAGATTGGATAGTGCTTGCAGCTTTTGGACAGCCTAAAAAAATATTCGGATAGAAGATAAAGCCATAACAATGTCAGGAGTTGACACTATGGCTGGTCAAACCGTTCAAATTAAAACAGCATCTGGAAAGCAGTTCAGTGCATATCTAGCAATACCAGAAACAGAAAAAGGACCAGGAGTGGTGCTTTGTCAGGAAATCTTTGGGGTGAATGCAGCCATGCGGGAAAAGGCAGACTTTCTTGCAGAAGAGGGTTATACCGTTTTAGTCCCTGATTTATTTTGGCGTGTAGCACCTAATATCGAACTAGGTTACACACCAGAAGATTTTCAAAAAGCTTTCGAGCTTTATCAGCAATATGATGAAAATCTTGGGGTTGAAGATATTCAGGACAGCTTATATTTTTTAAAGACTCGACCAGAATGTGACACCTCTACAGGCCTTGGTGTGGTGGGCTATTGTTTAGGTGGAAAGCTTGCGTATCTTGCAGGTTGTCGACTTTCGGAAGTGGCATGTGCCGTAGGTTATTATGGTGTACGCATTGAAAAAGCGTTAGATGAGTTAGCTAACGTAAAAGGGCGTTTGGTTTTACATATTGCAGAACTGGATCAATTTACACCACCAGATGCGAGACAAGCGATTGTTGATGCAGCCAACCAATATTCAAATGTACAAGCTTATGTTTATGAAGGTGTTGATCATGCTTTTGCACGCCCAAAAAGCAATCATTATCACAAACCTTCAGCACGCTTTGCCCACGAGCGTACAGTAACAGCTCTACATGACACGATTGGGCCGAAATATGACCTAGTCGCACTATGGGAAGAGCATATTCGTCATGAGTTCGATACGCGTGATGTGCCTGCAACCATGGCAACCATGGCAACGATGGTTGCAGAACCTTATGTCAACCATATTCCAACCTTAACTGGTGGTGTAGGCCAAAGCCAGCTTGCCCGTTTTTATCAATATCACTTTGTTCACCAAAACCCGAAAGATATGAAGATTACTTCAATCTCTCGTACGGTTGGCTCAACGCAAGTGGTAGACGAGTTCATTATGAGCTTTACCCATGACGCTGAAATTGACTGGCTATTACCGGGTGTAAAACCGACTGGTAAATATGTCGAAATTCCAATGTTAGGTGTAATTCAGTTCAGAGGTTCAAAGTTGTGCCATGAGCATATTTACTGGGACCAAGCGTCGGTACTCGTTCAAATTGGTTTATTAGACCCAACAGGCTTACCAGTTGCAGGTGTCGAGACAGCACGAAAACTTCTTGATGAAGACCATCCTTCAAATACGTTGATGCCATCTTGGTCAAGTAGTGAAGGCAAGCCAGTCAATTAAGGAGTATCTGTAATGAATATAGATTTGAAAGGAAAAGTCGCTGTAGTGAGCGGCGGCGCAACACTGATTGGTAAAGCTGTTGTACAAGCTTTGGTGAGTACGGGTGCTCATGTCGCTATTTTAGATATTGATGCCAAAGGCAAGGCGATTGCTGAAAGCTTTAACCATGATGTGATGTTTATTCAAACCGATTTAACCAGTGATGCGGCTATTCAACAAGCTGTGGCAGATATTCACCAACATTTAGGTGAAGTGAGTTACTTGGTGAATTTGGCATGTACATATTTAGATGAGGGTTTTAAATCTTCACGTCAGGACTGGTTACAAGCACTCGATATTAATTTGGTCTCTACCGTTGAGCTGAGCCGTGCTTTATACAATGACCTAAAAAAACAGCAAGGTTCAATCGTTAATTTTACTTCAATCTCGGCCAAAGTGGCACAAACAGGGCGCTGGTTATATCCAGTGTCTAAAGCCGCCATACGTCAACTCACACAAAGCATGGCAATGGATTTTGCTGCCGATGGTATTCGCGTCAACTCAGTTTCACCGGGTTGGACATGGTCTCGTGTCATTGCAGAAGTCAGCGGTAATAACCGCGAAAAGGCCGATAGCGTGGCAGCCGATTATCACTTACTAGGCCGATTGGGTCATCCCGAAGAAGTTGCCAATGTGGTTTTGTTTTTATTGTCACCCGCTGCGAGTTTTGTCACCGGAGCCGATTATGCGGTCGATGGCGGATATTCAGTGATGGGCCCTGAAGGATCACAGCCCGCTATTCCACGTTTAGCCGAATAGCACAGCGTTTTAAAAGCACATTTAGAAAATTATGGAGAATATTATGCGCCGTATTGCAATTGTTGGAGCAGGACAGTCTGGTTTACAGCTTGGTTTAGGCTTATTAGATACAGGCTATGACGTGACAATGATCACCAACCGAACTGCCGATGAAATTCGTCAAGGTAAAGTCATGTCAAGCCAGTGTATGTTTCATACCGCTTTACAAACTGAACGTGACTTAGGTTTAAATTTTTGGGAAGAAGAATGTCCAGCGGTAGAAGGCATTGGGCTAGCTTTAGTGAACCCTGAAAATGGTGGTAAAGCATTTGAATGGAGTGCTCGTCTTGAGCGCTACGCTCAATCGGTCGATCAACGCGTCAAAATGCCATATTGGATGGAAGAGTTCGAACGCCGTGGTGGTCGATTAGTGATTCAGGATGTGGGTATAGAAGAGTTAGAACAACTCGCAAACGACTATGAGCTTGTATTACTCGCGGCTGGTAAAGGTGAAGTCGTTAAACAGTTTGAGCGTGATGATGCACGCAGTGTTTTTGATAAGCCTCAACGCGCTTTGGCTTTGACGTACGTCAAAAACATGAAGCCAATTTCGCCATACTCTCGTGTGACTTTTAACATTATTCCCGGAGTAGGTGAATACTTTTCATTTCCAGCACTTACCGTGAATGGACCTTGCGACATCATGGTATTTGAAGGTATTCCAAACGGGCCAATGGACTGCTGGCAAGACATCAAAACACCTGAACAGCATCTGCAATGCAGCTTGGACTTACTCAAGAAATTTGTGCCTTGGGAGTATGAACGCTGCAAGCATGTTGAATTAACCGATGCAGGCGGTTATTTAGCTGGGCGTTTTCCACCAACCGTACGCAAACCAATTTTGACATTACCATCTGGCAAGAAAATTTTTGGTATGGCAGATGCTTTAGTGGTAAATGACCCGATTACTGGTCAAGGCTCAAACAACGCTGCTAAGTGTAGCAAAATCTATTTCGATGCCATTTTAGCCAATGATAATCAAGGTTTTAGCGAACAATGGATGGTTCAAACTTTTGAGCGTTATTGGGCTTATGCAGAAAAAGTGGTGGCTTGGACAAATAGCCTATTAGTACCACCGCAGCCGCATGTTGTTGAGCTATTAGCAGCCGCAAGCCAAAACCAGAGTATTGCTTCAGTTATGGCCAATAACTTTGATGACCCGCGCGCTTTCGCTCCTTGGTGGTTTGATGCAGATCAGGCTCAAGCATTCATGGTTTTAAAAACCACAGCAAAAGTGGCCTAAGGCCAAAGCATAAAGGGAGATATGAAAATGGACACAATTGAAACTCAAGGCTTACAAACCATCAATGCTGAGAACCCAAGAGAAATTCGTAACTTACTTGGACAGTTCGCAACTGGCGTTACAGTGATTACAACCCGTGGTAAAGATGGTCGAAAAATAGGAATGACAGCAAACTCTTTTTCCTCATTGTCTTTAGATCCACCATTAATTTTATGGAGCCTTTCAAAAACAGCTCCAAGTTTGTCTGATTTTGTAGAAGCTGAATATTTTGCCATTCACATGTTGGCGCGGGAGCATCACCAGCTTTCGGGGCATTTCGCTCGAGGTGCTGAAGATAAATTTGCAGGCGTTGCACATCAACAATGTAATGCAGGCGTTCCAATTTTGGCAGATGCACTCGCAACGTTAGTTTGCCGAAATATTAATCAATACGAAGGGGGGGATCATCTGATTTTTATTGGTCAAATTGAACAATACCAACAGCGTCAAGGTGAACCTTTGGTTTTCCATGCAGGGAAATATCGTATTGCGGCAGAGCATCCAGAATTAGCACATTAATTCACAACAATCACGATCAATCAGGTCGTGATTTTTTTTATAAGAAATAAGAAGATGAAAAGTACTTTAATTAAACATGGCTTTTTAGCAGGGACATTGTTGGGTTTGCCATTCATTACACATGCATATGATTTACCGACTGTGAATTTAGGCATGACCAGCTTTCTCGATGGCGGATTACCCGCAGGACCCGGCTGGTATGCTCAAACCTATTTTCAAAATTACGATAGCAATAAATTGGTCGATGCCGATGGACAAAAACTCGGTTTACCTAAAACAGATTTAAATTATCAAGTATTGGTTGAGCAGATTAGTTATTTATCGAATGTTCGAGTAAAAGATAAAGCTAGCCTAGGGATGAATTTTTTAATTCCCTTTGTCAGCAAAATGGACATGGATGATGGCTTGAATAATGCTGCAATTAAAGCTCAAAGTGGTTTTGGCGACCTTATGATCGGACCTTTTATTCAGTTCGATCCAGTCATGGGCGCACAAGGGCCGAAGTTTGTGCATCGTTTTGAGTTTCAGGTCAATTTACCTACTGGCGAATACGGCCAGAAAAAAGATATTAATCCAGGCAATAACGCCGTTTCATTTGATCCTTATTGGGCAGCCACATATTGGTTTAATCCAAAATGGACAGCTTCAACACGTATCCATTATCTCTACAATTTTAAAAATGATGACCCAAGCTATGCGTTTACAGGTGCAAGTGATATGCAAGCTGGGCAAGCAATTCATGCAAATTTCGCAATGGACTATGCCATTACCGAACAGTTCCGTTTAGGACTAAATGGCTATTGGTTAAAACAAGTCACTGACACCGAAGTTGATGGTGAAAAAGTAAAAGGCCGACGTGAACAAGTTTGGGCAATTGGTCCGGGTGCGATGTATAGTTTTTCTAAAAATGATCATTTGGTCGCAAATGCTTATTTTGAGCAAGATGCTGAAAACCGTCCAGAAGGTACACGACTACAAGTTCGCTATGTACATCATTTCTAATCTATAAAAAATTGATTAAAAAGCCTTTTATATCAATAAATATAAAAGGCTTTTATTCATTTATAAACTATGAAAAAGTGGAGGTAAATAAGCCTGAGCCATCGATTTTCCCTGAACGGCGGGTAGAAGACGGTAACTCACCATAACGGCGTTTGTACTCTTGAGAAAAACGGCCTAAATGAGTAAATCCCCACTTAAATGCAACGTCAGTGACCGATAAATTTTCATTGTGCATCAGCTCTAAATGAGCTTGCTCAAAACGTAATTCTTTTAGATAAGACATTGGGGTGGTCCCCAAATAATTTTTAAAACCGGTAAATAACGTTCGAACACTCACACCTGCATGTTCAGCCAAAATTTCGACATTAAGCGGTTCATGTAAATGTTCTTTAATATAGGCTTCTGTACGCTTCACGAAATAAGGAGAGACTGTTTTTTCTTTATAATGATCAATTTTATGTAATGCATTATTAGGTTGACCATAAATCAGTGCATTAAACAGATTTGACTCAAACTGTTTAAAGGCTAGAGGGTGATGGAGTGGATGTTGCTCGCATGCTAAGGCATCCATCAAGGTTCTAACGAGCTGTAAAAAATAGGCTCCACTTTGTGTAGAAAAGTCTAATTTGGGGTCAAAAACGAGTAAGTTGTTTTCTAAATCAGCAATGTGCTGACGGCAATGGTAAGTAAAATCATCCTTTGAAACTTTTAAAATGAGCTGCGGTGAGTTCGCGTGCCAGCGCATACGTAAAGATTGCTGAGGAGAAATAAGAGAAGCAACTTGAGAATAAGAAATAAACTTTTGTGAACCAAACTCGATTTCTGCGTAGCCTTGAGTTGGAATTTGAATTAGGTAAAAGTTATCCAGATGATCTGGTTCAATAATGACATCCGCGCCATATTCCAAGCGACTAATAGACAGTGCGCCTGTTTTAACATGGTGCATGGTTGCACTGAAATCTCGCTTCTGCTGAGAGATTTTAAGATCATGCGGTTTAAAAATTTGCCCGACATTTCGGCAAGTTTCGCTTAAATCGTGGTGATCAAACACCAAATTATGATTGGTAAAGATAGACTCATTTTGAAAATGACGTCCACTGAGTTCGTGGGAGTTGGCTTGGTTCATATTTATCCCTTTTGGCTCACTCCTGTATTTACTTGTGTTGCAAAAACTTTAAAACTTCGCTGTGCAGCAAGTAAATACGGCACTTAAAAAATTAAGTTACTCGCAAATTACAATGAGATATAAGCAAAATACAGACCAATTTAACCGCTAATTAATGTGATTTCCTCAAATTTTTAATTCGGATCTAGTCCATCAATTTAATAAATTCGAGAAATAGAATAGAGGGATATAAAAGGCGCTATAAGTTAATCTCATCGTGACCTTATTCCTTAAGATCTATCAAAATTTATAGCAAATCCGAGTGAACTGGTCAATTTATTTTGTCGGAATTTATTATTTTATACTGTTGAATATAAAGGTTTTTTAGTTTTTTAAATAAAAATTCAATATACCCTTTATAAGAGTATATTGAATCATTTCAGGTTTAGTGGTTTTTAAATTATTTGCACTTAAGCTATTTATATTTTCAACGTGATGTATTGCTCTGTAAAAACTTCTCGCTGTAGATCCGGTAGTTTTGCAGAGCTTGTTCATCTAACCAATTTTTTACGGCTTCAATCATTGGCGGTGGGCCACATAAATACATATCAAAAGCCTGTTCAGCCAGTTGATCTTTATTTAAATGCTCATGAATATAACCCGCTTTACCTTGCCAAGCCTCGGTTGCTTTAGTCACAATCGGGTGATAGCTAAAGTTTGGTAGCTGCTCCGCGTAGGCATGTAAACGCTGTTGTTCGCATAAATCGGTTTCATTATTTACGCCATAGTACAACTGAACAGCAGGTGAGTTAGGCTGCTCAACCAAGTTATCAAGCATTCCCAAGAAAGCTGATAATCCTGTTCCACCAGCTACAAAAACCAGTGGTCGCTGTACTTCGCGTAAATAGAAACTACCAAGCGGTGCTTCAATAAGTAGGATTTGTCCAACCTGACAACGATCACGCAAGTAATTGCTCATCACACCATCTGGCAAAAGACGAATTAAGAATTGCAATTGATTGGTTGCGTTTGGTCTGTTAGCAAATGAATAAGAGCGCCAATCTTCAGTATCTGGAATTTGCAAACGAGCATATTGACCCGGCAAAAACTGAAGCTGTTCAGCATGGCTGCTTGCATCAAGATGCAAAATTGCTGTCGTTTCAGAAACCAGCTCAACCGCAGTCACTTTGGTTTCAATTTTTAAAGTATCACCAGCGTTACAGATAGCAGAATCATGGTCGAAATAAAAAGCTGCATCTGATTTCACACGCGTCTGGCAAGCTAACATTTTACGCTCAGCCAAATCACGCTCACTTAATGCATCTTCATCAACATATTCTTGTTCATAAATACCAGTTTCACACTGACCCTGACAGGTACCACAAACACCTTCACGACAGTCTAGCGGTAGGTTAATCCCTTGGCGAACTGCTGCATCAAGCAACAATTCGTCCTTATTTACCGAAATGAAAAAGGTTTTGCCATCGGCAAAGTTAAGTGCAACTGAATGTCCCATTTTCATACCCCTTAAACGTGATAGAAGTCTAAAACGGAATCAATTTTGTCATTGAGCAAAATGCTATGCTGACGACGAATGCGGAAACCATCTGCTGTTTGACGTAAAAGATAAGTAGCGTGTCCGTAAAAACAGCCTTCTAAACCTTGACGGTTATACAGTGTTTGCCATGCAACTTTTGCTTCAATTAGACCATCATCAAGTGTTTTAACTCGAATGTTATTCATGCTGTGTAACGTACGTGGTAATGGCGTTGCAGAAGCTGCTTTTCCTGTACGAATACGGAATACACGGTCTTCGAGTCCAGTGCGGTCTGCGTAATAAATATAAGATAAGCCCTGATTCGGATCTTGAACATAGTTATGGTCATCAATCCATTGCGGAATATGATATTCACTATCTTCATCGTAAAGTTCTAAATAGGCATCCCAGTCATAAGCATCACAAAGTTCTGCTTTTTTGTACAAAAACTGAGATACAGCAAAATATAGTTCTTGTGACATGGTTACACCTCATCCATTACGGCATTGTTTTCGAAAGTAATATCCTGCATTTTCAGCGCTTTCTTGTTTAAGCCATCGAGCATTAGACGTTGCCAGTGTCCATGTTGATTTACATAGAGCCCTTCATGGGTAAACTCACGGCCAGTAATGACGGGTTGAATGCCTAAATCTTGTGAGTTTTTGGTTGCGCCATATTCCCAAGACTGACAGCCACGAGAAATATCGCTCCAACGTTCAAGACGTGCTTGGAAACCTTTTTGCTGTTCACGGAATTCAACTAAATCGTCTGGTGTACCAAGGCCTGATACGTTAAAGAAATCTTCAAACTGGCGAATACGGTTACGGCGCGCTTCAGCAGATTCGCCTTTAACACCAATACACTGACTAATGACTTCGGTTTTATTCCATGCCACAGGACGAACAATACGAAGTTGTGAGCTAATCTGGTCCATAAAAAATAGACTAGGGTACAAGTTCAAGTTTCTTAAACGATGCATTGCCCACTCAGCATATTTGTCGCCATATTTTTCGACTAAATAAGGCATAACGGTGCTGTAACCCGGACGAACTGTTGGATTTGGCATATCGCTAAACAGCACACTATGACCATTTTTAAAGCTAAACCAGCCATCATCAGTCTCGGAGTCACCCGCACCTAATTTGCTGTAATCGAGTGTGTCGAGTTCAGCACCTTTTGATGCATTGACTTGTTGGCGATGTTGAACTGTAGAGACATAGTTATAGTGAACAGTACTTACATGGTATCCATCTAAGCCATTTTCGTTTTGCAGTTTCCAGTTACCTGCAAAGGTGTAAGATGACTTGCCTTGAAGAACCTCAAGTTCACCTGTTGGTGACTGGTTAACCATTAAATCAAGGAACAGTTTTGCATCGCCCAAAAAGTCTTCTAGTGAATCTGTTGCTTGAGTATCAAGGCTTACAAATACAAATCCACGATAGCTAGCAATACGGCCTTGTTTTAATCCACGGCTTGATTTATCGAAATCTTCGCAATATTCACTCGGTGCTTTTACTTTGACCAAGCGGCCATCTGACTTGTAGCACCACGCATGGAATGGACAAGTAAATGTAGACTGGTTGCCTTTTGCAACACGTGTTAAAGTCGCGCCGCGATGCTCACAAGCATTGACCATGGCGTGTAATTCGCCTTTACCATCACGGCTTACAATAATCGGCTGACGACCAATTTGAACCGTGAGGAAATCATGATTGTTTGGAATTTCACTTTCGTGACATGCATAAATCCAAACCTTTTCAAAAATGAATTCCATTTCCAAATCAAACAGCTCAGGCTCGGTAAACATATTACGTGCAATACGAAACACGCCATCTTTAGGACGGAAGTCGATACATCCATCTACAAAATCATTCCATTGTTTTAAATTAGATGAGGTCATTTGCTCAATCCTATTCATTCAGCTTTTAACTGATTGAACCGCGATTAGACCTTTACCTCTATCCGTTTTTTCCAGATCTTTATCCACTTTGTGCAGTTTTGATTTTTTAATAAAATGATTTTCAAGGGAGTAATGAGGATTCTAAATTTGTATGGTGTCTTATCTTCTTAAACTTCCCTATAATCCTAAAGAGCATAAAGTGAAACCTTGTGAGTTAAACCTATGAAAGAACACAAATTAAAATTACAAATCAGAGTTCTTTCAGAGCGAAATATTGCATTTGGTCCTGGAAAGGCAGACTTACTTGAAGCAATTGAGAGAACTGGTTCGATCTCACAAGCTGCAAAATCTATGAATATGAGCTACCGCCGTGCATGGCAGTTGGTAGACACCATGAATCAGTGCTTTGAAACAGCTTTAGTTGAAACTCAAACGGGTGGAACACATGGTGGTGGGGCAGCGGTCACAGCTTTAGGCCAGAAAGTCTTACAACACTATCGCCAAATGGAAATAAACGCTCGACAAGCCTTAGAACATGATTATCAAATTATGAGTAGCTATTTAAAAAATTAAATTAAAAGACTTTGTAGTGACTGAATCTTTTTTAATTTGGTATAACTTTTGCTTAATAAAAAGTGCACGCTGAAAAAGCACTGCTGCAATTTTCAGTTACACAGATAATGGCGTCTATTCTGTACTATCGTAAAAGATGGTCGGGAATAGGCGTTTTTTATTGTGTATCCGAAATAGTGGCTGGCATAAACGACTGATCTGTTTACAGATTTTTATGGACATCGCTATGTGCTTCTTGGCATGGTGATGACCATAAAACTAATCAAGCTATTAACCGACACTAAAGGAAAATAGGTTTTAAAAATAGAGTATCTCTATAGATAAACTTTCAGCATATTGCACCAAAATGAAGTTTAAAATGAGAAATGTACCATCTACCTGCATTTAGGTCCTCTAATATTTAACTGATTTCTGCTTTTCATCATCTACGTATACCGCTATATTCTAGGATATATATCGCTGTATAAATCGATAAAAAAGGAAAAACAATGGTAAGCCCTATACAGATAAAAAAAATCGCTATAGTCAGTTCAATCATAAGTCTTGGGTTATCAATCAGCCTCTCTGTAAAGGCCGAATCGGTTACTGTTTATGCAGCAGCAAGCTTGACCAACGCGATTAACGATTTAGAAAAAATTTACGAAAAACAAAATAATATAGAAGTCAAAACTTCATATGCAGGTTCATCGACCTTAGCTAAACAAATTGAAGCTGGAGCACCAGCCGATGTATTTATCTCTGCTGATACACAGTGGATGGATTATCTACAAAACAAAAAATTAGTTGCAGCAAATGACCGTATAAATTTATTAGGTAATCGATTAGTACTGATTACACCAAAAGGACAATTATTAAAGGTTAAATTGGATAAAACTACCGATCCAAATAAAGTGTTTACAGGGAAGATTTGTACAGGGGATACCAAAAGTGTGCCTGTAGGCAAATATGCTAAACAAGCATTTACCAATTTAGGTTGGTGGGGGCGTATTGAGCCAAAGTTAGTTGAAACAGAAGATGTTCGAGCAGCTCTAAACTTTGTGGCGCATGGTGAATGTCAGGTGGGCATTGTTTATGCAACCGATGCAGCGATTAGTAAAGACGTGAAGGTAGCAGGCGTATTTCCAGAAAATACCCATTCGCCAATTATTTATCCTGTAGGGATGGTTAAAAAGAATCCGAGCTCAACAAAGTTCTATCAATTTTTACAAGGCAACCAAGCCAAAGCTGTCTTTAAAAAATATGGCTTTAGCGTGTTGGCTCAAGCAAAACCATGATGTTTTCTTTAACCCCAGAAGAACTCAGCGTTCTGCAACTTTCTTGTAAGGTTGCAGCAAGTTGTCTTGTCGTCAGTATTATTCCTGCAATTTGTGTGGGATGGTTTTTGGCGCGTAAAGAGTTTTGGGGTAAGTCATTCATTGAAACATTGGTCTTTTTACCATTGGTACT
The DNA here is from genome assembly GCF_052824995.1 of Acinetobacter sp. 1124_18A. Classification (NCBI taxonomy): domain Bacteria; kingdom Pseudomonadati; phylum Pseudomonadota; class Gammaproteobacteria; order Moraxellales; family Moraxellaceae; genus Acinetobacter; species Acinetobacter sp. 1124_18A. Next base: position 213,037 of record NZ_VTDF01000002.1, on the reverse strand, counting down.
GCCCCCAGTTGTGCCGGGTTATTTGCTATTACAAGTGTTTGGAAACCGCGGCATTATTGGGCAATACTTAGCGCCTTTAGGATTAGAGTTCGCATTTAACTGGAAAGGGGCAGTTCTTGCTTCGGCAGTGATGGGTTTTCCTCTCTTGGTGCAATCAATTCGTTTAGCGATTGAGCTAGTCGATCAACGTTTAGAAATGGCAGCAAAGACATTAGGTGCCTCATCTTTAGGTGCCTTTTTTCATGTTACTTTGCCTCTTGCCAGCAGTGGTATTTTAATTGGTGCCATTTTATGTTTTTGTCGTAGTTTAGGTGAGTTTGGGGCCACCATTACTTTTGTTGGCAATATCTCTGATGAAACAAGAACCTTACCTTTGGCCATGTATAGTCTGATGCAACAACCAGATACAGAGACTGCGATTCAAAGGCTTATTGTTTTATCGTTAAGCGTGGCATTTTTAGCGCTATGGTTTGCACAGTGGTTTCATCGTTATCAAAAAAAGCGCTTAGGGCGGTAGAGTTATGTTGATTGATTGCCACTTTCAGCTACAAATGGGTCAATTTCTTATTGAACCTAGTTTCCAGTCAGATGCTTCTGTTATTGGCTTATTTGGTGCCTCTGGTTCTGGTAAAACTTCAATATTACATGCCATTGCAGGATTAAACACACCACGTAGTGGACTAATTAAGATACAGGATCAAACATGGTTTGATTCAAATCAAAAAATTAATTTGAGCACGCAAAAGCGGCATGTTGGACTGGTTTTTCAAGATGCTCAGCTTTTTCCGCATAAAACGGTAAAGCAAAACTTATTATTTGGTCTTAAGCATCTTTCCCAACAAGAACGTCATTTTGAGGCTGATTACATTATTGAATTATTAAAGTTAGAACACTTGCTACAACGTATGCCAATCAAGCTCTCAGGTGGTGAAAAACAGCGCGTGGCACTGGGTCGAGCATTGTTATATTCACCTAAGCTGTTACTACTTGATGAGCCTTTATCAGCACTAGATGCGAACCATAAAGCTGAAATTATTCCTTTTTTTCAAAAGGTAAAACAGGAAATAAAAATTCCGATGATTTATGTGAGTCATGATATTCAAGAAATTAAACAACTGACCGAAACAATGTGGATTTTATAATTTTTCATATTTCACACATTATTTCAGTCATCTTGATTTATGGTTGTTAGCTAGCCCATAAACTGCCCAGTGGAGCAGCTTTCAAGCGATCTTGGGCTTGTTGATAAAAACGCCAGAAGGCGAAAGCAAAAATGACAGCCAAGAAATCAACCAGCAAAATTTCTCCACCATGTACCCATAAACCACTTTGTGGAATGAAGTAGGCCGCAAGAGACGTAAGAGGAATCGCAAATAACACAAAAACCAAGGCCAATAGCAGTTGGGGTAAAGCTTTCGCATAGCCAATCACAAAGGTATAAACCAAGGTCAGTAGGAAAATCGCATAATAACCATACATAAAGAGGTGATTCATGCTTTCAATATTGAGTGCTGCAAAGAGCCAACGACTGACCAACATGGTGCCCACTACAGCTAAAACACATCCTAAGCACGCACCAATGGTTAAGTTCGCAAGGAACACAACATCTTTACGCTGCACGGGAACAGGATCTTCAGCACGCTTTTGCTTACGTGCACGAGTTTCAACCCAAAGAATGTTGCCTGTATAAAATAAGAAAGCTCCGCCAATACCTAAAACAAAATAGATCCAACGTACGCCTGTGCCACCAAAACTCCCAAAATGTAGGCTAAACATTGCATTGATTAACTTATTACCAGCATCAGTCTGTGTGTTAATGCCTTTATGATTAAAGTGCTCAACCGCGTAAGGATTCATGCGCATAAAGTCTTGATTCGCACCGCGTAACATCTGATCTGAACTATATAAAGCTATACGTGCATTGGCTTTTTCAGGTTTATCTAGACCACTGAACTGGATATAGTCAACTGAATATTCAGGCGCAACTTTTTTGGCTTGAGCTAATATTTGCTGCACATCAATCTGTGTTTGTTTAGGTTGGATAAGCGCAGGAGGCGAACGTTGAAAAATAGGCTGTCCTTTGAGTGCAAGTTGTCCAATCGCATCATAAAAAAAGTCATGAAAAGCAAAGACAATAACGCTAATACTAATAATGATATGGAAAGGTAGACTGGTAATTCCGATTACGTTATGTGCATCTAACCAAAAGCGCTTTTTATTCTTGCCAGGGCGAATAACAAAGTAATCTTTCACTAATGTTGGTAAAAGTATAATTACGCCTGAAAGTAAGGCAAGAAAATATAAAATTGAAACCACACCCATCACATAGAGACCCAATCCGTGATGGCCTGCCATGCCTGGTATGCCTGCTGTTTCATGCAACTGTTCTATCAGCCAGCCTGCTTTAGATAAGTTTTCTTGAGCAACAATTAACTGACCTTTGTCATCTAAGCTTGCCATCCACGCGGTCTGAGCAGTATTAAAACCATCTCCACGTTCATGTTCACTCCACGTAATGGGCGCATAGTGAAATTCATTCGACGATAAATTCAGTGTGAAATTCTTTTGCGCAGCAGGATAGGCGGTCTGTACTTTCTGAATAAGATCATTATATTGGTTGGGTGAGACTTTAGGTAAAACTTGCTGCGTTGGCGTAGCCCATTTACTAATATGGTGCTGAAACATGCTGAGGCCGCCAGCAAAAAAGCAGATAAAAAGCAAAATCCCTGCACATACACCCACCCAAGTATGCATGCTTTTTGCAAGTTTCATGATATCCGAACGTACTTTCATTGTTTAACCCCGAATTAGAAACACACAGCTATAAGCCAGTACGTTGGCAACAAATAAATAAACCATTGCTTGTCTTCCTGTCACAAAGAAATAGGTGCCAAACATAATTGGCATCCAAACCCAAGGAACACTCCACATGCCTAATTGGGCCAAAAGATCCATCGAAATATAAGGCTGACCCAATAAAACAATCAGGTTGCCAAAAGCAATGGCAAGGCTTAACCCTAGAACACCACCAGCAAAGGTTTTACTCCACCAGTCTGGCTGAATAGGAGACTGAATTTTAGCTTTCATGAAACCAGTTTCCGTTTAAAAAGCGCCACAAAAGGAAGGAACGACCATGCAAAAATGAGAAGCATGAACCAACAAAAAGCGGCAACAACTTTGGGTAAGCTGGCAAAGAGTGCAATTAATCCAATGATTAAAAACAACAGGCCTAAATACTTAAATAGAGTGGGAAGATGTTGAGATAACAGGTTTTGGTTGCTATGACTACAATAGACACTGACCGCTCCCAACAGGGTCAAAAAAAGTCCTATAAGTTTCATGATCAATATTTTTAAATAAATTAAGGGGAAAATTTATCCAACAGTATAAGTAAATAATAATTATTATCAAATGATAAATATAATTATTTATCGATATGTTACCATGCGATAAGATAGGAGATAACTCGTTAAAAATTCTTTATTTGATGTCAAATTCTGTAAGTGATTATTTATATATTCCTGAGTTTCTTTGTGGATTGATTTTCGAAATTTCTAAACCAATTTTATTTAAAATGCCGTTCTATTGTTATGGTTTAGACTTATCAAAAACACTGCATTTACATATAGATCAGCAATTAGAGCATCCCCCAAAAATTGTTCAAGCCCATCCTAAACGCCAACATGAATATTTATGTGGAAGGATATTAGCTCAAGCTGTTTTAAAACATCATTTAGATTTAGATCAGCCACTAACATCTATGCACGAACATTTGCCCATCTGGCCACCCCATGTTTTGGGTAGTATTAGTCATTCACAAAATAAGTTGATCGTTGCGCTATCTCACAATGCGATTTATTTGGGAATTGATATTGAGCACTGGGTAAGCTCTGAATTTGCTCAAGAGAGTGCACATCTTATTTTAACGCCTTCTGAACTTGAACTTTGGAAGATTAAAGCCTCTGAGTTTTTTGATTTTTCTCAATTTGTAAGCTTAATCTTTTCTGTTAAAGAAAGCTTATATAAAGCTGTATATCCTATTGCTAAACAATACATCGATTTTTTAGAAGCATCGGTAGTCGATATTGATTTTGAAAACCAAAAATTATTTTTAGTTTTTACATCAGAAATACGAAATCGCCATCAACTCTTAGAACATTATCAAGGCGGCTGGAAAGTGGAACAAGACCATATTATGACTTGGGTTTTTAAAGCTAATAGATCTGCTTGAAAACAAAAGAAGGCAACGAATTGCCTTCTTTAAAATTATGGCTTAATTTTCTTGTAATTTAGGATCTTGGAATCCTGTTTCACGCATATCTTGAGAATTGAATAAGAACATAAATCCTACCGCAAAACTTAATATGCCGAAGAAGAGAATGCTTCCTGATATTGGTAAAAACCGCGTTAAAAGTCCTAAAGTTGTGGTTGCAATCGAGTCGCCTAACGCATCTTGTGCAAGCCAGATTGCGTTAATACGTCCTAAATATTCATCAGGTGTATGTCCTTGCACAATGCTGTATTGAAGCAAGTTAGCAATCGACATCAAATATCCAAATACACACAAAATTGGTAAAGTCACGATGAGCCACGGTGAAAGTCCAATCATAATCATGCAGCTAAAAACACCTAAGCACGTATAGAGCATGACTAAGCCGGGTCGAAGTAACCTTGTTGTCCATCCACTCAATAAGGCGCCTAAAGTCGAGCCTAACGGAACGGCTGAATACATAAGTCCGAGTTCAAATGCGCCGCCGTGAAAAATTTCATCTGCCATTTGCGGAAAAATAATACGAATAGCACTGCTAAAACTCAGCAATGTTCCAATTAAAATGGTGCTACCGACTACTTTATTTTTAAAAACAAATTTAAACCCTTGAGCTAATTGGCGAAGAGGACTTTCACCATTTGATGAGTGTTGCGGTTTAAGTGCAGGCAGCCCCATTAATAAAAACACAGTAAGTAACGTACCCACCGTTGAGACCCAATACACAGTTGCAATACCACTAGCAGCAATTAAAATACCGCCGATTGCTGGTGAAATAACGGTTGCAAGACGTACTGATACCATACTAATCGCACGGGCTTGTACAATATTCTCGCGTCCTACAATCACAGGCATGATCGCCATCATTGCGGTTACACCTAGTGCACCAAAGAAACCATCCCATGCTGAGAGAAAGTAAATAGCATAGAGCGAAGGGTGCTCAAACATGGCGTTGATGGCGAGGCCTGCAAAGCCTAAACCACACACACCACGTGCCAATAAAATCAGCCATTTTCGATCTTTGCGATCTGACAGCAAACCACCAAGTAATAGGCCAATAAACATGGCTATGCCTTCAAAAGCCATTGCGACGGCAACATTTAACGAACTACCCGTAATGTCATAGACCTGTTTTGGAATAGCCACGACTAACATGCCAATGGTTAACAATGACAATGTACGGGCAATAAATACATGTCGGAAATGAGCATTACGTTTTAAAAGACTAAAGTCGGTCAATATAGATTTGAAGCTCATGGCGTGTGCTCCTCTAAACCGCGCGCCTGACAAATCATGCGGTTTAAAATCGGACCAAGTGTTTCAAGCTGCTGTGGAGACAATATATCGGTATGGTCCGCTTCGCTTAGCCGAACAATATTGAGTTTTTTAACTAAAGGTGACCATTGTTGTTCTGGTTGGATATACGGCAGCAAGTCTTTTTCAGCGACAACTAAGTGTAGTTCACCATTAAACTGCGGCATTTTATACGGTTTTAATAACCGTACCGCATCGCGATAGTTCGCAAAAATATCCTCTTGTAAGCGGCGGGTTTCTTCATTTAATGCCGTATCTGCATCGGCTAAAATATCATTGAAGAATTGAAGCTGTTCTTGTTCAGCTTCAGCATTCATTTCCTCTACCGATAAATCTAACCACTGATGAATTTCAGCAGGGTAAGTGTCTAATAAGCCGAGATAATCAACTTTTTCACCTTGTTCAGTGAGCTTCGCTGCAACTGCATAAGCCACAGTGCCGCCAAGTGAATAACCTAATAAGGTATAAGGTCCTGTTGGTTGTTGGTTGCGAATAATCTCAAGTTGTTTTTCAACCAGTTCGTCCATGTCATTGCTATTTGCCAAGAGGCCATCTGGTCGAGGTGACTGCAATCCAATAATGGGTAAGTCGGAATGCAAATAACGATTCAGCACCGTATATTGCCATGCTGAACCAGAACCGGGGTAGAAACAGAACAATGGATGCCCAGAGCCAGAACGGATTGGTAAAATTGGTTGCATGCCAGTTTGTTCAACTTCTGCCAAACGTTCTTGTGTAAGCAGTAAAGCCGCTAAACGCTGAATAGTGACATGACTCATCAATTGGCCAATTGGAATGGTCCGCTTAAATACTTTTCGGATTTCAATTGCAAGCTTCATCACCAAAATGGAATGCCCACCAATGGCAAAGAAATCTTCGTTAACACCAATATTCTGATCTGTATTTAAAATTTGCTGGAAAATACGTGTCAGTTCATGTTCAAAAGCAGTGGTGGCGTACTGTTTTTCTGTATTTGAAGGGTCAAGTTGTGGTTGCGGCAGCGCTTTACGGTCCAGCTTACCATTATGACTTAATGGAAATTGCTCGACCAACATATAGTGTGTCGGCACCATATATGCAGGAAGCTGTTTCGCCAATTGTTTCTTTAACTGGTCGATGTCCACAAGTGCAGTTGTTTGCAAGTAAGCGACCAATTGAACATCTGCTTTATTTTGCTCAGAAGAGATAGGATGTACAACCACATCAAAACCGCTGATTAAGCGTAATTGTTGTTCAATTTCACCCAGTTCAATACGTTGCCCACGTATCTTTAACTGGTCATCAGCACGGCCCACATATTGAATACTGCCGTCTGCATGCCAACGGGCAATATCACCAGTACGGTACATGCGTTGACCTGCTGCGAATGGGTTTGCCACAAAACGTGTTGCCGTTAAGTCTGCTCGATGTAAATAACCCATGGCCAATTGATGGCCTGCCAAGTAAAGTTCACCGTCCACTCCAACAGGAACAGGGCGTAAGTATTGATCTAAAATATAAAGCTGGGTATTCCAGACTGGATATCCAATCGCAACGCTACTTTCTTCTGGATGTAATCCTAGTGTTGCGTCCATATAACTCACATCTACCGCAGCTTCCGTTGGACCGTATAAGTTATGTAGCTCACAGCTAAAGTGCTCGGTAAATGATTTTGCTAAAGCCGTTGGTAATGCCTCACCACTACAGAACACTCGGCGGATTGGTAAACTTTGACGCTGAGCAGATGACAAAATTTCGGTAGCAGCATTTTCAAAAACAGCCAACATTGACGGTACAAAATGTAATGTTGTTACCTGATATTTTTGAATGAGGCTTAATAATGCCAATGGATCACGGTGTGCATCCACAGGAGCCATAACCAATCGTGCACCTACTAAATATGACCAGAAAAACTCCCATACCGAAACATCAAAAGTACATGGCGTTTTTTGCAAAATCGTATCGGTTGCTGACAGTGGATATTCTGATTGCATCCATAAAATACGGTTCACAATGGCTTGGTGAGAAACCATGACACCTTTTGGCTGGCCTGTTGTACCCGATGTATAGATTAAATATGCCGGATGCTGTGGCGTAATGACTGTCGTTTTATAGCTGCTTAAATCAACTTTTGTTTCATCAAACAATTCATTAAAAGCAAAGGTAGCTATTGATGGATGGGCAATAGGAGCTAGATCTTTTTGTTCACCAATCACAAGTTTAGATTTGGCATCCTGCAACATAAATTTGATGCGTTCAGTCGGATGTTGTAAATCAATAGGTAAATAAGCTGCACCTGCTTCAATCACCGCTAAAATCGCGATACTCAGTTTGACAGATCTTTGTAGGGCAACCGCAACAATATCTCCAGCTTGTACACCCGCGCTTTGCAATTGCTGTGCCAAAGCACAAACTTGCAAGCGCACTTCACTGAAACTGAGCTGATGATTTTCATCTGATAACGCCGTTTGTTCAGGCGTAATTCGAGCTTGTTCTCTGAGTAATTGCTGTAACGTGCTCTGGCGAACATAGTATTGAGTTTGATTTGTCTTCTGGATTAAATCGCGTTCTTCGGCCAGTTGTAAGCGATAGTGAGCTAGAGAAGTCTCTGGTTCATTTAATGCAATTTCAATCAATTGAACCATTCGCTCAAGGAAGTGTTCAGGCTGATCAATTACACCACGCTGTTCGAGTAATAGCTCAATTTGATGATCAGGAATAACTAACAAAGCAAGCGGGTAATGGCTATAACCACGATTTGTGAGTTTGGAAATCACAGCATCGCCAAGTTTTTGCTGTAAATACTGATTATCAGGGTAGTTTTCTACGACTAACAAACTATCGAAAAGATTGCCTTGTCCCACTAATTGCTGAATTGCACCCAGACCCAAACCATCATGTTCTAAATGTTCAACATGCAATTGCTGTAACTGAGTCAATTGCTCCCAAAGTGTTTGCTGCATGTTGAGCTTTACACGTACTGGAATCGTATTTAAAAACAATCCGATCTGCTGATCTAAGCCATTGATAGGTGCTGAACGCCCAGAAACAGGAGTACCAAACACAATATCTTCACGGTGAGCATAAATATTTAAAGTCATTGCCCAAATCATTTGCATGAAGACATTGAGCGTGATGCCTTGCTGGCGTAATTTGTGTTGAAGTTTCGCACCCAACTCAGCACTTAAACGATATGAAGTTTCCTGTACAGCTTGCTGTGCTTGATTAAATAAAATAAGTGGCTGTAAATCTGCTAAATCGCGTTGCCAAATTACTTTTGATGTTTCATGGTCACGTCCAGATAAAGCTTTGATTACTGTTTCATAACTATATTCAAGCACTGGCAATTGTTGATTAGTTTGCTGATAGGCTTTAATAAAGTCTTGTAAAAACAGCGGAGTGGACCAGCCATCTGTTAAAAGGTGATGCACCATAATCAATAATTCGGACTGTTCTGGAGCATGTTGAATTAAGGTTGCCCGAATTAAGCCGTAGGGTTGGTCGAGGTGAATCGGTTGCTGTAATGCTTCTTGAATGGTTTGCTCAAGCAGATCGGGAGTGACTGAGCAAAACTGAACTGGCCAAGCTTGAGTAGGATGTAATGAATAGATAAAAACAGGTTCTTCAGCTAATTCGCTATCAAAATGTCCGCCTAATTGAGGGTGACGTTTTAATAAGGTAATCAACGCTTGCTGCAAACGTACCGGATCAATGTCTCCATTTAAACTAAGACGAGTAAAAGCATTATAGTTCGATTGATTTTCTACTTGAGACAAGAACAGCATGCCTTTTTGTAAAGGAAGCAAAGGTAAAATAGTACTGTTTTTTCCATATTTTTCTTGAACTTTTTGCTCTAGGTCTGCTGAAAATAACGGTTTTGAAACGGCCGCTTGTTGTTCATCTAAACGGGTGAGTTGCGGTGCCATAGCGGCGACTGTTTTAAATTGGAATACATCACTTGGTCTTAAGCCGTAACCACGTTGGCGCAATTGAGTACAAAGCATAATAGCCGAAATACTATCGCCGCCTGTCATAAAGAAGTCGTCATCAATCCCAATGGCATCGAGCTTAAGAACAGATGCAGTAATTTGGCATAAAAGCAGTTGTTCAGGTGTTTCGGCCATTCGGCTATGGGTACGAATTTGAGGCTTTGGCAGTGCTTTTTTATCAACTTTACCACTTACATTTCGTGGAAATTCGGACATAACAGTCAGGGCAGAAGGCACCATATATTCAGGCAGATTTTGGCGTAACTGACTTAAATATTGCTGACTTAATTGCTCACTCGTTTTTTCATCAAGCTCAATGTCTTTAACCACACAATAACCGAGTAAACGATGACTGTTATTAATCGGTTCTGCAATCACGACTGCGCTTTCAACATTGGCTAAAATCGAAAGTGCATTTTCAACTTCACCAATCTCAACTCGATAACCACGAATTTTAATCTGGTCATCACAGCGCCCCATAAATTCAAGCTTACCCGCGCTATTCCAGCGGACTAAATCACCCGTACGGTACATGCGCTGTCCATGTTCAAATGGATTCGCTACAAAGCGGGCAGCACTTAAGTCAGCGCGTCCTAAATAACCATTGGCGATCCCAAAGCCAGAAATATAAAGCTCACCAATGACACCAGTTGAGCATCGTTGTAAGTGGTGATCTAGTACATAGGCCTGTGTATTACCAATAGGGTTACCAATGACAGGGCGAGCTGTCTGCTTTAATTCTGCTCGGAAAGTATCAACCGTATATTCTGTTGGCCCATATAAGTTATGTGCAAAAAGCGCTGGCTGAGCATTGAGCTGTTGCCATAAAGCTAACGGTGCAGCTTCACCACCAATCAAAATAAGGCTTGGTTGATGCTGATTTTCAGCAAATAAACCATTCGTCATCATTTGCGCACAAAAAGATGGCGGTAAATCAAGTGTATCGATTTGTCGGTGCTGAATTTCTTGTACTAAGCCAAAAGCATCACGACGCATGTTTTCATCAAAAATATGTAGCTCTTGGCCCCATAACATCCAGAAAACTTGTAACCAAGATGAGTCAAACGAGAAAGAGTGTGTATGAGCTGCACGTAACGGACGCTCAGGGAAACGCTGATTTACAACTTCTAATACTGGCCAGTAAATGGTTGGTTTATGCGACAAAATGAGGTTGAGTAAAGAACCATGTGTATTCATTACCCCTTTAGGACGACCAGTACTTCCTGAAGTAAAAATTACATAAGCAACATCTTGGAAATCAAATTTACGATTTTCGGCAGCAATATCACTCGCATCTTGCTTTCGAATTTGTGTTTGAACATCTTCATGATCAAGATATAACTGCTGAATATTTTGTGGTAATTGCTGTGCAAGTGCTTGTGTGGTTAATACAAATAATGGATTGGCATCTTCACACATCATTTGCATACGATCGATTGGATAATCTAAATCGAGAGGTAAGAAACTCGCACCAGAATTGAGTACAGATAACATCACCACAACTGAGTCAATTGAACGAGGAATAGCTCCAGCAATGACCGTTTGCTTTTTGGCTCCATTTTCTTGTAAAAAACGAGTGAGTTGATTTACTTGTACCGCAAGCTCAGCAAAACTAAGATGCTGAAGGTTTGGACGTTCACCACTCACAATTGCGGTACGTTCGGGATACTTTTTAATTTGCTCATAAAAAATATCTAGAACATTATTATATTGTTCAGGATGGCTAACACGTGGACCAATACCACTTTGAGTCAGGGTAGCAAGCTCTTGTGGTGTCGTAATATTAAAATTGCTACATGCCTGTTCTGGACGAATTAGAGCTTGTTCAAGCAATAAAGTTAGGCGTTGACCGTGGTTAAATAGCTCATCTTGTGTATAACGCTGCGAATCTGCACGTAGTTCGATAATGAGTTCATGATCTTGAACAATAAAAGAAAACTCAAAATCATCAATTGGTCCTGTAGAAATATGGTGTGTTTTGACCTTTTCACCGTCTAACACCAGATCTTGATCAAAAGCTTTATAGTTTAAAATAGGGCCGTACATTCGTTCATGAATATCGATACTATTTAAATCTCTTAAAATTTGTTCAGCATCGTATTTTTGATGCGGACGAATTTGTCGTAATTGCTCTTGTACGTGTTGAGCCAAGCTCACCCAACTGTCTTTTTCAGCAACTTTAAACTTCACAGGCAAGACATTTACGGTTGGTAAGGTTGAGCGAATCGCTTTTGAACCTAAACGACGCATGAATGGAATACCATTAACCAAATCAGCTTTATCAGTCATTTTGTAAATATAATGTAATGACAATGACATCATCATATCATTCAAAGCTAATTTAGATTGCGCAGCTAAAGCCTGAATTTGCTCTAAAATTCCTGTTGAAAAACGTAGCTGATGCTTAATAAATGTCGCTGTAGTTTTTGCCGCTAAATGATGAGTACTTAAACTAATTGGACTGGGTAAATCTTCACAATATTCCTTCCAAAAAGCTTGGTCTATTTTAAATTGATGGCTATTTTCATAAGCCTTACGCTCCGAAATAACATCATTTACGCCAATGAACGGAGAAATCGAAAGGTCTTTTTCTTCTTGTAATTGTTGATAGAGTTCAACAATACGTTTGGTCAGGTTAATCATGCTAAAGCCATCAAGCATGATGTGGTGATAACGTTGATACCAATACACTTTATCATGCGTCGTAAACAACACCTGACGGAACAGTTGAGATTCACCCGCTTTAAGTGATTTAGCACATTGACGATCTGATGGCATCCAGTCCCATAAACGTTGCTGAGCTTTTTTAGGCGTTAAATGACAAAAATCAAATTCTTCAATTTGAAACTTAACTTGTTTATTAAGCTCAATAAACGGTTGAGACGGGTCAGATGAATATGAGGCAATGACCGTATCGGCTTCATTTAAGCCGATCTGAATTGCTTTTTTGAACGTTGAGATATCGACAGTTTTTGGTAGTTCCAAGCAATGCGCAATGGTATATAAATCTTCAATTGAACTTAAATGGTCGGCAAGGAAAATCCCAAGCTGAGTAGATGCCAATTCAAAACGAGCTGGTTGAGAAAGGTCCGGAGTAAATTCATTGTTTAATGCTTGATTCATGACAATCTCCTTTACGCTTGTTGAAAGGGGTTAATTGTAAGCCAGTGCTTTTCTACATATGCAATACACGAAGCTCGTGTATCTGGTCCATGCTGAATATCCCACCCCGATGGCACCTGATGTTGAGCAGGCCATAAACTGAACTCACCTTGTTGATTTTTTAAAACCTGAAAAGACAAACTTTCATTGTCGAAAGGATTAATATAGTTTTCCTGTAAGTTGCTCATGATATTGTTATCCTTGATGAAACAAATGGTTATAGTGAAAGAGTTTGTTGCAATGCCTTAAGCAAGTCAGTACGCCAGTTCACGGCATCATGTCCGCCTGAAAAACTGTGAAAACTCACTTGATTGAATGATTGCAATTGTTGATAAAGCTGAAGGGCATCGTCCCGCATATCGGTTTCATACGTGCCAGCACTGATATAAATTTGAGTTGTTTTTGATAATTGATGAGATAGGTTTTGAAGCAGTTCTAAAATATTACCTTTATGCTTTTGCCCTAAAATACTGTTTGAAAAATCTGACCACCAATAAGATCCAGATTGCAAAATCAGGGAAGTAAAAATGGTCGGAAACAGCAAAGCGCTATGTAAAGCACATAAACCACCTAAACTTTGACCACATAACGTAATGTCTGTTTTAGAAATAAAAGAATATTCTTTTATGAGTATTTCAATAAGTTCATCAACCAACGCCTGACTAAACGCATCATGACAACCATAATCTTGTTGGCGTTGTTGACTATTTAAACTATGAACAAAAACATAAACTGCTGGACGAATCTTATTTGAATCAGTCAAATGTTGAATTTCGGGCAGAATTGAAAGCTCTCGGCTCCACATTTGACCATCAAGCAATATGACGAGTGGCAGGTCTTCTTGAGCCGATTGATGACTAATAAAAATGTCGACCAAATAGTCTTGTTGGCATAAGCGACTTGACCATTGAAATGTCTTTGTAATTGGACAATCGTCTATGAAAGATTTTGTGTTTTCGAGTTGAATTTGATTGATGTATCGGGCCAGATGTCCCGTATAAAACTCATGTTGATTGAATGAGTCAATTTGAGAATTTTGTTTAAGCTGTGTTTGCCACCATGAGCGTCGTGTTGCCGCACAATCTGTTTCTGGTGCTTCTTCACTAGCAGTCACTACAACATAACTACCAGTCCAAGCTAGGGGCAGCTCTATTTCAAAGAAGTACACATCTGTCCCAGCTATATGGCTAAAACGATTCCACTTTTGATAGATAGAAGGGCTCTGTGAATAGATATCAATATAAACAAAGGTACTTTCTTTAGGCTCAGGACTACGCCAAACAAAGATACAGAGCGCTTTATTTTTTTGTAGATTAACTAGCGGACTACCTATTTTTTTAACGGTGTTCCACCAGACCTCACTCCCAACATTGAGTTGTTGAAATAGGGGATGTAAGGGATGAGAAAATGGCTTCATTTTGAGTCCATCTCGACAAGAAAGCGCGGTCAAATTAACAAAATGATTCTCATTAGTAAATGAAAACAATTATCATTATAATCAATAAAAAAAGATGGGTTTTGTTAAAGTTATTAAAAATCAATAAAATAAGTCGAATTCTTGGTTAATAAATAACTTGATTTAGATTGTAATCTTATGTTTGATATTTATCGCACTTGATAATAATGATAATTATTTGCAATTATGTGACGGAATTTACTATTCGAGTCAAACTGGAGTAAAACATGAGCTCTACCATCGTAGTCACAGGTGCTGCAAGAGGTATTGGAGCTGCTATTGCAAAAAAATTATTGCAGCAAGGGTATCAAGTCATCGGCATAGACCGACAGGAAAATCCCGAACAATGGGAAATCACACAAAAGATAGAAAGCAGTGAAATATCGCGTTGGCACGGCTTTCAGCAAGATATTACTGATCAAGAAACAACAGCGAAACTCATTAAAGATATTTTAAACAAACATAACGTAACGGGTTTAGTGAATGCGGCGGGCGTTTTGATTATGCGTTCTATGCTTGAAGCAAAAACAGAAGACTGGCAAACACTTTTCGCTGTAAATGTCATGGCACCCATCGCAATTAGTCAACAACTTGCCAAGCACTTTTGTGAAAAAAAGCAGGGAAGTATTGTCACGATTAGCTCGAACAGTTCACGTATGCCACGCATACAACTTGGCATGTATGCAACGAGTAAAGCTGCACTCAGCCATTACTGCCGTAATCTTGCGCTTGAAATTGCACCTCATCAAGTCAGGCTTAATATTGTTTCACCAGGCTCTACTCTAACTCAAATGCAGCAGCAGCTTTGGACAGATAATTCACCTCCATCTGCGGTAATCGATGGAGATTTAAGCCAATACCGCACTGGTATTCCACTTAGAAAACTTGCCCAGCCTGAAGATATTGCGAATACGGTCAGCTTTTTACTTTCGGATCAAGCTGCACAAATTACCATGCAAGAAATTGTGGTTGATGGAGGAGCCACTTTAGGCGTTTAAACATTCATTCATTACAACAAAATAACTGTATAAGGAGTTGCGAGATGTCGGCACAGCATCCGTATTTTATCCAACGAGAAAATTTTACTGAGAGCCGCGTTGCATTAGCCCAAGAAATTTTAAATTGTGGAAATGACGCAGGTTTTATTTTCACAACGCCAGAATACACCATCAATAGTCATCAAAAATTACGCGATATTCAAGTCGCTAAAAATAGCCTTTTAAAAGATTGGTTAGATGAAGCACGAGCTCAATTACAACTTGCAATGAATGACGGTTATAAAGACGTCAAAATTATGGGTGGTTTACCATTTTGCTCGGCAGCCGATGTCAATTTAATGCTGATGCAAAATGCAAAAATCTATCAGAAAGTACTCTATGCACAATCTGATATTGATTTCGGTTCTTTATCTTTAGAAAAGGCGGATTATTTCCCTTTAGGTGACCATTACCAACAGCAAGTTGAATATTTAGTTCAGCAAATGCAAGCAAAAAAACTCGATAAAGCCGTACTTGCTCGTATTTTGCAACTTGAGTTTGAACAAAATATTCCCGTCTCGGATTTATTTTATAACTTAGCTAAGCATAATCCCGAAGGCTATAACTATGCAGTCGCAAGACATCCTCAAAGTGAAGGATGGTTTGTCGGTGCGAGCCCAGAGCTTTTAATTGCAAAGCAAAATACAAAAATCTGGAGTAAACCGGTTGCTGGCACATTGGCTCGTGATGACGATCCAACCCTAGACCAAAATAACGCCAGAGCATTACTTGCGTCACAAAAAGATCAACATGAGCATGCACTCGTCATCGAAATGATCGCTGATGAGCTCACACCTTTCTGCAAGCAATTAAAAGTACCTAAGCAACCATCACTCATTCGTACTAAACGCCTTTGGCACTTGGCATCACACATTACTGGCGAACTTAAGCAAGCCGATACTCATGTTTTTGACTTAATTGAACGTTTACACCCAACACCTGCAATTTGTGGGGAGCCTAGTCCAATTGCTAAAGAATTAATTCAGCAACTTGAACCATTTAACCGTGAATTATTTGCAGGAACTATGGGGTGGGCAGATGAACAAGGTAATGGTGAATGGTCGGTGACTGTGCGCTGTGCCCGAATTTATCAAAATATTGCCCGTTTATTTGCTGGTGCAGGAATTGTTGAAGCTTCTCATCCACAAGCCGAACATGCTGAAACTGCGGCTAAATTTCGTACTGTACTTGATGGCTTTCAAATTTCACCAGACCAATTACTACGATAAGGAATAAATAGATGACAACAAAGAATTATTTAAAGGGCGCTGTGCCATATCCAGCAGAATTTGCTGAGATTTACCGTAAAAAAGGTTATTGGCTTGGACAAAACTTGAGTGATTTCTTGCGTGAAAGTGCTCAAAAATACTCGAAAAATATTGCGGTATATGATGGTGATAAAGCCGTCAGTTACGCTGAGTTTGATCATTTAGTTGATTACTGCACAAGCCACTTATATCAACATGGACTAAGAGCGGGTGATAAAGCGGTTGTACAAATGCCGAATCACTATCAGTTCTATGTTTTATTTTTTGCATTGATTCGGCTTGGTGCTTTACCTGTGATGTCTTTACCAGCACATCGATATGCCGAACTCAGTAGTTTTTTCAAACAAACCGAAGCAAAAGCTTATTTCTGTGCTGATTTTGGTGCACAAAAATTTGACTACCGAGAGCTTGCCGAAAAGCTTCAGCAAACTGCTCCTTGCTTACAACATATATTTGTCCTTGGAAATGCCGACAAATTTGTAGAAATTCAAAATCTATTAAAAGAAACCAATATTCTAGATGAGGCGATTGCACCGACTACGGCAGATCAGGTTGCTTTTTTACAACTTTCAGGTGGAAGTACTGGTGTTCCTAAACTGATTCCACGTACTCATGATGATTATCTCTACAGTGTGCGTGAGAGCGCAAAAATCTGCCGTCTCAATCAGGCATCACGTTTACTCATGGTTTTACCCGCGGCACATAACTTTTCAATGAGTTCGGCCGGTTCTTTAGGTATTTTTTATTCGGGCGGGGCTGTAGTTTTAGGAACTGATCCAAGCCCTGAAACTGCTTTTTCATTGATCAAAAAACACGGTGTGACAGATGCTTGCTTGGTTCCTGCTTTGGTTCGCCCGTGGATGGATAAAGCGGCAAAAGATCAAGATCCAATATTGTCGACTCTACGTTGCTTGCAAGTCGGAGGAGCGCGTTTACCCGATGCAGTTGCCACACGCTTGATTGATGAGTTTCAAGTCAATCTACAACAAGTTTTTGGCATGGCTGAAGGGCTGGTGAATTACACCCATTTTGACATGACAAAAGAGCAAATTATCCATACCCAAGGTTTAAAAATCTCATTAGATGATGAAATTTTGGTGCTGGATGATAATGATCAGCCAGTAGAAGCGGGAGAAGTAGGGCATTTACTGACTCGCGGCCCCTATACTATTCGTGGCTATTACCAAGCGCCAGAACACAATGCACGTTCTTTCACACCGGATGGTTTTTATCGCACAGGCGATTTAGTACGTATTCGCGAAGATGGCTGCATTGTTGTAGAAGGCCGTTCAAAAGAACAAATTAATCGCGCTGGTGAAAAAATTGCGACCGAAGAGGTTGAACAAGCTTTATTAACTCATCCACAAATTCGCCTAGCAGCACTAGTCGCTATGCCAGATGAGATTATGGGTGAAAAGAGCTGTGCCTTTGTTGCATGGCAAGCACAAACCGATGATCCAAGCCCAATTCGCCTTGCAATGTCAGTTCGTCAACATCTTAAGGATTATGGACTTGCCACCTATAAAATTCCCGATCGAGTCGAATTTATCGAGCAATTTCCATATACAGCTTTTGGAAAAATCGACAAAAAAAGATTACGTCAACAATTTGAAACCAACACCAATGTTCTTGCTTAAAGATAAAAAAGGAAAAATTTGATGAGTATTCCTAAAATTGCTAGTTACAGCATGCCACAAGCGCACGAATTTACAGCGAATAAAACACATTGGCAGTTGCATACCGATCGCGCTGTTTTATTAGTACATGATATGCAGCAATATTTTTTAGATTTTTATGATCAAACTCAAGCGCCTATTCCAGAGCTCATTAAAAATACCAAAGAACTGATTGAAACTGCGCGTAAGTTTAATATCCCTGTGGTCTATACTGCACAGCCTGGTAACCAGACACCTGAACATCGCCAGTTATTAACTGACTTTTGGGGCACAGGCCTAAAAGATGACCCATATATTACCCAAATTTTGCCGGAAATTACGCCTGATAAAAATGATACTGTCTTAACAAAATGGCGTTATAGCGCTTTTAAATTTTCTCCACTCGAACAACTTATGCGTGAGTCAAATCGCGATCAACTGATCATTTGTGGTGTCTATGCCCATATTGGTTGCCTTATGAGTGCCGCAGAAGCCTTTATGCTAAATATTCAGCCGTTTTTATGTGGAGATGCACTTGCTGATTTTAGCCGTGAAGAACACGATATGGCTTTAAAATATACAAGTACACGTTGTGGGCAAGTCATGACAACTCAGCAAGTCACACGAGCTTGGGTGCTTGAACAAGCTGCATCACCACTCACTGAAGAAGGTATTGTTTTGGCAGTGAGTGAACAGCTTCAGATTCCAGCATCAGACATTCAGTTAAATGATGATTTACTCATGCTTGGACTTGATTCAGTACGACTCATGACATTAGTGGGTAAATGGCAAGCTTACGGTGCACAGGTAAGTTTTGAAGATTTAGCTGAACAACCAACACTAGAAGTTTGGATTGATAAGCTAGTCGCTTAAATTGAAAGAATAAAAAATGGCAGATTTAATATCTGCCATTTTTTTTATTCTAACTTTTAAAAAGATGTATTGTCCTTTTTAATACGGCTGTTAAATCTTAAAGTTCGACTCAGCCATAGTTTGCTCATTGACCACTGGAAACTCGGTAAACTATGAACTACAACAAAGAAGAACACAGTAAATAGCGGTACGAGTAAAGTACCAAACACGACACTACCAAATACGCTCATTCCAATTTCATATCTGCTCGCAGCACCTGCACCAGTTGCAAAAATTAAAGGAACCACACCCGCGCCAAAGGCAATAGATGTCATCAAAATCGGACGTAAGCGTAGCTTTAACGCTTCACTTGCCGCATCGACTTTACTTTTTCCCTGTTTGAATGATTGAGTCGCAAACTCAACAATTAGAATTGCATTTTTACAAGATAAGCCAATACCTGTTAATAGGGCAATTTGAAAGTAAACATCGTTAGGTAACTTAAAAATCCAAGCAAAAATAATAGTGCCTGTAATGCCTAGAGGAAGCCCTAATAAAATAATAAAAGGAACTTTCCAGCTTTCATACAAGGCAGCCAGACATAAGAAAATAAACAAAATAGAAATGAGATATAAATAAATTGCTTGGCGGCTAGATTGCTGTTCTTGTAAAGAAAGACCACTCCATGCGACATCTATACCAGACTGTTTACTGACTATATCACTTAACTGTTGCATTGCCTGGCCTGAGCTAAAGCCAGAACTTACATTCGCTTCAAGTTGAATGGCAGCCAGTCCCATAAATCGGGTCAGAGCTTCTGGGCCACCTGTCCACTGACTTTGCGCAAAATGAGCGAGGGAAAGCATTCCACCAGAGTTATTGCGTACATGCCAGTAGGCTAAGTCTTCGGGTTTAGAACGAAACTCTGAATCACCTTGCATAATGATTCTCTTAATTCGACCTCGTTCAACAAAATCGCCAACATAGTTTCCACCCCAAGCAGTCGATAGTGTTGAACGAATTGCTTGTTGGTCAATTCCTAACATTTTGGCTTTATTTTGATCGAGTTGAATAAATACTTCGGCTTTATCTTCACTCACAAGAGGACTTAGATTCTCAAAGGCCGAATAATTTCGAGACTCTTTTTCTAAGGCTTTATATTGTTTAATTAATTCATCGCGCCCTTGACCATTTACATCTCTAAGCCAAAGTTCTAAAGCATCAGATTGACCTAAACCAGATACACTTGGCGGCATTCCTACCATGACTTTAGCCGGCAAGTTTTTTTGTAAATATGCTTGGGCACGTTCACGAATAGCACTCGCCGTATTGGCTTCACCTTTACGCTCATTCCAATGTTTAAGCGAAACAAAGGCCATACCTAAATTTGGGCCGCTCCCTGAAAAGTTTTGTCCATTCACGACCAGTACAGTATTAATATTTTTACCTTCGTGTTCAAAGAAATAATTATTGACGAATCTTCCAATTTCTTCGGTTTGGCTCATTGAAGCACTGTTATGCAAACTATAGGGAACAACCAGTAGTCCTTGATCTTCGTTAGGAATAAAGCTGGTAGGCAAACTGCGGTAAATCATAAATAAAATAACCGCGATGCCCACAACCAACAGACTGGAAAATACTTTAAACTGGATTAAACGAACAGATAAAAAACTAAAAGCTGATCTGACTTTTTGAAGAACAACCTCAAGTGCTTGTCCCCATTTGGGTTTTTTATTATGTTTTTTTAATAGAACTGCGCACATTGCTGGTGTGATGGTCATGGCTACAAATAGCGATAACAACATAGCCGCTGCTAATGTAATAGAAAACTGACGGTAAATCATACCCGTCGAACCACTAAAAAAAGCCATTGGTATAAATACCGCGGTTAAGACCAGCGTAATACCCACCAATGCGCCGCTAATCTCTTGCATCGACATTAAACAAGCTTCACGTACACTTAGCTGTTGTTCGTGCATAAGCCGTTCAACATTTTCCACGACTACAATGGTGTCATCAACCAATAATCCAATCGCTAAAACTAGAGCAAATAGCGTAAGGGTATTAATGCTCATCCCAAATAAATACAACACCACAAATGTGCCACTAATGACGATGGGAACTGTAATGGTTGGAATAAGAGTTGCACGCCAATTCTGTAAAAAGAGATACATGACAATAACGACAAGCACGATTGCTTCAAGCAAAGTAATCATGA
This sequence comes from Acinetobacter sp. 1124_18A, assembly GCF_052824995.1. Taxonomy (NCBI): domain Bacteria; kingdom Pseudomonadati; phylum Pseudomonadota; class Gammaproteobacteria; order Moraxellales; family Moraxellaceae; genus Acinetobacter; species Acinetobacter sp. 1124_18A. The sequence continues at coordinate 191,840 of NZ_VTDF01000002.1, read as the reverse complement.
CCTGCTTAATTGACTCTTCAATAAACGGTGTATTGTCTCGCGGATAAACGACTTTATATCCAGCTGGTAAATGCTGGCTAAGCTGAGCCATTTTTTCTTTAATAAGAGCAGAAGTCTCGATTGCGTTGGCATCGGGGCTTAGAGAAATTCCTAAACCTGCCGATGGATAGCCATTAAGTGTATTAATACTCTCGTAATTTTCTGCCCCTAATTCGACTCTCGCGACATCTTTTAAATAAACAAGGCTACCATCAACATTTGCTTTAACCACCACCGATTTAAAGTCATCTATTGTTTTTAAACGCGAACCTGCTTTTACTTTTGCATAAATATTCTGGTCAGAAGCGGAAGGCATTGCACCAATCGAACCCGCAGCAATTTGAGTATTATAATCTTCGAGCGCCTGTTCAATATCACTCGGCACAAGTTGATAATTTCTAAGCTGATTTGGATTTAACCAAATTCGCATGGCATAACTCGAACCAAAAACATCAACCTCACCAATTCCTTGTAACTGGCTTAAAGGTTGTTCAAAGTGATTCACCATATAATCAGACAACTCAATATTGCTGGCTTTGCCTGTTTCATCATATAGCCCAACAATAAGCAGCATATCACCCGTGGTTTTCCATATATTTACGCCTTGTCTTTGAACTTCCTCTGGCAAACGGTTTAACGCAGCATTAATTCGGTTTTGTACTTGTAACTGTGCTTTATCAATATCTGTTCCAATTTTAAAGTGAATATCAATGCTACTCGTTCCCGATGATTCACTATAGGACGTAAAGTAAAGCAAATTATCCAGACCTTTGATTTGTTGTTCTAAAATTTGGGTCACGCTTTCTTCTACAGTGTCAGCAGCTGCACCACGGTAGTTTGCAACAACAGTGACACTGGGCGGAGCAAGGTTTGGATACCGTTCAATAGGCATTGCTAAAGTGGCAAAAAAACCAAAAATAAGAATAGTGATTGCAATGACAGAAACAAAGATAGGGTGATATATAAAAAATCGAGAGAGCATTGTTATGTCTACTTTAAGCTTGTTTTAAATAGGTTTTTAGGCACACGAATGTGTAATGGTAACGCTTTTTTACAGCACAAACAATAATGATTATCATTATATAACTAATAATTATTTTTATCTTGATCAGTAAAAGTCATGCGTATATGATGCTCGGCACATCATAAATGATAATAATTATCACATGGTAATCATTATCCAAAACAAGGGCCGAGAAATGACGTTAACTAAAAAGGCGCTGGTGGTCGCCATCTCAACACTGCTTCCATTCGCCGTTCAAGCAAATACAGATAGTGAACAGCAGGGCAATAACGAACCAGTTCAAAAACTTAAAACTATTGTGGTTTCAGCAGCATTAAAAGAACAAGATGTTGATAAAGCACCCGCATCGATTAGTGTGATTACTAGCGAAGAGATTGAGCGTAGTGCAGCACTCAGTCTTGCTGATGTTTTACAAAAACAGGCTGGGGTTTATAACTACAATAGTGGGCAAGATAAGATTGTTATACGAGGAATGCTCAACACATCGGGTAACTACACACTCATCTTACTCAATGGCAAACGCATGTCATCGAACGGAGCAATGTGGCGAGGTAATGACTTTGACTGGAGCGCAATTCCTTTAAATAGTATTGAACGTGTTGAAGTGATTCGTGGGCCAATGTCATCACTTTATGGTGCAGATGCCATGGGTGGTGTAATCAATATCATTACCAAAAAAGCCGAAGATGGGCTGTTTCATGGTTCGATTTTTGGGCAATATAACCGAGCCGACCGTGGAAATGGTAAAGATCAATTTCGTTACGGATTTAATTTATATGGCGGTTTAACTGACAATCTAAGTTTTACTTTGGCCGGTGACGCATATAACCGTGATGCATGGTACCGAAATGGTAAGCCAGATCCAGATGGAGCGTACTTTGTAGAAAAAGACACTAAAAATGTAAATGGTACTTTAAGCTGGAATATTAGTGACCAACAAACTTTAGACCTAGATTTGGGTTATAACAACGATAAACGCCCCCTTACCCAAGATGCTGCAACCTCAATTCAAGAATCAGAAATGAAACGTACCAATGTGGGGATTGCGCACCGCGGAAAATGGGGATGGGGTAAAACAGAAGCCTATATTGGTAAAGAAACAGCCAAAATTTATGATTACGACAGCGAGTATGATGCACCGCAAAGTCGTCAATATAAGCAAGAAAATTTAATTGGTCGTGCTTTCGCTAACTTTGATTGGCTGATGAATAACACCACAGCAGGTTTTGATTATAAAGACCAGAAAATTACCGATGTTGTGAGTTATATCGGCACTGGAAAAAACCAGCAGAAGAGCTACGGTGTATTTGTTCAAAACGATACCCACATTAACGATGCACTGACATTAACTTTAGGTGGTCGTTATGACGATTTTGATGACTTTGATGGCAAATCAACAGGCAAAGCCTATTTAACATATGAGTTAGCAGAAGGTGTCATCCTTAAAGGTGGTGTAGGACAGGCATATAAGGTTCCATCTCCAGCACAGTTAGATATCAATTATTCAATGATCTCATGTGGTGGTAGTTGCCATATTCGAGGTAACCCTAACTTAGATCCTGAAGAAAGCACCAACTATGAAGCTTCTTTAATTGTGACTCGACCAAATTGGAATGCTGGAGTTACAGTTTTCCAAAATGATGTGAAGAACCTGATTGAAGCGATTACCCTAAGTGATGGAGACCCTCGTTTAGAAGGCGATTTTAGAAAAATTTGGACCAATGTAAGCCGTGCAGAACTCAAAGGGGTTGAACTTACTGGTGGTTATGACTTCACCGATAATTTAGGTGTTAAGGCAAATGCAACTTATTTAGATGCAAAAAACAAAACTACAGGGAAAGACTTAACCGAACGACCAGAGTGGCTGGCTAATGGTTCAATTTCTTGGGCGCCAGTTGAAGATTTTCGTGTAAATGCTGGCGTAAGTTATGTGGGTAAACAAATGTACTCAGCAACTAAAGAGTTACCAGCTTATACAACTTACGACGTTACCTTTACGTCACCACTTTCACCACGTTTAACATTGGATTATGGTGTAAAAAACCTGACCGATGTTGATCTTGAAAATGAAGATGCATCATTCAATACGAAACTCTATGGACGTAATTATTTTGTAAAAGCGACTTATAGTTTCTAAGGTAAAGCTAAGCTCAAAGCCTATTCATAGGGGAATAGGCTTTGCTTTTTTATAAACAAATACCCATAATTTTCAAGCAAGTATAGACAAAATAATTTTAATAAATCTTATGCTTCTAAACATTCAGGCTAATTAATCATGACGACAACTTCAAAATCATTATTAAACGGACTACCGATAAAAAAATCGAGAATACATGTTTTTGAAATCTTAAATCAGAATCCACAAGGTTTAAGCGCAGACAATATTTATGCTCAAATTAAAAATGAATATAAAATAACGTTAGGAACGATCTATAGAATTTTATCTGAATTTGAAAATCGTAAACTCATCAAAAGAGTATTCTTAGGTAAAAGCAAAAGTATCTACAAAATTAGAAAAGATAAAATGAGCTGTAATCTGATTTATCTTAAAACATCAGAAGCCTCTAACTTTGAGCATGAGAAAGTTAATGAATTACTTCATGAAGTCATAGAGGTTATTTTTGCGAATACAGGGACTAATATCAGTAGCATTGAACTTAATCTCTATACAGAATAAAAAGTTTAGATTAAAAAAGGACAGCCTAAACTGTCCTTTTTTATTAAATTTGCTATTTGATAACTTTAATTCGAGTAGTCGATGGAATAATTAACGGGGAATTCTTTGAGTTTTCCGCAATATAGCTTTCAAGGGCATCAATATCTTGACCACCACCTACACGGTTTTGACCTTCTTTTAATACCGTAAAGTTGTCACCACCATCTGCCAAGAAGCTATTTACCGTCACGCGGTATATTTTACTGTCAACCAATGGTGAACCAGCAACCATGATGTTACTTGCTCGTGGCGAAACAGATGCATTTGCCGCATATTGATAAGTTAATTCTTTAGACGGCTGTAAAATTCTAGCTGAATTTGCATTTGCACCAGACCATTGCTGTTCAAGTACATCTCTAATTTGTTTGCCAGTTAAGCTCAAAGTCACAATAGAGTTACCAAAAGGTTGCACCGCAAAAACATCACCAAAGGTGATTTGGTTACTACTGTTAATCAGTAGATCGGCACGGACACCACCTGGGTTCATTAAGGTAAAGTCAGAGCCTTGGTTACTTGCTTTTAAGGCAGCCGTTTGTTGAGCATCTGCAATCATAATACCGAGCGGGCTTTCACCACTTTCAACTTGAGTACGACTTACTACTGCTGTTGTAGTTCCAACCACACGGCTTGAAATGGTGGTCACAGCTTGACGGTACTTATCTAAAATGGCTTCAATGCTTGGTGTTTTACTAAATTTTTGATAGAGATCGGTAAGGCTTACCGTGGTTGTGCCAGACGTATAGGCCTCGCTTTGTATAGGAACTTGTTTAGCGTCCTTCTTAATCACATCACCAGTTTTACCATCTAGTTCAACCTTGATGTCAGTAATGAGCGTGCCATATTGTCCAGCTGAGGTAAGTAAGAACGGTTTTGACGGATTTTTGGTTGCATAGTCACAAATATAAGATTGGTGTGTATGACCTGAAACAACAATATCAACTGCTGGATTAAGCTTATCCAAAATTCCTAAAATCGGGCCGCTTAAGCCATCACATGTTTTTTCATTAAACTTTGTACTTGGCGCTGCGCCTTCATGAACAACCACTACAATCGCTTCAATTCCTTGTTTTTGTAACGCAGGAATCAAAGCGTTTACCGTATCGGCTTCATCACGAAACTCAACGTCTTTAATACCAGCAGCAGAAACAATACTTGGCGTTGCTTTAAGGGTTAAACCAATAAATGCAACTGGAATTCCACCATAAGTTTTGACTTTATATGCAGGAAAGATCGTTTTACTGGCGTCATTTTTCATTGCTACGTTAGCAGCAAGGAAATCAAATTTTGCACCTCCAAAGTTTTTATTTATTTGGCAAGGCGCAGTGCTTGTATATTGCTGACATCCACCGTTCTTTAAACGGCGTAATTCATCTGTACCACGGTCAAATTCATGGTTACCGACAGCATTAAAGTCAATTTGAATATCATTCATGACTTCAATGGTCGGTTCATCTAAAAATAAAGAAGAAGTGAGCGGAGAGGCGCTAATTAAGTCGCCCGCCGAAACCACAGCGTTATTTGGATTTTCTGCTTTAAGTTTTTTAATCGCATCGGCAAAGTAACTCACACCACCCACAGGAATACGAACAGATTGAGCAGCATCATTTGGATTTGGTGCTTCAACATAACGCTTAGGTGGTTCAAGATTTCCGTGAAAGTCATTAAAAGCTAAAATATTTACAGTTTGATTGCTTCTTTGAGCAGGCGGTGCGGTGTCATTATCATCATCGTCATTACATCCAGCCAATAACGTTACTGCCAGAGAAAGTGTTGTTACTTTAAAAAGTGTTGTTAAATTTTTCATTTTTTATCATTTGATCAATTAAGACGGATAAAAAATACGCTTTTAGTATGAATGTTTGATGAAACCTCCAATAAGCAAATATGTTCGAAATATTAAAATTTGGACAAAAAACACAATTATCGAACAATATCTTGGCTAGGGGTGGTCTACAAACCCAAATTTTTTATTTAGAATAAATTTTTAATGACCTTATAAGATTTAATCAAGTGATTCATTTCACGAGATTAATATGAACCGGAGATAATTTATGCAATGGACTAAACCAGCTTTTACTGATTTACGCATTGGTTTTGAAGTTACTATGTACTTCGAAGCACGTTAATTCAGTTTCATCCAAATATGTCATAAGCCCTAGTCTTGTTCTAGGGCTTATCTCTTTCTAATAAGATATTAATTTTATGTATATTTATGTTTTAGGTTCAGCTGCTGGAGGCGGGTTCCCGCAGTGGAATTGTAATTGCCCGAACTGTCATGGTGTACGCACAGGTTCAATCCAAGCCAAAGCTCGCACTCAATCATCAATTGCTGTTTCTGAAAATGGAACAGACTGGGTTTTATTAAACGCATCACCTGATATCCGTCAACAACTTTTCGAATTTAAAGCAGCTCAACCAGCGCGTAAATTGCGTGATACAGGAATAACAAGCGTTATTTTAATGGATAGTCAGTTAGACCATACGACTGGGCTTTTAACCTTACGTGAAGGTTGTCCAATGAATGTATGGTGTACAGAAATGGTCCACCAAGATTTAACAAGCGGCTTTCCAGTATTTAATATGCTCAAACACTGGAATGGTGGTCTTCAATACAATGAAATTAATCCTAAACAAGCTTTTAAAATTGATGGTTTCGAAAATTTAGAATTTTTACCTTTAATTATTAAAAGTGCTGCGCCACCATATTCACCGCATCGACATGACCCACATGACGGCGACAACATTGCCTTAATTATCAAAGACCATAAAACACAAAAACAGTTATTTTACGCACCAGGTCTTGGAAAAATTGATGATCAAATCATGCAGATTATGCAGAGTTCAGACTGCGTCATGATTGATGGAACGCTCTGGACAGATGATGAAATGCAACAAACAGGGGTTGGTAAAAAAACTGGCCGTGAAATGGGGCATTTATACATTAGTGGGGAAGGTGGTTCGCTGTCTTATTTGAACCAACTGAGTACACCTAAAAAAGTGCTGATTCATATTAACAATACCAATCCAATTTTAAATGAAAACTCTAGCCAGTTTGCTGAGCTTAAAGCAAATGGTGTAGAAGTTGCCTATGACGGCATGCAGATTGAACTCTAAGGTGAAACATGACTCAAACACCTGAAGCTTTAACAACAGAGCAATTTAAACAAGCGATTATTGATAAGGGCCAGTATTATCATATCTATCATCCATTTCACGTGATGATGTATGAAGGCAAAGCAACTCAACAACAAATTCAGGCTTGGGTTGCAAACCGCTATTACTATCAAATTAATATTCCGCTTAAAGATGCAGCCATTATGGCAAATTGCCCAGATCAGCGCGTCCGTCAAGAATGGATTCAACGCATGATCGATCAAGATGGTGAATATCCAGATGGCGGTGGTCGAGAAGCATGGTTACGGTTAGCCGAAGCTGTGGGCTTGAGTCGTGAACAAGTGATTTCTGAAGAACTGGTATTACCAGGTGTTCGTTTTGCCGTAGATGCCTATGTGAACTTTGCACGTCGTGCCTCATGGCGGGAAGCAGCAAGTAGTTCTTTAACTGAGTTGTTTGCTCCAAAAATTCATCAATCACGTCTAGAGTCGTGGCCACAACATTACCCATGGATTGATGATAAAGGCTATGAGTATTTCCGTTCACGCTTAAGTCAGGCACGCCGTGACGTTGAACATGGCTTAACGATTACACTTGATTCATTTACGACTCATGAGCAACAAGAACGAATGCTTGAAATATTGCAGTTTAAGCTGGATATTTTATGGAGCATTTTAGATGCTTTAACACTGGCATATGTTCACAATGAAGCACCGTATCACAGTGTGACTAGCAAACGGGTTTGGCACAAAGGACTATTTAAATGAATAAAGAGCAGTTTGATTTAAACCTTGTGCCGACATGGCGACAAGGTTACCGTTTTCAGTTCGAGCCAGCTCAAAATGGTTTTGTGATTTTATATCCTGAAGGCATGATCAAGTTAAATGAAAGTGCAGGGGCAATCGGGCAATATATTGATGGGCAGCAAAATGTTTCCGGAATTATTGCCCAGTTAAAGCAAAAATTTGGTGATATTGCTGAGATTGATCAAGATGTAGTGGATTACATGCTGGTCGCAAAGCAGCAACACTGGATTGATTTAGTATGACAGAAGGTGTTGGCCTACCTTTATGGTTATTAGCGGAGTTAACTTATCGTTGTCCGCTACAATGCCCATATTGCTCAAACCCATTAGACTATGCTCAGCATAAAAATGAGCTGACCACCCAAGAGTGGTTTGATGTTTTTGATCAGGCGCGTCAGATGGGTGCTGTTCAACTTGGTTTTTCTGGCGGTGAACCATTGGTACGTCAGGATTTAGAACAACTCGTTGCACATGCTCATCAGCAAGGGTTTTATACCAACTTAATTACCTCAGGCATGGGTCTTACCGAAAAACGTATTGCTGATTTAAAACAAGCGGGTTTAGACCACATTCAAGTGAGCTTCCAAGCGAGTGATCCTGTGGTAAATGATGCCTTGGCAGGTTCAAAGCATGCTTTTGAACAAAAGTATGAAATGTGCCGACTGGTTAAGAAATACGATTATCCAATGGTACTTAACTTTGTTATTCACCGACATAACATTGACCAGATTGAACAAATCATTGAACTTTGCCTTGAGCTGAATGCCGATACAGTCGAGTTAGCAATTTGTCAGTTTTATGGTTGGGCTTTTTTAAACCGCCAAGGTTTATTACCCACACAAGAGCAACTGATACGTGCAGAACGGATTACCAATGAATATCGAGAAAAATTAAAAGCGCAAAATCATCCTTGCAAACTCATTTTTGTAGTGCCTGATTATTATGAAGAGCGACCAAAAGCCTGTATGAATGGCTGGGGTAAAATCTTCTTTACAGTTGCTCCAGATGGTATGGCGCTGCCTTGCCATGCAGCACGACAATTGCCAATTTCATTTCCAAACGTCCGTGAACATAAATTGTCAGATATTTGGTACAAATCAACTGGATTTAATCATTTCCGTGGTGATGCATGGATGCCAGACGGTTGCCGTAGTTGCCCAGATAAAGATCGAGACTTTGGTGGATGTCGTTGTCAGGCCTATATGCTGACTGGAGATGCGGCTAATGCCGATCCTGTATGTGGGAAATCGCCGTATCATCAAATGATTGAACAAGCACGTACAGAAAGTCAGTTGGCTGCACCATTGCAAAATTTAGTATTCCGTAATAGTAGAAACTCTAAATCTTTAAGTGCCACACAAAATATTCCGGTCCACACGATTACAGACATATAGCAAGTAATAGGAATGCTCATGAAGCCTAGCCATATTCCAGTTTTTGATGGGCATAATGATGCTTTAACACGCTTATGGCTAAGTGATCATCCAGATCCTGTACATGCTTTTATTCATGAACGCTTAGCGGGCCATCTTGACCTAAACCGCTGTCAACAAGCTGGTTTTATTGGAGGAATGTTCGCGATTTTTTTACCGCCATATGGCTATGTGCAACAGCATCATCCCAATAAATTATTTGATCAAAATGCTTCTGATTTTACCCAACAGCAAATTGAACAAATTTGCTTGGAACAACTCGATTTAGCTCATCAACTTGCTCAGCAGTCTAAAAATATTGAAATTTGCACATCGGTTCAAAATATTCAAGATTGCCGAGCAGAGCAAAAGCTAGCAATTGTGTTGCATATGGAAGGTGCAGAAGCTTTACAAAAAAACTCTGATTTACTCGATGTGTTTTATGAAAGAGGTCTGCGTAGTATTGGCCCACTCTGGAATAGACCGAGCCGCTTTGGACATGGTTTAAATGCTAAGTTTCCTCATTCGCCCGACACTGGAGCAGGTCTTACCAGCGATGGCAAAAGCTTTATAAAACGCTGTGCTGATAAAAAGATGGTGATTGATGTTTCACACATGAATGAACAAGCGTTTTGGAATACGGTAGATATATTGCAACAGCCTATTGTAGCAACGCACTCAAATGCGCATGCTTTATGTGCTCAAGCACGCAACTTAACTGACTCACAGCTTAAAGCAATCAGAGAAAGTAAAGGTATGGTAGGCGTAAATTTTGATGTCGCGTTTTTACGATCGGATGGACAACGCAATGCTGATACACCCATCGATGTAATTTTAGAACATTTAGAATATTTAATGGATCATTTGGGCGAGGAACATGTCGGTTTTGGCTCTGATTTTGATGGTGCACTTCTTGGTACTGAACTTGAAGATGTAACGGGGCTACATCGCTTAATTGAGCGTATGCAACAGCGTGGTTACTCTCATACCTTGATTGAAAATATATGTATGAATAATTGGGTGAGGGTGCTTAATAGAATTTTTGGACAATAATGAATGACTAAACAGAGTTAATCTACAAAATCATAAATGTTTTTTTATTGGCCGAAATGACTAAAAAAAACACAAATAGTTTAATTGTCAATCATTCGGTATATTCACTACACTCAACCTTACTAAATGTAAGAACATTTGGTATTTCAGGTCTTTTGTGGTTTTCACATTACCCATTTCTTCATGAGAAGTAGAAATGGGTTTTTTCTTATCTCAAACAAATAAACGTGATATTCGTCACAAGAATCACTAATTATTGGTATAACCACTCAACTCTGTCTTGACTAAAACTTCAGCATTAAATACATTTGTAGTGTATTAAAGATAATAAGATTGCTTAAAGCAATTCATAATACTGCTTAATCCTGAAATACAGTAAAAAGCCTATTCAAAAAATGGAATAGGCTTTTTGCTTTGTATCAAAATTTATTTTTTAACTATTACACTATTTAATTAACATAAAAATTAAATACCTTACAAAAGCGGAGCAAATGAAAGCCGTTAAATAACAAATTATGTGCTATTAATTTAAGCTGATTTCTAAAAAGTTACTCCGTCAATCGAAGAGGTGCAAAATGTTAAAGTCAATTTTAGTGATAGGAACAGGTATTGCGATTGGGATGTGTGTCTACAAGAAGAAGCAAAAGAACAGTAAGAGTTTTAACACAGATCACGATAGCGACTCAGTGACTAGTAAAGACAGGGTCCAAAATCAAGATGACGGTTCAGTTGATAACGCTGTACAAGTTTAAAATTAAATAAAAAGGGGTTCAGATAATGAACCCTTTAATTTTTATTAAAACTCACTATTATTTTGAATAGATTAACTTAAAGATAATATTTAAATTAAATAATTACTCAACTATTCATTTAATTATTACAAAAGTATGATTAAAACAAAAAAAACACTTTCATTATTAAAATTTACATATTGTATCAATGGAGCCTTTATTATTATCGATGCGGATAATAAAAATGGAGACTAGAATGTCAAAGCGCCATATTTTAAAAGAAGTAAATGCCAAAAGTATGTGTGGTATGGAAATTGTTGTTGAACAAATTTATGAAAATATTTATGAAAAAAGCTTTGTCCAAGCTGAACAAGAGCAAAGCTGGTTACCACTTTCTAAAATTGTGATTTCGGATAAAGTCATTAATTTAGATCCAGATAACAGTTTTGCTCATCCAAGAACAGGTAAGGTTTTTAAAGTCTTGAACTCTTAATAAGTTTGAGTTCACCAGCTCACTTACAAGTTATAAATTATTGAGGTGATCCCTACAGAGGTGTCACCTCAATATTTTTTAGTAAGAGCTGATTTTTCCCATTAACGCTTTAATTAAGAGAAATTGCATTTCATGACTCGTGATTAACTCAAAAATAGGGTAATTTGTTTATAAAGTTTTTAAGTAAACACTGATTTTTTATGATAATTGAGATAGAAACACATCCACTAGAACCCTTTTTACCTGAAAATGCGCGTTTACTCATGTTGGGTAGCTTTCCACCACCGCGTAATAAATGGAAGATGGATTTTTACTATCCAAATTTCCAAAATGATATGTGGCGAATTTTTGGTTTAATTTTTTTCCAAGACAAAACTTACTTTTTAAGTGAAAACCAAAAAAACTTTAATGAAGAACGTATCCGAAATTTCTTAATTGAAACAGGTATTGCAATTTTTGATACGGCTTATCAAATTAAGCGGTTGAAGGGGAATGCCGCAGATAAATTTCTGGAAATCGTAACGCCAACAGATCTTACAGTTTTGCTTCAGCAGATTCCTCTATGTCAGACCATCATGACCACTGGTGATAAAGCAACTGATACTTTAATTTCAGTTTTACCCGAGAACACTGAAAAACCACTTATAGGGACATCTACATCGACTTACTTTGCAGGACGAGATATTAATTTATATCGCTTACCATCTTCGTCTCGAGCGTATCCATTGGCGCTAGAGAAAAAAGCTGAGGCTTATCAAAAATTCTTTAAAGAGATTGGGGTTTTATAAGTCAATTTGAAGTCTCTTACATCATCCATTCAACGGGCAAATATGAAACAGCTTTAATCATTGTACGTTGGAAAAGGCTCGTATCTGGGTCTTTTTCATATTCAACAACTTGTCCATTCGACTGATAATCTAACCAAATAATTTTACCTTCACTGTTTAACTTAAGCTGGTAAGCGACTTGAGGTAAATGCTGATCAAGCATGACTGAAATTTGGTCTTGTAATTGACTCGATTCAATAACAAGACCAACCTCAGTATTTAAGTAAGTTGAACGTGGATCAAAGTTAAAAGAACCAATAAATACTTTACCGTCTACATCAAAAAATTTGGCATGTAAGCTCGATTTATTTTTACCTTTTGCTGGAATCACACTTCCAGTTACCACTTCATACCATGTTCTACGTCTGCGTTCTAAAAATGGCTTAAACTCAAATAGTTCTACACCGCTTTTCAGCATTTCGACCCGATATTGACTATAAAAAGTATGCACAATTGCTACATCATTTGCAGCAAAAGAGTTCGTTAAAACCCTGACTTTAACGCCTTGAACTTTTAACTGTTTTAAATAGTAAGTGCCTTGTTGTGTAGGAACAAAATAAGCCGATGCTAACTCTATATGCTGTTTTGGTTCACCCATAATGGCCATAACTTGCCCATAAAGCATCTCTTCTTTAGACGCTATTCCTAAGATCTTTTTCGGTGAATCTGCAACAAAATATGCTTTTGACCATTGAATTGGATAATGCTCTAGAAGTTCTTTTAGATAAGTTTGAGCATCATAAAGTTTATCTTCGGTTTGAGTATGATTTTCACTTTCATGAAGCAAATCATGATAATGCTGTCTTAAAGATTGCAAGTGGTGGACAGCACAAGTCCCGACCAGCTTGGTCGCATCTTGGCTTAACTCACTTTGCCAGAAATCATTAAAAACTTCTTGAGCATGCTGGACTGTATGCCCATAAAATAGGATATCTAGATCTGTAAACTGAAACTTACTGCTTGCATCAAAATACTCACTACTGATATTTCGACCACCTGTTACAGCAATCACGCCATCTGCAATAATTAATTTATTATGCATACGATGGTTTACTTTCTTGAACCGGAAAATATAGTCCAAGATTCTTATATATCTGAATTTGTATGGATTAAATAAGCGAATTTCAAAGTTAGGATGGTGTAGAAGGCTTCTTAGTACACCATCAAGTTTTACTCCATTTTGATCGTCAATGAGTAACCGAACTTTTACCCCACGATCTGCCGCCGTTAATAACTCGTGCAGCATTAGATTTCCAACAAAATCATTTGTCCAAATATAGTATTGTAAATCGATTTTTTCTTTTGCATTTCTAATCAGATACATACGAGAAGCGATACTAATAAAAGCATCATCTAATGCAACAAAAGCCGTTAATCCTTGTTTAGTTTTTTCTGTAGCTTGTTCATCATTCAACCAATTAAAGCTATTTGTCACTGTATCATTCTCATCAGGGTCGTATGTACCGTTATACGAAGGTGTATGTGTAAAGCCCCAGGCATTTAATGCCATATTACTGTACTGCTGATAAAACTGATTAATCATGTAAGCTTTTAAGTCGCATCCAAGATAAGCACATCACAGCATTTTTATATTCAATTTATATGTCAAAATTCATATTAAACGCTATAAATGCATTCTGCCAAGCCTCAACTCTAGCAATTTCTTATATTCATAGGCACTTCTAAGAGATCATATCCATTTAAACATATAAAGTTAAATTTAACCTTTTTAAGCCTAATGATATATTCAATATTATTTTCTAAGGATGCTCGAGATGAGCCATGTAGGTTCTTGCTTATGCAGTGAAGTTAAATTTTCTATCACTAGCGAAATAAATACCATCTACCATTGTCACTGTAGTCTATGTCGTAAACAAACTGGAACAGGAGCCAATGCAGCAACTTTAGTGAGTCAGGATAAATTTGAATGGTTATCAGGTTTAGAATTTGTCCGTACTTATAAAAAAGAAACAGGTTTCACATCTTCATTTTGTAGTAAATGTGGATCGCCTGTACCTAATTTGGTAGGAACTACTCATTTTATGTGGATACCATTAGGTTTATTAGACAAAGACATTCAGGTCCTAAAGAAGCTTAATTTTTGTATAGTTTCAAAGACAAACTGGGCAAATACCGTAATTGTAGATCAATCTTATAATCAGCTTCCAACTTTAGATGAGCTAAAAATATTTTTTGATTAGAATAAATTTTTATCTAAAAACGAGACTCAGTTTGCATTAATTTTAATTTTTTCGGATGGTTATGCTTTCTTGTTTCACAAAAACACACTAATTACAATTGGAAGCACAACAATTACATTAGAAAACATGATATCTATCATACTTCCTTAAAGGGCTGAGTGAGTAGCTTGACAATAAAAGGGAGAAAATAAAATGCCACAATATTTAATCATTGCTGAGAATGTGTATAAAAAGATTGAGGACAAAAATTTATTTTCAGAAAGCTCAGCAGAGAACTTAAATCAGTTGGTTGGCGTAATTCGTAAGGAAATTAAAGGAACCAAGTTTAAACTTAAATATAATTTTATAGATTTTGAAGAGTGCTTAACCAAGCCATTAGAAGAGTGTGCAATTAAGTTGGATATGAGCCTCATGCCCAACCATAAAAATAAAGATGAATATATACTTTGGCTCGCGGGCTTTATTGAAAGAATTACAACAGGAGGAGAGGCTAAGCTTCCACCGATCTCGAAATTTATTCCTCAAGACTTTAAATTTAACTATGACGAACCTCCTAAAGTGTCATCATCGACAAGTGATGATGGGGAGATGATTATTAATTATTTCAAGTCAGATGCCTTTACAAAAATTATAAAAGAAGAAAAATAAGTTTAAAAAAATATAGAAGTGATCGTCCACTACACTTCTATATATCGCTGTAAATTCAGCAACCGCCTTCTGGGGCGGTTTTTTAATAGTGATTTTTAAAATGTTTAATATTTTAAAAATATAGAGTTTCTTAAATATAAATTTTAGCTGTCATTAAAATACCTAGTAATTTAATCAGAATATAAATCAAACCAAATCACATTTAAAAAAATGGTTGATTATTGAAAAACAACTTGTCAATTAAAATCTAAGAAATAGCAACAATTTAATAAAAATTATAAATTTATTTTTATAACTTCAGCTTTATACTTCTATTTAATAAATAACTAATAAGGAGATAAAAATGCCAAAATACTTATTATTAGCCGAAAAAATTAATAAAAACATTAAAAACAAACATTCAAATAATTACTTTAAAGACTTAAATAGTCTAATTATAGAAATTGAAAAAGCCATTTCTGGCACAGAATTGAAATTTTTATATAACTTTGTGAACTTCAATGGTGCTGTTGTTAGCGTGCAAAGTGAATTACCCATTAAAGTAGATGTAAGCTTGATTCCCAAACACAAAAATGAAGATGACTTTATTTTGTGGTTAGCAGATTTCATTGATCGAATCACCATAGATACTAGTAAACAAGTCGTCAAATAAGAAAGTTGCTCCTAGTAAGACACGATCACTTAACTGCCAAAACGAGAGAAATAACTTATTTAAGGCTCTTGTCTAGGTGCGGAATTCATATCATGTCGAACCCTGCTTATATTTTCATAAATGACTTTACGCATTCTGTTTACTGCACCTAATGGCTTATGTGCAGGTAAGGCATGCCACGGTGTAAAAGACAGATTTTCACAGAACTTATTTTGCTCGGGCGTATCAAAATTCTGCTTTGGAATATGAATAGTCGCTACTTGATAAAAAGGAGCCGCTTTCTCATCCCATTCTGTCATCGAGTCTTCTATTAACATTTGACTTGAAGTTCTCGGCTGAATAAGGAATTCCATACAGGCATCATTATTTTGCAAAGTATTTTTTAACGCTTCTCTTAAAAAATCATGACTCGGGTTTTTAGGTAGATTATTTGGTGTTACCGAACAAGCACGTACTGAATATTTAACTGCTTGCCGATCTTTGCCCAGTCCTAATTGATACGGAACCATAGACCAGTAACGTGCATAGAGTGGGTTTGCAATTTGTGAGTTACGTGCTCCCAGTGCATTCATGGTTCCCTTAAAACCTAAGGCAAAAGGAATATGAAGTTTTCTGATCATATTGTGGCTATTCACATCATTCATAAAAGAAAGGTAGCGTTTCGCATCATTGGCAAAAAAGACAGGGTGATTAATCATAATAAAATCTTGGGTGGTTGCTTGTTTTTCACTTTCTAAAATTTTATCTCCAGATACACCTAAAAGTTTTATGGCGATTCCTCGTGCATCTTTATCAATGTCGGCACTAGTGGCATCATTTGAGGCATTTGAAAAGCGAATCCATGCTTGATAAGTTTGATCTGGGATAAAAACTCCTTTAGCAAACTGAGCAGGTATATTTTTTGAGACATGAAACTCGGCTCGCACACACCCATGTGCTTTAGGATGGGCATCACGTAAAGCATTTCCCGCCGTATAGTTTTCACGAATTGACTTTTCAATGACTTGAGCTATGTTTTGAGCTAACGCTTCCTCATTAGGCTGTAACTTTTCCCCTAAAACTGTATCAGCTTCTGGATAGGCGATACTTTCTGAAGATACCTTTATTGGTATGGTTCTTTGGGAATGTAAAGTTTCACTACAACCTGCGATTGCAAACACAAGAGGAGTAAATACAAACAACACCCTAAAATGTATAGGCTGTATAAAATTTGACATTTATTATCTCCTCAGTGCACAAATATTTTAGGATAATATTAAGTTTAATTGTTTAACTTTATTTTGAGCTTTATAAAAAATATTAACTGTAAATAATTTAAACCTCATTGTTACTTATCTGAACAATAAAATAAAAATTATTATTTAATATAAAACCTCTTAATACATTAAGAGAATGACGACATGATAACTAACTCACAAAATGTACAAAATAATTCTAATACATCACCACATCCAATCACTCAAAATACACTTATTGATCGGTTTAGTCCTATCTATTGGAGAATAGACGGCCCACAAACGATGTCTTTTGCTATTACGAATTATGGAAATGGTTTTGAGGCATCTTTTAGAGCACGGATGGCAAATGATCTGGTAGGAATTAGTTGGGATTCTTCTGACACTAAAGATCATAAATTTTTAGCGTATCAAACCAAATATAGCTATGCAGGGGTGGTTTGGGACTTCGATATTGAGTTATCTGCCACGATGCCAGTGCTTAACAATCCAACTTTAACGCCCACTTTAACGGTGTACTATAATGAAAATGGTGTAGATAAAGTTGCATATGTTGTCTTATTTAGATACGCAAATAATCCTTCATCTCGTACAGCACATATTCATATTAACTGGGACACAGTAAAAGCCGGCTTTTCTGCTACAGATAGCTTTCCAGTGACTAACATTCAACGGATTTCATTTTCAGGTTTCACGAGCCATTATAATAGCCAATCAGCCCTACCTTTAAGCCAGCCTGAAGATGGCTACATCCGTCTGACCAATTCAGTCGTAACTGGTACAAATGCAAAGTTAAATTTGAGCCGTGTGGTTGTACCTCAGCACAATTATGGTATCTGTACGAGCTATGACGACCACTATGATTTAAACCCTCAGCGCTTAGTCAACAATATGGTGGCTTTGGGATATCAAGGTTTGGTTAACCACTATTGTGGAATGTCACATTATCCTGAAATGAAATGGAAAAGTGATATTAATAAATGGCAAATACCAGATACATTGGTGACGGGTGAGGCAGTCGTTAACTCATGTACGCGAAAATGGCATGAGAAATATGCTCAGGCTTTACATAGCGCCAGTCTGCAACCCATCTTTGGGGTAAGCTTTGAAATGTATTCCTTAGGAGCCAATGAGTATTGGGCACAGCGTGACTGGAACAGTAATTTGGGTAAAACAGGCTACCAACCACCGAGTTATTTCTTTAGTTTAAGTGACCAAAATGCTTTGGCATATCTACATAAAGTCTTTATTGAGTTTGCAGATACAATGGTAGTAGGGGGATGTGATGTAAACATGCAGATTGGTGAACCTTGGTGGTGGTATAACACTGACACGAATCTACCTTGTGTATATGACTATCCAACAAAACTAGCCTTTAATACAGATACAGGTCTATATGCACCAGATTTGGGTACAATTTATGAAGCAATGAATAAAACAGGAACGCCATATGATGAGTTTAAAACATGGCTTAGAAATAAATTAGGTCAAACCTGCCAAGACATTCGCACCGTTATCAAAGCAAAATACTCCGCTGCCAAAGTTAGCCCACTTATTTTCTTTCCTTCTATTCAATCTCCAATTCAGACTTTAGCCACTTATATTAACTATCCAAGCCAACATTACTCATATCCTAATTTTGATTACATGATGACAGAAGCTTACGACTGGCTATTAGAAGCTCGCTTAGATTTGGCACATCAAGCGGTTTCTCAAATACCCATACAAGGTCTAGGCTATCCTGCAAATAAAGTCGTTTACCTATCAGGTTTCGTCCCTGATGCATCTATTGCTTATATCTATGGATTTGATAAGACCAAACCCTATCGAACACCCATTTGGCAACGAATTTTTGGTGACATGAAAAACAATGTTTCTTTAGGATTAATGAAGCAATTTATCTGGGCATATCCACAGATTATGTTTGATTCAATTACGATCGATACAACTCAAGCTCCAAATGGCTTTTTTGTTGAAAATACGCTTTATTCACCAATTAGTGATAACACACCATATCCACCAGATATTTACCTATAAGTAAATATAACCCCTTTATAAGATAAGTGATTTGATAAGAAACCTCTTCAAGTAAGAGGTTTTCTTCTTTTTTAAATGTAGGCTTGCTTAGAGGTACATGACTGGCTATGCTGTGATGGATTGTCATGAAAGCCAATTTTAATTTAAGCAAAATTAATCTCTTGTATTACTGTTACATAATCTATTTTGCTCGACTATAAATACCGAATGATTTAAAGGAAACCCAAAGATGAAATCTCGTGCAGCTGTCGCCTTTGCCCCAGGAAAACCTTTAGAGATTGTTGAAGTTGATGTTGCACCACCTCAAGCGGGTGAAGTTTTAATAAAAATTACCCATACAGGGGTATGTCATACCGATGCTTTTACATTATCTGGTGATGATCCAGAAGGTGTTTTTCCTGCCATTTTAGGTCATGAAGGCGCAGGTGTTGTGATTGAAGTAGGTGAGGGCGTAACAAGCGTTCAACCAGGGGATCATGTGATTCCACTTTATACAGCTGAATGTAAAGAGTGCTTATTCTGTAAATCTGGAAAAACCAACTTGTGTGTTGCAGTACGTGCGACTCAAGGTAAAGGTGTAATGCCAGATGGAACCACACGTTTTTCTTACAATGGTGAACCGATTTACCACTACATGGGTTGTTCAACCTTTAGTGAATATACGGTAGTTGCAGAAGTATCTTTAGCAAAAATCAATCCTGAAGCGAATCACGAACAAGTTTGTTTACTTGGATGTGGTGTGACTACAGGTATTGGCGCCGTGCATAACACAGCTAAAGTACAAGAAGGTGATTCTGTTGCTGTATTTGGCTTAGGCGGTATTGGTTTGGCTGTTGTACAAGGTGCACGTCAAGCAAAAGCTGGGCAAATTATTGTGGTAGATACAAACCCAGATAAATTTGAACTTGCTAAGCAATTTGGTGCTACAGATTTCTTAAATCCTAAAGATTACGATAAACCTATTCAACAAGTCATTGTAGAAATGACAGGCTGGGGTGTAGATCATTCATTTGAATGTATTGGCAACGTCAATGTTATGCGCTCGGCTCTAGAGTGTGCACATCGTGGTTGGGGACAATCCGTTATTATTGGTGTTGCTGGTACAGGTCAAGAAATTTCCACTCGTCCATTCCAGTTGGTTACCGGCCGTAAATGGTTAGGTACTGCTTTTGGTGGGGTAAAAGGCCGCTCACAACTTCCAAAAATGGTCGAAGATGCCATGAAAGGTGAGATTCAACTTGAGCCTTTTGTGACTCATACTATGCCTTTACAAGACATTAATACTGCTTTTGATTTAATGCACGAAGGCAAATCAATCCGTACAGTCATTCATTTCTAAATGAAATAAAAAAGGGCTGTGATTCAGCCCTTTTTTACAACTTATAATTTTATATCTTAAATGGCATTACCGCACATGTCTGTTGTACCCTGAGGGTAGTTAAACTGTAGCGCATTACGGTCAGTAATGAGTTCAGTAGACAGCTCTTGTCCAAATAAATGTTCCGAAAATACACCTGCGCTACTAGAAAGCATTAAACTTAAATTTGCCAATGGAGCTGGCAAATTGGACTTATATCCCAGATCAACACCATTTAAGATAAAGCCTACCTGTTTAGCATCTTGATTGATATATATTCCCAAACGTTGATAACCATTGGTATTGAATATCACTTTCTTAGAGTCATAATAACTAAAAACTGGACCATTAAGATTACTAAGGCGATAAGTCAGTGAGTAGTTTACATTGGGTGAAATTTTTCCAAAGTCAGTGCTATATGCCCCTGAATTAAAACCATAATGTAAACGCACTGTATATCTATTATTAGTGGTTCCCGTTAAAAAAACAGTAGATATATAATTAGACTGACCTAACTCTATTGTTGGAATTTTAAATTCAATTTCTAATGCAATAATACCCTTATACGGTAATACAAAATCTCCAATATCATTGATTGAATTGAGCTTGATTTTAGTTTGTTCTGTGTATTCTATGTAAGAGTATTCATTTGCAGTCATAGGATCTATTCTAAAACTGAATTTTTGGCCACTTATTTCTGGAAATTTTTTGATCGGAGTATCTTCTTCAATATTTTGAATATTCCATAAATCATAATCTTCTTGTGTTGCATCAAAATTATATTGGCAAATCTCAGGTTGATTAGAGGGTTGCCTTGCCAAGAATATTTTAGATTCTTCTTCATCATCAGCTAAAATTATTCTACTAGATGTTACTACTTTATTTGAGGAGAGAGTAGAAGTAGTATTTGGGGAAGAGAGGTGGTACATCGTCCAACCTAAAATAACAATGCCGAGTGCAAGTACACTAATTTTTTTCATGATCGTTCCTAATCAATATTAAAAAATTTTAGAGAAATTTTTTTAGTAAAAATCTATTTTCAAGTTATTTGTATTTTTTATTTATTTGAAATTATTAGCTTTATAAACTATTGAATATGATTAATCATATTCAATAGTTACAGTAGCCATTGCGCGTACTTTACCAGCAGTCACATTTGCTGCTGTTTGATAGTAGCGGGCAGTCATCGGTACGTTATATTGAAGTATCTGGTTAGAAGACACTGTACCTAAGGCTAATTTGTCACCTTTTTTGATGACTTGATTTTTATTTTGGTAATTCCAAAGTAATTGTACACCCACACCATTGGCTTTTTCAGATGTGGCAGCCGTATTTGCCAGTACCTGACTATTTGTACCATCTTGTGTAAAGTCGTAAGTTAAACTAATAACATTTTTCTCTTCATAACCCGTTGGACTTGTACCGCCATTACATAAAATGTTCATATCAAAGGTTTGTTCGCCTTGAGTTGAGCCAACACCTTTGAACCCAGCCTTTGTAACAGTCGGAAGCTGTACAACTTTATTAATATTACCTTGAATTTCACATGAAGAGGAGGCAATGGTAATTGCATTACCGTTAACTGTACTGGTTAAAAAAGGGCGGTTTACATAACCACTTACATAGTATCGACTATATAAACCAGGCACTAATGTACCCGAACCAGTCTGTGCCGCAGTTTTCACAATTTCGACAACAAAATATCCTGTAGCAAGATTATAAGTTGTTCCTGGTGTTAAACTACGGGTATACGGATAATACCCTGAAAAGTTAGTTGCATTTTCTGCTTCACGGTACAAACGAATACCAATTCCAGGAATATTCGTTGAATAGATATTATTCCCTAGTGAGCTTAATGGATAGCCTTGAGTAAGTGCAGCAGTAATAGTATCGCTATAAGACGTACATTTTGCTGTTGAACCATTGTCGGTAATTGGAAATGTTGCTTTTCTTAAAATCATTCCAACAGGATCACTTGGTCGGACCACAACGCGACCTACGGCCATGGAAATGTCAACCGTGCTAAATGAGCCTCCTTTGTTATTGGCTAAAGTACAGGAAGCATTAGCCTCGCTATATATACCAAGACCAACAGTAAGTAGAGCACCTGTTAATAATATTCTTTTCATTTGCAGACAGCCTCAGTCATTACCATGCTTTGTTGCTTATTTTGCAACTGATTACTAATGTTGTACTCAACTGAACAACGCTCATTACTTTCATCACCCCATTTCACATAGAGACGATCTTGAGCAAGTGGAGTACGTAAGTAAATCATACTACCTTGTGCAACAATACCAACAGCTTCATCTTTCTGATTAAAGACTTGAGCTGCAAACGGTAAGCTGTTGCCATCTACAGTTTTACTATTAATATAAACCGCATAACCAGTTTTAGTCGCAAAATCTACTTTAGCAATTGCGCCAGCAAAAGGTGCAATACGTTGACTTGTTTCTTCAAGTTCTACTTCGCTCGACATTTCTTGTGGGTCAAGAGTAATGTCATTAAGACGGTACGGGGTAACATAAGGAACTACGGCATAACCCGCTTTATTCACGCTTAAACCAACGGCATTATTAACTTTTGCACCGGCAGCTTCTGGCGCATGCACAAGTACCATCGTTTGGCCTTGTTCAGGTCCAAATAAAATACCTTCTGAGTGTGCAACCACACTACCAGTTAAGCTAACCATTGCTTGTTGGTAAGAATCAGCCACACTATAAGAACCACCAACAGTTGTATAGTTAGTACGATAACGACCATTTACGTTAAATGATGGATTCGCATAATCCTGATGCGACATTGAAGCGCCGTAACTAAAGCGATCTCCAACCATTCCACTTGCACCAACAGTACGGCTGTCTTCAGAAGCAGTAACGTTGACGTTAACTGAATTCTTTTTGAAATCAATTGGGAACGATAATGTCATTAAATATTCAGTATCGTGTGTTTGATTCGTTGAGCCATACTCAACTTTACGGTTAATTGCAGATAAACCATAAGTTAAGCCATGGAAATTATTACTATAACCAAGCTGATATTGTTTAGTACTTTCGCTACGGTTCCAGTAATCAACCCACGAACCCACTACATAGAAGTTACCCCAACCTTCAGGTAAGCCTTGGTTCAAGGTAATTTGGAATTCACTACGTTGACGACCAGCAGAGTAAGTATTAATACCTTTTTCTTCAAAATCACGAATCTGTAGAGCATCACGTAATTTATAGAAGTTTTCTGTTGAGTAACGATAAGCTGCTAGTGTTAAGTTGGTGTTAGTTGGAGTAATCAACTTACTATAACTTAAACGGAAACTTTGACCTGATTGTGATGACTGTTTTTCAAACTCAGCTTCAGAGTGGGTAATATCCAACGCAACTGCACCAATTGGTGTAGCAAAAGCAGCACCCAACAATATAGCGGCATAATTTTCCGTTGCTTGTATGCCTGTATAGCCTGTTAGGTAGTTATTAATACCTTGTTGGTATTTACCTTGAACAACCCAAGGGTCAATATCAATGTCTGAATCACGGAACTGGCCTACAGTTAAAGAATAACGATTCATACCAGGGCGTAGCATCTGTACAACAGATGCATAAGGCACAGAAAATTTCTGTATTTCACCATTAGCTTCGATAACAGAAACTTCAATTTCACCACCAAAACCAGTAGGGTAAAGGTCATTAATTTCGAAGTTACCTGGTGCTACAGTTGTTTGATAGATCAGTTGGCCTTGTTGACGAACTTCGATTTTTGCATTGGTTTTAGCATTACCACGAATACGCGGAGCATAACCAAGCATACTATTCGGCAGCATTCGATCATCGCTTGAGAAATCGATACCACGATAGCCATAAGAGTCAAATACTTCGCCGTTTGTAAAGCTATCCCCAAGTGTTAAAACACCACGATATTTCGGAAATGCACGTTGTAAGTAAGTACTTGTTTCTTCGTAACTTGATTTAGATTGATTTTCAGCAGGGGTATCTTGCCATTGCCATTGACCATTATGACGTAATTGCCAACCACCTAAATTTAGTCCAGCAGTCACGCCCATAAATGCGTTTGTTGTTTCGCTTTGATCATTTGACTGAGTAAATGTTTTGTATGCACTACCGTTATACGATAGAAAAGCAGCATTAATCCCGCGATCCCATAGACTTGGGTCAACATAGCCTTGCGCATTTTTTTGCAAAGCAACTTGTGGAATCGAGATATCTACACGTAAACGAGAGTTATCGAACTCATAAAATGCATTTTCAACCCACTCTTCAATTTTATAACAACTACTATTTTCTTTTTGAAGAGGAGCATGCTGCGCTAAAATCTCTTGTTTTACACCATATTCAGCAAGTGTATTTCCCGTAAAGCAGGTTACAGCATTTTTATTTGATTCTAATGCTTTAAAAAACATACGACGTTTGCCAAACCATTGGCCGTTTACATAAACGTCAACATTATATTCACCTGGTAAAACAGGGTTACCGTATTTAAAACGAGAAATATCAACTTTTTGAGCATCACCAATTAAAAAAGCAGAATCAAATTCAGCTTCTACAGGAGCACTCGCGGCGGCTTCTTCAGCGTGCACGAATACAGGCATTGTCATTGTGACAACACCAGAAGCCAAGTAGTAACAAATATGGCGTTTTAATAATTTATAAGATTCTTGCCTTTTTTTTGGCATAGCTAAGTCCGCCTACTCACATAATAGGTGCTTAAATTTATTAAAAAGATAAATCTGATTACTGAAGTTTTATTTGGTGTTCGACTCGACCACCATAGTCATTGACATTCATAAAACTCATATCTTGAAGATTGCCGTTCTTAAGCTGAACAGACTCTTCAGAAAAAGGTTTAATCATTAACCCTTGAGGTAATAAATCAACTTTTTTATCACCTGCCTTTTGGTAAACAGAGGTCATCGTGATATGAAAAGGAGTTGGATTTTTTACCGTTAAATTTTGACCAGATTTAACCCATTGAAGCTTATCAGCTGCTAAATTCACGTCCTCTTTAATCGAAGCTGGACGATAGAAGAATTTAATACGTGAGCGAATTGCTAATTGCAGAAAGTTATCAGGCGTCGTATTTTCAGTTTTTGAAGTTGGTCGTGGAGGAATATCCAAAACATTTAACCACAAAACTGTTTCTTGCTTTTGATTTAGCTGAGAAGCAGTTGGTAAAGCAGTAATACGAAGGGTCTGACTTTTTGTAGCTTCAACACGAGAAATAGGAGGAGCAATCATAAAAGGTACTTTAGACTGATCCGGAGTACTTTTTGTGTCGCCTTCATCAAGCCATGCTTGGACGAGTGCTGGTTTTGAACCGTTATTACTAACCTGTAGTGTAACTTCGCGAGCATCCGAAGGATAAATCACACGAGTGCCATGAATTACAATTTCTGCTTGAGTAGCAGGTGCAACAACTGCTGAAGCAAATGCCACACCTAACAAAAAATTATAACTGTTCAATTTCATTTCAGAATTCTCAACCAAGAAAGATTCGGGAAAGCGCCACAAAAAGAGGGCTCCTATGTTTACATAGAAACCCTCTCATCCATCAATTATTGATAGATAATTGTGTATTGAACAGAAGTGTTTACTTTACCAGCAGTAGAAGCGCCAGTTGCATAGTATTCAGCATAGTAGTTAAGGTCTGCGCTACCAGCTGCAGCTACGTCAACCCATTGAGAGTTAGCTTGAGCACCGTTTGCACCAGCAGCAAGAACTGGGATGAAGTTGTTGTTGCTACCTAAAAGTTGAACGTTAACGTTTTTAGCACCAGTAGCGTCTTTGTTAAGTAAACGACCAGTATTAAAGTCAACGTTAGCACCTGGTTCGAAGTAAGTAGCTACTTTACCTTCAGAACAGTTAGCTAATTTAATTTGGAAAGGAGTACGACCAGCAACATCCCCAGCAACAGCTAAAGTTTGCTTAGAAACAGTTGGAAGAGTAACTGTGAAGTCTTTACCAGCTGGAGTAACGATGTCACAAGTTTTGTCAGTAACTAAACCATTAATTGTAATTGTACCATCAGCAGCTTGAGCATTCGCAATTCCTACAACCGAAAGAGCAGCAATCAAAGCAAGTTTTTTCATAGTGTTTTCTCAAAAGTCTGGATAAAAGTTTATTTTCTTACTTTTCCAGTGTTTGACGTCTTGAAAAGTAATGTAACAATACTAACACTTTCTAAACAAAATGCAAACTACATCACATTATTTTTTTATAACAATAACTGAATCACATTAAAAATAAAGGCTTAAAGACTAACGATCATAGGCGATATAGCTGTTTATAAAAGATTTTTTTATTTTTTCAAAATGCGGAACCGCAGAGATAAGCAAGTTACATAAGAACACTATGTAAATAGAAAAGAATTAAACAATTTATGTGAAAAATAAGCTTAAATTCTTAGAATACAATTATATAGAATAAATTATGTACATGTATATAGAGAAAACATACAAATAGTCATTTTTTATAAAAAAAAGAGTGACTCATCCTTTAACTCATAAAAAATGCGATGAGTTCGACAAATCACTCTTTAATCATGCTTATTGTAGGAACAGCCTCATATGCTGTGCCTAAATTAAGTTAATGATAGTTAATAACCACAACTTTACGGTTAGAACCTATACTCTCAATACTAGTATCCATTTTCTCAGTATGTTGAGCTAAGTTAGAAAGACTATTTTTGTTTAAATATTCACTATCAAGTTTAATATTTAAATTATTTACCTCAACACATTCAATCTCGCTATGTTCTGTTGAACATGTATCTTCAACAATATTTCCTCTTAGCATTATTGTGTTATTTGCATAACAAAATAGTGGGTAAGTGGAAATTACCATCAGAATAAGAAGTTTAAAAATATTATTTTTCATTTTATATACCTATTTATAAAATAGTTTATATATATTTGATACATTACTTTTAATTTAAAAACAATCATTAATTTTAAACCAATAAAAATTATTAATTTTCATGTGATATGAATCACATAAATCACTTTAAACAATCTAATAGTTACAACTATTAAAATATTATAAATTAATATCATAATTACAATACCTATATAGCCACCACAATTAAATTAAGTTATTGATATTTATTTAAATTTTAAGGTTGGATTGAAGTGGAAAATATAATAAAATTTAAAATATTAAATAATATACAGTTAAATATTTAATAAATATGTAATTTATTTTTTATAATTTTAGTGCCTATACTTCAAAATGATTACAGAGAACAAAGATAATAATTTTATTTAAAACGTGATTCATTTTACATTTTATTTGTATAATAAAAATGAATCACGTTTATTTATCAAATATAATTAATGCACAATAAATAAATCAAAACCAGTCACTGTATTTTAAAATATTGAGACATATTTGGCGATTTTAATTTTTGAGACTTTTATATTAAGTTGAAATATAAGCTAGAGAAAAGCTAGTAAGTAATATTCAAAGACGACTTCTTTAATTAAAGGAAAATTACTCACGGTAGATTCATGTGCGGGAGACAAAAGCACAATGGATATTCGTCTAATTCTAGAGTCACAGAAATTTGACCTTGGACTTGAGGAAATTGTTTCCTGTTCACAGGGAATAAAACTTGATGAGCAACATCATCATTTGGTTGAGTTTTATAAGTATTCTTTGAATAAAGAAATCTTTATTCCAGTGACGTTGTCATCATTTTTATCGTACTAGTGGCAATGGTAAGGCATTACAGTTAGAAAAAATTGCCAGAGCTAATAACGTACGGTAACAGAATCAAAGGCTTATACTAAAACAATACAATTGTTCGCATAATGTATATTATGTTAAATCCGATATCTGGAAACCTACCATATATAAGGCTCTGGCTACTCTGCATTGTTACTACGCCGTTTATGCTTCACTACATTGAATTATTAAAAGCTTGCCAACTGTAAGCAACTTACTAAGCCCTGGCACTCTTAACGACTTGAATTAGCTAAACCCTATTTCTAACCTTTATGTTTGCCCTAGCTAGAATGCTTAAGCTACTTATCAATTTTACTGGCTGTATTTGTGGTTACTGGCTGCCATAAAGATTTCTTTTGCTAAATCACCTTTTGGCTACTAAAGCTATTAATTTGCTTAGGCTAAATTGCAATACGCAGAATATTTTATATCTTATTGAAATTCATAAGTAAATTTTCAAAATACCCTTTACAGGCTTGGAAAAACTGATATAGTACGTGTGTACAGCTATTCTTTGGATTCCAACTAGCTCAGGTTATAATAATGGACTCTCAAAATATTGTTGATCTATTATGAACGCCTCCAATGACCCTTTACACGGCAAAAAGCTTGCTGACATTTTGGATGAATTATTGGATTACTACGGTGGATTTGAAGGCTTAAATCGTAAAATTGAAATTAGATGCTTTTCCATAGATCCAAGTGTTAAATCATCATTACGATTCTTACGTACCACACCATGGGCACGTGAAAAAGTAGAAAGCTTATATTTGTATGTCTTACGTCAAAAAGCCAAACAGAAATCGTAGCTATCAAAAACCTAGCCTCAGCATTTTAATTAGTGGTGGACTGCCACCACCTCCTAGACAAATTTAGCCTATTCTTAAGACTTTTTTAGTAAGAAAATACGTATTCATAGTTAGGTTCATAAACCAAATATTTTATAAGTTATTATTTTAGTACTCTAAGTAAATCGTTATTGAACATAATCTAGACATCATTAGCCAAGCAGAATGGATTATTGGCCACTATTTGAAAAAATATCTAGAGATGTAACAATCTGATCGACTAGCTTAGCACAATCAAGTTTAACTGTGAGAGCCCTCTCGACTCTCACATCTCTAATTGCAGTAAAAAATACTCAAGTAACCTCTCCCGCTCATTCTCTTGTAGCGCTATGATCGATACTTAGCCTGAATCATCAGCATGATAATAACGAACAACGAAGGTATTGCAGCAATCACAAATAAATGGGTAATAACCAAAAATTGAGAAAGATAGCCACCAAATAACGGACCAATGACCGAACCCAAACGGGCAATTCCAATACTCCAGCCCACCCCAGTGGTACGAAGTGAAACTGGGTAATAACTCGCAGACAGCGCATTAATGGCAGGTTGCCCACCAACAATTGCAAAGCCAGCAATAAAAATGATGATAAATAATAAAACAATATGGCTAACTACATAGCCAATTAAAGCAACACTAATCACTGCAACTAAAAAAACAGGAATTAATACTTTATAAAATCCAGTCTTATCGATTTTAAGGCCCATCACGATACTACCAATCGTACCGCCTAATTGTAGAGTAGAGCCGATCATCAATGCTTGATTTAATGACAGCCCAGACTCTTTAGACAAAGTCGGTAGCCAGTTCGCCAGAAAATAGAGACTGATCATGTTTAAAATACTGATGATCCAGATAGAATAGGTAAAAAACGCACGCTTATTTTTAAATAACTCCAGTGGTGACTTCTTAACCTGAACTTCAGTCGTATTAATGATTTTCAGCTCTGAATTGAATGTTAATGCAGGATAGAATTTCTTTAACCAAAATAAAATTTTGGGCGTATTTTTGCTATTTTCACTTAAGAAATATAAAGACTCTGGCAGCTTAAAGAACGTGATAAAGAAAATAATTAAAGGAACAATACCTCCAAAATAGAAAATCGCCTGCCATCCTCCCCAAGGAACTAATAAGGCGGATATGCCTCCTCCCAACATTGCCCCGACCGTATAGCCACAAGAAATAACCATCATGGTGAAAATACGAGATTTATATGGAACAATTTCGGAGCTATAAGCCATGACATTTGGCATGATACCTCCTAAAAAAATTCCTGTAACAAAGCGGATTGCAGTCAATTGCTCAATATTGCCGACATGTGGTGTGACCAGCATCAATATGGAGAACATAAAGGTTGAGATCAGTAGGACTGGACGGCGGCCAAAACGATCGGAAAGTGAACTTAATAAAAATGATCCAACAAACAAACCAAATAAGCTGGCACTAAACACAACGCCTAGCATGGTTTTATGAACGCCCCATTCTTCAATAATCATGGGGGCTGCGTAAGCCATGGACTGAATGTCATAACCATCCATAATCATTAGCAATAAACAGGTGAACAAAATAAATTTCTGATAACGTCCAACTTTCTGCTGATTAATCAAATCACTTAATGCAACTTCTTTCATGGTCATCCTTTCTCCATGTTGCGCTTTCAATTATTCTCATTTTAATTACGTTATTCATAATTAATTTACGAATAACGTAAAACAAAATAACAATATTATCCCCACAAAGTCAAAAGATTATTTTTTGATTTATCGTACGGTGCTTACTGTCACTCATCACACCATATTTTTAAATTATTCTTTTATATTCAAATATTTGTTTTAAAAAACAGCTCTAGCATGACATCTCTTTCTTCCAAATTATTGGAACTTAGGAATTTCATCATCAAGCCATCGATTAGGTTTAACACCATGTTGGCATCGGGTTTTATTGCACAGGTTTCTAGACTAAAAACCAGATCAAAAATCTCATGAAGTAGCCATTTTCGATATTCAACCGCCATGCGGTAACCCTGCGAATAAACGAGTTTAATTTCAAATATGGCTTTGAGTAATAAGTGATACAGGCTATTAGAACAGACATGTAAACGCACAATTTCTTTGAGTTTATCGCTTGAAGTGTAGTATCGGTTTGAGTAAATAATTGACAGTACTTCTTCTTTAAGGAGCCTCTTTTGAAAGGCGATACACATTTCAATTAGGCACTCTTTTGAGGCAAAGTAGTTATAAAAAGTGGTTTTGGTTATTTCAGATTCTTTCACAATCAGGTCTATTCCCGCTGTGTGAAAACCATGGGTGGTAAATAAGCGTATCGCCGTACGAATAACCTGTAATTTTTTGGAAGAGATTTCTAAATCTGACATAGTTTTACCGTTATAAATTCTTGTTGTTTCTAAAAGAGATACTTTTCTGGGAGAAAAAAGGCATAGCAAAGCCGTAAGACTGTGCTTGGCACATCTCAAGTTTTATTGTTGATGCAAGTTTTTTGAGCCGTAATGACTTAAAGCCTGAAAACCTTTGGGTGATCAAGCTGCTTTAAATTTTTAAGTTGTGTCGTTATAGCTTTTGGCAAGGACTGCCAAGAAATAATGAATGTGCAAAGCCAACTCCTTCTATAGGGAGTTCTGCCAGACATTTTAAATTATGGTGGCAGAACGGAAGAGGGTTAGCAGACTAGTAATAACTCAAACTAGCACACCCGAAGGTGTCCCTCTCCCGTCCTACCGCTACGGGAGGGAACGAGTAGTTCACCACACAAGGCTGTTCCTCAGAAGGAATGGCTCTGATGCGGGAGTTATTATGCGGTCTGCTAAAACCGACTGGCAATGTGGCCAGCAGGCAAATGGTAATCTTCAAAAATTAAGGTGTCAATGTGAAATTGGCTAGAAATTATTTAATTAATTATTGTTTTTCATTTAATTACACAATTAAGGAAAGTCTTAAGTAAATGTGAATAATCATTTTGTTTTTTTAAGTTTTCTAGTTGAAGACACTCTTTTTTTCATTTGCGCTGATTTAAGAGATTGGAACAAGCTTCAACTAGAAATATGAATTACAATGATTATGATTCTTTAGATAATCCCCCTCCTAAAACTTTATAAATTTCAATCTGGTTATTTAATTTGAACTGTTCAAGTGCCAGTAGTCCTTGCTGTGCTGCATACGCAGAACGTTGCGCATCTAAAACCGTAAAATAACTATCAACTCCAGCTTTATAGCGTGCCATTGAAAGTTTATATGTTGCGGATGTGGCAGAAACTAAACGGCGCTGCGCATCTAAGCGCTCTTCAATATGTGCATGTGTAGCAAGCGCATCATTCACTTCTTTAAAGGCTGTTTGAATAGACTTTTCATATTCTGATAAAGCAACTTTTTGGTCTATTTCAGCAATTTTGATACCCGCCTTTCTTGTTCCCCAATCAAAAATTGGTAGATCAACACTTGGTCCAATTGACCATGCAAAATTACCCGACTTAAATAAATCTTTAAGTTCAGTCGATGCATAACCCGTAGAACCAGTAAGGCTTATGGTTGGGAACATTCGCGCTTTAGCAGCACCAATATTTGCTCCTGCCGCTCGTAAGCCATATTCAGCAGCTTTAAGATCTGGACGATGATTGAACAAATCACTTGGTAAACCCGCTGCAAAATTTTTCTCAAGGGTAATGTTTTTAATTGAATCACTTGGAAGTAAGTTTTCAGGAACAGGAGAACCTGCTAACAAATCTAGTAGATTTTTTGCCTGTAGAATTTGGGTCTTATAAGTTGCGACATCGTTTCTAGCAGTCTCTACCGAAATTTGTGCTTGTTTTAATGGCACTTCACTATCAATTCCGACATCAAAGCGCTTCTTATTAAGATTATAAGCATCGACTTGTGCTTTTAAGGTTTGCTCAGCAAGGTTTAAATTGGCTTGTGCAAAAGCATAATTTAGCCAGACCTGCGTGATGTTACTAATTAAACCAATTTGCACAGCTTCTTTCGCACTTTGAGTTGCAAGATAGTTATTTAATGCAGCATCTTTTAAATTTTGAACACGGCCCCAAAAGTCTAGCTCATAGGCAGTCATTCCTAAGCCAACTTGAAGTGTAGAAACTGGGTTGTTCGGGTTAATAGATGGGCTAACCTGTCGTACAGCATTTCCCGTTACGCCAATGGTCGGAAGCTGGCTATTTTTTGTGATTTGGTATTGTTGCTGTACGCGCTCAATATTAAGCGTAGCAGTCCGTAAATCCCGATTATTGTTTAGACCTATTTCAATGACCTGTAATAATTTAGGGTCAGAAATAAACTCTTTATAACTTTTCTCCGCAATGGTTGTTCCTAAAGAATTCTGAGCAAAATTTTGAGGAATATGAGAAATCGCTGTCGGCTGTGGTGCTTGCATATTTACACATGCAACGAGTGCAACAGAAAGTGCAGAAACAACGAGTCCACGAGATACGATTGCCACTTTCGACATAGTATTCTCCAAATAATAAAATGAGTTGAGCATAGGACGCATCAGAGGAAATTGAGTATTTCCCCTGATGCATTTAACTTAAGATGAGATTTTTTTCTTAGAAGTTAGCTTTTCCACGGCGCCCAAAATGAAGATAAAG
The DNA here is from genome assembly GCF_052824995.1 of Acinetobacter sp. 1124_18A. Classification (NCBI taxonomy): domain Bacteria; kingdom Pseudomonadati; phylum Pseudomonadota; class Gammaproteobacteria; order Moraxellales; family Moraxellaceae; genus Acinetobacter; species Acinetobacter sp. 1124_18A. Next base: position 158,305 of record NZ_VTDF01000002.1, on the reverse strand, counting down.
AACACGGGAACAAAGAAAATAGCCAGAATCGTTGCCGAGATCATGCCCCCAAATACACCAGTACCTAAAGCATGTTGAGTCTCAGAACTTGCACCTGTTGCAATTACGAGAGGAATTACACCGCATGTGAAAGCAAGAGACGTCATCAAGATTGGTCGTAAACGAAGTTTGGCTGCTGCAACTGTGGCTTCAATCAAACTCATGCCTTCCTCTTTAAGCATTTTTGCAAACTCAACAATCAAGATGGCGTTCTTTGCGGATAGACCAATAATCGTAATGAGTCCAATTTTGAAGAACACGTCATTCATTAGACCTCTCGACATAATGGCAATGATTGCACCGAAAATACCAAGTGGAACAACTAACATCACAGAAAGTGGAATCGCCCAGCTTTCATAGAGTGCAGCCAATACAAGAAACACCACTAACATTGATAAACCAAGTAAAAAGGCCATTTGAGATTCAGACTGCTTTTCTTGTAGAGAAATACCAGTCCATTCGTAGCCAATACCTTTAGGCAACTTAGCAATCAACTGTTCCATTTCACGCATTGCCACGCCTGAAGATGTATCGAAGTTAGGAATGCCGGCAATACTTAAAGATGGTCGTCCGTTGTAACGATTATATTGTTGCGGTGCTTTGTTCCATTGAGGTGTTACTACTTCAGACAAAGAAACCAATTGGCCGCTCGAACCCATCACTTTCAAGTTCAAGATATCTTTGAGTTGCATACGTGATTTAGCTTCAACTTGTACAATCACTTGTTGCATACGACCCTGATTTGGGAAGTCATTGATATACATTGAACCCATTGAGGTTGAAATGATGTCTGAAACGTCTGAGAATTTAACACCAAGGGTATTAAGCTTTTCACGGTCAATTTTTAAAGAAATATTGTCACCTTGTGGTAAACCTTCATTCCACACCATATAGAACTTTTTGTTCTTGGCAGCCATCTGCATAAGTTGGTCTTGGGCAGCCAATAAAGCAGGCATACCTAAGTTTGCACGATCTTGTAAACGTAAACTAAAGCCTGAGAATGTACCCAGTTCATCAATAGCAGGTGGAAGTACCGCCATTGTTTCACCTTCCGCACTGTTCGCCATTGATGCATTGACTGCATTTGTCATTTCAGTTGCCGAAGAAGTTCGCTCTTTGAAATCTTTTAAGGTCGTGAAAGCAACACCTACGTTTTGTCCTGCACCACTAAATCCCCATCCCATAATCGTCGTATTACTTTTGACATCGGGTTTGTCTTTAAGCGAATTTTCAAATTCATTCACTACGTTTCGAGTACGTTCTGCCGTTGCATCCGATGGTAATTGGAAAGATGTCATAAACCAGCCTTGATCTTCCTCTGGCATAAATGCTGTTGGCCAATACTTCATTCCAGCAAAGGTAATGCCTGTAATCACCACAAAGATCATCATGACTGGAACTGTATGTTTGATGATTTTAAGGAGCATCAATTCATACTTTTTCGTCACTTTATCAAAGCTACGATCAAACCATGCAAAGAAGCCTTTCTTCTGATTATGACCATCAATAGGTTTTAAAATGGTTGCACAAAGTGCAGGTGTTAAAATGAGTGCCAATAAAGCCGAGAATAAAATAGACACGGACATGGTCAGCGTAAATTGTTTATAAATGATCCCGACCGAACCACTCGCAAAAGCCATTGGTAAAAATACAGCAGACAATACTAAGGTAATACCAATAATAGGACTGGTAATCTCTTTCATTGCCTTAGATGTCGCTTCTTTAGGATTTAAACCTTCGGTCGCCATAATCCTTTCGACGTTTTCAACAACGACAATCGCATCGTCGACAATAATCCCGATGGCAAGCACCATACCGAACATGGTAAGTACGTTAATTGAGAAGCCAGCAAGCAGCATCACGGTAAAAGTACCAAGTAACGCAATAGGTGCAACAATCGCTGGAATAAGCGTATAGCGTACATTGTGCAAAAATAAATACATCACAATGAAAACCAGAACCATCGCTTCAAGTAATGTGTGAATTACCTTTTCAATTGAAATTGTAACAAACGGCGCGGTGTCGTAAGGAACACTAAACTGCATGCCCTCTGGTAAGTTCAACTTTAATTCTTCAATTTTTGCTCTAACACCTTCTGCTGTTTTTACGGCGTTCGCACCCGGGCTTAACTGGATTGCGGCAGCAGTAGCGGGTTTACCATTTTCTAAAATAGCAAAGTTGTAGGCTTGTGATCCGATTTCAACATTCGCGACATCGGACAGACGAATTACACTTCCGTTGGTTTTGCTTTTTAAGCTGATATTCCTAAATTGTTCAACACTTGATAGCTGACCTTGCGCTGACAATGGAATCGTAATCAGTTGACCTTTATTTGCAGGTAAATCACCTAGGCGCCCCGGTGCAATTTCAACATTATTTTCACGAATTGCATTGTTTACATCACTAATTGATAAACCATAGGAAACCAATTTATTTGGATCGACCCAAATGCGTAAGGCTTTCTCTGCACCAAAAGATTGGACTTTACCAACGCCTTCAACACGTTTTAGCTCTTCTACGACATTTCGAACCAGATAATCACTTAAATCTACTTCTGAATATTGGCCATTCGGAGAGTTAATACCGACCAGCATCAAGAAGCCTGAAGATGAGGCTTCAACTTGTAAACCTTGTTGACGTACAACCTGTGGTAATCGTGATTCAATACTTTTGATTTTATTCTGGACATCAACCTGAGCCATTTCGACATCTGTACCCGGTTTGAAGGTTGCAGAAATTTCTGCTGTGCCCGAAGTATCCGTTGTCGCACTATAATAAAGTAGATTTTTTACACCCGATAACTCTCGCTCAATTAAAGTGACAACACTATCATTAATCGTTTTAGCAGTTGCCCCCGGATAAGTCGCACTAATGTTCACTTGAGGCGGAGCTACACTAGGGAAACGAGCAATCGGCAGTTTAGGAATACTAAGTAATCCAAACAATATAATAAAAATTGCGATGACCCATGCAAAAACAGGACGTCGAATAAAAAATTGTGACATCATTATTGAGCTCCTTGATTTGTAGAGGGTTTTGTTTCTACATTTGAAGCATTATTTTCTGATGCAGGCTTTTTCCACGTTGTCATTGCCAGTTTTTGATTTGGCTTGATACGTTCAATGCCTTCAACAACGATTTTGTCACCGACTTTTAAGCCTTTATTGGCGATATAGTACTGTTCATATTGCTGTCCAATTTCAATAGGACGAACTTCAGCCAATCCTTTTGGATTAATCACATATACCTGAGGTTCACCATTGATATTGCGTTGAATCGCTTGAGCTGGAACTAATAAGGCTTGTGGAATTGAAGCTCGGTCAATATTGACTCGCACATACATACCAGGAAGTAGTTTTCTTTCGGTATTATTTACTTCAATACGGAAAGTCACATCACCTGTTTCAGGATCCACATTAATATCTTCAAACAACATTTTTGCTGTGACGTTATATTGTTGTCCTTGGCTATTAGAAATACGCACAGTTTTTTCACTGTTTGCAGACAACTCACCAGTTTTTAAAGCCGCTTGTAGACGCTCATATTCACTAATTGATTGCTTTACATCGACGTAGACTTTATCAATCTGTTGGATTGTGGCCATGGTGTTCGTATCGCCTTGACCAACCAATGCGCCTTCAGTGACAAAAGATTGCCCAATACGACCCGAGATCGGTGCTCGAACAGTTGCATATTGCAGATTCAAATTTTGTCTGGTGAGCAAAGCTTTCATTTGTGCGACATCAGCAAGCGCCTGACGATATTGAGCTTGAGCATTACTCACTTCTTGCTTACTAATTGCATTACTTGGTAAGAGCTGCTCATAGCGATCTAACTGAACTTTCAGTCTCGTAACCTCTGCCTCAGCTTTATTGAGTGAAGCTCTATTACTATTTACATCTGCTTCAAAAGTTTCTGAATTAATTTTATATAAAGCTTGCCCTGCTCTAACTTCACTCCCTTGTTTAAATAAAACTCTTTCAATAATTCCTCCGACTTGCGGTCGTATTTCAGCAGTACGGAATGCATGCACACGTGCGGGAAGATTTTCACTAAAATTAACTGATTGCGATTGAATGCTTAATACACTGACTTTGGCTGGTGCTGGCTCAGCTTGAGCCGTTTCTTGTGAGCCACACCCCTGTAATACCAGCCCAATAGATAAAAATACAGGAAGTAAAAGATGCTTTTGCATACTGTCCAAACCAAGTGAGTTTTCGATGCTGACATTATTTTTGATGAGTGTGTAGCGATCGTCACTAAAGTGTGGAGTAACTGTGGAGAAATACTGATAATTTAGCGTATGATGATTTGAAATATTTTATCTAGCCAAATTTCTATGTTTGATCGTTCTTTTTCTTTTGATTGTCACGACAAAGTTATCCTCGTTGTCGAGGACGATTACGATATTGGTGACATTATTGAAAATTACTTGAAACGTGAAGGAATGACGGTTATTCGTGCTATGAATGGGAAGCAAGCGATTGAATTGCACTCTAGCCAACCCATTGATTTAATCTTACTGGATATTAAATTACCTGAGCTCAACGGCTGGGAAGTGTTAAATAAAATACGTCAAAAAGCTCAAACTCCCGTGATTATGCTAACGGCGCTAGATCAAGATATTGATAAAGTGATGGCATTAAGAGTTGGTGCAGATGACTTTGTTGTTAAACCATTTAACCCAAATGAAGTAATTGCTAGAGTTCAAGCAGTCTTAAGACGCACTCAATTAACAAATAAGACATCTCATAAAAATAAGGTCTACAAAGATATTGAAATTGATACAGATACTCATAGTGTTTATCTTCACTCTCATAACAAGAAAATATTGCTTAATTTAACGCTGACTGAATATAAAATTATTTCGGTGATGATTGATCAGCCCCACAAAGTCTTTACCCGTGGTGAACTTATGAATCATTGCATGAACGATAGCGATGCTCTAGAACGAACCGTAGATAGCCATGTGAGTAAGCTTAGAAAAAAACTAGAAGAACAAGGGATACTCCAGATGTTAATTAATGTGCGTGGCGTAGGATATAGACTGGATAATCCACTAGCTGTAAAAGATGATGTCTAAATAATATTAAGAATATGGCTAGGGAATATTTTATGAAAAGTAAGTTAGGCATCAGTAAGCAACTTTTTATCGCTTTCAGTATTGTTAATTTAAGCGTTACCCTGTTTTCAGTTTTATTAGGTTATTTCATTTATAACTTTGCCATTGAAAAAGGTTGGCTGACTTTAGATACCCTACAAGAGGATTGGACAGAATTTCATTTTATAGATTGGATTTGGATGTCTGCCGTCATTTTCTGTGGCTGTCTTATTTCACTCGTGATTGGCATGCATTTGGCTAAGCGTTTTATTATCCCGATCAATTTCTTAGCCGAAGCAGCCAACAAAATTAGTCAGGGTGATCTCTCTGCTAGGGCTTACGACAACAGAATTCACTCGGCTGAAATGTCCGAGCTTTTACATAATTTTAATGATATGGCGCAAAAACTGGAAGTTTCTGTGGAAAATGCACAGGTTTGGAATGCTGCCATCGCTCATGAATTAAGAACCCCAATCACAATTTTGCAAGGCCGCTTACAAGGCATCATCGACGGCGTTTTTAAGCCTGATGAAATTCTATTTAAAAGTCTCTTAAATCAAGTTGAAGGTTTATCTCATTTGGTCGAAGACTTACGAACGATAAGTTTAGTAGAGAATCAACAATTAAGATTAAATTATGAGTTATTAGATTTTAAGTCTGTGATTGAAAAAGTGCTCAAGGCCTTTGAAGACCGCTTAGAGCAAGCAAACTTAAAGCCAGAACTTGATTTAACGACAACTCCTGTATTTTGTGACCGCCGCCGTATTGAGCAAGTTTTAATTGCGTTAATTGATAACTCAATTCGTTATTCAAATGCAGGAAAACTTAAAATCTCTTCAGAAGTGGTTGCAGACAACTGGATATTGAAAATTGAAGATGAAGGTCCTGGCATTGCTACTGAGTTCCAAGATGACCTGTTTAAACCCTTTTTTAGATTAGAAGAGTCTAGAAATAAAGAGTTTGGGGGTACAGGCTTAGGATTAGCTGTTGTCCATGCGATTGTGATTGCTCTTAAAGGTTCTATTCACTATAGCAACCATGGCTCAAAAAGCACTTTCACCATAAAAATTTTGATGGATCATTAAATTACTCGGATGGTTTTATAATTTTACCAACAATATGCTCATGTGTAGGTACAAGCCCTGCTTTTAAACCCAGTGGCTTAAATACCTTATCTAACACAGATTGAGTAAGCTTACTTTTATCCTGCTCAATATCAGTTAAAGTCCGACGACTTATTCCAACCAAAGCAGCATATTGTTCTTGGGATAAATTCAATACGTTCTTTCGCAAATACGTCAACAATTGCCCAAGCGTAATTTCATTAAATAAATATTGTTTATATAAATCGATGAGAACTTGCTGACGATCTTGAGTCTGATTTTTCATGTTCATAACAACTCCCATCTTTTCAATTTAGCTTCTATGTAGTCAAATGATAACGCTGGCATTTCAATAATCTGTTTAGGCACACCTTTATCGATTAAGCGTTGTTTTAGTCCAACCAGATTAGCTGCCAATGATTTTAATGCACCTATAGACAAATCAGGATCACACCAAGGTGCAAGTTTTTGGGTAATTTGAGCCCAACGATACTCACCGCCTTCTTCATAAGGACTTCCCCATGTAGTCGATCTAATCACCACTTCTGGATCTGCTTTCATAGGTGCAAAGTCATAAATAGGAGAAAGAGAAATTTTTCCTGATTTTTTTAGAAAAGATGTGTTACGACCATGATTGTCTGAATTACCGAAAATAATATTAAGCAAATCTCTTTGTAACCACTCACAGATGAATTGTGAAGCATCAAAATCTGAATTGATGTGAGTCAGTAAATTACATAGATTCTCTATAACTTCAAAATGATTAAGATGGCTACCTGAAGACTTATTTAGCACCGAATAAACAGATTCCAAACCGTGACGGTGCCACTGTTGATTACGCCATTCTGTATCAAATCTTGGAAGCCACAAAGAAGGATACTTTGTACCTTCAATGAGCTTCATTTGAGTTGTCTCAATCGTATCAAAACCTAATTCATTGAGTATTTGATAGTAATAATATTCAGCTCTGACAATGTCGCAATCAATTTCACTGCGTTTATTTCTTGGAAATTTAACTAAATAATGTTGATCTGGTTGATCGAAACTTTCTTGGTATGTATCAATCCAGACTTTTTGATCTGGTGAAACACGAATAAGTAATTTGGGCGCTTCTCCACCGGCACCAGTTGCACCACCACTAATCGCACCCATTTGCTGAGCGTACTCAAGGAAATCAACATTACGATCAGCCACATCTTCTTTACTGAAATAACGTAAGTGTAAGGTTGAGTCAGGATTTATAGGTGGAAGTGCTTCTTTAATCCGTAAATTACCAACAGGGGCAATGCCCCCTTTTTCTAATAAAATACTATCTTGCTCTGCATGAGTTAAACGTTGTAAGTCTAGATAATTCACCCAATAACGTCGTGCAGCACCAGAAGGAACGATATCATCTAAAAAACCAAACCATGTGCTCGATTCATGTTTTATAAGTATTTGTACAGGAAGTGACAAACTACAGGCGTGCTCATCGCGCTTGTCTAAATGTTGAATTGCATATTCCAATTCATATTCTAATTCACTTGCACTAGCCGAACCCTGTTTAGACTCTAACAGTTTTAGTTCTGCTATATCTAACCAGCTCGCATCAAGTAAAGCTTGTATCGTTAATTTTTTCATTGAGATAAATGAGCAATTATTTTCTCAAAAATACTATAAAACAGACTTTTTGTGAATATATTTGCTCAATATTATTTAATTTATATCAATAGTGAGCAAAATTTTGCTCATTACGATATTTATAAAATGAATCGAATTTTAGCAATCCTGCTGTATAAAACGCGCCAGCGAGTGAGCTGATTCTTCTTCAGCCCACCCGAAGCCTAAACTAGATTACCGCTGATAAACTTTCTTCCCATTAAAAATGGTCCATACCACTTTTGTTTCGGCCAACTGTTCAGGTGAAACGTTAAAAATGTCTCTATCCACTAAAATCATATCGGCTTTTTTGCCCGTTTCGAGCGTGCCGATACTTTTATCTAAATAAAGTGCTTTAGCCGAATTAATCGTATAGGCCTTAAAGACCGTATCTCGATCAATGGCTTCTGCTGGGTTTAAAACCTCTCCTTCAATTCCTTTTCGTGTAATTGCGGTCGCCATGGCAATAAAAGGATTGGCTGTTGAAACTGGTGCATCACTTGCGCCCGCAATGGTTGCGCCATTAACTAACAGCGAATGTGCAGGATACATGCCTTTATAAGAAGTTGCATCGATATAAGGTTTTACCAGTTCTTTGTTAAAGCTGTCTTCATACGCCCATGCCAATTGCATAGAAGCAATCACATTATTTTGTTTAAAGCGCTTATAGTCTTTAGGGTCAACGAGTTGTAGATGGGTAATGCTATGAGGGACATTGCTCTGACGCTTTGAGCGAGCATACTCAAAGGCGTTTAAAGATTCCTGTACAGCTCTATCCCCAACGGCGTGGATGTGAACCAGCATATTTCGCTTGTCAGCTTCATCAACAACTAACTTAAAAGTATTTGGATCAAATAATAAAGTCCCTTGCTTGTTACTATTAGAATATCGGCCAAGTAGTGCAGCTGATTGGGCTGGAAACTCTAACACGCCATCCGCAAATACCTTTACACCGACTAAATTAAAGTTATCTATGTTTTTATATTTACTATTGATTGACTCAATGATGTTAAAAACTTGAGGCGTACTTTTTGAGTTAATGACATGTAACCCAGAAACTCGCGCCGTTAACTCTCCTTTCTGAGATAATTCTTTATACATTGGAATCATCCCTAATGTTTCCTCTGTATTTTTAATATTGGTAATTCCCTTATTCGGACTGGCATTTGCAGCAATATCCATCCATGCCGTGATGCCTAAACTGTTATAGTATTTGATCGCTTCTTTAGAGCCTTTATAAAGCAAATCATGTGATACCGATGGAATTTTATCACTCACCATATCCCAACCTGAATCGATGACAAATCCAGTTGGCTCAAATTTTTCATTATGTGCAATGTTTTGCTGATCCTCTGGGGTTAATTGCTGAACGAAGTTTGCATCTATACCCGCCTTTTTTAAGAGTGCTTGGTTTGCCCATGCTGTATGATGGTCGCTACCCACTAATGCAATTGGACGATCTTTCCATTCATTATTGTTAAATACATTGGAGAGTTGGTCAGCTAATCCCCAATATTCTGACGACAACCCATTTAAAAATAGAACATCTCCAGCAACACCCGTACCATCCAGACTCGATTGTCTAAGTTTTGCTTCCACCTTGGAAATATCTATTGTTATATCGTCACTATCCATAGTTGCTAATACAGCCTCTACACCAGAAGCTAAAGCATGAATATGACTATCAATTAAACCTGGCATTAAAACCTTGTTATCAAGGTCAAAAACTTGTGTATTGCTATCTGCAATTTTTTTAATTTCTTCGTTACTCCCCACTTTTATAATTGTTCCATCATGGGCAATTGCGATGGCTTGCTGAAAAGAGTCTTTATCTTTAGCGGTATAAATTTTTCCATTAATATAAATACTTTCGGCACCGTTATTGTCAGCACTATCATTGTCTGTGCATCCCAAGTTTATAAAGAGTAAACCTAGGCTGAGTGCTAAAAATCCTTTTTTAAATCTCATATTTAACTCCAAAAAATAATTTAAATTCTAATAATCGTTTTCCAATCTTCTTGTTGATCTGTTTGCATCAAGTGTTGAGTACTGAGTTCTATCCATTGCCTATAGTTTTGTTACTCTTGCAACACTTAGACAGGTCTATACGATGCTTTACGCTACTCACAAAGATCTCTATTTCACTATTGGATAAGTTCGTTAGTCTTGAGTCCATAATTGCAATTTTTGTTTTTAAGATTTCCATAAATTAATCTCCATTCGGTAATGGATAAACTAATTTTTAAGTTTATTTAAGGATATAAAAAGAATAGAGAAAATACCGCTTTATGAGATTTTTGTCCGTTAATCGGACAAAAAATATTCTAAAAATAATCGTTATTCTGGTTTTATAGTGATGAACTAGAATGGCATCCTGAGTCAAAGCTGTCTTTTGACTTTTTCCTTTAAAATTTTTGTTTAAATGTCATATCTAATCTGACCACGACTTATAAAATAATTTTTATAATTTAAATAATGGATAACTAAATATGGATCGTTTTAAAATTATTTTATTTATTACAAGCACATGTTTAACAACAACTCTTTATGCAAAACAACAAGTCGTCTGTGTTTTTGACCCAATTGGTAAGTCGGGAGATGCTTTCGCTTTAGCCAAAGATTATGCACTTGAAGCTAAAAATTGGGGAGCTGATTTATCTTTAAAAGCATATGTTGATGAACGAATTGCGGCTGAAGATTTAAAAGTCGGAAAATGTGATGGCACTATTATTAGTGGCTTACGTGGGCGTCAGTTTAATAAATATACAGGATCTTTAGATGCTGTTGGTGCATTAACAAATATGAAAACGGCAATTAATGCCTATAAGCTATTGTCCTCACCGATGGCCGCAAAAAACATGGTTGTAGGTCCTTACGAAATTGCAGGCTTAGGCACAATTGGCCCTGCATATTTATTTGTAAATGATAGAAGTATAAACACACTCGCTAAAGCTGCCGGTAAAAAAATTGGTGTATTTAAATACGACGAAGCGCAACCAAAGCTTGTTCAACATGTCGGAGGTCAGGCTGTATCTGTAGACGTCACCAATGCTGGTGGGAAGTTTAATAACCATGAAATTGATATTGTCCCTGCTCCTATTGTTGCATTTAAACCTTTTGAACTACACAAAGGTTTAGGTGAGAAAGGAGCTATCATTCGTTTCCCTTTAACTCAAATTTCAGCAAACTTCATTATTCGTAAAGATCAGTTTCCAGCAGGTTTTGGGCAAAAGTCTCGAACTTGGGTAGCCAGCCAATTAAATAGAACCTTTGGCATTATTGCTAAATATGAAAGTGATATTCCTTCAAAATATTGGATGGATATTCCAAAAAATGAACAATTAAACTATATAAAAATGATGCGCGAAGCACGCATACAGCTAACCAAAGCTGGTATTTATGACCCTAAAATGATGAACTTTTTGAAAAAAGTAAGATGTAAAGAAAACCCAAGTAATTTTGAATGTGCGTTAAATGATGAATAAGTAATAACGCAGCCCTTACTTTTCATCTGTTTTAAGGTGATAAATTTTTGGAAAATATTTTGAATATAAAAATTAAGTGAAATTGATTCATAAATTTAGCCAGTAGTGACAATATTTATTGTCTGACTACTGGCTAAAAATTTATTTATAAACTAATTAAATTTAGTCAATATCCATCAAATTTTTATTATATTTTTAAACAAATACTGAAAAGAATACAATAAAAAATGGCGCTAGTACTGTTAAGATAAAACCACTAAAAATAGCAATTTGAACATCTAATTGTGAGCAATTATTTTTTACAAATGGAAGGGTTGAATCCATAGCGGTAGCACCACACACCCCAATCACAGGATTCGGATAATTTCTTCCAAGAAGATATAACAATCCTATAGCGTAGAACTCTCTGATTAAATCAGTAAGTAAAGCAAAAGTACCCTGCTCTGGCCCTAAGATTTTTCCTATTAATGGTCCCGATAGAGAGAACCATCCAAAGCCACTTCCTAAAACGACAAGTTCAAAAAAAGATTTTCCTAAAATAAATGTTGTTAAATAAGCCGCGATAAATAATGAAAATATTGTAACGAGTGGAACCTTAAAGTGGTTTATCGTTAAAGACTGTATTTTAATAGTTGATAAATCTATACCCACTAAAAAAATTAAAATATATAAAAGAATACTACTTATAGTTTCACTGCTCCAACCTTTTGGCAATAAAAGATATAAGAACATACCAATAACAACCATAGTGATTGCTATCAAACATTCCTTAATTGGTTTAAAAATCTCAGATAAAGATTTTTTATGTTCATTTATATTCTTAACTCTTTTAAATAAGAAGATAAAAGTAATCAGCGTAATAATTGTAGAGTAAACAAAAGATTCTAAAATTACTTTAGTTCCTAGCTGCTTATCAAAAAGAATACTACCAAATTGAAATCCTATAGATATTAAAAGCAACCACACTAAGACAGCTATATAACTGACTAACTTATCTCTAGTATTACTATTCGCGGCTTGTCCCACTCCCCATCCTGAAACTAGAGCTAAGAAGATAGGGAGTAATGAAAATATAAGACTATTTATCATATGTTTTGTTTCGTTAGTGAATAATCAATTAAAATCATCCATCTTTCACCAATTAAATTATCTTGATGTGATTCAATTTTTTTAATTGGAGATACATAGTGGCATACAGAGGAATCATGAACAGCGAAACTATCAGAAATATTTTTTAATGTAAAATGACTATAAATATTCTTTTCATTAACTTCTTTTAAGCTCTTGTTTCTCTCACTTGGATGAGCGATATAATTCTCTCCCCCAATAATATTATTACTACGATAAATTAAGTGAGCAAAAGTAAAAGGTTCCCCATCCTGATGAAAACAATCTGGTGAACTAATTCCTAAAATATCACTTGAATTAGAAGTTAATTTAACAAAATGTACCCCAATATAAATAGGAAGATAATGATCATTTAACCCAAATGTTAACTTATAATCATCAATAACGAGCTGATTTAAATACTTAGTCTTTTTTACTTCTTCACTTAAAGCATTAAAGTATCTTATAGAGCTATGTTCAGGGTTGTTATTTCCTTGGTCATATCCTGATAAATATTCACCATTATCGTTTGCTACAGGAGGTAACCAAATTGGTTTTATCTCTTTTTCCCATGGCAAAATTAAAGCATTTCCATAGCGACGAAAGCGTTGGGTATCTGAGGGAGCAAATTGATCTTTTTCTAACATTTGAAACTCTTCAAATATTACTCTTTTTGAATCAGTATCAACCTCAGCAGCCTTATATTGTAAAAAGCCATTTTTTTCAAACGAACTTTTTAAAGCTAAAAAAGAATCTTGATAGTTAACATCTAAAAGCTCTTCTGAATTTATTGTGTTTGAGTATGCTAAGTTTTCCATATTTTACCTATTTAAGTATTATTAATATATATTATGTGAAGCAATATTATACAGATCTGTCTGTATTGTTCAATATAAAAAATAAGAATTCAAAGATGTATTCATGGCTATTCCTAACTTAATCATCTACTCAAAATTATTTCCTTCTCATCCCATCCCCCTCAAAAACACCTCAACCACTCTCTCATCAACCGCACTCAAACTTAAATGCTGAATAACGGTACCTTCGATCATATATAAAAATAGTTTGGCATCAGTAAAAGAAACATCGGCGTTAAGTGCTCTAAGCTGGCTATATATTTCGTTGGTGAGCCATGTTCTATATCGCACGGCGGTTTGGTAAGCTTTTGGATGGGTCAGTTTTATTTCAAAAATGGCTTTAAATAATAAGTAGTACAGCCCGTCTAAATCGGCATGTAAAAGATAGAGCTTTTTGAGTTTATCCATTGCACTTGTGTTGTGGTCATATTCAACCACTGAAACCACTTTTTCTTTTAAGCGTTCTTTTTGCACAATCAGACAGATTTCAATCAACCGTTCTTTAGAGTGAAAGTAGTTATAAAAAGTTGCTTTGGGTACTTCACACTCTTTCACAAGTCGGTCAATGCCGACTAAATGAAATCCGTTGTAATGAAATAACTCAATTGATTTATTTACGACTTTTAATGCACGTGTTGGGAGAACGAAATTTGGCATATTTTTACCGTTATAAAATTATTGTTGTATATAAATGAGATATAAAAAACGCTGCCTTTGGGAGAAAAAAAGGCATAGCAAAGCCGTAAAGACTGTGCCCAGCACATCTCAAGGTTTAATTGTCTAAGTTTTAAGTAATAACGAGCTAAAGCCTGAAAAAGCCTTACGGCGATCAAGCTGCGTTAAATGTTTTAAGCTGTGTTGTTATAGCTTTTGGCAAAGGTTGCCAAGAAATAATGGATGTGCAAAGCCAACTCCTTATATATGGAGTTCTGCCAAGACATTAGAATTATGGTGGCAGAACGAAAGAGGGTTGACAGACTGGTACGACGCCAGCACACCCGAAGGTGTCCCTCTCCCGTCCTACCGCTACGGGAGGGAACGAGGAGCTTACACATAAGACTATTCCTCAGAAGAAATAATCCTGATGCGGTCGTATGCAGTCTGTCAAAACTGCCTGGCAATGTAGGCCAGCCCGCAAATGGTAATCTTCAATATTTGAGGTGTCAATGTGAAATTGGCTAGAAATTATTTAAATAGTTATTGTTTTTCATTTAATTAGATAATTAAGGAAATTCTTAAGTATTAATTACAATCTACTTTTATATCATTAAGTTAAAGTTTAAAATTTCAAAAACTCAAGGTCTAGATTGGTTTAGATCAACTAAGAGTAAATAAATAAAAAAACGTCACTACTGTTATTAAGAAGTGTTTTTATGGGTGGCTATTCAGTATAAACTTCTTATTTAAAGCAACCAAACTCACCAATTAGGTCGTGTCATATACTTAAAGTGATAAGAGCAAAAAATGACTCAAAATCAAGTTGAACTAGCAGAGAAATTGTCAAAAGAATCTCATCAAGGTCAAAAATATGGTCCTCATGATTACTTTGATTACCATATTAAAGGTGTGGTCAATTCATTAATTGAGCATCAATTTTCACAAGTCTATATTATTACAGCCCTTCTACACGATAGCGTTGAAGACACACCTCTTACGCTAGACAAAATCGAAAGTTTATTTGGAAAAGAAGTCCGTGATGCCGTTGATGCATTAACTAAACGAGAAACTGAAACACGCGAAGAATATTTAATTCGTTGTAGTTCAAATCCGATCGCTCGAGTCGTAAAACTTCATGATGCAGCCTTTAATGCGCATAACTCACATAAGGACAATAATCACTCACGTGTAGATTATTACCTTCAAACCATGTTAATTGTTTCAACGGCGCAAGAGAAATAAAGATCTATGCAAGATCAAATTGATGGGGAACATCAGTAAAATTTCTGCATATATTTGCTCAATCCTATTTAACTGACCTAAGAATTGAGCAAATTTTTGCGGATTAATCACCTACGGTGAACCTATCTTAAATTTAAATACGTCCAACCTCTAAGTATGGAATCAAGTTTTTATCAAAATGTAGTCTTGGGTCGCCTTCATAACTAATAAAACCATGCATTCCTGTTAAACGTTCACCTTTATAAAACTGGTTTAGCTGATAGCGCGGGTCTTTATGTGAAAGCGTAAAGCTCACCACACCAACGCCCTGCTGTTTTGACTTGTTATAGGCATCTTCAAGCATTTTATGATGCAAAGCTAAATCTTGTGGATGGCACATAAGCGTATGTAACACATGGTATTTAATAGAGTCACCGAGTTTAGGCAAACGCATGCCCTTAGTTAGCGGAGTCAACAAGTTATAAACGGGTCTAAAAATTCCAATGACTGAACTGTAATGCAAGATTTTAGTTTGTTTAATGCTGTGCTGATCCCATAAACCAAACATGCCCACCAGTTTTTCACCCTTAAAGTAAAGTGAAAAGTCTGAGAGCTTTATTCCTGAAAAGTACCGATGACCTTGAGCAAGTTCTTCAAAGTTATAGGCAGGTATAAAATTATAGTGTTCTGCCATGTCGCTAATAAACTGATTCATGGCTTCCACATGCTGAGCTTCAGCAACACATGTACGGATCTCTTGAATATCACTTTTCTGAGAAGTCTGCTTTAAAAAAGCCGTGATTTTTCTTTTTGCGCCAGTGTCGGTCAGGCTTAATGTCTCGATGAGCCCTTCGTCATAATAATCAGGCATTCCCGTTTTGCCTGTTTGGATAGCAGCGCGTGCGGCATGGTTATCATCAAAAATAATCATTTGGCTATAGTTCGGTTCATGCATGGTTTGTTTTACATGCTTTGCCAAAACCTTAACCAGTGATTTGCCACGATAGTTATGATCTACCCGTAAATCACCAGCGTATCGTAAGTTTTGAACGTTCCGATCGACATAACATGGGCGATGCCCATTGCTATAACAAGCAACATTTTTTTGACTCTCTGGGTCTTCAATTAACACATGCAGTTTATGTCGATAGACAATGTCGGACGCTTGAAAATAACTGGGTTCGCGCTGAAAGCTAATTTGAATCCCTTTGGTGGTCATAGGTACTGCAACCAAGTCTCTTAAAGCCTGATCGTCTGCCAAAGTCGCTTCACGGGTAATGAGGGTATTGTCAGTGTGCAGCGGTGGATTTGTTTTCATTCATTATTCACCTGTTGTGCGGTCTGTACGGGAACCAAGTTATTTAAACGCCCCATTTGGTCGAGTAGCTGATAAACAAACACGACTTCGTCTTGGTCATTCACGGTTTTCTGGGTTTCTGCATCGAGTAACTTTTGCTCGGTATTAAGCAAATCAAACGTGGTTTTGGTGCCAACATCAAACTCTTTACGCGTGTAGACAAAGGCAATAGACGCAGCCTCTATGGCATTTGCCAGTGCTTCTTTATTTTGTCGAATGGTTTGAAGCTGCGCGTAAGTCGTACGTGTACGCTTATTTAAATCTAGTTCAAGACTTCGCGTTTTTTGGTTAGCCAAATCGATATCAGCCTGTGCTTTTTTAACATTGGCGCGATTTAAACCATCGTCATAGAGCGGTACATTGAGCTGCACCCCAACCATGTAGTTATTACTTTCAGAACCAATATAGCTTGCCTCATCTTGCTTTCCGGCACGGCTGGTGAGCATGACCGTTGGCCACAGTTCACGTTTAGTTAAAGCGTATTGTTTCTCGGCAGCTTGCTTTTCGTATTTGCTACGCATTAAAGCTGGATGGTTTTTGGTTTGCGCCAAAACTTCCTCTAGGTTAGCGGGAATAGCGGGTAGTTGTTTAATGGCGACAAGATTTTCAGGTGTTACACCTGTCACTTGATAAAACTGAGCTTCACTTACGGTTAAGTTAGATTGGGCCTGTGTAATATCGGCCTGGCCTTGTGCGACTTGCGCCAAAACCTGAGCCAAGTCCGCACGAGTGATCATGCCAACATCAAAACGGCGCTTTGACTCATATAAAGACCGTTGCAAGTTCGCCATGGTCTTTTGTCTGAGTTCTAGAATGGCTTTCTTCTTTAATACGTCGGTATAGACCATTACGGTGTTTAAAATAGTTTCCGATCTTTGATCTGACAAACCTTGGTTTTGGGCAGAAAGCTGGTTTTCGGCAACATCAACTCCTAAACGGTGTCGCCCAGAGGTATAGATTGGATAATCCGCCTGCAATTGCAAACTCCGGCCTTTTCGGTTTCCTTCGGTTGGAAACATGACGTGTGAAGGTGTATCTATTCTTTCATAGTCCAGTTGCCCGACTAAATTGACTTTGAGTCCGTCACGCTGTTTAGCTTGCTCAAGCATTGCGGTGGACTGGTTCACGCTTAAACGGCTGACCTCAAGCTGACTTTCATGTCTTAAACTTGCAGACAAAGCCTCATCTAAAGTCATGGCATACGTATTCGACGCCAACAACACGCCCAAATACAAGGCGTGTCGAAGTGTTAAAAACCGAGTATTAAATGGCTTCATCCCTTTCATAGTTGTTCCAAACTATTGAGGGTGACTTTCTTGAGTGGCTCAGGTTTGATATTGCCTTCAATAATGCCATCAAACATGACCAGTTTTTTGTAAGCATTCCAACCATTATTGGCTTGGCGAATTTGAGGTTGATCGAGCTGTCCTAAGTTTCGAGCAAGTTCGTAATGGAAGTTTTGACGCAAAATACTATCGATATATTCATTATTAATGCTGTGATGAATTTCACCTTCAAACAGCACGCAATAAAATGGTTTAACGTGTTGCTGCGTATCAATCGCCAGTAAAGAAATCGCTTTCGATTCTGTTTCGTTTAACTGCGACAATAATTGCTGAGCGGTTTCAGGCGCGAGTTTCTCACCGACCAGATCGACCCCAAAACGGCGACCTTGAAACTCAAAACACGGAATTTGTTCTATAAAGCCAGTCACCCGTAAGCAATCATCCATACAGTAACGAAGTAAGCCATTACCCGAAGTAATCAGCGGACTCACCACATCACCTTCTTTCAGTTCCCACGACGGAATGATTTGACCTTGTTTATCACCTTCTAAATATTCAAATTCGTAGAAGTGACTTTGATATGCCAGCGGGTATTGGTCGTTATAGGGAATGGTGACTACACCTTCAGTCGCCCATAGACCTTTTCCTTCAAACTGCACACTGGGTAACTTCTCTTGTAATTTTTCGGCCCAAGCTTTTGAACCTGCGGTATCCCAACTCGACACTAAACTTAACTTTGGCCAGAGCTTTTTAAAGTCAATCTGTGTACCGTTTGAACTCACAATTAAGGCTTGAGCACTTTCAGGACTATGCGGCGCTGTCACTTCTTTTAATGAAGCCTGACGGTTGCCCCATAAACCGCTTTGTAAAACTTCAATCACATCTTGTTGTAGCAACTCCAAACGTTCGAGCAATTGCAGTGCAAAGGTTGGGCTCCACACCGAAATCATGGCTAAATTACGGTTCGCGACCAAATAGCAGATGGTGGCAAAGAGTGCATCGTCAGCATTAGCAGCAAAGGCAACGTTACTTGGAACAGCTTGGGTAAACTTAGATAAAATTCGCTTACCTACACCGAGTAGCGCACTATCATCATTTAGATTTTTGTCTTTTAAAACTTCACGCTGACTTTCAGGTAACCATGACACCGACCAGTAATGTGTACCCGAACTGAGCTGTGGACATTTGCGGTATAGACTTGCCATCCACGGCGCAATTGCATGGTCCAGCTCATCTAAAAACAGCTTGGTATATGGAATAAACTTGATTTGCTCACTCGAACCACTGGTCGGCTGAAAACGAACCAGCTTACTGCTAGACAATGACAGCTTTTGTTCACGGTAGCGTTGAATGTCTTCTCGCCATGCGCCATAACGCGTCGCAGGAAATGATTTTACAAACTGATCATAGTTTTGAACTTTTTTATCTTTAGCAAACGTCGAGGTCTGTAAAATCGAATGCAAGATTTGACGTTGTGTCGCTTCTAAAGCGTTAAACTGTTTTTGAAAATTACGGTCAGATGCATCACACCATTTTTTTAAAATAAGATGCGACCCAAGAGTTAACCATTCATTAGATTTCATTGGATGGCCTCTCTACGTTTTGTTTTAGGCGTTACACGTGCTTCACAACGTCCTTTACTGGTAGGTTTAGTCATCAGTTTCACTGGGAAACGGGCAATATCTTTCCAACCTAATCGGCCAATACACGGTAGTTCTGTACCTGCTTTCCATGTCGGATTCATCTGCTCAAAGAAATGAATATTCGGGTTCTTTTCTCTCATTTCGGCAGTAATCGGTGCAACTTCACCTTTGAGTGGTTGATAGTCATCCCCAAAATTTAACAGGCCCGCATCTTTGTCATAATATTCGCCAAAGAATTTCTCACAGTAGTGTTCGACGACTTCCGAGAGATGCTGGTTTTCATCTTTAATATGTGGGTAATAAACATAGTAGTTATTGGCAAGTAAAAGATAGGTCTTATAGCCTTTAGAAATTAAGAGCCAATAGAGTTCGTTAAATGGATATTTCACTCTTAACTTGATCATGAGTTTAAGCATGGTACTTTGCAGACTACGCGTACCCCAAAACTTCTTCAAAATGACCGTATCACCGCTAAATAATACGGTGTAGTCCTTCCCGTTTAAGTAGAAATGCTGCACAACCACGGTAGAGAAGCCCACAATCTCATTTGTTTGTGAATCAAAAATTAAGATTGCACCGCTTTTATTTTGAAAATCATCTACGAAAATAGAAAATCTCGTATTTTCATAATACTGTTCGTAAATGGAATACATCACTTTTAATCGCTCAGTATCGATTTGCTCTTTTTCAAAATATTGACCATAAGTCGTGTTTTTCAGGTTCAATTTTGAAATCAATTTATACGTTGTATTAATCATAATCCTTTAACCTTCCACCTCTAATTTGCGAGTTCCCCGATCTCATCAACCGATTTTAGAAAACTCATCTCAATGTTCTTTTTCTATGAAGGGATACGTTGTGATATGCCCTATTGTTTTTCATTCTTTGAAAGCTGCTCTTTATTTCTAAATCACTACATGTTCATTTTCTTCCCCCGATCCATAAAGATAGTTAAAAATGCGGTCACAAACATGATGATTGCGAGCATGCGTAATAAATCATTAAAGCTAGATGTCAGTGCCTGAAAATGAATGTCGCGATAGATCACACTGAGCGCGATTTGCTGTGCATTTGCACCGACCTCCTGATATTGCGCCGTGAGTTGATCGAGTCTTTCTGTGAAAATCCAGTTTTGCGGTGTCATCGACTGATTTATCTGGGTGACATGTAGCGCAGTCAGCCAATCTAATGATGAGTTAATCAGTGCCAATCCAACCGCGCCGCCAATATTGCGCATCAGGTTATAAATACCGCTGGCATCGGCAACTTTACTGAGTGGCAAAGTGCTCATGGCTAAATGCGAAACCACAATCAGGCAGATCATGAGACCAATACCACGGTAAATTTGCGGCCAAAACATAAAGTCGTAATCACTATGAATGCTGAGGTGCGAATTGAGCCAAACGCCAAAGCCCGCCAAAATCATTCCGACAAATACGGTTTTTCGGGTATCAAAATTGGGAATAAGCCACGCAAGAAATGGCGCAAAGCAGAACATTACAATGCCTGTCACCATCATGACGTGACCAATCTGGCTACTATTCATTTCACGGACTTGCCCAAGAAACACGGGAATCATGTAACCCAAGCCATAAAGCGCCATGCCAATCACAAACGTTGTGAGGGCACTTAAGGTAAAGTTTTTATTTTTAAATACGGATAAATCGAGCAAAGGTTTAGGCTGAGTAAAACTTCTAGAGAAGAAAATCATGCCACCCACAACGCAGATCATAAAAGCAACTCGAACGCCTGTGTCTGCAAGCCAGTCATGCCTTGCGCCTTCGTCAAGGAAATATTCAAGGCCACCCAAAAACATCGCCATACCAACGAGGCTGAACCAGTCCATACTTTTGATGAGTGAATAGTTCGCACGGTCGATATTTGGACCCGAGTAGATGACGGTCGCAATGATAATCCCCGGAATAATATTGATCAGGAACATCCAGTGCCATGAGAAGTTATTGGTTAACCAACCGCCAATGGTTGGGCCAATGGCGGGCCCCAAAGTACTGATCATTCCAAACATTACTAAAGGCAATGAGCGTTTTGCTTCAGGGAAAAGTAAATACAATGCGGTCATGGAGGTTGGAATCATTCCACCGCCCATAAAACCTTGAATGCCACGGAAAACCAGTAAACTCTCTAAGTTCCATGCCAATGCACAAAGTAAAGAGCTGATGGTGAAGCCGATTGCACAGATCGTGTAATACACCCGTGTTGAAAGCACCCGTGAGACAATACTCGACATTGGAATCGCAATAATTTCGGCAATTAAGTAAACCGTTTGCACCCAAGTCACTTCATAACGACTTGCACTCATGCCGGCTTGAACTTCGTTTAAAGAACTCGCCACAATCTGAATATCAAGAATCGCCATAAAGTTGCCAAAAATCATGGCAGCAAAAATTGCCCAAGCCGTCTTTGCGGGAAACTTCCACTCAGCGTCAATATGCTTATTCATTTATTATTACCTAAAAATTTTATTATTAAGTTCTTAGGTCAACCGTAGCGCTAACCGACATTCCGGGTTTTATAAGATCAATATGCGGACTTGAATCTATGGCAATACGTACAGGAATACGTTGTACAACCTTGTTAAAGTTGCCTGTGGCATTGTCTGGTGGCATGAGTGAGAAAGTTGCCCCAGAGGCTGGAGAAAAACTTTCAATTGTTCCGCTGTAAGTCAGGCTTGGATAGGCATCAAGTTTTAATTTAACTTTCTGCCCAATATGCATTTTTTCAATTTGGGTTTCTTTGAAGTTCGCTTGTACATACAAACTATTTTCAGGAATAATCGCCATTAAGCGAGTTTGCGGAGAAACACGCGAACCTTTCTGGATTGCAAGGCTTCCTATTTTCCCTGCGACTGGGCTCACCACTTTTGATGAAGCCAAATCAATTTGGTAAAGGTTTAAGTTTGCATTGGCACTTTGAATATCTGCCAAAAGTTGCGCTCGACTCGCTTGTAAACTACCCAACTGAGCTTCTGCTGCATTTACGGCGGCTTGTGCCTTGCTTAGCTGTGCTTGAGCCGTTAAATATTGAGATTGAACCCCTTCAAAGTTTTGACGGGTAATTACTCCATCTTTTAATAAATCTTGATAACGTTCAAAATCTTTTCTTAAGCGAGATAAGTCTGCTTGTGCCGCAACAACGCCACTATTTGCTTCAGTAATGGAAGACTTGGCAGACTTTTCATTTTGTTGTTGTACGCCTAGTGCTGCTTCTTTTAGGCTCACGACGGAACTAGCCTGATCATAACGGGCTTGGTAATCACGATGATCTAAGACAGCTAAAGTTTCCCCTTTCTTTACAAACTGATTATCGTTAATTAATAACTCCATCACTTCGCCTGAAATCTTTGGCATCACCCAAGTGACATCAGCTTGCACATAAGCATTATCAGTAGATTGATAAAATCGGTATACAAAAAAATAATATATAATGCCCGCGACTAAAAATAACAGCAGGACACTAAAAACACCCCAAGTTATCTTTTTTCGACTTTGGAAATTAGTATCAGTTTCTAGCTGAGCTACGTTATCCATATTCATTCCGTTTATTTGTAATATTCGATTTTTTATTTACACCAATAAACTATTAGCGTCTTTTTTACGTAACTTTTCACTTGGTTTATTCAATGAATCGTGACAGCGTAAAATTTGGTGCAAATTATGATTCTTAAATCGATTAAATATCATTGACCGTTTTGACATATATTTTTTCTATTTACGCCAATCCACTGCATGCTATAAAAAATATGTTTAAAAATTATGTAATTTTATATTTTTTGAAATTTCCATTTATAACCCATTATCTAAAAATTTAATTTATTAATTTTAATCAATATCTTAAGATAATTATTTTTCTTATTAAAGTGATTAATTGACAGGAAAATTCATTGTACCAATATTAAAAATCAGCCTTCAATTTGTAGTACTTATGTAGAATTAATTAAGGTAATGTGTAATTTTAAAAAGAGTTATAGATAAGTTTTATAATATTTATAGAAACATAAAATATAAATGTTCTTATTTATCAAAATAGTTAAACAAAACTTATTAAAGATGTATTTTAATAAGTTTATGATTAACTATATTAAGTGGAATAGCAGAGAAATTCTAAGCCCAAGCCAACATCCTTTCAAGAAACTAAGCATTATGAACAAATAAAATTAATCATAAAAAAGAGTTAAAAGTAACTCTTTTTTATTTAAAAAATAGAGAATTATCAGTTTATTTTTTTACTTATTTAAAACCCTAAAAATTTCTTCTAAAGTCTCTCCAATCGCAAGTATTTCACTATCCTGATGAGGTAAACCATCAATCTCCAACCCAATTGGTAGTTGCGATTTCGCCCCCTTTCCAATGGGTAAACTCAGTCCAGGTAATCCGATATTACTGCCGGGGTCTGTATTTCGAATCAGTGTCTGAAAATTTTCAATTGAACTGACTTGCTCGTTTACTAGTGGTGCAACGATGGCTGATGTTGGGAACAATAAAGCATGTAAATTATGCGCTTTAAATGTGTTTTGATAGAGTTCCAGCAATTGTGGACGAGCTTCACTGATGGCTTTTTCATAGAAAGGTAAAACAGGAACAAGTTGCCGAGTCTGATCTTGAATTAATTGGGGAAGAATATTCTGTTTAAAAATTGCCTGAACATCTGGGCTTGAAATCTGATCAATTACATCTTCTAAAGACAGATTTACATGATGATCTTTCAAATATTGAATAAGGTCATATTTGCCTTCATAGACGACCACTGGAAATGAAATAGCATGATTGAATTGTTCTAAATTTGGCATATCGACAGGAATAATTTCGACTCCCGCATCTTTTAAAAGACCAAGTGCAATATGAGCTTGTTGATGAACGTCTTCATCTAAATGATTCCAAAAATATGGGGTGATACCGAGCCTAATTTGATGAGGTAGTAATGGTTTTTTTCTTGGCTCTTGGGTGATGAGCTGATCAACTAAAATAATGTCAGATACTGTGTGTGCAATAGGGCCAGCGGTATCCCGCGTATGTGAAATTGGGGTAATACTCTCTTGTGAATATCTTCCTACCGTTGGACGAAAGCCGACACAACCATTTAAAGCACTCGGTAATCTAATCGAAGCCCCAGTATCTGTACCAATCGCAATCGGAACCATTCCTGCGGCAACAGCCACAGCACTACCTGAAGAAGACCCACCAGCAATATGTAACGGGTTTACCGCATTTCGTGTACCTACAACGCCTTCAATGTGCATGGCAGTATTATAACCCGTTACCCCAAAGGCCAATTCGTGCATATTGGTTTTACCCACAATGATTGCACCTTGATCAATGAGTTTTTGAATAATCGGTGCAGAGCTTTGAGGCTTAAAATTAGCTAAAGCTGGTGTGCCTGCACTATTAGGAAAACCTGCAACATGAATATTATCTTTAACCGCAATTAAAATGCCCATCAAAGCCGGACATAGCTTTCCACTCAGTAGGTATTTATCCCAATACTGAGCTTGTTGAATTGCTGAAGCTTTATCTGTGCTAATAAAAGCATTTAAAGACTGCTGTTTTTCAATAGTGGCGAAGTAATGATGCACGAGTTCTTCACAAGATACTTTTCTCTCTTGAATCAGTTTAGTAATGATATCTACTGAAGTATTTGCTAAATCGAGTGTTTCAATCCAATTATTTTTTTCCACTGCATTTGACATGTTGACTTAAAATCCATTTAAGTTGTGATCTTAAGAACTTAGTACAAATTGCTCATTCATTCGTATCCTCAAAATTGAGGATTGCTTTGTTTTAATGTTGAATGAGTAAAGCCATTTCAGTGCGATTATTACAGCCTATTTTTCTCATAGAGTTATTGAGATGAGTTCTTAATGTGGTAAAGCTAATGCCAAGTAAATTTGCAACATGTTTATCACTTAAACCTTTAGATACCAAACGAACTACTTCTTGTTCACGCGGAGTCAGGCTGTATTGTGTTGATAAATCTGCTGGTAAGGCTTGAGTAAAATAAGGTTCAAGTAGGCTTAATATTCTTTTCTCGCGTTCACCAAACATATCAGCGTCTTGGGCACGCCAAATGCGTAAATCACCAATATCCATACCATTTCGGACAAAATAAATATTTATACCGTGATACAAACCATAGGCTTTTAAAAACTCATTGTAATAGCTGGTTTTTTTAAGGTCTGCGAGAGGCATGACTTCGTTTACAAATGTCGGTTTCTGGAGTTTATGAAGCTGTGCCGTAATGGGATCATTAAATTGCCAAATGCTCTCATAGTCTTCCATCGCTTTGGGATCGATTTTCCATATCACGCCTTCTTTCGATAAATTATGCGTTGAGTCCCAAATATAAGATGCAGCAAAATCAGCTCGTAATAGGATGGCAATATCGGCAATGATATTTTCACGTAAATTATATTGCCCTTTTCCTGAACCAAGTTTCCATAATATTTCAGAAAACAATGTAAACTCAGACGGGCTGAAATCCTTTTCTAAAAGTGCGGTCATCGTCTACCTATTTAACGCAAGCCATCGAATTTCAAGAAAAATCGAGCTTATGCTCTTCTATAACACACCTATAGAAAATTTAAAGAGTTTGTACAACAACAAATTTGAAAATATAGAAATAAAATCGCTTGATGAAGAAACAAAAGAACTTTTAATAAGATATGTAGATATAAAAAAGCACCCTAGAGTGCTTTTAAAAATTCTTTTTCTTATCAATAAAATTGAGGATTTAAATGTTTAGTTATTGCTAAATTTTATTTCTTACAGACAAAATGAGCTAGGTCACTTTTACTTGATCCTTCTACTAAATCAAACCACTTAGTAGGATTAATTTTTATAGCTTTTATTGATCCCTCACCAGTTCCAATTTCACGCATTTTCATAGTCTTACAGTTTGTCTCCAATCGAGTGTAATCTATAGTTTCTACACCAATGCGTTTGTGGAGTGTAATAATAATATCGCCTTGTTTTTTCTTCTCTATTAAATAATATTTTCCTTTATCACCTTGAACACTTCTTGGAATAAGAGTATCTGCATTTGCAAAATTAGAAACTATCAAACCCAACACTGTAGTAAAAATAATCTTTTTCATAAATTAACTCATTATTAATAATTAGCTGTTTCAAGCTGCCATAACAATCAATAAAACAAATACCATCCAAATAAAGCTTATCCACCGAGCTGAACTGGAATAGCCAGATCTTAAAGTAAACCATGCAAAGATGTACGGCATCCAAAAGATTCCAAAACCGAGCAGAAATGAAACACTTCTGTTTGGTGGCATTTGAGAAGTCGAAGTATCAATAAATGTCAGCATTTTATAGAGCAAATTAATAAAAATACCTCTTTAAAGGCTATCATACAAATACAAACACTCACATTATTATTTATCGTATGAGCCGTGCAACATGAGAATAAGTTGAGCAGCTACTATGAAGAAAAAAAGTGATAGGAATTGATATTAAAAAAGCACCTACGAGTGCTTTTTTATGAACTACTTAATTATTGATTGCAAACTTCCTTATCTAATCTAGTCTCTGTAATAAGTCTGCCATTGAGATCTGAATAGATAAATTTGATAACATAGCTATTTGCTCTTTGAAATTCATGAATATAGTTTTGCCGACATAATTCAGAAATTCTCTTGGGATTATTATACAGTTGCGCAACCACTTTCAAACTATTGTTATCAAGCTTCCTGTGTATTCTATAAGAGTAGATAACTTGAAATGGTGTCGCCATCATTGATACTACTTCTTCATCACTATTAAGCATTACTGGCAAACTAAGTGACTCTCTATTTGCTAATTGCTTGAAGAAAGTTGCTGCGTCTGCAATATTTTTATACCTATAGTTTTTATCTATTAATCCCGAATTTAAAAATTCCTTATCAACTTTTGTTTCCGCACCATAGCTCAAAAAAGCTGTTGTAGTTAGTATAAAAAATAAAAAAAATCTCATAATTCACTCCCCATTGGTGCGAAGAGAATATCACAATCTTAAATTCATAACCCTTGATTATTAATCAATTTTTGAGCCTTAGTAGGTGTAATGCCAAGACTCTGTGCATCCCAATAGCAGAACGTTCAGTAAAATCCGAACCCTCATAACGAAACGCAGTTAGCAATCCAGCCATAGAAAAATTGTTCCTGACTAGGATTGCGCTCACAGATTTCAATATAGCGCTGGCCTTGCATAATATTCAACACTCGAACTAATACCTTCTCTCCCACATTTGGCCAAATAATTCATAGAGCTAAAAATAACTTTGTTAATCCTGGTCCAGTTGGACCAATGGGCAAAATATTACACATTTGAAGTAGTTAAAAAGTTGTTCTCAATATGAATGGCAAAGCTACATCCAGTCTCACATGATTGTAAATACAGGTCAAAAGACGGCGTAACACTAGTATCTATAGAGGCTTGTTTCTCGAAAATAGTCTTTAAATGCTCTATATAGTAACTAATGAAATGCCCCTCACTTTCAAAGCTATTTAGGCTCCTTAAATTGCGCTGGAAGTCTTGTAATAATGCTAAATCGGAAGGAATATTTAAACAGCATACCTCTATGGTCCATTCTTTAATTTCATTAACTTTGGCTCTTAAATATTCACCTCCACCAAGTTTAAATGTCTCAAAAAATGGCTGTATAGGTATTGTATATAATGAGGTTTCACAGCCATTAAACATTGAGAATATAAGCGTATTATTAGAAAGAAGCTCTTTTGGAACCCCTTCAGACAATCTTCTTTCTATTTCCATTTGAATAGCATTCACTTGTTCAAGTTTTTGTTCTTGTTCTGTTAAATTTTCAAAATAATTCATTATACGATTTATAAATAAACTGTCTCCTGTGCCTGTAATAGCACCACGGCACCATAACTTTATTTTCGCCTCATCATCATGAGATATTCTTAATAATCCAGAGTTTATATCATATACCATCGCTCTTTTATCAGCGGCAATCAGTATACAATCTCCGAGATGCGCCGAAACAATCATGGTCATAAGTGTATTTTTTGAGTTTAAACAAGTTATGTTATTCTAATCACATAAATTTAAATTTGAGAATAAAAAAGTATGGCGGGTGGTTCGCGTATTGTAATTAATGATAAAGGTATTATGGTAATAACGGGAGGTAAATTTGAGGTTAAAGCTGGTCAACATATATTCAAGTCGGGTGAACAAGTTGTTAGCTATATCCCTACTTTACCTGAAGTAAATAGTGGCTTATTCAATGTTAGCGTTCAACTTATAGATGGAGAAAATATACCTCATCGAAATAAAGCATATTTTGCGGTAACAGAATCTGGCAAATTGATTGAAGGAACAACTAATTCAGAAGGTTATACTTCACCTATTTATACTGAACAACAAGAAAACATTAGTTTTCATTTGGTTGATAAATATACAAACCTTGAAGATGATAATTAATAATGTCAAAAGTCTATGCAAGATTAAGAATCAAAGAAAGTAAAAATATCTTAAATTTTAGTAAGTTTAGTTCTGTAGCTACCTTTGTAACTAGTAAGGGGCGAGTTGGAGCAACCAAAAAACTTCCAATGCAACCAAATGGTTTGGGTAGTGAAGCATTTTTTGAGTTAAATGAACAAGAAGATGCCGCAAAAACAACGGTTTCTTTTAAGATATTTTTGCCATCGGGTACTGAATATAATCCTCAAGTTAAAATTTATGGTCATACATATACAAAAGAAGCCAATTCAAAACCATTAATAACCGAATATCAACTTAAACTATTTCAAGATAAAACCGAAAAAGAAGATAAGCATAAAGTTCAAAACCGTACTGTACCAACTACTTATCCTGTACCTGAAGGTTTAAGGATGGTTGCTTATTTAAGGAATGAAATTAAAACAGCTGGGGCTAAAAATGGCATAGATCCTCAGATTGTTGCATCAATTGTATTTGAAGAAAAAATGCATGGTGTATGGGCTTATAGAAAAAACCTCTTATCCTTTTATCTTAATCTAGGTGAAGTATATCCTCATAACAGCTATGGCTTTGGAGAGATGCAAGTAGGATTAGCAGCAGAGTTGATGAATATTGATAAAAGGAATCCAGATTGGCTCTATGAAACTTTTGTTGTGATCTGTACAGATGCAACTGTAGCTATGGATTTAGTAGCAAAAAATGTGGTCCGTGGTGGAAACATATTAGGACGGAAATTAACATTGCAAGAGTCAACAGTTTTTTATAATGCTGGTGAAAAGGCTTTAAGAAGTTGGATAAAGGGAGAAATTCCAAAAGAAAGGCTTGAAAAAGCTGTCTATGCTCGATCATGGAAATGGCAAGAAGCTATAAAATTAGCTCTAAATGGTGATGTAATAGCAATTCCAGATGGATGCCAAGGAACTTGCCGAGCAGATCCAGAACTACAAGTTGAAACATGGAAATTTGATCCATCATTAAAATTGAGTTTGTAAATTATGATTAGATATGTAGCCATATTATTTTTATTCTTATCAGGTATAGGCGGATATACGATAGATAAGTTTGGGCAAGATTTATGTATTAATGAATATATTGCTATAGGCACTATTACCTATTTTAAAGAGTTAAATGGGGTTTCAGCTAATGATCCATCAATGTTAGGGATGTGTGGCTTATTATCGATCATCGTTTCAATAATTTTAATTTTTATAAGAAATAAGTATTTTTACACTGTTATTTCTCTAGTTCTATTATTAGCTGAATTAATACTACTAAACATGATGGAAACCGTATCTTATAAGGAGATTATTTATGATTCCATCACCAAGTGTTCTAATTATTCAACACTTGGATGGTTTTTATTCCAAGCTATGTTCTTAATTTTTAGTGGTATTTATATTTTCAAAAGTAAATAAAAAAGAAGTTTAAATAATTAAGGGGCGAAAAGCCCCTTTTTTATTAGTTATCTTAGCCTCTTGTTTTGATTAAATTATCAAAAAATTCACTATGTGATGTGATACGCCATGGAAATTCATGAAATTCTGCAAGAGGTTCGATTACCCTTTTTATCATTTCCTCTCTATTGCTATCATCAATCCAGCCTGTTTTAGCGATCCAACCGTAGAAAAATTGTTCATGGCTCGGATTACGTTCACAGATTTCAATGTAACGTTGGCCTTGCATGATATTCAGCACTCGAACTAATACCTTCTCTCCTTCTTTCCCACGTTTAGCCAAATAATTCTTTAGAGCTCCCAATGTAGCTGGCCCATAAATTCCATCTACCGTGAGATCTGGCCAACCTGCTTTACCTTGATCAGCAAATTTAAAGCACGTTGTAAAAGTAGCTTAGCAAATCTGGTACCACAATTAACCCCTGTATCTAAAAGCTCTTCAGCAACAGCTGAGCTAATCGCGTTCACATGTTCAAATCGCGGGGCTGTCCAATAGTTTTTACGATAAATAGCTTTGGCCGCGTCAAGAGGTAAATCTCGCATGTTACCTTTAAAACCGCTTGTACGTGCTATGGATGCATAGCTGAAGGCCGAGCAGAAATAGGAAAATCAGATCTTGATATGACAGTAATCTTTAATTATGCCCCTAATTCAGAGATTACTAAACAACTAGAGACTATTAAAACTAGGCTTGAACAACATAATCCTGTTGTTAGTAAAATTGATTTAGATTGTGGTTTGTTACAGGAAGTGCTAAGTCCAGATAATAAATTTAGTTGGGGATACTGGCTTAAACATCATAGAATCCACTACTGATAAAAAAAAGAATTACATTTACAGCGTGCCGCTGCTCGTAAAGCAATCAGGGCCACTACTATTCTTCGTAACGAACATCATAATGACTGGCCAGCAACATTACAGGAGCATTGTATAAAGTTTGGGACTCGATATCCTGCTTTAACAAAAGATATAGAGTATTTACTCGCAAACAGTCTCGCTCCTGAAGGCGACTAAGAAGAGATGATTGGAGTTATTAAGCCATGACAAATGATAGATGAATTCTTTCAAAAAGAGCATATAGACACTAGCAATTAAAATTACCTAAGTGTAACTAGCTAGGCTGATATATTGGAGAGTCGAACTTTTTAAACACTAAAACCCACTCATTGAGTGGGTTTTACAGTGCTAACCATTTTGCCTGAGGTGGTCTTGGAACTCTTGGTCGTGTATTTTGTCGTAATTAACAGGGTCGTAAACGCATCCAGTTAAAATAACAATTACAGTAAGTACAGCAACCAACTTTTTCATTGAGACAGCCTTTCTTTTAACGCAAAAGATTTGCTTTAAGTATACTCCTACGCGGTCATTTTTATTGGACATAATTAAGTCAAACAATTGTTATTTTTAAATTATTGCCGTGCTTTAGCATATGAATTGGTTTTTTAACAAAATCAAATCAAGGATTAATACAAAACTTAAGCTTCTGTCGCTAAATACCAATTTTTCCAAGAACTGGTTCCTCTAGTTTCAAGAGGCACTGTTGGAATTAATTTCTCTTTTAATACTTCAGTTTGTTCAAGGGCTTTAGCAAGCCTTGCTTTGACTGAATGAATGCATTCACGGTCACCAAATTCGCAGCGGTCTAAAGTTGTTCCGCCACAAGGGCCGTTAGCTAAACCTTTTGGACAGGTTTCAGGGCAAATATATAAAGTATCGCTTAGGCGACACTGACCACAGCTTTCACAACCAACTAAGCTATGTTTACTCAGCACTTCTGTTTTAATTAATACTTTGGCGACCAAAGCATTTTCCCAAAATGAAGCTTTAAAAATAAACCGTCCGACACCTTTTGCAATTTTTGATCCAAACATTGCTTCATGCATAACATGCAGTTGGCGATATTTAATCATTTGTTTAGAAGTAGGCTGACGTGAAAAACGAGCAATTTCAGGTGAAAACTCTTTGCCTGTAGTGACTTGCCAAAGTGAATTCCAAAGCTCTTCTAAAACTTTAAGCTCCAGATGTCTGTATTGCTCAATGTAGCTTTCAAGCACCATTTGCTCTTCTGGCTTATGGCAGGCCGACAAGTGAATTCCTGCAAACCCTAAATGTTTACATATCAAAATCTGTAAAGCGCAGCGCAAATAAACGCGGTCTGTATGTCCTGCCTGTTTTTCTTCTGCCAAAACCTTTAGCATGTGCGGGGTGATCACAATACCGGCAACTTTATGCTTCACCATAAAATTAGCACGGCCCAAAGTTAGAGGCATGACACAAGCTAGTATTTGCTGTGAATAATGATGTTTTGTTAAAAATGATTTGGCTTGTTTTAAGGCTTCAATGTCATAGCCCAATTGGGTAATGATAAAGTCAGCGCCTGCTTTAATTTTCTTATGCAGTTTTAAGTACTGTGCATCGCGCTCAGCTTCAACATATTTAAATGGGTTAAAAGCAACGCCAATACGAAAACCACCATGTTGCTTAGCTGCCATTACGGCATTTACCGACTCTAGGTAACGACTACGAGGCTGCCCATCTCGACCATTATGGTGTTCTTTAAGTTTATCGCCTGTAAGCAATAACAAGTTTTGAATATTGGCTGCTTGAGCTTGTTCTAAAAAGTGTTCAAAGTCTTGGATGTCTCGGGCCTTACCTGAAAAGTGTAAGACTTTATCGATTGATTCAGGGTAACTTTTGCTTGCATCAAGTGGCGCGATATCATGATCTGAATGTACACGATCTGCCAATGTCATTGCTGCTGGATATCCTGCAAACTCATGTTTCACAGGGTAAATTTCATGCAGTGAAGTGAGATATTCCACCAACACAAAAAACTGATTTTGTTGGAAACAGGGAGAAACGTGTGACATAGGCAAAGTGCTGATCAAAACATGACATCAATCATAAGCGCGTCATTATAAATCAAAGCGCATCAATATGCGCTAGTCAGAAAGCTCATTGTTTTGCTTATCTTCACCCTCTTTATTTCTGGGTAATTCGAGAGAGCGAGGAAAGATAAAATCAAAAGAATCTAGTGCATAGCGGTAGAGCTGAGCTGGTCGTTTCCCTACAATTTTACTGTGGTTGGTTTCTTCAACTGCGCCAGCTTCTATCATACGGCGTCTAAACGCTTTTTTTTCTAAGGATTGCCCAAGAATAATTTCATAAATGGTTTGTAGCTCGGTCAGCGTAAATAATTCAGGCATAAGACTAGCTGGCAATGCGGTATAGCGGGTTTTATTGGTTAAACGCTCTAATGCCAAAGTCAGTAATTCGCTGTGATCAAACGCCAATGCGAACTCTTGTGCTTTTGCTACAGGTACCCATTCGCTGTATTCAGCCAACGCTTGTTGTTGATAGGCATTGAAATCAATTAAAGCAAAATACAAAATGGTCACGGCCCAACCACGCGGGTCACGTTTTGCATTGCCCACAGAAGCAACTTGTTCCAAATAAGGCGAAGCGATTCCTGTTTTTTCGGCCAACTTACGATAGGCTGTGGCCATCAAATCTTGATCATGCTTTAAATCGGCAAAACCACCTGGTAAAGCCCATTGGTCTTTGGCTGGAAAGTTGGGTCGCTTAATGAGTAATACCTGCAACTGACCATTAAATACCGAGAAAATAGCCATATCGACTGTGAGTAAAGGTGCGTCATAATCTCGGCGATCATAACTGGCAAGGAATTCTTGTTCAGTTTGAATAGTCACGTTCAGCCTCTCAATAAAAATGATGAGCCGATACTCATGTAACGACTCATCTAAACTCAGTTATGCGATGGATAAACGCTCACGAATTTGATCCAAAGTACACTCATATTGAAGTTTACCATTTTCAAAGACGATTTTTAGTGCTCCGCCTTGTTCTTGTTCGGCTGTTTGCTCATCAAACAAGGTAAAACCATTTTCACTTTCTTCGATGCGTAAAAGACCTTTCGCAGATTTTTTCACACCTGAGTCAGTAATCGGGTCTTTAAACAGCTCTCGTCCTACCCCATTTACTTGCCCCCAAGTTGCTTTCACAGCAAACCCAAAAGTATCGCGAGTTAAATAGTTATAGGTAAAACTGCCGATCCCAAACACCAAGTTGTTTGATGCAAAACCTTTGGCTTCTAATCCTTCTAAAATGCGCTGTGCGCGGTCTAAAGTAATTGAGTCGCCATAAATTAAACCAACACGTTCATTAAGCACTTTATAGCCTTGGTCTGTGGTTGTACCGCCAAACACTTCCCATAAACATTCAACCGCACCTTTGTAGGCTGGGCTGCCGACTTCAGCATTTGGGTCACCACAAATAATTTTAACTGGGTCACCAGAATCAGGACGGAAAACTAATTTAGCCAAGCCTAAAGCATTCGGTTGTCTTGCCAGAATTTCAGGTTTTAAAGCCACCGTAAACTCGGTAATCACTCGCCAAAAATCCCAAGTATCAGACACAATACTGACAACACCAGACGGATAAAGCTCACAGATTAAACGCTTAAAGGTTTCTAGCTCACTGTTTTCTGTACCCATACACATCACACTGTGTTCGGTTGCTGGTACAGATACACCAATCACACCTGTTGCATTGTAATATTCTTCCGCGTAGTCAATTGAAGCAACCGAATCTGTTCCAATAAAACTGGTTAAGTGGCCTACACCAGATTGCGCCGCATCATAAATTCCGCTCATACCACGGCTACTAAAATCGTGTCCTTGCACAGGTACAAAATCAAGCGGTGCGCCAGTTTTTACAGCATATTGAGTTAATAAGCGTTTGTACTCATAGGCAATTGTAGCGGTTGTACAGCTTTTCCAAAGCTCAGCACTTAACACAGTTTCAATATAGTTTGTTAGCCAAAAGAAACGCGGGTCGGTATTAATTACGGTAAGCACGGGTACACGCATATTGACGCGGCTACCTTCCGGTAAAGCTTTAATGCGTAATGGTAAATAGCCCAAGTCGTGTAATGCTTCAATGTGATCGACCGGTACAGCACCTTCACCTAATGAACTATCCATACGGCGTTTATAGGTAGCCACCACTTTGTCTTTAGGTTGTTTGAAAAAGCCTTCATTCCATGTATCGATTAAAAAGTGTTTGATAAAACCCTGAAGCCCAAAGAACACAACTTTATCGTCAAAGTCAGGCAACATTTTAGCGAGTCGAGATGAACGTGGCGTAAAGTTGGCGTACACGTACTCTGTACCTGCTGGATATTGACGTCTGTGATCAGCTTTATAAAAATCGATAGCGTTTAATGGATTCAATTTAATAGTCATCTTTGTTCTCTTTATTTTGCTGCAAAAGCAATTACTGAAATTTTGTCTGTTGCTTGTTGTGGAAAGCTGTCCGAGGTAAATAGCTGGTCAAGCAGCCCATCAAAAACCTCTATTCCTTTACTGAAAATACCGTGGGTCACATATAAAACGACCTTATGGCAATTGAGGCGACGAAGCTCTTTGGCAATACCAATAAAGGTTGCACCGCCATCACAAATATCATCGGTAATGACCGCTGTTAGACCCGATAAATCAGTCGCATGTACATGCGTACCTAAAATTTTGCCAGTCACTGGATCACGTTTTTTATCACATTGAACGATAGTGATTGGTTGTTTGCGCTCGCCATTAAAAGCGTCTGCAACCATTTGTGTGCGTGCTTTTGCGCCTTTGTCTGGGCAAATCAGTACTGTTTTTTCATCTTTTAACAATGTGCTCAGCGCTTCACTCTTTGCGATGATGTCAACTGAACTGACATTTACAACTTCGTTAAAAGAAGTATTGGCGGCGAGCAAGGCTGTTGTTACTTCACTATGGCAGTCCCAAACAGTTACCTTTCCTTGTTTGCCCGCTTTCTTGTCTGCATTGATGTTAAGTAACTTGGTCATCACATCGAGTGAGAATGCTTGGCCTACTGCACAAATACGATCCTGACGTGCATATGGAAAATACGGAATTTCTAGGTCAACGGTTAGACCCTGATTCAGCAATATATTTTCAAGTAACAAATAGTCCATCACATCGTGACTTGAGGTCATTTTGGCGCGAACCAATACCTTGCCAGATAGTGAACCCAACGTTGTCTCATCAATTTGAACATGACGCTCTCCACCAGAAAACTGCGTGAATTTCACTGAAATTTCATTTCTTGCCGCATCTAAAAGCTGGATAGCCATATCATCCTCTTTTTGTCTGATGACCTTCGATGTATATATAGTGTCATAAAGCCACTATATATTTCAAGTCTATTTTTCAAACTTTTTTCAAAGCCACTTAATACATAAAATTTGCAGTTTTAGAGCATTTAGAGATTTGTTATTTAAGAAAAATTATTCTTCAAACAATTGAAATTAAAAATTAATTTACTAAAAGCATGACGAGTAGAACTATTATTAAAAGTAGCGGATACAACTTTGCACGCCATAAATCAGGTAGTTTTGAAATAAATTTTTCTGAAAAATATAGCCCAATCCATGTTCCAGCAACCAAGAATAAAGCAGCTTCAAACCAGATTAGACCGATAAATCCGTTAAGTGCCCATGTAGATTGCCAAAGTGACAATACACAATAGGTCAGCGTTGCAGTTAAAGACAAAGGTAAGGTGAGAATGTTTGCAATAGCCGCGGCCTCTGCCATAGAACTACCCCGACGCCGTAATAACGGAACCGTCATTACACTGCCACCCACACCTAAAAGCGCGGCAACCCAACCAATTATTCCGCCTTTAATGAGTTCGCTGTTTTCACCATAGTTTTGCTTTTGCTTTGATATCACCATAAACCCAGGTCGGTAATAACAATCAGTAATGGTTATGAACACATAACCCATAAATATCCAGCGAAGCCAGCTGCCATTAAACAATGAGGCCATTACCGCACCGACTATTCCGCCAAATGCGATACCACCCCATAAAAAGCGGATTTTTTGCCAATCTATATGTCCAGACCGATGGTGTCGAAAGGTTGCAAAACTTGCCGAGCAGAGCATGACAAAAGCTGATGTGGCAACTGCAATTTGCATCGCATGTATGCCGACACTGCTTTCATTGCCCCACTTTTGAATAATGACTGTATAAAGCAAAGGCACAGCAACAAAACCTCCGCCAAAACCAAATAACCAAGTGGTTATGCCTGACAGTAGTCCAAATAAAAATAGCTCATATAGCATCGTTATCTTCCTCACGTTTATAGAGGCATGATATAAAATAGCTCTATGGCAAACTGACGTAGAAAAGCCATCTTTTTATTTATTTCAGCCAAAAAATATGCGTAATATTCCAATTAACGATGTAGACCATCTACCGCAAGCGGTTCTAGCGTTAGGATCAGATTATCCTGCTGATACTTTGTTAGATACGCATAGCCATCGCCGTGCTCAGTTCTTATATGCACCCGAAGGTCTCATGAAAGTTGAAACTGAAGATGGTCAATGGCTCGTGTTGCCCTACAGCGGTGTATGGATACCCGCAGACAAACCACATCAGGTATGGCTATCTAAAGTCAGTACTTATAGTTTGTACATAGAAGCAGACCATGCACCAAGACAGGCAACATATTGCGAGGTTATACAAGTCTCGCCTTTGCTACATCAACTGCTCATTCAGGCAAATCAGCTACCTATTGACTACCAACATTCAGGCCGTGACGGCGCTCTTATCGATTTATTGTTATATGAGTTAGAAGTTGCACCAGCCCTACCTCTGTTTATTCCTCTGCCTCACAACACATTACTATCTAAACAATGCGCTGAGTTTATGCAGCATCCCGATATTCATAGTAGCCCTAAAGATTGGGCACATGACCATAATAAAAGTGAGCGGACTTTTCACCGCTGGTTTAAGTCAGAAACTGGCATGTCCTTTCAGGCTTGGCGTAATCGAGTCTGCATCATCTATGCTTTAAATGCCTTAAAAGAAAATATCTCAATTACAGAAATTGCCTTTTGTTTGGGCTATGAACACTCGGCAGCTTTTACCGCAATGTTCAGTAAAATTATGGGTTATTCGCCTACCCATTTTCAAAAAAGATTTCATGCACATGATAAAGCACTATAAAGATTTACTCATGTGAATGGTGTCATACGTATCAATCCATTCTCTTTTAATAACATCAAAACCTTGTAGACGCCAAAAGTCTTCAGCCGCAGGTAAAAATGGATGGGTATGCAAATACAAAGTGGTAATTTCATTCTTTTGTGCATGGCTAAACAACATTTTACATAGCATGGTTGCGATGCCATTACGGCGGTATTCAGGTAGTACAAATAATTTAACGACCTCAACCGTATTAAGCGGTAAATTTAAATCAAAACGATGGTCATACGCCCGATATGCAATGGTGCCAATAATGCGGTTTTGGTCTTTTACGGTAATGAAACAGCCCAATAGGTCTTTAACATAGGACTGCTCAAAATTTTGTAAATCTTTGGGGACTTGCCCATGATAAATTTCTGGGAATAACAACTGTCTTGTATAAAGTGCAAACTCTACTGCTGACTCATAATCAGTTTTGCCCACTAGCTGATAATTCAACATATTCATAGCCAAGAATGATCAGGTATCACAATCGTTTTGTCTTGAATCATGGCTTCATGGAACTCAACATCGTAGACACTTTTTAAAAACTTAGGATCGGTGATTCGAGTTTTTGACTCAGGCTTAACCACTTCGTGTTGTCTCATGAAAAACAGATGATCTGCAAATAAAAAAGCTAAATTAGGATCATGCATAATCGCAATCACCGTAAAATTTTGCCGCGACAATTGACGCAATTTTTTCATTAAGTAAGATTGATAATAAACATCGAGATGATTGGTTGGCTCATCAAGCAAAATGACTTTTGGTGCTTGTACTAAAATGCGGGCAATCATAACCAATTGCCTTTCACCTCCCGATAGCTCGGTATAAGGACGTTCACGCAAATGCTCGATGTCTAAATCAAGTAAAGCTTGATCTACACGTTCCCAGTCTGATTTTGAAGGTCTATATCTGCTAAAAGCAGAACGCCCCGTAATCACTACATCTTTAACCAAAAATGGAAATACGGTTTTATGAAACTGCGGTAAAAAGCCGAGTAGTGCTGCCCGATCTTTTCCTTTAAAGTCTGATAGTGGCTTTCCTGAGTAACGAATCAACCCATCTTTTACGGGTTCGAGGCCCGCCATCAATTTAAAAAGTGTCGATTTTCCACAACCATTACGCCCTAAAATCACTGAAAACTGATTTTCAGGAAATTCCAGATGAATATTTTTAAGTACCTGTTTGTGCCCATAGGCATAATTTAACTGATCAATTTGAATCATGCCCAATGAGTCCTCTGTGTTTTCATTAATAATAAGAAAAATGGCGCGCCAAGTAACATGGTAAAAATACCAATCGGTATTTCAAACGTCAGTAAAACCCGAGAAAAGTTATCAATCAACAGTAGAAAACTACCGCCCAAAATCATATTGGCAGGAATACTGTAGCGGTGGTCTGGTCCCACCAACATTCTCACAATATGCGGCATAAACAGCCCATATAGACTAATAATGCCCGCCGCTGCCACAGAAGTTGACGTACATACAGTCACCAAAACAATTAAAAGAAGCTGTTCCCAGCGTGGGTTAACACCAACCGCCTGCGCTTCTTCAGCACCGAGTGCCATTAAGTTTAGGCGCCAACGCATCGCGAATAATCCAGCAAGACCAATACAAATCGGTAGCACAGCGTATTGAACCTTTTGCCAAGAAGCCTGATGTAAGTTGCCCATCGTCCATTGCACAATGGCTTGCAGTTTAAACGGATCACTTAAGTATTGAATGACTGTAAGTCCTGCTAAAAATAACCCTGAAACAATCATGCCTGATAAAATTACCATGACTAAAGATGTCTGGCTTTCATGTTTTTGATGTGCAAATAAATACGTTAAGCCAACGGCGCACACACCAAAAATAAAGGCTGATAGATTTGGCGAAAGCCAACTTAAAGAAAGTGCTAAAGCTGCACCAAACGCCGCACCAGAAGAAATACCAAGTACATACGAGTCAACTAAAGGATTACGAAACAATGCCTGTAAACCATTTCCCGCAGTTGCTAACGCGGCCCCCACCATAAAAGTCAGTAAAATTCTGGGTAATCTGACATTGACCAAAATGTTTTGCATCAGCCTAAATTGCTCAGCATCAAAATATGGTGTACCAAAGACTGCTTGCACACCCCACCGCAAATAATCCCATGCACTCAACGTTTGAGTTGGGCCAACGAGCAATGAGATAAAAATCATGACCACAGGTAACGGGTAAAACCAATAATATTTCAGCTTTTCCATATTCATTGCACCAACGCTTTGGCAAGTTCCTCACCATACAACTTAGTTAAAATACGCTGTTGTAAAGCACTTACAGATAAATCGGACTGTTCAGGATAAATACTATGATTCAAATAAATCGCCGTAATAATGATTTTGATGGTATGTGGGTTATATATAAATGCAGGGCTCAAATTAAAAACCTTTCGATTTTGTACGGCACTTAAGCCTTGTAATTCTTTTCGTTCATAAATCAGTTTTGGGTTTGTATTCCAAAGCACAATATTGTCAGGGTTCCATTCAATGAGGGTCTCAGGGTTTACATTGGGCTGGTTAGCATCGGTCTGAACAATGTTGTAAGCACCCGCCAGTTCAATAAAGTCATTGGTAATCGACTGACGTCCAGAGGTAGAAAAAATACGTCCCCCTGACCACGCATAATAAATCGATTGTTTATTTGGCTGACGTGCAGTTTTTGCTGCAACCTCCGCCACAATTTCATCAGAGAAATTTAAAATTTCCTGAGCACGTTTTTGGGCACCGCTCAGAACAGCAATTTCAGATAACTCTTCTTTTACTTGCTGGTAAGTACCGGACTCCATGACATATACAGCAATGCCAAACTGCCGCAACAGGTCAATCGTTTGAGTTTGTCCGCTCCCCAAAATCACCAGATCTGGTTTTAACAGCACGAGACTTTCAATATTGGTGGCATTTGCCCCTTGCGAAGGTGTCGCAAGCTGTTTATTGGCAATACGTTGATCTATTTTTGAGTAGGCATTAAATAATAAAGGTTGGATGTATACTTCGGCTGGTATACCAATCACTTTGTGACCTTGCCCTAGCATATATAAGCCATCTAAACCCGACTCAAATAGAGAAACTATTCTTTGCACTGGTTTGGCTACACACACTTTTGTATTTGTACTATCAAAAACACATATCGAATGGGCTACCAAGTTTTCTTTAGTTTTTCTACTTTGTTCAGATGAAGAGCATCCACATAGAATGAGTAAAGTGAGTATTGAAACCAATGACTTCATTACAGCATCCAACGCACAAATACAGTGCAAAATAAAAAGACGTGTCTATTTGGTGCATTTTTCATATGAAAAAGACACCATAAGAGAGCAAGACGGTTTGAATCATCATTTATAAGTTAGTAAATCAAATGTTGTACTAAAGATAAGAGTAATTAAGCAATAAAAATGCCAAAATTACAAAATAAACTTAATAATCATGCAATTGTAATTTGTATTTTAAAACTCAAAATATAGATAGCCCTATACAAAACCTTTAGAGCATGCATGCTAACCATTCAAATAAAATAATTTTTTCAATATTTAATTCGAATAAAAAATTTTCATATCCAACATTTTATTTAATAATGAGACTTTAAACCCATAAATTTAAAAAAACAAAACACATTAAGCAAAAATATAATTATTTTTATTTTAAAAATCTTTTAATTAATAATAAAAATACATTAAAAACAATATACTAAATAATTAAGTTTTTCTAAAAAATTACAAGACTTAAAATTAAATTTTCTCATTATTAATATTAAATATAAACCTTTAATAAAAACTTCTTTATATGCTAGATTAGA
Source organism: Acinetobacter sp. 1124_18A (assembly GCF_052824995.1). Taxonomy (NCBI): domain Bacteria; kingdom Pseudomonadati; phylum Pseudomonadota; class Gammaproteobacteria; order Moraxellales; family Moraxellaceae; genus Acinetobacter; species Acinetobacter sp. 1124_18A. The sequence continues at coordinate 116,010 of NZ_VTDF01000002.1, read as the reverse complement.
TTAAGATTTACCCAAACCAAGGGTAAATTCATACATTACAAATAATCAAATATAAGAATATTAAACATGACAAGGATTTAAAATCATGAAGAGAAATTATTATATTTTAGGAACTCTATTGTGTGGTATGAGCTTAACAACTCATGCTGACTCACTACGAATAAGTGCCACGGAGTTTGCAAAAGATCCAGCCAAAGTAAGCGCCTTACAAAAGGGTCTGGAAAAAATGCGGGCAAATAATAATGCTCCCCCCTTATCACCCGAATTTCGTACAAGCTTTAATTACTGGGCCAATACACATGGCTATTTTGGTACAGGTACACATGCAACAGACAAAGATTATTATGTTAATCAATACCGTATGCCCCAGTGCTTACAGATATATAGTAAAGCAGTATGTGACAGTTACTATAAACATATTCAAAATTCACCAGTCCCAAATGATGGCTTTACCGATGAAGTTTGGGGTACATGCCAACATGGCAATCTAAACTTCTTACCGTGGCACCGTATAATGCTTTATTTTTACGAGCGAACAGTACGTAAATATGTGGGGCAAAATTACTCCCTTCCTTATTGGGACTATTACCAAGAAAAAGCTGCTAATGGTCAAGGCTTAGCACTGCCTAAATTGGTCCGCGGTAAACAGGCTGGTACTTTATATGATCAGTTCCGTACCCCGGGTTTAAATACAAATATCAGCGCCATAGATCCAGATAATGCCAGCGCTGCTCAAGCCTTTAAATGGGATAACTTCAAAGATTTCTCTAACCAATTACAGTCTCAACCCCATGGTGTAATGCACTGTGCAGTAGGTAAAAACTGTGTGCTACCAGATATGGGATTTGTACCTATTGCAGGCTTAGACCCCGTATTTTATATGCACCATGCAAATATAGATCGCTTGTGGCAATGCTGGTTAAATAAAAAAGCAAATGGGCAACCGATTACACTTGAGTGGGCCAAGAAAAATTTAGGTATGCCAGATAGTTGGTATGACACTCGATATACATTTGCAGATGAAAACGGCAACAAAGTCACCATGACCATTGCTGATGTATTCACCCCTGGTAAAATCCCAGTTCGATATACCAATGAAAATGCTTGTAAAGTTCAAGCACCAGTTATGAGTAGTAAAGGTGCTGAAAAAGCAAACCTATTTAAAATGAATCATAAACCAGTCAGCAGTAATAAAACCATTAAACTTATGGGTGTAACCCAAAAAGTAGCCTTAGCCCCTCAAACTGCAAGTTTCTTAGAGAACTCAAGTCAACTTACTCAAACAACGCTTTCATCAGGACAAACCTATTTAATATTAGATAATGTCCAAATGATTGGTAATCCAAATCTAACCTATAAGATTTATCTATCTCCAAAAAATAAACCTGACCAAAAAATTTATGTTGCCACAATTAACTACTTCGGTGTGTTAGATCATGACCACGGCGGGCACCCAGGTCATATTGGTCAATTGGTCTACCAAGTCAGCGATCAGGTTAAGCAATTAGGCATGCCTGCTGAAGACTTAGAAGTTCAGTTTGTTGCTACTGATTTAACGCTTGATCAAGTTAAAGAAAAAGTAAGCTCTCAAGGACTCAGTATTTCTCAGGTTCGCTTAGAAACTTCAAAATAATAATTTAAGGGAGAGGCCTGATTTTTTCAGGCCTATATTCATTATGAAAATAGCTCATTTAATATTGTGCACGCCTCTAACTTTGCTTAGTTGGTCTGCATCAGCAAATGATTCTTCTGAACGTGTATTAGAAGATCCACCCGATATGGCTGTTGCGCGTAATCATGTCGCATTACTTGCTGCACCGAATCCTACAAAATCATTAACAAATGCACCGCAAATGCAATCTTCAAATGAAGCATTGTTTACTTGGGAAGTTAAAAAAACGAGGAACAGACTTTGGAACCCAGCGACAAATCGTTATGACGAAGTCCTTTTACGTAGTTATCAAGGTACAAATACGCAACCCAATACGCCTTATATTGCTCCGAAGATTGAAGTATTTCCCGGAGAAACTGTACGGGCAAATTTAGATAATCAACTTGATATAGATCCGATTACTCACAAAAAATTTCCTAAAGATCCAAGTTGTACTGGCGATCATTTTGATGTGAATAAACCGCATTGTTTTGATGGCACGAACATGCACACTCACGGTTTATGGATTAACCCAGCAGGAAATAGTGATAACGTTTTAATTTCGATTAATCCGGGTGTTAATTTTCAATATGAATACAACATTCCATCCGATCATCCCGCGGGAACATTTTGGTATCACCCACATCGACATGGTTCAACTGCTATTCAAGTTGCAAGTGGCATGGCAGGTGCGTTAATTATTCGCGGATATCGCCAGCCTACCCCAAATAAGTCAGGTGATTTAGATTTACTCACCTATGGTTTCAAAGAAAGAACTCTGGTTTTTCAGCAAATCCAATATGCTTGCTACGATGCTAACGGAAAAATCGAAACCGATCAAAATGGCAACTATATTTGCCAAAACAATCAAATTGGTGAAATTAGAGATTATCAAGGTTTTGGCCCTGGCGATTGGGGAAAATCAGGACGATATACGAGCATCAATGGAGAAGTTCAACCCTTCATCAGTCAAGCGGTTGCAGGACAAGTTGAGCGTTGGCGAATGGTACATGCTGGTGTCCGCGACAGTATCAACCTGAGCGTTCGTCAAATGCAGAATATTCCATCCAAACTCAATTTGACACCAATGGGTGAAAAGAAATTATTAAGTGAAAGTTGTACAGGACCTATTGTAAGTCAACACATCATCGCAGCCGACGGTCTAACCCTCAAACAAGTTATGGACAAAACAGTTACCGTCTTTCAACCAGGTTATCGTTACGACGCATTAATTCAATTCCCTCAAGAAGGTCGTTATTGTTTAATTGATGAAGCGGCGTCAGCTTCGGCTAACGTAGACCGTACATTTTCGCAAAGACGCTTACTGGGTATCATTCAAGTTAATAAAGCCACTTCAACACCTCAGTCTTTAACAACGGCATTAAGCAATAATGCAGCACGCAATATTGCCCCAGATATGCGTCCTGCTGTGCTTCAAGATTTACAACAAAATCTGAAATTTAGTCACTTTGTTCCTCATCAGGACTTACCAGCTACACCGTTTAAACAATTTCTAGAATTTAATATTGATACAAATGCTGATCCAGTTCAGTTTCAGGTGAATGGAAAACCATATCAACCAGATCGAATTGACCGTACGCTCGAGTTAGGCAAAACCGATGAATGGATACTCACCTCTAAATTAGCCAGTCACCCTTTTCATATTCATGTAAACCCATTTCAAGTCGTGGCAGTGTATGACCCTAACGGTAAAGATGTCAGTGATATAAACGCCGTGGATGACTATGACAAAACAGCTGCCCCTGACCCACAATATCGCGGTCTAAAAGGGACATGGAAAGATACTATCTGGGTTAAAAACGTACAAGGAGCCAGTTATAAAGTCATTGTTAGAACCAAGTACGAACGCTACATCGGTGACTTTGTATTGCACTGCCATATTTTAGATCATGAAGATCAAGGCATGATGCAAAATATTCGAATTAGTCTTTCAGATGGGAATGGTGGTATTTCCCAAGGCCATCATTAATTTGGGACTGTATACAATTTTATTCTAATAAAACCGCTTATCCTAAAATAAGCGGTTTTTTAAATATTAATTGATATTTGGATATCATCCGTTCTTTTAGAGAAACACACTATATGAATCAAGATTATTTTAAATAATAAGTTATGCAATTATTAAATATGCTTTGTAAATAAGATCTTAAAGAGCACATAAAAAATATATAATTTACCAAGTAATAAAAACTGTCTAATTAATGGACCCAACCGTATACCTAAGCACTACTCAAATAATTTAATAGCGCTTACAACTCAATCAACATCAAAAGAAATAAGTCGTTATAATCCAGCCCAAAATCTGACAAACATTCTCTTCTGATGCTGACCCAATCATCCTTCTGGCGTAGTCTTTACCGTTTAATTCATATTTATGCTGGTATTTTTATTGCGCCATTTATCTTGTTCGCAGCAGTCACTGGTTTACTCTATGCCATTACGCCTCAAATAGAGCAAGCGATTTATAAAGATGTTCTATATGTTGAGCCACTGAAGCAACCGCCACATATGCTAAGCCAGCAAATTGAAGCCGCAAAGCAAGTCATGCCTAAGTCCGCACAGGTGATTGAAGTTAGACCAGCCCCAAGTGCTGACCAAACAACTCGTGTAATTTTTTCAGATCCTCTACATCATTTTACCAGCGAAGCCGTTTTTATTGATCCTTTTACGCTTCAAGCCAAAGGTCATCTAGCTGTCTATGGTACCAGTGGGGTTCTGCCGTTTCGAACGATGCTCGATCAATTACATAGCAATTTATTACTCGGAAAATGGGGTCGCTTTTATAGCGAACTGGCAGCAAGCTGGTTAGCCATTTGGACTTTAACCGGACTGTATAATTGGTGGAAACGTCGTCAAAATCTTAAAATTAGGCAAACACAAAAAAATAGATTATTGAAATGGCATAGCACGTTGGGTTTAGCGTTATTCCCTCTCCTATTAATAATCGCGATTACGGGGCTTACATGGTCTGAGTGGGCCGGAGATAATATTCGGGTTGCTCGTCAATGGCTTAACTGGCAAACCCCAACATTGGCAACTTCTCTTCAAGAAGATAATTTACCTACAGTGATGCACCATGAACATCACGACATGCCACACAGTGAAAACCTTAATTTAAATATTTTTCCAAGTGAATTTGATAGCGTTCTTTCAATAGCCAGAGCACATGGCATTGACGCGGCACAAATACAAATCAAACCACCTACCAGTGGTAATCAAGCTTGGGAAGTCGCCGAAATTCAGCGTAAATGGCCAACTCAAGCAGACAGTATCGCAATTGATATGGAACACCACAAAGTCATCGATCAACTTGCGTTTAAAGACTACTCGCTGGTGGCAAAGCTTACTCGTTGGGGAGTAGATGCCCATATTGGGATTTTATTTGGCTGGATTAATCAATTAGTTCTCGCACTTTATGCGCTTGCACTTTGTACGATGATTATTTATGCATATAAAGCTGCGTTTAAAAACTCGAACTTAAAGCACATGACAACTCACTTTGTTGGGCAAAGCCTATTAGTTTGGAGTCGTGCAACTGGCTCACAAAAATTATCATTAACATTGGTGAGCCTCGTGTTAGGGCTAAGCCTACCTGTTTTTGGATTTAGTATGTTATTTACGCTATTTATCTTTGCTCTGCGTAAATACATACCTTCTAAATCGTAAACCTTAATAAGGAGCTAGGCTTAAAATTTGCCTAACTCCTTATTCATCAGAAGTTCCAAGTCAAAGATAAAGTTGCCTTCAGCGGCTCTCCGGGTTGCACCCATTCATCTGTATAACTCGAAACGTAATAGTCCTTATCGAACACGTTATCAATATTCAATTGTGCCCGTAAATCAGGACGAACTTGTACATAGCCTCCAATATTCACCACCGTAAATTCCGGTAAACTGGTTCCATTGTCTATGTAGTTAGCACTACGCTTGCCAAAATAGTTGATTGTGCCGACCAAGCCAGCCGCTCTTCCTAATAACTCAAACTGGTAGTCCGTATTTAAGTTTGCCGTATGCTTCGGAATATTTTTAAGACGAGCACCTTTTGTATCAACTTCACTTTCAATCACCGATGCTTTTGTAAAAGTATAATTTGCTCCTACACGAAGATGATCATTAAATTGATGTTTTAATTCGACCTCTAGCCCATGACTCTGTACACGTCCACTGTCGACATAGGTGTCTGTTATACCTTCGGTCAGTAGATGTTGTTTATCTAAATCAAAATAGGTGAGTCCAAACCAGCTTTGTGGTAGATATTCGTATTTTGCTCCAATTTCCCAACTTTGAGTTTTCTCTGGGTCGTAAAGTTGATTCTCTTTATTGAGACCTGTATTTAACTCAAAAGATTTGCCCCAATTGCTATACAAAGCAAGCTTTGTCGTTGGTTGATAATTCACTCCAACGCGTGGACTAAACGGGGTAAATTCCTGTTGAGCCGTTAGGCCTGTCTTGTAATCATCAATTTGTTGATCCAGACGATTAAAACGCCCACCTATTAATACATTCCATTGATTATTCAAGAAAATCTGGTCTTGTAAATTCACTCCCAGCATATTTTGAATTTCTTTCGTATTTTTTGTTGTTCTAGCCAGCGCTAAAATATTTTGACCATATACGGGATGATAAATATTAATCGGGCTTGATGTGCCAACTGCGTTACGAAACTGAATTTGATCGATCGTATAGTGTCCAGCTTCGACATTTGCAACAAGTTCGTGCTTTAGCAATCCTGTATTAAATTTACCCCGAAGAATCGATTGGAACTGAACTGTCTCTGTTTCAAATTGACGGTAGCGCCTAAAACGGTTTGCAGTTTGCCCATCAGCAGCAATGCTCGAAATTTCAGTGGAGGTTCCTGCCCGCTCCCCATGACCATAGCTTAAAGCTGTAGTGTTATTCCAGTTTTCATTAAATTGGTGATTCAATCGTAATTGATACATCTGATCTTTGACGTTAATGTCACCATCCGATGGTTCACCTAAAAAGGTCTTTTTATTGACAACAAACTGCCCATTAACCATCGGAATACCACGGTCAAATACACCCTGATGTTCTGAAAATTCACTATCCAGATTGAGCTGTGTTTGATCCGAGATTTTCCATGTAAGCTGAGGAGCAATAAAGTAATGCTGACTATCGACATGGTCTCTAAAACTCTGGCTATTTTCATAAGCCAGCCCAAGTCTATAAGCCACCGCATCGTTAAATGCACCTGTACTATCTAGAGAAGCCCGATATTCTTCTAATGTGCTACCACTTAAACTCACCTGATTTTTTTGCGTCCACTCGGGTTGTTTCGTTGTAATGTTCATAATGCCACCAATAGCACCTTGCCCATACATAGCCGCCATTGGCCCTTTTAAGAAATCAATTGCCTGAATATTTGCCATATCCCTTGGGGTGTGAATCCCACTTAAAGCGCTCAAACCATTACGCAAATAGCTTGTGCCCATATTGGGATCTGTACTAAAACCACGAAACGAGTAGTTATCCCAAAAACCTCCACCGTAGCTGTCCTGATAAACCACACCATTCACCAGTGACAATGCATCACTCACACGCTGAATATTATTATTTTGGATATCTTGAGCTGACACATGTGACTTGGTAAATGGAACACTCAATAAACCATGTTCAAATTGAGTTAATGCTGTTGAAGAAATAGAGGTCTCTGTAGCATCTTCCGCTTTGATCGTAATTTTTTCTAACACCGCAACCTGTTGATCAGTTTGGCTTTGTGCCATTGCAGACATAGAAAATTGAGCAAACAAGATACTCCACGCCAGTGGATTAAGTAAAAATTTAGACATGACAAACTCTGTTTAGTAATGAAATAGGAACAGATACGGACCTAGTAACAAATTAAGCAAAACAAAGTTGTTGAGGTGGAGCTCGTCCTTGCGGTGAGAGGAATAAGCGCCGTAAATAAAATAATATATAGCTGATTGTTGCCAACATACTTAAGCGAACAATCACACCCACTTCAAATAAAGATAATTTGAAGCCATCAATTGTTGCAATATGGCTATATAGATAACAAAAATGACAACCTGTGTTTGAATCGTGGTGAGTGCTTTTTTCTAGAAGCTTTTTATTAGAATCGTTTTTAAGATGATGAGATGAATGTTGCTCAGAATTCATTTTTGAATGATTCATCACTTCTATAATTTGTACACATACCGCTTGCTGATGCATTTCATTGGGTAATAGGCTTTGCCAGAACACTAAGTTCTGTAGCAATATTGCTAGCAAGCCGATTATGGTCCCAAACCGATACATGAAAAATCATTCTCATCAACGTCGACTGAAAAATAACATAATTCAGCTTAGAGAATTAGCGTTTTTTATTTGAACCTACACTCAAGCAAGAAATGATCAATATCACTATGCAAATACAATCAAAGACTTACATAGTCTGTGCCAAAAAATAATCTAGTAACCTTTTCCTGTCATCCACACTATTTGAATCTAAAAGCTGAACCATTGCCCCATCAATCACAAATAAAAACATGTGCGCATCTTGTTTTGAAGCATTCGTGTTGGTTGTTAAAAACAGTTTATAAATTTCATTGATCAACCAATTTCTATAATCAATTACGAGCTGATAAGCCTGTGGATGTGTTTTCGCAATTTCAAATATGGCTTTAAACGGTAAGTGGTAAAGCCCATCTAAGTCTGCATGTAGAAAGTAAATCTTACGAAGCTTTTCAGTTACGCTTAAGTCTTTTTGGACATAGATAATCGAGATGACTTCTTGTGTAAGGCCATCTCTCTGAAAAGTTAGACTCATTTTAATAAGACGTTCTTTTGAATGAAAATAGTTATAAAAAGTCGCTTTTGGGATTTTTGCCGAGTCAATAATTCGGTCTACACCGACATTATGAAAGCCAAAGTTATTAAAAAGATAGCGTGAGGTATGTAATACACTTAAAGCACGTATTGGAAGATCTGAATATGGCATAGTTTTACCGTTATAAAAAAATTATTGTTGTATATAAATGAGATATAAAAACTGCTGCCTTTTTAGGGAGAAACAAAAGGCATAGCAAAGCCGTAAAGACTGTGCCAGCACATCTCAAGTTTTAATTGTCTAAGTTTTAAGTAATAACGAGCTAAAGCCTGAAAAAGCCTTACGGCGATCAAGCTGCGTTAAATGTTTTAAGCTGTGTTGTTATAGCTTTTGGCAATGGTTGCCAAGAAATAATGGATATGCAAAGCCAACTCCTTATATATGGAGTTCTGCCAAGACATTAGAATTATGGTGGCAGAACGAGCAAGGGTTCGCAGACTGATAGTAAAGAATCAGCACACCCGAAGGTGTCCCTCACTCGTCCTACCGCAACAAGCGAGGGACGATCGATATACACAAGAATACTCCTCAGAAGGAATAATCTGATGCACTTTACTAGACGGTCTGCGACGACCGACTGGCAATGTAGGCCAGCCCGCAAATGGTAATCTTGAATATTTAAGGTGTCAATGTGATATTGGCTAGAAAATATTTAAATAATTATTGTTTTTCATTTAATTACATAATTAAGAAAATTCTTAAATATCAGCTTAATAATATTGTCTTGTTTAGAGAGTTTTTGAGCTGTGCACCCTAATGACAGAATGCACAGCAAAGTTCAAACAAAATTAATGATCAGATAAAGTTTTCATATCAATCACAAAACGATACTTAACGTCACTCTTTAACATACGCTCAAAAGCTTCATTGATATTTTTCATATCAATCATTTCTACTTCAGAAACGATGTTATGTTCACCACAGAAATCAAGTAACTCTTGTGTTTCTTTAATTCCACCAATCACCGAACCAGCAATTGACTTTCTACCCAAAATCATAGGCACTGAATTTGCGCTAATTTCACCTAAATATCCAACCAGCACAATCGTTCCATTTAGAGCTAGTGTTGGAATATAAGGCTTCAAGTCATGGTTATAAGGCACAGTATCAATAATTAAATCAAATTGATTTAACACTGATTTCATTTGAGTTTCATCTATTGATAACACAACATGATGCGCACCGAGGTGTTTTGCATCTTGCTCTTTATTAGCTGAGCGGGTAAATAATGTCACTTCAGCACCTAGAGCATTGGCAAGTTTAATTGCCATGTGCCCTAAACCACCTAAACCGACGACCGCGACTTTACTGCCCTTTCCAATATTCCAATGGCGAAGCGGCGACCATGTGGTAATGCCTGCACAAAGTAACGGCGGTACAGCTTGAGCATCCAGATTTTCAGGCACTTTTAATACGAAATCTTGGCTACACGTAATGCTTTTAGAATATCCGCCATAGGTTGGTCGTTGATCATGACGATCTACGCCACCATAAGTCTGAATATTACCTTCTTCACAATATTGCTCTAGTCCTGAATGACAAGCAGAACAAGTACGGCATGAATCGACCATACAGCCAATACCGACTAAATCACCGACCTTATATTTTGTGACTTTAGGACCGATTGAGGTGACACGCCCGACAATTTCATGGCCCGGAACTAATGGATAAGCACTAAATCCCCAATCATTTTTAGCTTGATGTAAATCTGAATGGCACACACCACAATATTCAATTTGAATGACAACATCATCTTCACGTGGGGTTCTACGTTCAAACTTAAAAGGAACTAAAGGAGTTTCTGATGACAGCGCGGCATAACCTAAAACTTCAATTGTCATATTTTTTCTCTCATGTTTAATGTGTAAATAAAGACGATTTCTTTGCTGGACATTCATTGATGGCGATTAGTTTTGAAAGCACATGAATACATTTTTGAAAACGATGACCCAGCAGACTTTAAGCAATCGACTTTTTGCCATGTTCATCAGTATAAAAATGAAAGTTGTAAGCTGTTGTTCTATTCCTCTTGCAGATTTGCCCAATCCTCCGAATTGTTGCACTTCTCTCTATTTTTCTGATTTGAAATGCCTACAATAAAAACACAAACGGTAATCGGTGGAATCTGAATGGCGAATAGGTCTCTAAACCATAATCAAGAATTAGTTCAACTTGTCGATCAATGGACCCGAGAAAAAGGTACATTCGAAACATCTATTATGGGGCTGACTTTATATCGTGCAGAAACATTGACCCAACCAAGTAGCAGCATGATGGATGCAAGTCTATGTATGATTGCTCAAGGGAAAAAACAGGTAATTCTTAGCGAAGAAACCTACACCTACGACTCTAACCATTTCCTTTTTACAGCAATTGACCTGCCTGTCATTGCTCAAGTACTTGAAGCTTCAGTTGAACGACCTTATCTTTCAATAGTGCTACGACTAGATCCCTATATTCTTGCCCAAATCATGCTTGAAGCCCATATTCCTTTTAAAGACGTAAACACTGAAAAAAAAGGAATGGCTGTTGGAGTAGTCAATTCTGAGCTGAATGATGCTTTTATACGATTAATAAAACTACTCGATACGCCACAAGACATCCCCATCTTGTCTCCCCTTATTATTAAGGAAATTTTTTATCGTTTATTAATGAGTCCGCAAGGTGACCGACTTAAACGCATTGTGGCGGCAGGAACTACAGGCCATCGAATTGTGAAAGCGATTGAATGGCTGAAAACAAATTTTGCAAAATCCTTTAGTGTTGAAGAGCTAGCAAGCACAATGGGTATGAGTGCTTCTAGTTTTCATCAACATTTTAGGGATATAACCTCGATGAGTCCCTTACAGTATCAAAAGAGAATGAGGTTAACTGAAGCACGGCGTTTATTGATGACCGAAGAATGTGATATTTCAACGACTAGTATTCAGGTTGGTTACGAAAGTTTGTCTCAATTTTCCAGAGAATATAAGCGTTTTTTTGGAGCACCACCTTCAGTGGATATAAAAACTATATAAATAAAAAAGCCCTGAATATTCAGGGCTTTTTTATTTATCGCTTATTACTCAGGAATAATATTCACAGCACTTGGACCTTTTTGTCCTTGAGTGATATTAAATGTTACTTTCTGACCTTCATGTAAAGTTTTGAAGCCAGAAGACGCGATTTCTTTGAAATGAGCAAATACATCTGGACCAGATTCTTGTTGAATAAAACCGAAACCTTTAGTTTCGTTAAACCACTTTACTGTACCAGCATTTGTATTAGACATAATATATCCTTGAATCTTAATCAGTTGAGTCATTTTAAAATGACAAATATAACTTGAAAAAATGGTAACGAATTGAGCTTAATATCTGAAAAAACGAAGGATTATGACTAAAACTACGATACTTAAAGAAGATTTACTACAAGTCTTTTTTCTAGTTAACTTAAGCATACATGAAACCCACATTAATTCAAGATTTTCGTATGTAATATTTATTTTTTTATAATAAAGAGAGATACATCACCTACTTAGTAAAGATAAATATCTTTACTCCTCCATAACATTTCTCTTTTACTGTCTGCTCAAGCTAAACAAGAGACCAATTCATACCCTATTTTTAATATCTATATTTTTCATAAACAAATCAACCATATACTCAACCCAAGAACTAATTTCACTATCAGAAATTGTATAATTAGGATGTGTTAAACATTTTAAATGGGCATCACTTCGTAATAATGCCAAAAATATATTTGCTGCTATGTCGGCAGAGGAATTTAACTCAATTTCACCATTTTTAGCTGATTTTTCTAAATAACCCGCAATAATATTTGCAAGACGCTGTGGGCCAACTTGAAAGAACTTTTCAGATAACTCGGGAAATCTGACCGCTTCTGCAATACAAACTCTAAAAAATGCCAAACCTGAATGCGACAATATAAAACACAAATAAGTTTTTCCAATCTCGGTTAAAGCTGACCGTAAGTTTTCGGCTTTTGTCTCGACTAAAATAATTTGCTCTTGCATGTTCGTGCACTGGCGCTCAATGACCGCAGCGAACATCACTTCTTTATTCTTATAGCAGCCATACATGGTGGCTTTTGAAACACCCGCCTCTTTTTGGATCATGTCTGTTGTTGTGCCACTAAAACCATGAGTCAAAAAAAACTTGGTTGCTGCATCCAGAATTTTTTGATCTTTTTCATTGGCTTTAGTTGTGACAGACATAGTGACCTTATAAAAATTTTAGCGATTTCGTTCTAAGTGTAACTCATCGAAAAGTTCAAAATCGAGAATTGACCTAAATTTAATTAGAGAGTACAGTACCGATCGGTACAGTATAGTAAATATCCGCTCCGTGCAATGAATTGATGTTTAAGATTTAAGGTAAAAAATGAATACAAAGCCACTCATCGGTTTAGCAGGTGCAATATTTGCTGCAATGACTGTTGAATTTAATAATCGAATTACAAGTATTGCCTTAGTCGACATTCGTGGTGCGATGGGAATTAGTGTTGACTCGGGTTATTGGTTCAACAGTATTTACGCGAGTGCTATGATTATTGGCATGATTCTGTCCACGAGTTGGGCAGTCATTTTTTCTATGCGCAGAGTTCTTCTTTTTACCATCGGACTTTGCCTCTTTTCTAGCGTTTTAATTCCTTTTAGTCCAAATATCGAAATATTTTACTTATTACGTGCCCTACAAGGTCTTGCTAATGGTTTAACTATTCCTTTGCTCATGGCCTGTGCACTTAGATTTTTAGGGCCAGATATTCGGCTATGGGGCTTAGCCTGCTATGCATTAACTGCAACATTCTTTCCCAACTTAAGTGCCGCACTCTCTGCCTTTTATTTAGATGTGATTGGCTGGAAAATGATATTTTTCCAAACCATTCCTTTTTGTGCGCTAAGTGCTGCTCTGGTTTATTTTGGTATTCCCCAAGACCCATTGAATTATTCAAGAATAAAAACTTACGATTGGATGGGTGCCATTTTAGCGATTGTTAGCTTAGCGAGCCTGAGCACCATGTTGTTGCATGGCAACCATTTAGACTGGTTCCACTCTCAATTAATTTGTGTATTGGCTTTAATTAGTGCGATTACTTTACCTTGGTTTTTCATACATGAATGGCGTTATCCTTCACCATTAATTAAACCGCAAATGCTCGAAATCCGAAATTTTGCTTATGCTGTTTTTGCCCTCTTTTGCTTTGTCATTATTGGTATGTCCACCAGCACATTACCACTGAATTACCTTAGTGCTGTGCATGGCTATAAACCCACTCAGACTATGTGGATTGGCCTACAAATTGCGGCATTGCAATTTATCTATATTCCTATTGTTGTGAAGCTTTTAAATCAAGCTTGGGTGGATAGCCGATATGTGCATGGGTTTGGTTTACTTCTAGTCATTGCTGGTTGCCTAGGTGCAAGCCAACTTGATACCACATGGAATCAAGATCAGTTTTATTTTTGGCATGCAATCTCATGTTTAGGACAAACCTGTGTCGTGCTCTCGCTCTTAATGATGGGAACAAACAGCGTTCACCCAACCATGGCAATTTATGCATCACCAATGATTAATACTCCGCGTGCTATTAGCGGTGTACTAGGTGTATGTATTTTAGATTGGATCAATCGAGTGCGCGGTGAATACCATTCAACACGATTAATTGAAAATACCGCCCAACATGTTTTCCAAAATATTCAAGGCCCTGTCATTAATCCGCTTACTCCCCCTGTGCTCACTGCAAATGGTGCAGATCGTGTTTCAGGTGGTTTATCTGCCCTAAATTCTGCGATCCAAGCACAACAATCTGTTTTAGTTATTAGTGATCAATATCTCATCTTAGCTGGCCTTACCGCTATTTTATTCATTGTGATGTTGATTTTGCCAGTTCGAACTTATCCGCCACGTATTGCTCTCATTAAGTTAATAAATAGTCATAACTCAGGAAAATCTTTATGAGTACTCTCGAAGCCCAAGATACCACCCCCACTGAACCACCTAAGTTAACAAAGGTGCAATATCTCAAAAAGCATTGGGTTATGGTTGTTGCGTTCATTATTGTCTTAGCATCTATTTTGTGGGTTTTAAAAATTATATTTTTGCCATCTTCGATTATTGAAACAGACGATGCGCGTGTGGATGTAGAGTACTCAACCATTGCCCCTAAAGTATCTGGCAATATTGAAGAAATTTATATTGAAGATCATCAGACTGTAAAAAAAGGCCAACTTTTAGCAAAGATTGATGCACGTGATTATCAAGCTGCTTTAGCTGAAGCTGAATCGAATTATGCAAAAGCACAAGCTGACGTGAGTGAAGCAATGCTGGCAGTTGATAGACAGCCGACTGTTATTCGAGAAACTGAAGCACAGCTGAGAAAAGTAGAAGCTGGAATCAAACTTACAAAAGATAATACAGCGCGTTATGAGCAACTACAGGCACTTGGGGCCGAGTCTAGATTAATTACACAGCAATCTAAGACTACATTGACTGAACAATATGCCGACTTAGACAGCAGTAAAGAAAAAGTGATTGATGCACAGTATCAGCTCAACCAATATAAGATTCAGGTACAAGCCAAACAAGCGGCTCTTAAACAAGCACAAGCGGCACTTGATAAAGCAAAATTGAATTTGAGTTATACAGAAGTTCGTGCGCCTATTGATGGCATGATTGGTCAAAAGTCAGCTAACGTAGGTAACTTTGTGAGCGCTGGTAATCCACTCATGGTGGTTGTGCCTTTAGACCAAGTCTATGTAGAAGCAAACTTCCGTGAAATTGAGTTAAAACAAATAAAAATTGGACAATCTGTTAATGTCTATGTAGATGCTTATAACGTTGAACTAAAAGGCGTAGTAGACAGCTTCTCTCCCTCTACTGGCGCATTTTTCTCACCAATTTCTGCGACCAATGCGACTGGTAACTTTACCAAGATTGTTCAGCGTCTTCCTTTACGGATCAAGCTCATTGAAAATCAAAAAGATGTTAAATTATTACGTCCTGGTTTATCGGTTTTAGTATCAATAGATACGAATAAATAAATAGTCTAGATTTCAAAATATGAGAGAAAAAGAGACCATTTACGGTCTCTTTTCTAATGATGAGTTTTAAAAAGTCTTTAAAACTTTTTGGTATAGTTTACAAACAAGCGATCTTCACCAAAGTCATTACCATGTTTAACGTTGTAATCAATACGAATATATTGCAGGGCAACGCCTTTTAAGAACGGCTGCTGAAACGCATAATTTAAAATCACATTCGACTCGGTTTCATGATTCTTTTCACCACTGGCTGCTTTAAAGTCATGGCCGTAAACATATTTCACCATCGCATTTAGGCCTAGTACATAGTCTTTAAAGTCGTAGCCATACATCACATGGTAAGACTTTTCGTCTTCTTTAAAGAATCCAGTGGTATTCCAGTTAATGAAGTAGGTCTCTGGTAAAAAACCATCTGGTAGAGGGTAAGCGGACTCACCCATAATTTGTTGATAACCTAAACCAAAGGTATGATTTTTTACTTTTAGAGTCTCTAGCACCCCAATGTTTTGCGCATCAATATCAAAAGTATTGCCATCATCTTTTGCATTGAAATATTTAAACTTAGAGGTAAGAGCAAAATTAGGTTGTTTCCAATTATGCTCAAGTCCAGCATAGTGTTTGTTGTAGAGGTCTTCCAAATTACCGAAGTAGTATTCACCCTTGAGTGACGGCGTAAATTGATAACGCAGGTCAATATAGTTCAGGCCATCAGATTCTTTGGTAATTCCATTTGCCGTGAACGAAAACTTTTTAAAGTCCTCTTCATTTCTTGGCGACACTTTTTCAACCCGACCAATTTCAGCATAGAGCTGATCTGAAATTTGCGACTTAAGATTGGTTCCCCAATAAGAGGCAAGCAATTGTCGGCTTGCATCCACAGCCGTTACGGGTAAATCTAGCCTGAGTTCACCGACACTTAAAAGGGTTTTGTCATAGCCTAGTTTTAAAGTGACGCCGTATTTTAAAAAGTCGGATGCTTGAGATTGCGTTTCCTTGTTAAAAGGCAAAACCGTGTCCGCAACATGTTTATCTGAACTCAAGCGCACGGCGTATTGAACAGAAGCATCAGCCCCAATCGTAATGGGCTTATCTGCAATTTGCAGCGGTGTTTCATGCATTTTCGATTTATAAAATAGCGATGCTGCCTGAGACCAACTACCCGTATCTTTGAGTGCATCATTATCAAAATTACGATTAATATAGGCATTCTTTAGCGTAAATTTCCATTCATTTTCGCCTTGTTGAGCTGTATCTGCTGCCCACAACAATGAATGACCACTACACATAAATAAAAGAGTAGAAAACTTTAAATATTCGTTTTTTAAACATTTCATGAAACAAATCATCCTTTAATTATTGTCTGCACCATCCTTTGGCGCAGACATATATTTGTTCGGTGCGATAGCCTTATCTCAATTTGAAGCGACTAAAACTTGAGACTGATTTTTCTTTAAACGTTTAATAAGTAACAACGAAACCGCGGCACAAAATGCAGGTATCGCTAAAATACTTAAAATTTCAAAACTGGAGAGATTTAATGACATTAACCAGCCGCCCATAATTGATCCTACAATCGACCCTGAGCGCCCTACTGCATTGGCCCAACTTACCCCTGTTGCACGACAATGTGTTGGATAAAAACTAGATGCAAAAGCATTTGCTCCTACTTGCGAACCACTAATTCCTGCACCTACCCCAAACATGGCAAACATCAATAAAGCTGTATTTGCCTGTTCAATTCCAAACCCTAAACAAATCAGGAAAAAACCACCAAAAACATAAGCCGTACTTAAAATTTTGGTTGCATCCATCTTATCCATTAGCAGGCCTAAGACAATGGCACCAATGGTTCCACCTATTTGAAAAATTGAAGTAAGCCATGACGCATTGGATAAATTAAAACCCTCATTGGTTAATAAAGTAGGCATCCAACTTGAAATCATATAAATAATGAGAAGGCTCATAAAAAAGGTAAACCAAATCAAAAAAGTGCCCAAAGCAAAGCCTTTATTAAACAAATCTTTCAAACTTGATTTTTCGACTTCATTGACTGTTGGAACCAATGTAGGAGTGCTATTTAAATGCGGTGCGATACGGTGAATAATCTTTTTAATTTTCTCGGTGCTCTTCTTTTTAAGTACTAAAAATCGGATAGATTCAGGTAATAAAAAATATAAGAAAGGTACGGTCGCTAAAGGCAATACGCCCCCAATGAGCAAAATACCGTGCCAACCAATATGAGGAAGTAGCTGAGCCGAAAAAATACCACCAAGAGCAGAACCCACTGTAAAGCCACAGAACATCATGGTTACAAGATTAGAGCGACGAGATGTAGGCGCATATTCAGAGGTTAAAGTAATTGCATTGGGTAAAGCCCCACCTAGACCCAAACCAGTGAGAAATCTCCAAATAATCAGGGTTTGTAAATCTGCTGAAAAAGAGGCAAAAACACTGGCAATTCCAAACATAATGACCGAACCAATTAAAATCGGTTTACGGCCTAATTTATCGGATAACGGTCCGAAAATGAGTGCACCTGCCATCAGTCCAAATAAGCCAGCACCAAATAAAGGTGCCAAATCGGTTGCTTGCAATCCCCATTCTGCCTTTAAAGCAGGTGCAATAAACCCAACAGCCGCGGTATCGAAACCATCAATCGCAACAATCAAAAAACACAACCACATGATTAATTTTTGCAAAGACGATAGCGGTATTTCATCAATGAAACTTTGTACGTCTATAGAATTTTGAGACATGAGAGCTCCTTTCGCCAATACATTGGCGTATATGCAATCCTTAGCAAAGGTGCCCAACTGTATTTTTTATTTAGGTTGAGCACCTATTTCAATAAATCAGATCAATTTGATTTATTTCACATTCACCGTAATTCCAGTCAGTCCGGTAATTTCTGCACGCATAACATCACCTTTCACTACAGCACCCACACCTTCTGGAGTTCCTGTAAAAATCAAATCACCTGCTTTTAGTTCAAATAACGTAGATAAATTGGCAATCGTTTCGGCCACAGACCAAATCAGGTGACTGACATCGCTGTGCTGTTCGGTTTTACCATTTACCGTTAAATGAATATCGGCATTATTGATTTCACCCGTTTGAGTAATCGGATGAATTGGGCCAACTGGTGCAGAAAAATCAAAAGCCTTACCGATTTCCCACGGTCGACCTTTTTCACGCATTGCCATCTGTAAGTCACGGCGTGTCATATCTAAACCAACGGCATAGCCATAGATATAGTTCACTGCATCCTCAACCGAGACATTTTTGGCATCTTTACCAATTGCAACCACCAACTCAATTTCATAATGAAAATTTGAAGTTTCAGATGGATATGGAATATCAACCGCATCTGTATTTACCGGAACAACCGATTCAAGGTCATTTGGCTTACAAAAGAAAAATGGTGGTTCACGGTCTGGGTCAAAACCCATTTCACGTGCATGAGCAGCATAGTTACGGCCGACACAATACACACGGCGTACTGGAAATTTATGCGCTGAGCCGTGAATAAATAGACCCGCAGTGGTCATTGGTTCAAAAATAAATGACATGTTAAATTCCTTCTATTAAGTTAATCACGACTCAAAATGCATCAGCCTGCTGTTCAGGTGCTGCTTTTTGAAATGCTTCTAAAGTCATGCAATGTTGGTAAATTTCATTAATGTTTGGATAAGCCGATAAATCGACTTTAAAACGCTCAGCAGAAACGACTTGTGGAACTAAATAGGCATCTGCAATGGTCGGTTGATTGCCATAGCAGAACTTTTCGCGATTCTGGTCTTGTTCCAAAATATGCTCTAAAGCAGCAAATCCATCCTGAATCCACTTGGCACACCATGCGTTGATTTGTGCATCATCCAGCCCCAAGTTCTGGCGTAAATATTCAAGAACACGCTTGTTGTTTAAAGGGTGAACATCGCATCCAACTAAAGCCGCAATGGCACGGACTTTTTCACGACCTAATGCATCTGTAGGTAATAAAGCAGGTTCTGGATATTGTTCTTCTAGCCATTCGATAATGGCTGGACTTTGCAACAAATTTCCCGCTTCAGTTTCAAGTACTGGTACAAATCCTTGCGGATTTAAAGCTTTAAAAGCAGCTTGATGGTGTTCGTTTTTAGCGAGCGAGATATAAGCCGCTTCATAAGCCAAACCCTTTAGGTTCAACACAATGCGAGTTCGATGCGATGTACCGCTACGGAAAAAGCTATAGAGTTTCATGCCACATTCCCTTGATAGTTTTTCACTGCATCAAGGCAGTTATTAACATTCCAGCCATATAACCATTCCATTGCATCATAAAAACGTTCAGTAGGACGTCCACGCCACAAATCATTGCGAACCAAGCGTTGCACACCTTTGGCATGGTAAATTTTGCCCATTTCACGTGAAGACAAAACAATACGTGCTGTACGTGCCACACGTGCTTTTTGGTAAATATCAAAAGCTTTTAAAATCTCATGGTCGGTAACACGTAACGCTTCACCTAAAGTTACGGCGTCTTCCATCGCCATACATGCACCTTGCGCCATATATTGCGTGGTTGGATGTGCTGCATCGCCAAGTAATGTCACACGGCCAAAAGTCCATGTTTCAATCGGTTCACGGTCTGCGGTTGCCCAGCGGCGCCAGCTTTTAGGTAACTCAATCAATTGGCGAGCTTTCGGGCAAATTCCTTGAAAATAAGACAGCACTTCTTCTTTAGAGCCATCAGTTACGCCCCACTGTTCTTGCTCACGGCTATGGAACGTCACCACAACGTTATATTCCTTTCCACCGCGCAGTGGATAATGCACAAGGTGGCAATTTGGTCCTACCCAAATACTGGCTGCATTCCATTTCAAGTCTTCAGGAAATTCGCTTTCAGGTACAACAGCACGGTAAACCACATGACCTGTAACCAATGCAGGGTCACCCACATAGGTGTCACGCACAACAGATTTAACACCGTCAGCACCAATAAGTGCCTGACCATGATATTGCGTACCGTTTTGATCAGTAATCGTTACGCCAGCATCATCTTGTTCAACTTTTTGAATATGACAATTAGTGATAATCTCCAAATGGCCATATTGTTTTGCACCTTCTACCAATGAACCATGAATATCAGCACGGTGAATCACCGCATATGGGTTACCAAAACGTTCACGGAATTTTTCATCGGTTGGAATTTTGCCGACCTGATATTCATCAATCGCATCATGCATAACCATATAGTCGGTATAAACTGCTTTACTACGAGCAATTTCACCAATTCCTAGCGCATCAAAGGCATGAAATGCGTTTGGCCCTAGTTGAATTCCTGCGCCGATCTCACCAATTTCAGGGGCTTGTTCAAAAACCTGTACCTTAAAACCTTGTTTTGCCAAAGCGAGTGCAGCTGCAAACCCACCAATGCCGCCACCAGCAATTAATATCGGTTGTTGAGTATTTGACATGATTTATATCCTTATAAAATATTCTATTTACTGGCGCTCACGCACAGAGTACAAACCCAGTTTCCGTTGCAAGGGCGCTTCATCTGCAATAAACAAATAACATGGTTGATCTGAGGTATTGATTAAATCAATATGAGAAAAACATGGTGCACATGCCGTATCAGCTTTATTTAAATTGAAATCTTTCTGATCAATTTTGACTTGGAGCTGACCGTCAATCACATGAAAAATTTGGGCAGTAGAGCGCGGTTGGAGCTGTAAAGTTTCATTTGGTCTGAGCATTAAAGCCGAATAACCAATAATATTTTGACAGTCATCACCGGTTTCAGGATTGATGTAAGTCACCTGAATTGGAGCTTGATGGTTTTTATCATCTGCAAGCGCATGCAAAACTTTTTTGGTTTCTTTCCAAGAGTAGCGCATGATCGGATACGAGGCATTTTCACGGCTAAAATGTGCTGTTGGTACAATACCCGTTCCATAATGATGAGCATTTCCGGCACTAGTCACTTTTTGGATTTCGCCTGGTTGTACATAAGAAGCTTCCATGTAATAAACCAAAGGTAAATCCAGCACATCTAACCAGATGACAGGCTCATCGCCATCATGTCCATGTTCATGCCAAAGCCCTGATGGTGTAAGGATTAAATCTCCATGCTCCATCATGCATTTTTGACCTTCAACAGTCGTATAAGCCCCATCACCTTCAACAATCAGACGTACCGCATTTGGGGTATGTCGATGTGATGGCGCCCACTCTTTTGGCAATAAAAGTTGCATGCCAAGATACATGACCGAACTTGCTTTCATATTTTCCAGACCATGTCCGGGATTTGCTAAAACCAATACACGGCGTTCAGCTTTTTCAATTGGTGTTAACTCACCTGCTTCGAGCAATAAAGGTTTAATATTCTGAAAATACCAAGCGGTTGCTACGGTCTGCGGCATCGGTTTATGCGGAGGTAATACATTGCGTAAACTTGGCCATAAAGGGACTAAATTTGATTCTTCAAGTTGACCAAGATAACGTTTCGGCAAGTCATCTAGTGTTGCTAACTGTTCCATTTCAGATCCTCTATTTAAGGCCAATTGGTACAAGAATGCTTTGTACTTTTACGGCCTATTCTTCCTTGATCATCAATGTAACAATCGAAAATTGTTGAATCCATGCACAAAAAGCAATAGTCTGTATTGATAAAATCAATACAAGGAAGTTAAAGTGTTTGATCTTGATACTCGGCTTTTACAAATTTTCTTTGAAATTTATAAACATAGCAGTGTGTCTAAAGCTGCTGAACAGCTTGAAATCGGACAACCGACTTTAAGTATTGCGTTAAATAAATTACGTGAGCATTTTCAGGACCCACTTTTTGTTCGTATTGAAAATAAGATGCAACCTACTGAGTTATCTAAACAAATATATCCGCTGGTTGTAGAAATTCTGAACCGACTAAAACTGGTTCAAAACTACAATATTGAATTTGATCCACAGACTTCAAATTATCAATTTAAAATCAGCATGACTGATATTAGCCATCTGGTTTTATTACCTAAACTGATCAATTATTTACGTGCCCATGCCCCCAATATTCGCCTAGAAATTGTCCCCATTGATGCCAATACACCAGTGATGATGTCAAATGGAGACATTGATTTAGCAATTGGTTTTTTGCCTCAACTTGAAGCAGGTTTTTATCAGCAAACACTTTTCCAGCAACGTTATATTTGTATTGCCAGTAAAGAACACCCGAGGCTTACAGGCACAACGCTTTCAGACCAAGAATTTCGCCAAGAGCTACATGTCGATATTTTTGCAACGGGTGGACATTACGTGCTGGAGCATGAGTTACAAAAACTGGGAGTGAACCGAAATATTCTAGTTCGTTTACCAAGCTATTTAGGGGTTGGCTTGGTTGTTCAAGACACAGACGCGATTGCGACTATTCCTCATTATTTAAGTCAGGTGCTTTTAGTTAGAGGTGGTCTAAAAGTTTTAGAACCCCCTTATCATTTTCCGACTTATAGCGTAAAGCAGCATTGGCATGCACGAGTTCATCAAACGCCAAGCAACCAATGGTTAAGAAGAGTGTGTTTTGAACTTTTTTCTGAATAGAATATTTAAATAGACACCATTAAAAATCTAATAAAAACAAAAAGACTTTGCATAGATGAATAAAATCTCACTACACAAAGTCTTTATAAACTCTTTTTTAATTAGTCTAAATTCATGGCAACCGATCGGGTTGCTTTACGCTTTCGCGTGACAAACAACCCGCAAACAACCACCAGTAAAGTTACGCCTAAAGATAAAGTGGTTTCATAACTATAGGTGGGTGATAAGAACATATAACCTAAAACAGTCATAATCACTAAAATCACAAACCACGTTAACCATGGGAACATCCACATTTTAAAAGATATAGCTGCGCCCTCTTTTTCCCATTTATATCTTAAACGCAATTGTGAAAATGCGATCACAAGGTAAACAAGTAAAGCAATTGAGCCTGTGGTAGAGAGCAAGAATCCGAAGACTTGACCTGGAAACATATAGTTCACCGCACAGCAAATAACACCAACCAAAGTTGATAAAAATACAGCAGAAGTCGGCACACCTGCTCCATTAATTTTTGTCACCACACTCGGTGCTTCGTGGCGTGTACCTAAGGCAAATAACATCCGAGAAGAAGTATAAACTGCGGCATTCATACAGCTTGCAACCGCAATAAAAACGACTGCATCCATAATCAATTTAGTTTCAGGTACATTTAAACTCATTAACACAAATTGAAAGGTCCCGAATTTTTGTAAGTCTGGCGAACGCCAATCGACCAAAGCAACGGCAAGAAAAATCGACACAACAAAGAATAATATAATTCGATAAAGCACTAAATTCGTTGCACGTTTAATTTTTTCTTCTGGATTTTTAGATTCTGCCGCTGCAATAGAAAGAATTTCTATTCCAAAAAATGAAAATGCCGAGATTAAAATGGCTGACAAAACACCGCCCATTCCGTGTGGCATAAAACCACCATTTGAAAATAGGTTGCCAACACCACTCACATTTGTTGCTAAAGGCCACATCCCAAATACAGCCATTGCTCCAATGATAATGAATACTACAATCGCAATGACTTTAATCAGTGCAAACCAAAACTCAAACTCACCAAAACTTTTGGTACTAAAAAAATTGGCTAAGCTGAGTAAAATAATAAAGGCGAACGCATAAATAGCACTGGAAATTTGCGGGAACCAAGCATGCAAAATTTCAGCCCCAGCAATGGCTTCAATGGGAATAACCAGTACCCAAAACCACCAATATAACCATCCGATGGTAAACCCAGCCCAAGGGCCGATTGCTTTACGGGCATATGTAGAAAATGAACCTGTATCAGGTTGTGCTACGGCCATTTCGCCCAGCATGCGCATGACCAGAAAAACTAAAATACTTGTAATTATATAAGCGAGTACGGCGGCTGGGCCTGCTTTTGCAATTGCCGCAGAAGAGCCTACAAATAAACCCGCACCAATAACGCCACCAATACTGATCATGGTGACATGTCGATTAGAAAGTCCTTCACCTAATTTTGTTGTTTTATCATTGTTCATATTCGATTCCTTCAAATTGACAAACTGATTTTAAAACCGTCTTAAAAATGTACTTCTCCAACTTGTACGAAACAAAAAAGGGAAAATCAGAGTTTTCCCTTTTATTCATCAATTTAATGTAGGCATAGCGAACTGTTTGGATTCACGGACTTGCGTCGAAGGCCAACGCTGGGTAATGGTTTTACGGCGTGTATAAAAACGTACACCATCTGGACCATAGGCATATAGATCACCAAACAATGAACGTTTCCATCCACCAAAACTGTGGTATGCAACTGGCACAGGTAATGGCACATTGACCCCGACCATCCCGACTTGAATATTGCTGGTAAAATAGCGTGCTGCTTCGCCATCACGAGTATAAATACACGTTCCATTACCATATTCATGGTCATTAATCAGTTGCATTGCATCTTGCATCGTTTGTACACGAATGACCTGTAAAACAGGGCCAAATATTTCTTGCTGGTAACTTGTCATGTCTGGTAAAACTTGGTCAATTAAAGTCGGCCCAACAAAAAAACCTTTCTCATAACCTGCGGGTTTTGCATCACGACCATCCACAACAATTTTAGCACCTTGTTGCTCGGCACTTTGAATAAAAGCTTGTACTTTGTCTTTATGTGCTTGCGTAATAAGCGGTCCGAAGTCATTACGCTCATCTGCATAGTGACCAAACTTCAATTGCTTCATTTCTTGTTTTAATTTTTCAATCACAACATCTGCAACTTCATCTCCAATGGCAACAGCAACGGACAGTGCCATACAACGTTCGCCAGATGAACCAAAAGCCGCGCCTAACAAGGAAGTCACCACATTATCAATATCTGCATCTGGCATAATAATGGCGTGATTTTTGGCTCCGCCTAATGCTTGACAACGCTTACCACTCGCCGTTGCAGTCCGGTATATATACTCCGCAATAGGCGTTGAACCGACAAAACTAACCGCTTGAATTTTTGGATGAAGCAATAACGCATCAACAGCGTCTTTATCACCATTTACAACATTGAAAACACCATCAGGCAATCCAGCTTGTTTTAATAGTTCAGCTAGAAATAACGCAGCCGACGGCGCTTTTTCTGAAGGCTTTAAAATAAAGCAGTTACCGCAAACAATCGCCATTGGGAACATCCACAACGGAACCATTGCTGGGAAATTAAAAGGAGTAATCCCAGCAACCACACCTAATGGTTGAAATTCGCTCCATGAATCAATATCTGGACCCACATTTTTCGAATATTCACCTTTTAAAAACTCAGGTGCACCACATGCATATTCGACATTTTCGATACCACGTTGTAATTCACCTTTTGCATCGTGACAAATTTTTCCGTGTTCTTCACCAATCAGCTCGCAAAGCTTGTCCGCATTTTCTTCGAGTAATTGCTTAAATTTAAACATCACACGTGCACGTTTAATCACGGGTGTATCACGCCATGCTGGAAAAGCCTGCTCTGCAATTTGAACCACTTGATTCACTAACTCGGCATCTGCAAGTGCAACTTCTTTGGTGATTTCACCTGTCGCAGGGTTATAAACAGGCTGTTTCTTGATGGTTTTAGTTACGAGTCCACCATCAATAAAATGCCCTACTACTTTAACGGTTTGCTGACTTGAATCTGTGTCTGTGTTGGCAATCGCGTTGCTGTCAAAATTCTCTAAAGTGTTCATCTTTATTCCTTGTGTCTATTCATCTTGTCCAATTAAGTTTTAAGTCGATCTGTGTTATTTGACTTGATAAATTGCCTCACCCACGGCATTCATGAGTCGTTGTAACTCTGCCTCTGTGCTATTAAACATTGGGCCAAACTGAAGCGTGTCGCCGCCAAAACGGACATAGAAACCTGCTTTCCAAAGTTGCATACCAATTTCAAAACCACGAATCGTCGCATCGCCATCACGCGGTGCTAATTGCACAGCACCAATAAGCCCACAGTTGCGTATATCCAGAATGTTTGGAGCACCTTTTAACTCATGTAAAAGTTTTTCAAAGCTTGGAGCTAGAGCAGCCGATTGATGGATTAAATTTTTCTTTTCTAAAACATCGAGCGTTGCTAAAGCAGCCGCACAAGCTACTGGATGCGCCGAATAGGTATAACCATGGGTAAATTCAACCGCATGTTCTGGCAAATCTTGCTGCATAAAGGCATCATAAATTTCATGGCTTGCCACCACACCACCAAGTGGAATAGCGCCGTTGGTAATTTGTTTGGCAAAATTTAAAATATCTGGCGTGACATCAAAATATTCTGAAGCTGTCCATTTCCCCATCCGCCCAAAACCAGTAATAACTTCATCGAAAATCAGCAAGATATCGTGTTGATCGCAGATTTCTCTCAAGCGTTTTAAATAGCCAGTCGGTGGCACAATGCATCCTGCCGAACCAGAAACTGGTTCTACAATGACTGCGGCAATATTCGATGCATCATGTAGCTCAATTAACTTAAGCATTTCATTGGCAAGCTCTACACCACCTGTTTCAGCACAGCCTTTGGTAAAACTTAAATCTGGCTGTAGGGTATGCGGTAAATGGTCTACATCCATGAGCTGACCAAACATTTTACGGTTACCGCCGATACCGCCAAGACTTGTCCCTGCTACGTTTACACCATGGTAGCCACGTGCGCGCCCAATCAGCTTGGTTTTGCTTGGTTTGCCTTTAATTCGCCAATAGGCACGAGCCATTTTGATTGCGGTATCGGCAGACTCTGAGCCTGAGTCGGTAAAGAACACATGCTGCAATTTTTCAGGCATGTGCTGAATAATTCGTTCAGCCAATTGAAATGACAATGGATGACCAAACTGAAATGCCGGAGAGTAATCCAACTTTTCCAACTGAGTACTTACGGCTTGCTGAATTTCTGGAAGCGTATGTCCTGCACCACAAGTCCAAAGGCCCGACAAAGAGTCATAGACTTCGCGGCCTGCACTATCAATTAAATAAGATCCTTTAGCACCAACAATCATGCGCGGATCTTTATGAAAATTACGATTTGCAGAAAATGGCATCCAATGCGCTTGATAATTTAAGCTCATCTGAGCATTTGATTGAACGGTTTCCGATGCAGAATCACCATCAGTTAATTTGTCGATATCAAACATAATTACTCTTCTTGTTTTGAGGCTATTTTTTGAGTGTACATAGCGATATAGTTTTGATAAATTCAAATTATCTTGAGTTTAGATTTAAAAAAACAAAATTAAATGAAACCTAAAAAATTAAATCAAGTCACTGATTTTGATATTAAATTACTTAAAATATTTAAAACAGTTTGTGACTGCCATAGTTTTACGTCTGCCGAAAGTATTCTTGGTATTAGCCGCTCTGCGATTAGTTTGCATATGAGCGATTTAGAAAATCGTTTGGGCATTCGACTATGCCAGCGTGGACGCGCAGGGTTTGCATTGACTGATGAAGGACGGGAAATTTTAGAATATATAGAAATGCTCACCGCATCTATCGAAGACTTTCGCTCTAAAGTTAATCAAATGCATAACCGTCTAAAGGGTGAATTTAATATAGGTATTATTAACAACCTTGTGACCATGCCAAGTGGCTACATTACCAATACGCTGGCACAACTCGCCGAAGAACATTCTGAAGTGATCATTAACATTAGTATGAGCACACTTTCAGATATTGAATGCCGTGTGCTAGATAACCGTTTACACGCTGGAGCAATTCCCCTTGTTACCCCTTTGTCTGGTCTAGATTATTTTGATTTATATAGTGAAAGCTCATTTTTGTATTGCGGTAAAAACCATCCACTGTTCAACCAATGTAGCAACCTCAATTTAGATGAGTTAAAAACCTGGCAAGCCGTACTCCCCAATTACGCCATCACTCCAGAAGCAGCGAAGTTGCACCAGCTTTTAGAGTGTAAAGCGACTGCAAGTGACCGTGAAGGAATTGCATTTCTGATTTTAACTGGAAAGTTTTTGGGTTTTTTACCCGATCACTACGCAAAGAAATGGGTTGAAGATGGTTTCATGCAAGCTGTTTCAAAAGAAAAAATGCATTACAGTACCCCAATTTGCTTAATTACTCACAAAGGCAAAAACCACAACATTATTTTAAAAACTTTTATGGAAATGCTTGAGAAGCGAGTCCTTGGGAATTAAAACTTTTTTATATTAATAGAATTTTTTATTAACTAATAAAAGCATAATATAAAAATCACTAGGAATAAGTTACTATTTTATAGGAAAAATCCCATTTAAAATGGGCCATCTTTAATTAGAGTAAGATATATATTAATACATCTACAGTTTCGAAAGTTAAGAGTAAAGGTATTTTGAATGAAGTACTGAAGCAGCATTTAAAATGATGTTCAAAAACATAATAACTTATTCAAAATACCAATTCTAAAATAGATCTAGAGATCGTTAAATTTAAACGATCTCTACGAGTTACAAAATCTCACTCTATGTATTAACTTTGAATACATTTATTTGTTCTATGACATGGTCACAATAAGTGTCTGAATATTCAACTAAATAGTCAGTTTTCAATGCTACACCTTTAATTAAAACAGGTTCCTCTTCATCACTATCACTATCACTATCACTATCACTATCACTATCACTATCTATTAAATAATGCATATCGGCATAAAAGAAAAATTTAAATTTCTCATGAAGCTTACTTAAGCTATCACCAATATAAAATTCTTTAAAAAGTGCACCTTTATAGCCTGGATATAACTGGATGGACTCTAGCTCAGAATTATCTCCATTAAAGACTAATACTACTGAATCCTGCCAATAACAATAGTTAAAGTTATACTGAATTTGAGTGATTTCATTAAATACTCTTTGTTCATAGATCCTCCAGATACTATCAGAATGCATTTCGTTCAGATAATCATTAATAAATAGATGTTCAGTTTGCTCTAAGAAATCAATATAACGCATCCCTAAGCTAAAGCCAGCAGCACCTTTATTTGGATTAATTGGTGCATATAGATCAAGAATTAATTTCATTTCCAAATTTCCCATTTACCATTCTGATATTTCAATTTTTGCCCATTTGGATTTAGATAAATCTGATTTGATGTGATAGTTCTCGGGTTAAAAGCACTTTTTGGATCAATAATTCTAAACTGGGTTCCATCATTCATAACTATTTTATAATACATATCCCCACTTTTGGAATGTTCGCCACCACCAGGATGATATTCAAATTCCTTGATACCCGTTGCACTATTTTTAACACTATAGACTTGGGCTAACCCAGAAGTACCTGATTTAGGAGGTGATAAGGTGAGCACTGCACCATCCATTTCAAATGAATATTTAATATCCTGAATAGTTTTTCCCCATATATTTGCTGGTTGAATTTCCATATTGCGAGGTATATTTGCTAATTTAGCTAAATCTTCTCTCAACCCTAATCTTGCAGTAGCAGATGCTGCTGAAGCTGGGGCAACTGCTCTAATTCCTTTTAAAAGATCATTACCTTTACCAATTGCTTTCCCTGCTCCAGGGATGACGTCTAAAATATTTGTGGGAAATAAAGTTTCATTCAAAGCATATAAGGTACCAAATGTAACCATTTCTGCTTGTGACAATCCACCAGAATCTGCTTTTTTTAATAAATATTCGGCTATTTGAGTTTGGGCATTTTTTAAAGCATTTATGTCACCTTTAGCAATTCCTCTACTAACTGCATCTAACGCTTGTCCACCCTTTTCTCCCATATATCCTTTTGCTTGGTCTAATAGCTCTTTAACTTTCTTTTCGTTAAAAGCATTATTTGTTAGAGCTATATTTGCAGAGTTAGATGCAACATTTACGTCATATCCAGCATAAGCAGCGATAATGCCTGAGGTTAGTTGTCCAACCATTAAGATTTTTTGTTTTTCTTCTTCTGTATACAGCAAACCACTTGAAGGAGGGGTAAAACCTGCAACAATTTCACCAACAGCTCCGCCAATAGCACCAGCTTGGCATTGTCCTTGAATTGCTCCTGCAATACAGCCTGCTAAAGCATGCGCTAACTTATGAGCAATGTAATTAATATCTTCTAGCCCTTTAATATTTTGTGCCATCTGTCCTTGTAATGCACCAGCTAAACCAGATAATAAAGCAACTTTAAGGTTTTCCTCTAAGTCTCCTCCATTAATAGCAGTTTGCACTAATGTAGAACCGACTGAACTTGTGAAGTTGTTTACTAGACGATCTGATAAAATTGTACTGTCAGGTTTTAAATTTAACGCTGTGCTAACTTGACTCATTAATCCAGCTGTCACCACTGCTGTTGCTAGATTTTTAACCGTATCTTTAGAACCAAGGTCTTTTAATGTCTGTGTAACATTTCCTTTATTATTTACTAAACCAATAGAAGCTTGAGTTGCTAGAGAGGTTAAAGCTGCATTAACCATTATTCCTGTGGTGGTATAAGTCGTTACACCCGCTGCTGTAGTAGTTGCTAAAGTCATCCCACCAAATGTTGTAATTGTTCCTCCTCCAGCTGCAGCAGCGGTTGTTGTACCCACTGCTGCTGTGGTCGTTCCTGCACCAGCTGCAGTAGTAGTTCCAATCAATGCTGTTCCTGCTCCATAAGTCAAGACTGCAACAATAATTACAATAATTGCAGCACCAGCACCTGTTAAACCTTGTGACTTATAATCCCAATCTTTTTGAGCAAGAAGTACTTGCTGCCAATCTACATCTTTACGATTAACTAACTCTTTTAAGTAAGCGTTCCCAGGCTGATTTGCCAGTTTTAAAATTTCATCTCTTAATTCAACTTTATTAACATCTTTTTCACTAATTGGAACTTGTACACTTAAACCACCCACAGCTTTAAAAGTAGGTAAAACTGGTCCATTAAAACTTGGTAATAGAGCTGTTTCAGTAATAGAGCCTTTATCCTGCATGGACTGCCAGACTACAGAATTTTTTTCTTTTTTTAGTAACTCTGTAACAGAGGTTTTAGCAGCAATTAACTCCAATGTTCCACCTGTTTTTATTGTTACATCTTTTAAATAATCAAATTCAGTTCCAACTAATCGCGTTCCCCCAACAGATTGCGTTCCGATATAATCTGCTGTTAAGGTTGCAGGTAATTCACTAACTTGAGTACGTGTTGCATTTGTTTTAGACGTGTTATATTTAATACCAGCAAACGATGATTTTTTCGTAATATCTATATCACTACTAGAATTCTCCTCTACTGTATAGAAATTAAGATTACCACCAGAGTTAATCGAAATTTTTCCGCCCTCAGCAGTAAATCGCCCAGAATAAATATCAATATTATTATCTGGGGTTTTAGCATCTATAGATGGATCTAGTTTCTTCGTTTCAATAGAAATATTTTTTCCATAAATATCAACTGATGCCGCATTTGTTTCATTATTTTCAGAAACTGTCGTAATATATTTTTTCTTTAAACCACCCCATGATTTTTTCTTTTCAGTAGTTGTTGAGCGGTCATAACTTTGCTCAATGGCTGCATCAAATAAAATACTTTTATTTGATTCTATTTTCACATCACCATTTTTTGAAGTAATACCTGTAGCTTGTAAAACCAAATTATCATCTTTAGTTTTACCTATAGTTCTGATGTTAACCCCTTTATCACCATTA
The DNA here is from genome assembly GCF_052824995.1 of Acinetobacter sp. 1124_18A. Taxonomy (NCBI): domain Bacteria; kingdom Pseudomonadati; phylum Pseudomonadota; class Gammaproteobacteria; order Moraxellales; family Moraxellaceae; genus Acinetobacter; species Acinetobacter sp. 1124_18A. Next base: position 83,789 of record NZ_VTDF01000002.1, on the reverse strand, counting down.
ATAATAGTAGGGCTGACTAATGTTCGGAAACTATAGTTATCATCATTTTCACTGCCTTTATCATAAAAGTCAGTATGGCCATCAATAATAATACTTGCATTTAATATTCTTGGCTGTGGATTAGTATTTGTAGTGGTTGTAGATTTATACTGTTCGGCTAAAACACCACTTGCCTCCAAATTAACTTGGCCCAATTGAGAAGAAATATTTCCTCCACTAACGGATAAACCTTTAGCAGAATTAATATTAATATTTCCTGATTTTGAATTTAATTTAGCTTCAGTATGTTCTGAGCCATTTACTCCTTTAGTTAATAATTCTTTTGATTTTATTTCCGATTGTTTTTCACTCTCAAGTTTAGAAATTAATTTTTCTAAATCTTTAATCTTCTCGCTTCCATTCAAATTTTTATATTTTTTAATCTCTGCTTTATAAGAATTAAGGAAAGGGGTTATTTTATAATCCCCCCATGGCAATCCAGCATATATAGCTTCATTGTTTTCTAATGGTATAACTAAGTAGATACTATCACTACCACCTTCTGTTGAATTTGTTTTTATATAAGCATTTTCATAGAAAAAAATATCACTAACATTTACATTATATAAAATACCAGAACTATATTCTCCATTTGATGCATCAAACACATATGGCATAGCTGCTTCAAGACTATTTTTTATTTTTTTTACGTTATCAATAAGTGTATTTCTCTCCTGAAATTCTTTACTATTAGATAAAATATTTATATTTTTATCAATTTCATTAATATTATTTTCGATATTAAGTATATTTTTTGAATCAGCAGAACTATTTTTTAATGTATTTTTTAGCCCATCAACTAGCACATCATCTTTACTTGAAACGATCTTAATATCTTTTTGTGCTGTTAATTGTGAACCTTGAATATCAACTTTAGCGCCTTCTAAATTGATACCACCATTTGCTGTATCCAACTTAACAACTTGTTCCGATCCATTCCCCGCAGTTCCACCATAACCTTTTAAAGTCAAAGTACCAGTTTTAGAAACAAGTTCAATATCACCTACCGCCTTTAGGCTATAAACTTTTGGGTCAATGGTTAAATTAGAATTGGTTTGAATTGTTAAGTCACCATTCAGGCTATTTAACTTTGTGTCATTCTTAAGTAAATCACTTCCGACTGCATTTAAGTTCAATCCAGTCTGACCTAAAATAAAACCGCCCGCTTCTAATAAAACAGCTCCGCCGGTTAAATTTGTATTTTGTAATACTTGGTTTCCTGTAGCCGTTACAGAGGTCACACCCTTAGATGTCAAGTTTGTTACTTTATCCGCAATCCATTTGGTCGCTGGCGTATACTCAGCATTGCTATAAACTGTACGACCAGAGCTTACCGATAGATGCTGGTCTGATGTAGCATTTACCCCTTGTAACGTCAGTAAATCTTTTGCATAGAGTTCCGTATTACCTTTTGACGTTAATACGCTATCGATAATTGTACTCATACCTGCTCTACTATTGATCGCAAGTTTACCAACCGTAGAGCCTAGATCTGTATTTTGGATTTTAATATCGGATTTATTATTTTCTATCGAAACAGTTTGTCCCTTTAGAACATTATTTACCGTTTTAAATTGGCCCTTATTTCCAGTAACAACTACATCATTATTAGCTTTTAAATTTATTCCATTATTACTTGAAACTAATATATCGCCCTGACTTGCATTAACTTGTATTGATTGTAAGTTAACAGTGCCATCACCAATCGAACCAAGCGTTACCCCTTTTAAACCACTAATAACAGTCTGATCAGTCGTTAGTTCATCTTTATCAGCCGCAGGCATCGCTTTGCTTGTCTGGGTCGAGTTTAAATTTATATTTTTATTCGCGAGTATAGAAATCTTTCCAGCCGAAGATGTGGCCTTTAAGCTATTTGTAGTAACTCCACCAGCAAGTGCGGTTAAATTAATATCACCTTGAGCCTTGAGTGCCTGACTTAAAACAAGATCAGCAATTTCAGAACTCACATCAATATTTTTTTGTGACGTCAGTGCACTATTGAGTGTTATTTGATTGGCATGGAGTTGAATGCTGTCTTTATTGGAAATTTCTTTTGCTGTAACGGTTAAATTATTGGCTGCATCCAGCTGAACCATACCAGTAATAAGTGGAAGCGCCTTGTCAGCATTATTCCAGACCAGATCACGTCCACTGTAGGCTTTAATGTTTTTAACTCTGGTTGCAGCGTTTTCAAGTGAAAATCCAAGATTCTTTAGATTCAGATCTCCTGAACTATAGAGGTTGAGATCTTTACCTGCATAAATTGTTCCCCCTTGGAGATCAATCAAGTTTTGGATATTAGCCGAATTTGCTTGTAGATTGATTGAACCTAATGATGCCTGTATATGGTTCTCTGTAAGTGATAATTTACCGTTACTTAAAACATTTAAATCTTGGGCAGCAATCAGTTTTGCGCCTTTTGCTGCAACCAAGTCTTTTTGTACCTGTATGGTTGCTGTACCACGGTTACTTTTGAGTTCTGATCCAGCGGCAAGATTGATATTCGCTGCATCAATATAGACATCTCCACCTTGTGAGTCATCCATAATGCGGGTATCAGCAGCCAGATTGATATTACCTTTGGCATTAACGATTAAAGGTGAAGAAGCCAAGCTACCATTATTAATAATAATTTCTTTAGCATTTACATTCAGGTTATTACCTGAATCGATATTTAGCATGCTATTACTGTTAATACTGCCTGATGAGTTGATATCGGCAGCTGCATCAGTACCCGTTGTTTGTATGTTCACTAAACCTTGGGTTTTACTGGTCGAACTGATTGTGCCACTGTGTTCAATTTTTCCAGCACTGGTAACCACCAGATTGTTTACTGCCTGAATCGTCCCTGCGTTAGTCACGCCCAAACCTTTTTCAGTTCCCATCAAATAGATATTATTGGCGTACATCCCACCCAAAGCTTTAACATCTACAGCCAATGTCGGTGCAGTTCCTATACCTGTCTTAGCTGTTGTTGACTCTAAATCTGCACTAATATCATTTGCACCAGTAATTACCTGAATATCATTTTTGGCACGAAGCTCTGCACTGATTTCTAATGCACGTGCATAGATGTCTACATAATTTGCATCGTTATTATTTCCGCCCAATCCCAATTTAGAATTGGGGTTCGCTGTAACCGTAATTTTTCCTTGATCAACCGTAAACTGCTTGATACTGCCATCAGCATTTAACTGAGGTTTACCTGTGGTAAAAATTGCCTTATTGGCATTAATAAAGCCACCACCTTTAATGTTGATACCAGACGGGTTAGCAATAATGACATCAGCCATTTGACCAGCAACTTCCAGATTTCCCTCAAAGCGTGAAGCAGTTGCCGAATTTACTTCATTTAAAATAATCCGTGCTTCACCTGTGGCTAAAAATGGGTTGGCAGACACATTGCCTGCTGTTTGAGTAGCAGCGCCTTGACGGCTGTTGTTCAATACAGCACCTTCAGCCAATACGTCAAACTGTTTATAAATATTATGAGATACACCGTTTTTAGGCGTTTGAATATTGACTACAGGAACGACTGTACCTGCTGTGTTCTTACCCGCAGCAATCACTGCCCTGTTCGCAGCATTTGCTGCACTATCCGCTATAATATCAGCATATACTGGTGCTAAAGGCATCCATAAACTCATACTGGCAACCAGTGCTTTCACTTGCCAGAGCTGATGAAATGCCTGAGATTCAGTGTTATTAATGTTGCTCTGGGCACTTGCTTCACTTTGACCAGAAGTCTTGGTTTGGCTTCGTACATTTTCAGCCACAGCCACAAAAATTTGACGTGCTTTGCTATAAATAATGCGATAACTATTCTTGTTCATGAATAAAGTCTTTTCTAAAGTAAATTAATAAGAAAGGTTGATACTAAAACCGGTAACCCAGTCTTTTTTTATGCTGTCAGGTGCAATTAGCCCTCGACCTGTAAAGGCATCCAGATAAAAACTATTTTGATAGGTGCGTAGACCCAAAACACTCCCGAGTAAATAACGCTGACCCGGTATGCTATTACGCCCATTGACCCAGCCCTGATCGACCGCCATATAAAACTGGGTATTTGGAATTGGTGCATTTAAACTGATTTCTTGCTGTACATACTGCCCGTTATCTCCGGAAAGCATGAGCTCACCATCAAAACCCCGCACGCTATAGCGACCACCAATATAGAAGCGGTCATTCGGTACTAAAATTTTCGGTGCATATTGTCCACGCCAGTTAAGGCGATACTGAGCTGGTTTTTCAAGCAAGAGGAATGGCGTACTAAAACGCAAATCGGCGCTCCAAAGCGGAGCACGGGAGTAACCTTCAACAGGAAGATGTTTTCCCTCAACATTGGTAATATTTTCTTCTGGTGCAGTTCGGGCTTCTATCCCCATACCTCGACGGTAATCGATGCTGCCGTCTAATACCGCATTTCCTAAATATTGACGGTGTTGGAACCCTAAATTCCAGCCCGAAGTTTTACGGTGTAATACGTCAATTTCAATATCATTCATAAAGCTTTGGCTTTCTTTATGATAAATCTTCCCGTAAATACTGGTTTTATGTTGTCCACTACGACTAATGACACGAGATAGGTTTAAATTGGCTTGTTGACTGTTACCATCATAAATAACGGGGTATTTAGATTTAGGTGCCACCGTTCCCTGTCTATAATAATAATCATTATAGCTAACACCTAAATCATAGTAGCCAACAGGTAGCTGATAACTAATGAAGTAACTTCGATTTAAACCTTCATGAAAGTCATCTAATGAATGGCCCACGTTTAACGATAAAATATCATTTAAATGAAACGGGTTATTAACACCTACTCCTATATTGCCCATATAGGTACCAGTTTCCTGATTACCCGAGTCATCTACACTTAAATTGAAATTAACTTTTTGTAGTGGTTGAAGTTTGAGTATTAAATCGCTATAGCCTGTTAATTCTTTATCTTGGGCACTTGCTGCGACAATTTGCATGTCTACCGCATAGACACGTTTTATGTTTTCCAGACCCTGATCGAGTCTTTTTAGATTCACAATGTCGCCCGTTTTAAATGGCAACCCAGTCTTAAGCTGTAATGACGAAATTTTCCCTTCTTGAATTATGATTTTATTCAGGCGACCGATTTGCACACTCAGGTTTAAATTACCCTGATTTAAGTCTTGTGGACTTACGACAATCTGACTGGTAATAAAACCTTTTTTTAGAAGTTCGTTTTGAGCGAAATTCACAATGTTATGTAAGCTTTGGGTGCCAATACACTTGCCCAGAATACTCTGCGGATGCTTTTTTATAGCTTTAACCACAAAGTTAAATTGCTGCACGTCAGACTCAGACTGACCACTTAAGGGTACAAGACTAATTTTTTTAACTGCTACGCATGGACTCTCTTTAACAACTAAATGTTTAAAGTCCTGTAATGGCTTGGTACTTTGATAAGGAGTTTGCTGAGCAATTTGGTCTTGTAATTGCTGATTTAGCTCTTTGAGTCGTTGATCTTGCAATACCTGACTCGGTAAAGAAACGTCTTCGATGGCATAGACATATTGGTTAAACCCCGTAAAAAAAATAATAGAAGTAGTTATAAAGCTTTTAATTAACATCTCATATACAGAAAAGTACGTATAATCACATTATTTTACATAAAAAAACATAATATTCAATTTTTCTTTATGTTCAAATAGATTGAAATTTATAAAAATTTAGTAATCACCTACTTCCATCCAGTTTATTTGTATCGAAAATCTGAATTCTTTTAAAAACTTTTATGGAGATGCTTGAGAAGCGAGTCATTGGGAATTAAGAAATTATTTAACAGGTCATATCTTCAGATAAAAAAGAGCACCTAAGTGCTCTCTTGATCTTATTGATTTTTGGATAAGGCAAAATTTATTGCCCTGTCATATGCGTGTTCTTGTAGCTCAGTATATACATAGAAATCCTGTTCTGCCTTGGTAACAGGATTAATGAGTTTCATTGCTTCATAACTATGAGTATTTAAATCATTGGGATCAACATCAAAAGCTTCTAATTGCTGCTCTCTCCACTCACCACTTAGAACACCACCCACACAAAGCCATTTTGTTGAATTGTCTGACATATATAATCCTTATTATTGGAGGTGCTCTTATACCATATCACGACCACATTTAAGTCAGTTTAATTTTTCATCCCAACAAAAGAAAAAGCCCCGTGTTTAGGAGCTTTGTAGCTAAGTTTTTTAGTTCATCTTGGCGACTAAATTTAATGTGCTTTAAATTCAATACATTTTTAAAGCTTTTCCAAAACTGACGGTACCATTGGAGCACTCATCATGCTTTTAGCAGAATGCACATAAACTATCTTTTTAAATATTTACCCAATTTGCATGAAAACCTAAAGGCACTCGTACAGGTAAATCAATAGTAGCTTGGGGTTCTTGCCCAATTTTTTTAGAATCGAGTATTACTACTTTACTTGGCTTTATCCCGTCTAAAGTATGGATATACGAAATTAACCAACCATCACCCTCTTCACTCTCAGATTGTTTTGGTAAAAAAATCACTTCCCCAGTGAAGTAATCATCACCATATGAATGCTTATAGGATTCACCTTTGAGTAAATCATGGACCAATAAATAATTTGCTTTTAAATTAATATTATCTACTGGCTCACCCTCATCTCCAACAGAAATTGAATAAGCAAAGCGATAAGGTTTCCCAACAAAACGTTCATCTAGACGAGGAAATTCTTGAGGAATTTTTGAAATTACTTTCCGTTTTAGAGTTTGAGTACCAAATTGCAAAGTCCATCTTTCAAACTGGATAAGCTGCTTATCTACTGGTCCCTGAATAGAGTCAGTAAAGGTCTTGGTGTGAACACAAGCATCAAAAATGATATCGCCATTTTCAAGATCATATGCATTAAATGAATGAAAAATAATACATGGATCTACATCAAACCATTTTATATCCTGTGCATCACCATTTTTTGGTAAGACACCTATTCGCGCAGGGTGTTTTTCATTCCATGAATAGGGTAATTGCATCCCTTGTAACATTCTCTCGATTGAAAAAGTTACAGGGAAATCCAGAACTAGCATTTTAGTTTTTGTCATACCGCAATCATGCATCATTGGCCCATGCTTAACAGGGATACTGACCCGCTTCTTAACTTGGCCCGATTGATCAATCACCTGATAATAGACTTGCATTGGCAGTAAAACATCATAGCAAATCGCATGTAACTCTCCCGTATCTGGGTCTACATGAGGATGAGCTGTAAAAGGATAATTATCTTTACTGTTGAATAAACCATATTTAAGGCTATTTAATTCATGATCTAAAGCGACTGGAAACGGCCCTGATTCTGTTATTGTCCAGATTTTTCCTGCATGACCAATAATATTCGTATTTGCAACATCAACTGGACCTCGAGGCTCACCTTTTATTTTCTCTCGCCCTAATTTTTTATGTATGTGATGCGTCCCTACATATCGGTTTTTATACCATAATGCTTGACCATCTTTTAACCTTAGACCATGTACCATCCCATCGCCCATAAACCAATTATAGTTTGCAGGGTTTTCAACTTCTAATGGATTTGGACCCATTCTTAAAAAAATGCCATTTAATGAAGATGGTATTTCTCCATGTACAACCAAATCACTTGAAAAAACCTCTTCAGTAACTGGCGCAAAGGGACCTACAAGAAAAGGATTATCTGGGCTATAGGGAACTCGGCTTTGATGGAAACTCAGAAACTTCCCTACTACGGAAGAAACCAGCTTATTGTTAACAATTTCATTACGGATACTTGTCCTGTTCATTCGATTACATCCTACCTGTTGATTAATTTTTTGTATAATTCCAGTATGTATCAACAAATGTATACACTGTATACATAATTAAAACTACACGAGGATGTGTATAGTGTCAACATCGAACACAAATCCAGCTTCTAGCTATCATCATGGTAATTTAAGAGAAGCTTTACTTATTAATGGCTTACAATTATTAGAATCTAGTCAGGGTATTGATTTTAGTATGCGAGAACTGACCCGCATGATTGGTGTATCGCCAAATGCGGTTTACAGACATTTTGCAAATAAGGAAGAACTACTGACAGCTTTAGCTATATATGGATTTGAAGAATTAATAGAAGCTCAGGCGCATGCTATTCATAATGCAACCCACCCCAAAGACGGTTTTTTAAATTCAGGAAAAGAATACATATATTTTGCTATTAAAAATCCATCATTATTTAGACTGATGTATAGCCAGTTTACTGTCGCTCAAGATGATGAAAAATTAAAATCTATGACAAATTTATTCTATACAGGAATGGTATACGCAGCGGCAACAGCATTTGATGCCCCCGTCGATGCTGCCCAGAGTCAAACCATGGCAAGGTTAGCTTGGGGAATGGTTCATGGTCTAAGCTATTTAATTATTGACGGACAATTTAGTCATTTGAGTAATGATGAACTCAATATCATGATCGATAATGTGCTAAAAACAGCGATAGCTGTATCAGGAAACTAGCTGCCTTTAAGTTAAAAAACTATCGATAAAGGATAAGTTAAATTACTACAGTATGTTCATTCAAAAATATTCATTTCTATTTAGTTTAAATAGCTAGATAAATACATTATTTCAATTACTTAGATTGCGCATGCGTTTTATATCTCTGAGCGGAGGTTCCCCAAACATTCGGGCATATTCCCTATTAAACTGACTAACACTCTCATAGCCAACGCGTATAGCAGCACTACCAGCATCCATATCCTCATAAAGCATCCAATGCCGTGCATCTTGCAAACGCAAATTTTTTAAATATTGCAAGGGGCTTAATCCAGTAAGAGTACGGAAATGCTGTCTAAAAGTAGATGAACTCATATGCGCTTTGGCTGCTAATTCATCTATTAAAATAGTATTTGTGTAGTTTAACTTCATCCAAGCAATTACTTGAGAAATTTGCTGACTTGGAGAGCCTACAGCAGCAAGATGCTGGAGCATTGGACCATGCTCACCGTCCAGTAACCGAATGATAATTTCTCGCTGAATTAAGGGTGCAATAAATGGAATTTTGTTAGGTTCATTTAAAAGTTTAATTAAACGCATTAAGGCATCAAGTAACCCATCATCTAATGCTATAACAGACATCGCTCTTGAAGGTCCACCTTTGTAAATTCTGGAAGCATTCATTTCCGTAGCAATTTGTACAATTAAATTTGCATCCAGATCTAAGCGTAATCCTAAATAAGGTTCTGTTATTGTGGCCTGGGTTACATAAGAGACAACTGGTAAATCAATCGTATTAATAAGTGCTTGTCCAGAACCATAATCAAAAACATCTTCTCCAAGTGTTACGCGCTTTCTGCCTTGTAGTGTGACACCTAAACCCAAGCCAAATACACATGGCATCGGATCAGTAACTGTACTGCGACGATAAATAGATAATACAGGAATTTCTGTAGGATAGTCCCCATCGTTTTGAGCAATATCTTCAACTAAAGAAAGGAGGAAATTATCTACACTAGACCGATTCATTTTAGCCCGCTCCTCACAAAATCAGGATATCAATATACTGTTTAAGATTAACAGATTAAAATTTTATTAGTTATGCTTTTGCCACTTCTCATCATATTAGGCAAGAATTAAAGCAAATTTGGCAATCTAATTCTTCGTCTCCAGTGCAAACTAATATCCTCAATAGGCAAATAAAACTTAGGGTATATATGATGAAAAAAGTATTAATTATTAATACACATCAATTCTATGAAGGTATTTCTACTGGCACATTAAATAGCTCAATAGTTGAAATTATTAAAGAAACAATGCTCGGTCTAGATTGTGAAATCCAGCTTACCGAGGTTGAAAAAGGCTATGATATCAATGAAGAAGTGAATAAACACTTATGGGCTGACTTAATCATCACTCAGTCTCCCGTGTATTGGTTTGGCTCTCCATGGATCTATAAAAAATATATTGATGAAGTTTTTACTGAAGGTATGAAACAGGGAAGTTTTTTTAACTGGTGATGGACGTACTCGACAGGATCCAATCAAGCAATACGGTACAGGCGGAAAGCTTTTCGGTAAAAAGTACATGTTATCCCTAACATGGAATGCTCCTCGAGAAGCATTTAATGATTCTAATCAAAAATTATTTGAAGGTAGATCTGTTGATGATGCATTTATTCACAACACAGCAAACTACAAATTTTGTGGTGTTGAAATATTACCAACATTTTCATTTTTCGATGTCATGAAAAATCCACAGATTAACAATGATATCGAGTCTCTAAAACAACAACTATCCCAAATTTTTGACTAATTTTGAATAAGGCTCATAGCATGAAAAATGACATTTCTAATATCCTTAATACAAGACTAGTAACTGATAAATTCAAATCACACAGTCTTGTTAAAAAAGGATTTTTAATTTCAACACTAACATTTGTAACCATGGTTTTTACTGCTCAATCCACTCTTGCAGCAGAAATAAAAACGAAGATCAGCACAGAGATCAGTCAAAAAAATATGCGACATGTAACTTTCAAAAATGGTCAAATCATAATGGCTGGTAATTTGTATTTACCAGATAACTTCAATGAGAAAAAACAATATCCTACAATTATTGTGACTCATCCTGGTGGTGGTGTAAAAGAACAAACCGCAGGCTTATATGCGCAAAAGCTGGCTAAAAAAGGATTTATCACCTTAGCATTTGATGCCTCTCACCAAGGTGAAAGTGGCGGTGAACCTAGATTTTTAGAGAATCCAACTGAACGTGTAGAAGATATTCGAAGTGGTATTGATTATCTCACTACATTGAAATTCGTTGATAAAAATCGTATTGCTGCACTTGGCATTTGTGCTGGTGGTGGATATAGCATTAATGCAGCAATGACAGAACATCGTATTAAAGCAGTGGGTACTGTGAGTGGTTTTGATATTGGTTTGGGATTCCGTAAAGGCTGGCATGGTGACGGAACTTTATCAGATCAATTAAAATTATTGGATCAAGTTGCTCAGCAAAGAACCCGAGAAGCAAATGGTGCAGAACCTGTATATATCAACTATGTGCCTGAAAAACCTGATGCGAATACACCACATGATTTACGAGAAGCGACTGAATATTATAGAACTTCTCGGGGACAACATAAAAATTCCCAGAATAAATTGTTATTTTCAAGTGTAGATAAAATTATTGCATTTGATGCTACAGAGAATATTCAAGAATTACTTAAGCAGCCACTACTATTAATAGCGGGGAGTGATGCTGAATCATTGTGGCACAGTAAACATTTCTATGATTTAGCCAAAACTAAAAAAGAACTATTTCTTGTTGATCATGCAACACATATGACCATGTATGATCAACCCGATCATGTTGATCAAGCAGTAGACAAATTGGCTTCTTTCTATAATACAAATCTTTAATATCTCAGTTAGTACTCTGATAAGCTTTTAAGTATATTTAGATTAAAAACTACTTATTTAAGTCTTTACTTAATTCTTATTAGGACTTGAAAGCTGATTTTATTTTTCATAAATTTCACCCATTAAAAAACCCTCCATTAGAGGGTTTGGGTCAAAGCTAATTAAGTAAATTTACAATATTGGTCCACCCCATTTTATGAGCCAAATCTAAAGGAGTCACTGATTGATTATTCACTTCTAACTTATTAGTATTCAACCTTAAAAGTTCTTGAACAAATAAATAATTACCGGCTATAACTTCACGATGTAATAATTGATTACCACTTTCATCTTTTTCAGTAATGATTGTAGGATCTGTATTTGTAATATTTATGAACTCATCCAAAATACTCTTACACATGGGATGTTCATCTAGATTTTCGGGATAATTTTTCTGGTCATAAACTAGAAAAATTTCATCAGGATTGCCAAAATCAATCCCCCACGCCTCATCATATTCTTTACGATTTACTGCATCTAAAGTTTTACGATATTCTTGAATCGTAAACCCACCATGAACAGTGTCATTAGACAAAAACATCCAATCAACTATGGACTCAAATTGAAGCCTTACGGTCTCACCAGCTTGCACATTATCAATAATATAAGGTTCGTTTAACAAAGTTCCTGAAATTGTACTCCCATCAAAATCAACTTGATCAATCCACATATACTCAATCAAAGGTTGATTTTTATCCTCAAGGTTTTCTTGGGTAAATGCACATTTCACATAAGCCAGTTCTAGAGCAGGAACAATTCGTCGATATTCCCAATAAAGTTCACGCCAAAAATATTTAAATGTACTTATAGCTTTCTCAAAAGCTAGAATCATTTCTGGAGATTCATTCTTATGCAATTTATTCATATAACCCATATTACAGTTAATTAATATTAAACTTGCTTATATTAACACTATGATAAATTTAAAAATCTTAAAATTTCTCAACTGTGAACAAGAATTTTCAAAAAAGAAAAGCCCACTAAGACCAAATCAAAGCTGGCTTCCTGTACCGTAATTTCCTAGGCGAGTTAAAAATAAAACCTGCCACTTGGGTGGTTTAATTTATTTTAAAAGCTTTTCGACAAAATCACTTAATTCCTGTTCATCCTCAAAATTAAGCTTAAGATTAAATCCAGCTCCACCTTCTTTTGACTTTCCTTCAAAAAAGATTGTTAGTGAGGTCTCATTCGTCCCAATCTTTAGATAATTAATTTGATCTGTATTTATGATGTATTCATCATGCTGAATAAACATTGCTCTTCCTCTTGTTATGATTAAAGAAAAAACAATATATATCTGGTCAATGATTAATCCAACATATACTTAAAATCATTAGGCATTTATAAATAACACCCCAGTTTCAAGCTAAAGGTATAAATATCGTTTAAGTATTCATTGAATTAAGCTGTGCTTGCATCAGTAGTACTCATCAGCTCTCATACTAAGCAGGTATAAGGAACCACAAGTCTCTTTGATCATTAGTCATATTTGGTGTGGCATACACTTGGTGACACCCCCATTTGTCTTTAGCCACGCCTGATTTTAAATAGTAAGCACTCCCATAATAAGAATCATCACTTACTATAATATAGTAACTTAATGGAACAGGTGGAGCTCCATGCTCAATTGGTTTATGATGCAAACCAAATTGGCTTCGTTTCTTTCTATCATCATGCCATTTCGATTCACCATAAATCGTATAATCGCCCTGATCTCTATCAGCCCCTCGAAATAAATAGAATTCGTTACCAGGATCACGTTCATTTTTGAAGTAATACCCATCATCATCTTCAGTTATTTTCCAGATACAAGTTTTGTCATCTATGCACTCTTCAAGCTCATTGGGTTCATAAACAACTGCTATTACATCCCCAGCTGAATCTAAACCAGTTCCTAATTTCAAAAATCCAGAGTATTGACAATTAATAATTAAACATTCACCGTTAAATTTATTAATGATTTCATCAATTGATGTTGAGCGAGATATAATATTGTCAGTCATAATTAATTCCTATTTAGTATATTTTAAAGTGATAATTTCTTTGTTGCTTTTTTTCTTAAGCAATCTAATATATCAAATAAAATTTATGAAAAAAAATCTTTTTGTTTTTAAATATTCTTCTTCAGGCAAAGTTTTTGTGCTTCTTAAAATTATCTCTCACTAATATCTAGCTTGTATTTACATTGCAAAAAATCCCATCTTTTGATGAGCTTTTAATATCTTATGTGATCTTCATGTAAACTTCGTTCACTATAACGCAATCCTAGTGTTTACCTTATACAGGGTCAAGTTCTCAATAAAAGATAAAAAAGGAAGCTTCTAGTTAGTAATTTTAAAGTCGCTTATAAGACTTGATCTTAACTAATACGAAGTAATAAATACTTTATCTAGAAATATCTCAAGAATTAGGTTGCTGATAATAGAAAATTGATTTTAGAAGACATTCAAGTGAACTCCTCTATTAAAATTTGACTAATCATATCTGTGGTTGGGTTTTGTTTGGAATATAAATAAAGCATAAATCTAATATTTGGTAGCTCTGGTAAGTTATAGCTTGAATTAATAACCCCAATATTGTCATTTAAAGCAGATTTATTTAGACAAGATATTCCTAGTCCAGCTTCAACTGCTGCCGTGATACCTTTTACACCAGTAGCTGTATGGGCAATATAGAATGGAATTTTATTTTGAATAAGGCTCTGTTCTGTAAAATCTTTCAATAAGCAACTAGATGACATAGTTATAACAGGCAAAGGACTATTATCTATTTCTAACTCATGGGATTTGACCCAAAATAGAGGCTCTTCCAATAATTTAATGGGTTGATTATCTCCTTCTATTACATCTTCAAATTCCATATAAATTGCTAAATCATAATTATTTGAAAAAAGATTATTTTTTATATCCTCACTTTTTACAACTGAAATATGAAGTTTTAAGAAAGGAAATTTTTTTTGGATTCTTTTTAAAATTTTAGTTAAGTCATTAGGCCTAAAATAGTCGGTTATTGCTATTCTGAATTCACCAGCTATATTTATTCCTCTAATTTTATTCAAAGCAAGAGAACATGACATTAGAATATTCTCAGCTTCTATTAAAAGTAACTGACCTTCTGCTGTTAGAGATGTTCCTCTCCTATCTCTAATCATTAATTTTTTTCCTACAAAATCTTCTAACTTTGATAATTGTTCACTTATTGTTGAATTTGTCAGATTTAGTTTTGGCGATGCTGAAGAAATAGTTCCTGAATTAGCGACAACAACAAATGTGGAGAGCAACGTCGTATCAAAATATTTCATGTTCGGAAAAACCGTACTTATTATTCATTAAAATTTGATTTTACCATATACAGCATTAACTTATTATTAGAAAAAATATTGTGGAGATCAAAAAATGCCAGCTATCAAATTATTGTTGTCTGGAGAACGAGCTGATTATGATGTCGTCTCTATCATAGAAAATCTTACGGAAATGACTTGTAGAATTTTAATAAAAGAGAAAAGTAAAACAATGATTATTGTCGAATTTATTCAAAGAGATTTATGGTTTATTGGCTCTAATTCATTGGAGAGTTTAGGAAAAAATTCATTCAAAATTGATGTAACTGTCACAGATGAAACTTGTACTAAAGATCAAAAGGCCTCTTATATTAAAGAAGGATTTATTTTATTAAACCGTTATGTAAATCAATTGCATGAACACTCAAATATCCATGTAATTGATTGTAGAGGCGGAGCTTATGGATATGGGGGTAAAACTCAAGATTATCTGTATTATCACAAATGATCTTTAAGATCATGGTATCAATAGTATGAGCAGTGGCCCCATGATCATTCTTACCTATAAAAAGTACAAGAAACTTATTTTTAAAGATTATAAAAAGGTCATTTATTATGACCTTTTTCATTTTTTATCCCAACCTCACCAAAAAATACTCAAGCAATCTCTCCCTTTCATCTGGTTTCTTAGGGTCTAAAAGCTGAACCATCGCACCATCAATCACAAATAAAAACATGTGTGCATCTTGTTTTGAAGCATTTGCATTGGTGGTTAAAAGCAACTTATAGATTTCATTGATCAACCAGTTTCGGTATTCAATCACGACCTGATACGCCTTTGGGTGTGTTTTCGCAATTTCAAAAATAGCCTTAAATAGCAAATGATAAAGCCCTTCTAAATCGGCATGTAAGAAGTAAATTTTTCGAAGTTTTTCAATAAGCGATAATTCTTTTTGAATATAAATGATTGAAATTACCTTTTCTTTAAGGCCATCTTTTTGAAAAGTCAGGCTCATTTCAATGAGACGTTCTTTTGAATGAAAGTAGTTATAAAAAGTAGCTTTTGGCACTTTTGCCGACTCGATAATTCGGTCTACTCCGACGTTATGAAAGCCGTATTTATTAAAGAGAAATCTTGAAGTGTGAAGCACGCTTAAAGCACGAAATGGGAGATCTGAATGTGGCATAATTTTACCTTTTTAAAATAAATTCTTGTTGTATATAAATGAGATAAAAATGCTTTCGCTTTTTTGAGCAAATAAAAGGCATAGCAAAGCCATAAAGACTGTGCTTGGCACATCTCAAGTTTTATTGTTGCTAAGTTTTTAAACGAAATGATTTAAAGTCCGATAAGCCTATAGCTCATCAAACTGTTTTAAAGACGAATCAAGTTGTGTCGTTATAGAATTTGGCAATGGCTGCCAAGAAATAATGAATGTACAAAGCCAACTCCTTTTTATTTGGAGTTCTGCCAAAGCATTATAATTTATGGTGGCAGAACGGAAGCGGGTTGACGGACTGGTTTCAACTCCAGCACACTCGAAAGTGTCCCACTCCCGTCCTACCGCTACGGGAGGGAACGAGGTGTGCACACAAAACTATTCCTCAGAAGAAATAATCCTGATGTGGTTGAAATAACGGTCCGTCAAAACCGACTGGCGATGTAGGCCAGCCCGCAAATGGTAATCTTCAAAAATTAAGGTGTCAATGTGAAATTGGCTAGAAATTATTTAATTAATTATTGTTTTTCATTTAATTACACAATTAAGAAAAACCTTAAATATTGGCTTAACAATTTAAATTCTACTTTTACAACATCAATATAAAGTCCTCTCTATAACTTTTACCAAGCTAGATATATTTTTAAATAAAAAGATAATGATTAGAATGATATGTACTATAAAAATGGGCAAAATTAAAACAGGCATGTCCATCCCTTTTCTTTAATAGTTTTAATGGGTAATCTATGATTTTCAGAATAACTTATTAAAAATATGAAAAAGGGATTTAGTGTTCATAAGTATGTTGTTTCCAACAATAGAAAAGGTTTTTATCTTTGGGCAATCAAAAATGATAAAAAAGAGCTTTTTGAATCAATTTCTAAAGATTGGGTTGCATTAGAAACTTTCTCAGGGGACCGAGTTCCACTCGAAATAATCAGTCAAGAAATAAGAAACATGGCAACTCTTGCCAATGAACCGAATCTAGGTCTTAAAGTGATCGACAGTGGTGATATTAAACTTTCACCTTTTTATAAGATTATCAGCTTAAGCTTAGGGCCAGCCTTAAGTAAAAAAATAGATTTACCTTTTATTTTTATTGTGCGATTAATTGTTCATTATTTCAGTACCTTAACAGAGGTTGTCTCTATTGATTTACAAGAATCCGGCAACAGTATCAATATCAAATTTAAGCCCAACTTACCTGAACTCTTTAGTTACCATCAAATTGAAGGATCTATGCTTGCAGTTACACGACTTATAGCCCATTTGCAAAACTTTTGGCCGGATCAAATCGAATTTCAACATAAGCCAGATGTTGTCCATTTAGATATTTACTTAAAAATGTTTAAAGCATACCCACTATTTTCAAAAGAAAAAAACCAATTAATTTATGATTCGACTAAACATATCTCGTTAGATTCACCAATAATTATCAATCCTTTCATAAACTCAATCGAGCAACAGTTTCCAGAAATTTCTTATAAAGAAAAAGTAAGTTTGGTGCTTTGTACGACATTAGGTTTTCTATTACCTAATATTAAAGATATAGCCACATCAATGAATATTAGTATCAAAACACTGCAAAGACGATTAAACAATGAAAGTACGACTTTTAATGACATTCTCTTAGAAATACGAAAAAAAAGAGTCATTGAATATCTAGAAACTGAACAGTTTACCTCTCAACAAATAAGTACCTTGTTGGGCTATAAAGCAAAAAGCCAATTCCTAAAAGCATTTCAAATTTGGTTTGGGATGACTCCAAAAGAATATAAGGCGAGAATATTTCATCTCGCCCCATAATATTTATTTCATTAGAAATTTAATTTTTGGTATGCATTACATCCTAGAGCTTCAAACTCTGCTTTCGTGAAGTATTGCGCTTGTGGTAAGTACTCGCCTAGTACAGTACTTTCGTCTCCTGGGGTTTTCGTATTTTGAACTGCATTATGGAAATTGCTCGATGGCAACATATTACGGATAACAATTCTCGCATCATTTTTATTGTCTGTACGACCTTGAGCAATCGAGAATCCATCTCCATTTTCAGACCATTTCAAAAAGTCTACACCACACTCTTTGGTTGCATTGCTTGGGCGATCACTACTAAGTCCCGTAACAATTGTATATTTCCCATCTGGATTAATTGTAATATTTTCATCAAATAAACAATCAGTTACTTTCTGAGAGTAATATTCATTCTGACACATTGACCAGTAACGGAGTTGTGCATTTTTACTATCAAAGCGATCCTCGCCATTAAATGTTTTTGGTACTTGTGGAATTTTGCCACGAATAACAACAATTGGTTTAATACTACGATCTAAGAATGTGCCTATGTACTGATTATCCAAATTTGCATAAAAAGCTACGCTTCGAACAGGGTTAGTATCGCATTTCCCACCAAAATCACATTGGAGTGAAAAGGCGGTGTTATAACTAGAACGCCATATAGGAACATCTTTAGCAGGATTGTTTTTACGAACTTGAGCATATGTTTCTGCTGGAATAAATGGAATACTAAGTATCTTATTATCACTATTCAATGCATTACAGGCTGCTTGTCCAGTTAATACTTGTCCTTGCCGTGTGGTTAACTCAATTTTTGGTAGGCTTACACCACCTAATAAGTTTTTCCCTTTATTTGGTATGTATACTCGATAAAGCAGTACAGCTGCTGCTCCATCTTTAGCGTAATCATACATCGTATTTGCAGCCCGACTTGCAGGGGCTTCGCCAGCCGCAACGGTTAAGGTGTATGACCGATTTGAATTGTTTCTAGCACTACCATCAACAAATGGATTAACGCCATTATTATTAGGAATAATTGTACTATCACTAATAGCATCAGCAGGTGAAGTATCAGCTTTATAACTATTCATAGACATATATCGAGCGTAAGGGAAATCTCCTTTTAGTCGAAGTACAGCACCTTCAGGTAAGCTATATTTAGCGCTCCAATATGCGCTGCCAGTATCAGGAAAAGCAAAGTTAGTGGCCGGATTTTCTTTTACATAGGGGCCTTGCCAAAAACAATCACTTGTTTCAACTGGTGGAGTGATTGTGACGTTTTCTTCACTCGAATTATCTCCGCATGCACTCAACCCAACTGTAATTAAACAAAGACTCGCGATAAAATTAATTGCTTTATACATATGTCCTCCTAACATTTTGTTATTAGCAATACCAATAATGATAGACAAAATATTTTTATAGATAAGTCGCTATGAAGGACATTTTTCTCTAAAGAGGTCGCATTTAGCGACAAAAGAATATTTCTAAACTACTTCTTTGAAATGAAGTGGTAGCCAATACCCTTTTACTGATTTTTCCTCCCCCTTAATTGAAGATCTGTATCAACTGCTGCAAACCGAATATGCGTTGAATCATGCGCTTGATCCTATTACTTGGTTGAAAACAGCCTCTTGCCAATTGACACCAATCCTTAAAGTTAAATCCACAAAAAAAAGATCCTTTAATTTTGAATTAAAGGATCTTTTTTTGAAGTCGTTTTAGTTTTAGTTTTAGGTAGTAGTTGATATTTGTGCCATCTCTTTCTTTTCTAGACGATTTAGCAAGGTGCCAAAGATTGCTGCAACAATGTACATAAATAATGAATAAACTGCTGCTGGCATAGCGGCCGTACTGCTTGCCATTACTGTAAAAGCAATGGTCATGGCTAAGGTACTGTTATGAATCCCAATTTCAAACGCACAAGCTTTTGCCTGAAAGCTATTTACACCGAATAATCGTGGAACAAAATAGCCAACCATTAAACTACATACGCAGAACAGCAAAGTTGCCAATCCAATTTGCCCAATATACGTCATCAGATTTTGGTAATCCCGCGCAATTGCCAATATGATGATGGATACGAGAAAAACAATAGCAAAAATACGCACAGGTTTATTAAGCTTTTCAGCCATATGCGGTGAAAAATGACGGACTAACATCCCAATACCCACGGGCACTAAAATAATGAGAAAAACTTGTATGATTTTAGAGAATTGCAAACCTACATTTTGTCCATTTTCCATAAAGTGTTGTATTGCAAAATTCACAATTAATGGAAGTGTAAAGGCAGCAATCACCGAATTTATAGCCGTTAAAGTAATATTTAAAGCGATATCACCTTTATAGAGATAACTAAATAAATTAGCAGTTGGCCCGCCCGGTGACGCAGAAAGTAGCATTAATCCCACAGCAAGCATTGGTGGTAAAGCAAGAATCTTACA
The DNA here is from genome assembly GCF_052824995.1 of Acinetobacter sp. 1124_18A. Lineage (NCBI taxonomy): Bacteria > Pseudomonadati > Pseudomonadota > Gammaproteobacteria > Moraxellales > Moraxellaceae > Acinetobacter > Acinetobacter sp. 1124_18A. Next base: position 63,548 of record NZ_VTDF01000002.1, on the reverse strand, counting down.
AATAATAAAAGCAATACTGACTAAAATAACCAGTTGGCAAAATAATGCGATAAAGACTGCTTTGGGGTGTTGTCGTACACGTTTGAAGTCATTTACGGTCAGCTCTAGACCTAAACCAGCCATAATAATTGCAAGTGCAATTGGTAAAAATACGGTAATTAATCCTGAACCCATAATCTCATTCCTTTTTTTCCATTTATTGATGGACCTTCTAGTCCCATACGCTTATGTTTTTAATTAAAAAATTAAAAATTCTTATTAAACCTTTAGTTCTTTTCTTAAAATTTTACCCACATTCGACTTAGGTAATTCATTAATAAATTGAATATAGCGTGGTTGTTTGTAGCCTGTCAGGTTTTCTTTTGCATAGGTCTGGATTTCTTCAACCGATAAAGAATCATCTTTTTTAACAATAAAGGCTTTGGGCACTTCACCCGATTTTTCATCTGCAATGCCGACCACAGCGACTTCCAAAATTTTTGGGTGTTGAGCCAAAACTTCTTCAATTTCATTTGGAAAAACATTAAAACCTGAAACTAAAATCATGTCTTTCTTACGGTCAATAATTTTGGTATAGCCTTTTTCATTCATGAAACCAATATCACCGGTTCTAAAGAAACCATCATCCGTCATGACCGCTTTAGTTTCTTCAGGCAAATTCCAGTAACCTTTCATGACCTGCGGGCCACGAATTGCAATTTCTCCAGTTTCACCGGGTGCTAATTGATGACCTTCATTATCCAAAATAGCAATATCCGTACTCGGTACAGGAATACCGATCGTGCCACTAAACAGATTAGAGATTGGTGGGTTAAAAGTAGCAACTGGTGAGGTTTCTGATAAGCCATATCCCTCACGAATAATACGTCCTGTCAGTTTTTCCCATCCATCGGCGGTGGATTTTAAAATTGCCATACCGCCGCCTGTGGTAATTTCTAAACGGCTGTGGTCCAATTTATTAAAGCCTTCATGATTAAGCAGTGCATTAAATAAAGTATTTACAGCAGGAAAAACTGTAGGACGATATTTTTCAAAACAATGCACGAGAGCATCTAAATCACGCGGATTTGGAACTAAAACAGTGGCATAACCTTTATTCATTGCACTGTGCAATAAACAGACAGTAAAACCAAAAATATGATAAAGCGGTAAAGCACAGATCGCTATTTCATCTTCAAGAGCATCTCGGTCACCAAAGTAGCTTTTAAAAACCACATTATTTTGTAATAAATTGGCGACAATATTTTTATGGGTTAATTCCGCACCCTTTGATATACCTGTTGTTCCACCCGTATATTGCAAAAGCACAGTATCATCTAGAACAAGTTCAGGACGTATATAGTCTTGGGCATTTACCTTTAATAAGATTTGCTTAAAACTATAGTTTTTTGAATCTGATGCGTCTAATTCAACAGGTTGTTCGACTAACATTTCAGTCATCGTGGTGGTAATAATCTGCTCAACCGCCACTTGCTCTTTGATAGCCTCATAAACAGGTAAAAACTGTTCCAATATAAATAAGACTTTTGCGCCTGCATCATTTAATTGATGCTTTAATTCACGTGCGGTATAGAGTGGATTAATATTGACCAGAATGTAACCTGCGCGAATCACGGCAAGTGAAATAATCGGATATTGAATAATATTGGGCATCATTACGGCAACACGTGTACCTTTTTCTAGCCCTAAACTTTGCAAGAATGTTGCTACTTGTCGGCTATATAAATCGATTTCATCATAAGAAAAAAATTTATCTGCAAATATGAACGCATTTCTTTGCTGGAACTTATTAAAACTGTTGTCCCAAAAATCGAGAAGTGAAGTTTGTTCATCAGGCAAAGTAATTGTACTTTCAATATTCCATTGCTTATATTCATCTAACCAGATCTGATTTGTCATCTTATCGTCCTTTATGATAGAGAGGAATTTCGATTTTCTTCTGTGTCATCTATGTCATTATTGTTAAGTTAAAATTTATAACCAATTTTCAAACCATAACCAATTGAATAGTTATTTTTATATTCACCGACATAATATTCACTGCCTGCCTGAGCACCAAGCTGACCTTTGGCATCACCGAGCCATAGATACTTCATTCCACCTGAAATAAAGTATTTTGAAGTTGGACTATATTGCGCACCAAGACCAACACTGTAATAACCTTTCGCTGGCCCGCCTGTAGATACACGCTCACCTGCACCAGAATCCCAACCAACAGAAACTGAACCTGACCATTTGTCACTTAGACGTTGCCCAATTCCAAGATTGGCAGACCATTGATCGTCATAATAGCGAACCAGATTAAAACCATTTGGACGACTTGGTGTTGATAAAACCCCAACAACTTCTGAGATTTCGCCAAAACGATATGGTTTAAACTCAAAATCATTCCAGTGAACCCAACGCACATTACCAAACAATAAAGTACCTTTGCGTAATCCGGTCTGAAATTCCAAATTCACTGACTCAGGTGCTCTAAATTTAGTTGGACCTGACGTTCCTGCATCTGGTAAGCCAGCAACAATACGATTGAGTGCTTCTTTACGTGATTCAGTGAGTTGTCCAATAGAAACCATATACGCCAAATGCTGATCAAGAAAATCACGACCTTGCTGCGTACTTAGCATATCAACCATGGGCACATGTTCATTGGCAGTCACTTCATGCATAATTTCTGAACGATAGGTCAATGAGGCTTTAATGGCTTTTTCGGGGATTTGATAAGCCAATCCTGCCGTCCACCCCCAATCTCCAACTTCTTTGGCGTCAAAGTCATAGCCATTATATAAACTGAAAACTTGACCTCTTAAATTGATGTTACTTTTAAAAGTCTGATAAACAGGGCCTGCATAAAAATTCCAGTTTTTATTCGGTTGATAACCAAAAATCAGACTAAAATTTTGCATAACAAAATTCGATTTGGTGTTCCCTGTTATGACTTTTCCACCTGTCTTTTGGGCAAGTGTTGCAGAATTAATGCCTGGTACTAAAACCGTATCGTTCGGATTAGCAACAAAGCTGTTCTTTCCATAATATTCTGAGTCGGATGTAAATGGCTGATCATAAAGAAAGCCAAATGAAAACTGCGGGGCTAACTGTAATTTCAAAGCTGCACTGGGACGATAATCAGAATTTGCAATATCAGAAATAGCATTACGCGTTGGGTTTGTACCCGCTTCTTGTCCTTCTAACGAAGTGTCTGAAACAGATAAACTTGCCTCAAAATAATTATCAGGTTGTAGAAATGCAGAAATTGATTGTCCTGTTCGATCAAATGCTGCTGCATAGATTGGGCTCGTACAAAATGAAGCCATTACCATGACTAAAGTTTTCTTTTCCATCTTTTAATCCGTCCTAGATTTTTTATTTTTACTTATTAGGGCGCTCTTATACCGAACGCCCGAAGTTTGTTTCTACATGGTGGTTCTTATTAGGTAACTTCAAATAAACTGGCTGATTCCACATCTCCCATTGATACCGCGACATAACACATCTTCAATAAACTTAGGTCCTTCCCCTGCCTATTCAACGGCAGGTTTAAGGAATGGTTCTTACTAGAACCATTCTTCCGACATAGTGAGTGGAGTCGTCTCTACCGGATCAAGTACCGCTAACCAACTTATAATTTTTGGCATTTCCCAACCAAAGAAATAATCACAAGCTGCAAGCTTCCCATGCAGAAAATCAGGGTCTGTTGAATTTGGCATGAGTTTATGAATGACTACTGCTTGATCAAGCCATAACCACCCCACCACAAGATGCCCAAAGGCTTCCAGATAATTGGCGGCATTTGCCAGTTGGAGTTCTACATCGGTTAAGGCATGTAATTTCACTGTTACATTTTGGATGAGTTGCCACTTTTGAGCTAAGTGATCTGCATGATCCTTTAAAGAAGGCTCTGCTTTGGCGTGTGCAATGGTATTCATGATTTTTTCATGTAATAGTTTCATCGACAGCCCCTGATTAAGACGAGTTTTACGTCCTAATAAATCGAGTGCCTGAATACCAAATGTTCCTTCATGGATTGGATTGAGTCGATTGTCCCGATAAAACTGTTCAACGTTATATTCACGGGTATAACCGTAACCACCATGAACTTGAATTGCTAAATCATTTGCTACAAGTCCCCATTCAGAAGACCAACTTTTCACCACCGGAGTTAATAGATCAAGTAATTGATTGGCTTGATTACGCTGCTCGGCATCTTCAAGTGAGTGGATATCATCGGTTAAGCGGGCTGCATATAGGCACAGTGCCAATGCACCTGAGACATATGCTTTTTGCGCCAACAGCATACGGCGGACATCTGCATGTTGAATGAGCGGGATTTGTGGAGAACTTGGATTACGTTCGCTACGAGAGCGACCTTGTACTCGGGTTTTTGCATAATCTAAAGCATGCAGATAACCTGTATATCCCAATGCTGCCGCCCCAAGTCCAACCGAAATTCGGGCTTCATTCATCATATGGAACATATAGGCCAGCCCTTTACCAGCTTCGCCGACTAGCTCGCCAATTGCACCGGCTTCTCCTTCGGGTGTGAAACGACCTTCCCCAAAATTCAGCACGCAGTTGACTGTTCCCCGATAGCCCATTTTATGGTTAATCCCAGCCAACACTACATCGTTGCGTTCGCTTGGCTGTCCATTTTCATCGAGTAATTTACGCGGTACGGTAAACAAAGAAATGCCTTGCACACCTGCTGGTAATTGTCCATTTTCATCTGGAATTTTTGCCAAAACTAAATGAACAATATTGTCAGAGATATCGTGCTCGCCACCTGAAATCCACATTTTGTTTCCAAACAAGCGATAACGACCCTCTTCTGTTTTAATCGCACGTGTACGAATATCAGCCAGACTTGAACCTGCTTGTGGTTCAGATAAACACATCGTTCCGAAGCATTTACCTTCCATCATGGCGTTGACATAGGGTTTAACTTTTTTAGGTTCACCATGGGCCATTAATAAATTTGCATTACCAATGGTTAAAAAGGCATAGCCTGCTGTTCCTGAATTGGCACCGAGTAGATATGCCATACCTGCACGCTCAATGGTATTGGGTAAGTTCATACCATTCCAATCTGATGGAAAAGCTGCACTCATCAAACCCGCATCAGCAAAGGCTTTAAGCGCGACTCCGACTTCAGGATTGACAGTCACACGTTCACCATCAAAAACAGGTTCGTTACTGTCATTTTTTTTATTATGAGGAGCAAATAAATCAGTTGCCAAAGCCTCGTAAACGTTTAAAACAGACGTATATTCAAAACGGTCCTGTCCTGCAAAAGAATTGCGTTGACTAAGTTCTTCAACTTTTAGCCAATCGAATAGCAAAAAATCTACATCACGGCGAGAGAGAATTAATTCATTGCTCATGGTTTATTCCTATACGTTCACAAGTGTAAGCCACTCTGTAACAAGTGCTGGCTTGGCTTGGTTTTCAATTTCAATCGTGACTTCCATGATCAATTGATAAACTCCCTTATTTTTTTCAGAAACATTTTTTAAGTGAAAATGTCCGCGCACACGCTTACCGCTATGTACAGGGCTGATAAAACGCAAATTATTGATGCCATAATTCACGGCAGATTGCTGCCCTTGTACAGTAGGAATGACTTGGGCAGCCATAGCTGAAAGTAAAGATAGCGTTAAAAAACCATGTGCAATCGTGCCACCAAAGGGAGTTTGACGAGCAGCTTCTTCATCCACATGAATAAATTGATGATCCAGTGTTACATCAGCAAAGGTATTGATCATGGTTTGCTCTATTGCAATCCAGTCTGAGCTACCGAGTGTCTTGCCTTGTAACTCAAAGAGTTGCTCGATGCTTAATGTATTTTTTGTCAAAATTATTCTCCTGCCATTAATGAAGCCTTTTTCAGCTCAAGCTCACCCTGAGCGCCTCCTCTGACAGGCACAAACTCATCTGTTCGGTCCGAAACATCAGCTAAACGTTGTGCTAAAACATGAGGAACTTGTTCATCTGTACCTAAATAAATTCCTTGTGTGAGGGTGATGTGTGCTGCCTCAAAACTACCTGCGCCAGCGCAAAGAATCATACGGGTAGGCGCATCTTCGCTAACCAAAGTCGCGATTGCAGGACTGACGGCACTTGGCGCAAGGGCTTTGAGTGCGTCTTCGGGTAATAAACCTTCAAGCATACGAGTTGCAGCTGTTGGTGCTAGACAGTTCACCCGCACATTAGATTTTTCACCTTCTAGGGCAAGCGTCTGCATTAACCCAACCAAGGCCATTTTTGCAGCGCTGTAGTTGGACTGCCCAAAATTGCCGTACAAACCTGAGGATGAAGTGGTCATGACAATACGACCATATTTTTGCTCACGCATGATATCCCATACAGCTTTAGTGCAATTTACCGCCCCCATGAGATGCACATCAATTACTGTACGGAAGTCATCTAGTGACATCTTACTAAAGGTTTTATCTCGAAGAATTCCAGCGTTATTAATTAAAATATCCACACGACCCCAGCGGGCAATTGTTTCATCTACCATCTGTTGAACTTGTTCAATATCAGTGACTGAAGCGCCATTTGCCATCGCCTCGCCACCCGCTGCAATAATTTCATCCACGACTTTTTGGGCCGCCATGGTTGAGCCGCCCTTTCCGTTTACATCACTACCCAGATCATTCACGACCACTTTTGCACCCAAACGAGCCAGTAACAGCGCATGTTCTCGCCCTAGACCAGCGCCTGCACCTGTAACAATAGCCACTCGATTGTTTAAATTAATTGTCATGATTTTTTCCTAAATAAATGAATAAGATGTATTTAATAAATGTTTTAATAAGCTGTCACGCCGCCATCAATTGCAATGGCTTGACCTGTGAGATATGAGTTTTCTTTGGCACACATCATCAACATCATTGCCACCACTTCGCTTGGATGGCCAAGACGCTTCATTGGCGAGGCCTGCGCTAAAAAGTCTTGTTTCTCTTTGAGTTCACTGTCGACCACCATCGGGGTGGTTGTATAAAATGGACAAATTGCATTAACTCGAATGCCTTTATTTGCATATTCAATCGCTGCTGTTTTGGTTAATCCCACCACAGCATGCTTTGCCGCAGCATAGGCAGCCAATTTGGGAGCCGCGCCTAAACCTGCAACAGAAGCAACATTCAGAATAATGCCACCACCTTGTTGCAACATCTGACGAATTTGATGCTTCATTCCAAAGAACACACCTTTGGCATTGACGGCAAAACTCAAATCCAGATCTGCTTCATCGGTATCAATAAAGCTTTTCATCGGCGGACTCATACCTGCATTATTGATCCCGACATCGATTCTACCAAACTGAGTAACTGCACTTTGCACCAAAGCCTGTACATCTGCTTCACAGCTGACATCACACACTTGCGCAACCACCTCCACTCCTGCTTGGCGTAGCGGTTCAACTACAGTATTTAACCCTTCAATATTCAAGTCACCCAACACTAATTTTGCACCATACTTTGCCAGTTGCTCTGCCAGCAATGCACCAAATCCACTCGCCGCACCTGTGATTAAGACCACTTGACCTGAATAATGTTCGTACATTGCTATTCCTCCCTAAATAGTTAAACCGCCATCCACCACAATACATTCACCATTGGTGTAACTTGCAGCATCGGACACAAGATACAGTACGGTACCCGCCATTTCACGTGGTTCTGCGTGACGGCGTAATGGAATTGAACTCATCCAGCTTGTATAAATATCTTCATTTTCAAATAGGGCCGATGCAAATTTGGTCTTGGTAAGACCCGGCAATAAAGCATTCACTCGAATACCCAATGGTCCGCATTCTTTTGCAAATGCTTTGGTCATATTCACCACCGCAGCTTTGGTAATAGAATAAATACCTTGTTGGTCTCCGGGTTGTAGGGCATTCACAGATGCGGTATTCACAATTGCACCGCCGCCCTGTTCTTTCATTAATTTGCCCGCCTCGACAGACATAAAGAAATATCCACGAATGTTGACTTCAACCGTTTTGTTATAGGCCGCAATATCGGTATCCAAAATATGCCCAAAATAAGGATTGGCAGCTGCATTGTTGACTAAAATATCTAAACGACCATGTTCTTTACGAATATATTCAAAAATTTCTGCAATATCTTCTAGTTTACCCACATGACAAGCAGCAGCTTCCGCTTTACCATTTGCTGCAATAATTTCATTAGCAACGCGTTGGCAATCTTCAACCTTGCGACTAGATACAATTACATGGGCACCTTGTTCAGCTAAAAGTTTGGCAATTTCCTCACCAATACCACGACTTGCACCTGTAACTAAGGCTATTTTCCCAGTCAAATCGAATAAATTTGTAGCCATATCATTTCCTTATGTTCATGGTTTTTGTAAAGTCAGTTGTAAACAACGCTCATATAAATTTTCGACAAAAATCCCAAAATTTTTAAATTCAGGATTTTGAGTTTCTTTATGGTAATAACGATAATAAATTTGCTGAAGAATAGCGGCTAAACGAAATAAGCCAAATACCCCGTAAAACGTCCAATTGTGGGTATGTAAACCTGTTTTTTGCAGATAATAGTCCACGACTTCCTGACGTAAAAACATACCTTGTAAATAGGTTGGCTGACGACGCATAGATTTCAATGTTGCGTTATCGTCATCTTGTACCCAATAAGCCAAAGCACATCCTAAATCCATAAGTGGATCGCCCAGAGTCGTCATTTCCCAATCTAAAACCCCAATAATAGAAGTGGGTTGTTGTCGATCTAAAATGAGGTTATCAAATCGCCAATCGTTATGAATGACACACGTTTTACTGTCTTGCGGGACATGCGCATGTAGCCATTGTCTTATCTCACTGAAATTTGGTACATCAGGCGTTAATGCTTTTTCATAACGCTTATCCCACCCTTCAACTTGGCGACGACAATAACCCTCGCCTTTACCTAGCATTTCTAAATCAGTGCCTTGATAAGGGAGTTGATGTAAGGCGATTAAAGAATCCAGCATATTTGTACAGAGAACTTTGAGCTGATCTCTACTTAAACTTAGGTCTTGGGGCAGATCAGCACGAAGAATTATGCCTTCGATACGTTCCATCACATAAAAATCACAACCAATGACGGTGTGATCTGTACACAGTGCCACCATTTCGGGAACCATAGGATAAAGTGGCTTAAGTGCTTTTTGCACCCGATATTCACGCACCATATCATGAGCAGATTTTGCTTTTGTGCCTGATGGTGGGCGCCGTAAAATCAAATCGTGATTATCGCATTCAATCCGATAAGTCCAATTAGAGGCCCCACCCGAATATTGAGTTATTTTTGGTGTACCTTTTAAAAAAATACCTTGTTGAAACAGCCAGTCTTGTATAGCAGTTATGTTGAGTTCTTCACCCTGACGTACCTGACCACCAACATCAATCACAGACATGGTTATTTCCCCTCTGCTCGATGGTGGCTATATCCCCGCTTTTTTAACTCGATTTTACTAATGACGCGTTTATGAACTTCATCTGGACCATCCGCTAAACGTAAAGTTCGCGCAAGAGCAAAAAAACGAACCAACGGCGTATCATTTGATATTCCCATTCCACCGTGAATTTGAATTGCCATGTCCATGACTTGTTGCATTACATTAGGGGCAACTACTTTAATGGCCGAAATTTCAGTCATAGCTGCAACATTTCCAACGGTATCCATTTTCCAAGCTGCATACAAAGTCAATAATCGAGCTTGATCAATCGCAATTCGGGCATCTGCAATACGCTCTTTATTGCCGCCTAATTCTAAAATTGGTTGACCAAATGCCGTACGGCTCATACCACGATCAATTGCCAACTCTAGGGCACGTTCCGATGCTCCCACACAGCGCATACAATGGTGTATTCGCCCTGGCCCTAAACGCCCTTGTGCAATTGCAAATCCTTGTCCAGCTTCGCTAATGAAATTACTCACAGGTACACGTACATTATTAAAACTAATTTCACCGTGACCATGCGGTGCCTCAGTTTCATTAAAAACTGGAAGCATTCTTTCAATCTTGATTCCAGCCGTATCGATAGGTACTAACACCATCGAATGCTGTTGGTGTTGACCTTTATTTTCATCGGGTGTGCGTGCCATCACAATCAATATTTTAGCGTTCGGATCACCTAAACCTGATGACCACCATTTTCGACCATTGAGAACGATTTCATCACCCTCAATAACTGCGGTAGTTTGGATATTGGTGGCATCACTCGATGCAACTTCAGGTTCGGTCATACAAAAAACTGAACGAATTTCGCCTTTTAATAATGGTTCTAACCATTGTTTTTTCTGCGCTTCATTCCCATAACGCCATAAAACTTCCATGTTGCCAGTATCAGGAGCATTACAGTTAAAAACGGTAGGGGCTAAAAAACTACGACCTGTTTGTTCTGCGATATGAGCATATTCTTGAATATTCAGACCCGCGCCTAATGTGTCATCAGGTAAGAACATATTCCACAAACCAGCTTCCTTTGCCTTATTTTTTAATGTTTCCAAAGCAGTCGGCCATTTCCATGTAGTCCAATCCTCATGGTCGCAAGTCCGTCGAACCTCAGCCCAAAACTCATCTTCAATAGGCTCAATTTCAGTTGCCATGAATTGCTTAACTTTTTCTAAATATTGTTTACCACGAGCGCTAAGTTCAAAATTCACGGTTTTAATCACTCTATTTGTTGTGCTATTTCCTGAACATACCTAACTTGCTACAATGAATAAAATGAATTGTTTGAATAACAAACCATGAATGAAATGAATAATAATGTCGCCTCTCTCGCTCGTATTGATCTCAATCTATTTCGGGTGTTTGTCACAATTTATAAAGAAAAAAATCTAACACGTGCGAGTGAACAACTTTTTTTAAGTCAACCTGCTGTTAGCCATGCTTTGGCTCGTTTACGCGATCATTTTAATGACCCACTTTTTATTCGAGATGGGCATGGTGTTGTTCCATCACCTTTAGCCAAACGTTTATGGCCTAAAATTGAACAGTCATTGCAACTGATGCATCAAGCAATTCAAAGCACTTATGACTTTGTGCCAGCACGAGATTTAAAGCATCTCACCATCGCTATGAATGATGAGTATGAAGGGATTTTTTTACCCTCTATTATTCAACACTTAACTCAGTTTAATCCTAATTTGCAGTTAAATAGTGTACGCATTGATCGTAAAAACTTAAGACATGAGCTTTCTACGGGTAAAATCGATTTTGCGATTGATGTTCAACATTCTGTTGAAGAGAGCATTGGTTATGAATGCTGTACTAAAGATCAGTTTGTGGTAATAAGCCGCAAGCAGCATCCTTTATTATCATCTACTGATCTAACCAAAGAAATTTATTTAGATGCTAAGCACATTACTGTGTCCTCTCGTCCCACAGGTCGTGTCTTCGAAGATTTTTTCTTATCTAAACAAGGGATCAAAAGAACAATTAGTTTCCGCTGCCAACAATATGAAACTGCAATTCGATTAATTACACAAACGGACCATTTACTCACGATTCCTCAATGCCAAATTGCTTATTTTAAAGATAATTATCCTAAAATTAAGGTGCATCCACTCCCCATTGATATAGCTGGATACCAAATGAATTTATATTGGGATCAGCAAAAGTCCCATGAACACCAAATAGTATGGTGCAAGGCGCAACTATTGCAGATTATGAATAATTTATAGAATAGTTTCACAACTGATTCAAAAGCATAATTCCCTTATTAAATTAAGCTATCTTGGATAATTTTTAATTCTTAGTAATATTGAAAATCATGTAAAATAAACTTATAGACAACTTTCAAATGAAAGTGGAATTATGGATATAAAATATTATGGAAGATTTAGATTCATTTTTCAGCTCCCGAATTAAGTTTAAAAACCTAAAGATTCTATCCTTATTAGGCCAGCATAAATCACTGACTAAAGTGGCTCAACTTATGCATATGACCACTTCAGCCGTATCTAAATCTTTAGCAGAAATTGAAACTAATTATGGTGCACAATTATTTAGAAGAGAGGTCGGACAACTAGTTCCATTGCCAGAATGCCTTATTCTCATTGATTCCTATCTAAAAATTGAAGCTCAGTTACGTGAAGGCCATGATAAAATTGCTCTACTAAGAGGAATTAAAGCCAGTAAAATTTCTATTGGTGTTCATGCTCCATCCTTAGAAAATGCTCTCGCTAATGCAATTATTCGATTTAAAAAAATTTCTCCTGAAACCGAAATATGTATTAAGGCAGGCGATAAAACTTCACTCCTAGCAAGTTTACGCGCGGGTGAACTAGATTTAGTCATTTGCCGTGCTGAAATAGATGATCTAAATAATGACTTACGGGCAATTTTACTACATGAGCATCAATTGCTATTTATCGCTAGTACAAGCATGGATATTCCAGATACACATAAAGATTTAAAAAGTCTTTTACAATATCCGTGGTGTCTCACATCTTCAACTTGCCCAGTACGTCAATGCTTTGATGCTAATTTAGTAGCCAATGGATTAAAACAACCAAATAATATAATTGAAGTTGATAACCCAATTAACTTAATAGGTATTATTATGCAAAACTATGACTGTATTTCAGTTGCATCTAGTAATTTGGCGAAAACATTACAAAAACAGAATAAAGTAAAAATAATTAACCGTGAATTAAGTTTTAATATAAAACCACAAACAATTATATGGAATAGTAAAATTCCTTTAAATATTAATGTTAGAAAATTACGTGATTTTATATGTTATGAAGCACATTAAAAACCTATATTAAAAAACACCCATACTATTTATGGGTGTTTAGTAGGTACTTAAATTAAATAAATCTTCATTTATACTGTACTGGCCTTGTTTTCATGGATAGAAATAGTCAGATTATCAATATCTACAGGACCATCCGTTAGCATAATTGAATCTGTTTCCCCAATTAAAACTGTATCGGAATGTCTAAATCCTCCTACTCCTTCAATATAAAGTCCAGGCTCAATGGTCAAACACATTCCTTTTTCAAGTGGACGATCATATCCTTCAGCAAAGAAAGGAGCTTCATGAGCAGTTACACCCATTCCATGTCCAGTTCTGTGAAGTAGATAATCTCCCATACCCATTTTACGGAAATAATCATTTACTTTTCGATCAACTTCACTCATGAGAATGCCAGGTTTAGCCATTTCAAAAGCAATACGGCGCCCTTCTAACATTATTTCAAAAGGTTTTTTCGCTTTCTCTGGAACCTTCCCTAGGAAAAAAGTTCTTTCTATCTCTGCCCCATAACCATTCATCACCGCATTAATGATAGATACATGTGGTCCGCCCTCCTCCATTACCATATCGATATTTGTAAAGTTATGCGGATCATGAGATACGCTCGGAGGTTGAAAAATAGCTGTAACACGGGTTGCAAGTGGGTTGATTTTCTTATTATCTTTTGCAAGTTGATTCATTATAAATCCTCTTACTTTAGTCGCCATTTCGGTTAAAGACATACCTGGATAGGCCGATTTTAAAAGTAAATCATGTGCTTTGGTGGCCAGTTCACAAGAATAAACTAAACGGCCTATTTCATATTCTGATTTAATCATGCGTATATCATCAATAATATCACTGCGAACACGCTCACCAGGCGTTTCTACATATATCTGCAACGGGCAAATTGACTCAACACCAACTCGTTCATTTTCAGAAAATAATTCTTTAAATCGGTCACTCCAAGCTTGTCCTTGAGGTGCGGGAAATTCGAAATATGATATAAGTTCAATATCTCCCACTACGCGAGTTTTTACATGTGGAATTTCTAATTGAGGAACAACAAATTGAGGGATGCCTTTACTCGGTATGACTAAAACAAAAGGACGTTCATGTACTGCATTCGCAAAATTTGTTAGATAAAAAATATTATCTGGACAGAAGGCCACATAGTGATCTAATCCTTCCTCTACCATACGAGCCTGTACGCGTTTTAAACGTTGCTCAATTTCAGTTTCTGTTGGTGGATAGAAAATTGGTTCTATACTCATCTTGGCTCTCCTGTTTAGATTTACTTAATAGACTGAAATTAATTTGTTCGTTTTATTTCTAGAACATGAATTTAAGTCCAATACCATATGTAGAAGGGTCATCTCCTGGTCCTTCAAGTAAGATGTTATTCATCGTATATTTAGCCTTGCTGTTATTATCAATATACTCAGCTCGAATATAGGCATCTAAGTGTTTGTTAATATGGTAATTAGCACCCACAGCATAAATCATGGCTGATACATCTTGTTTATCAACCTGTCTATGATATAAAGCGGCTTTCAGGTTATATTTTGGCTGTTCAAAATTTATCATCGTGCCGTAAATCTGAGCAGAAACGGCATCTGGACTATTAGGTTTAAGGTAGTTAGCAGTACCAATAACACTTAGGTTTTTATTTAATCGTTTTAGTGCAAATACACGATAATCTTTTGTTTTAATCTCATCGTAAATGACGCCGTTATATTCGACAGAATAATTACTAATTAATTCATTATAAGATGCACTTATACGATTGGTGCCATCATCATAAACAGCCATAGCTGCATAATTCTTAGCATCTAGGACTTTTGATGCATCACCTACCATTTGGTTTGGTGTGTAATGAAATGTCAGTGTCGTATTCTTGAAGTTTGGTGTGGTATAGGTAATGGCGCGGCTAGATCTAAAATCGAATGTGGGTGCGCCAGTTCCTAAATCATATGCTTGATAACTGAGCGCAGATGGTGCAAGCGCGGTCGCAAATAACTCTTCATACACACCAGAAGCATTTAGCGCCTGTCGTCCATATAACAATGTGCCATATTTTTTTGAACTAATACCAATAAACTCAGCGCGAGCAAATGTTGTATCTCGAACAAAGTCCATTTTGCGTAAATCAATCCAAGATTCAGCATTACCCACAATAGCAAGATCGTCATTCAGTTTAAGATTAAGCTTTAACCCGAGTCGACTCGCATAATCCATACCACTTTGAAAATCATGTGAATTAACAACACCAGAGTGTGAATAATTTACACCGTAGTCGAAAACCCCATAGACTTTAAAAGGTGAGTTTGAATCCCCCACTTGGATATCAGCAAAAGATTTCATTGGTAAAATAAATAGACCTGATATCAACACATATTTCAACATTAATCGGTACTCCATGACCTTGATTATTTAATTCCTTTATTTAAAGTACATAAAATTTAGATATTAGAATATTGATAATTTCTCCATTGCAGTTGAGTATTTTTCTATTGATTCTATTAAAAAATTCAATTTAAAACTTATAAGATATAATTTTGACTTTTTAAGGTTTAAATAAAAAAACCACTTTTTAAAGTGGGTTTTTTATTAAGTTAAAACTTATTCATTTCTACTTCATATAATCTATTTTTAGGTTTTAGATTAAGAGCAACTTCATTTTAACATTAGCTTACAGGTTGTGACTTCATAACTATTTTTTCTTTACTTTTATAAATTAAAAGAACACCTATAGAAATCGTTGCAGCAGATAATAAATAGACAGCTGGTGCTTGCAAAATTCCTTTACTAAGCGCATAAGTCGTCACAATAGGTGATACAGCTCCAAAAAGTGTTACGCCAATGTTATAGCCCAAACCAATTCCTAAAGCCCGTTGTCTGGTAGGGAATTGATCTGTAATAAAAGGGAAATATGCACCTACAGTTAAACCTAAGCCAAGAGAACATACGATTTGAAATAAGAATAAACGAGGAGCTGAAGGTGAAATCAATAAATATTCGTAAAGTGGAATACCGATACAAGTTGTGATTATTGTTCCCGTTAATAAGATTATAATAATTCGACCAGATTTATCTGCCCATAAGCCACCAATAAAAGCTCCCAAAATAATAATGAGTGCTGACATCATAGAGCTAGCCGAACCAATAAATGGATCAATATTCATTGCTTGCTTTGCAAATGAAGGCATAAAAATAATGACAAGATAAACTATGGCAGACCCAAAACCTGATAAAGATGCAACAAGTAAGATACGTTGAATAAACTGTCCACGACTTAACTTAGTTTGAACGGTTTGTTTTTTAGGAGCATGTATTAACTCATTACTTTCTTCCATATGTCGACGAAGATACAAACCAACTGGAATAATAATCAAACCTATGAAGAAACCGATTCTCCATCCCCAATCTAAAGTCGCTTGTTGACCTAAGACACCATAAATAAGTAATGCAATCCCTGAACCTGTTGCGAGTGCAAGATACGTTGAGGCGTTAAATAGTGCACTATAATATCCTCGGCGATTCTTTGGGCAACTTTCCATTACTAATGATACGGCTGCCCCAAACTCTCCAGATGCAGCAAGACCGGCGACTAATCTACCCAGAACGACCATTGCTGTTCCAAAATAACCAGCTTGTAGATATGAAGGTGCACAAGCAATCATTAAAGTACCTATGCCCATTAACATCACCGTCAAAACCATTGCTGACTTACGCCCCTTTCTGTCAGCATAATTTCCAATCAAATAAGCACCAATCGGTCTTACCAAGAAGCCGACAGCAAAAGTTGTTATGGCAGCGAGTGTCGAAAGTATTTCATTTTCTGCTGGGAAAAAGTTATGCGCAATAGCAAGTGCAAAATATCCATATAACGTAAAATCAAGCCATTCAAGAAAGTTACCCGCAGATAGTCCAAGAAATGAACGTTTACTAATAGATTTATTCTCATTCAGCATTTTGGTCTCTCCTGACCTAACATCTATTTGTTCAATCCAAACTACACAAAATGCTTTAACTGGAATATTGATATAATTTCCATCGCGATTGAGTTTTTTTCTCAACCAAGATTTAATTTATCAAAAACATGGATATTTCTATTAAATGCCTTTCACAACAACTCTAATGCTTGTAACACACGATCTGAATTATGCCGTGTTTTTAAATTATTTAAATTGCTCACCCAACCCCCACCAAAAAATATTCCAACAACCTCTCCCTTTCATCTGGCTTGTTTGGGTCTAAAAGCTGGACCATCGCACCATCAATCACAAACAAGAACATGTGGGCATCTTGCTTTAAAGCATTTGCATTAGTCGTTAGAAGCAAATTATAGATTTCATTAATGAACCAGTTTCGATAATCAACGACTACCTGATATGCCTTGGGATGTGTTTTTGAAATTTCAAAAATAGCTTTAAAAGGCAAATGATAAAGTCCGTCTAAATCGGCATGTAAAAAGTAAATTTTGCGGAGTTTTTCAATTAAGGTTAAGTCTTTTTGAATATAAATGATTGAAAGCACTTCTTGTTTAAGACCATCTTTTTGGAAAGTCAGGCTCATTTCAATTAGCCTTTCTTTTGAGTGAAAGTAATTATAAAAAGTGGCTTTGGGAACTTTTGCTGACTCAATAATTCGGTCGACCCCGACATTATGAAAGCCATAGTTGTTAAACAGATATCGGGAAGTGTGAAGCACACTTAAAGCACGAAATGGAAGATCTGAATGTGGCATAGTTTTACCGTTATAAAATAAATTATTGTTGTATATATATGAGATATAGAAACCTTTTCCCTTTTACAGGGTGAAAAAGGCACAGCAAAGCCGTAAAGACTGTGCTTGGCACATCTCAAGTTTTATTGTCGCTAAGTTTTTGGTCGTGACGAATTAAAGTCCGATAAGCCTAATGGCGATCAAACTGTTTTAAAAGTTTAAGTTGTGTCGATATAGCTTTTGGCAAAGACTGCCAAGAAAAAATGAATGTGCAAAGCCAACTCCTTCTATTGGGAGTTCTGCCAAAGCATTATAAATTATGGTGGCAGAACGGAAGCAGGTTGACAGACTGGGTAAGACTCCAGCACACCCGAAGGTGTCCCACTCCCGTCCTACCGCTACGGGAGGGAACGGGTGTGCACACATAAAACTATCCCTCAGAAAGGAATAAGTCTGATGCGGTCTTACTACATGGTCTGTCAAAACCAGCTGGCAATGTAGGCCAGCCCGCAAATGGTAATCTTCAAAAATTAAGGTGTCAATGTGAAATTGGCTAGAAATTATTTAATTAATTATTGTTTTTCATTTAATTACATAATTAAGAAAAACCTTAAATATTGGCTTAACAATTTGCTTTTATAAGAGCATTGCAAAGCCTCTCTATAACGTTTATCGAGTTAGATATATTTTAAATAAAAAATATAATGATATGTACTATATAAGATGACTTAGAGTTAAACGCACACTGTAGGTTTGTGTAGTACTCTTACCCCCTACTTTGTTATAATTACGAGTGCCCTAAAAAAAGAGACAAAGTATAGGGATCAATGGAAATGAACTTATCTTCTGAAGACCTACCAATTGACAGTGCTGTTTTAGTTAGCCTGATTAAACATATTCTAGACAATGCCACTATGTTCCAAACAAGTAGAGAAGATCTACTCTCTGCAAGTGGCATTGATGAAGAATCATTAGTTGATCCCAATGCATGTATTCCGCTGTACTATTTAGAACGTATAGTTACCTATTGCTATCATATTAATCATGACCCACTTATTGGATTAAAGCTTTTACAGCGGCTTGATCCGGCAGCATATGGAGTTTTAGGTCACCTAGTTCCTTTAAGTGGTACGCTAGGCGATGCCATAGAAATGATGCAACGATATCAACAGTTAATAGGAAGGATTGGTAAGATATCATTAAAAAAAGAGTCTGGTCTTATTTATTGGGGATGGGCGTGTAGATCCTTAAATCCAATATTTATACGGTGTGCAACCGAATACAATCTCGGTTATTGGTCTATGCTAGTACGCTTGGTAAGAGATAATGGATATCCCAATTTACTCGCCGTCCATTTCAACCATGAAATTGCAAATAATAATTTAGATTTACTACGTATTTACGAACAAACTTTTCAATGCCCTGTATATTTTGGTCAGCCAGAATCAGCTTTAATTCTTTCCGAAAAAGCCCTTAGCATGCCATTGCGGACAATGAATGCCGTCTTATATGACACAGTCGAACAATTAGCTAGAAAGCTCATAAAACAGATGACCATAAAAACAACTCTGGCTGAACAAGTACGCTCCAGAATTCGCCTTATGCTTCATCAAGGTAAAGTATCAAGAAAAATTATAGCCTCACAACTAGGTATGAATGAAAGAACTTTAAGTCGAAATTTACAGCTAGAGAGTAATAGCTATAGTCAAATCTTGGATGAGGTTCGCTTTGAACTCGCTAAAATTCATCTTCACAATAAAGAAAATACTGTCGAATCAATAGCTAAATCTTTAGGATTTAATACAAGCAACTCATTTATAAATTGGTTTAGAGCATTGACCTCTTCCACTCCGGGGCAATATCAAAAAAATCTATCTCCCCAAAATGAATAACTATATATTTCATCTTGCGAGGTAAATATCTTCCATTATCTATAACATTTTAATAATGCCCTAAAATCACAATCTCATGTCCCATATACATTATTCTTTCTTTTTTTATTTACATTTATCATGATGGTTCATGGTTCATTGAATAATATCAGTACTTTGGAAAAAGTATAAATCAGCAAATGGAGAAAGGAATGGACATCAGGATGAGTCAACGTTCATATAGAAAACTTGTTTCAGCTTGTTTAGTAGGGCTGCTTATTTCTGGTTGTGGAAATGATAATAGTTCTTCATCAAATATTTCCTCTCCCAACAATGATAATTGGCCAACGGCCCTACTTTCAACAAGTGCAGCAGTTAAAGTTGATGAAAATCAGTTCTTATCTACGAACATCATGCGTGACTGGCATAAAGAATTAGATGCATATGGCCTACGTACACCAGGCTCTACATCTCATGAAGCTTATATACAAGACTTATATAGTCGTTTGAAAAAAGCTGGTGTGCAAGATGTCCATTTTGAAGATACGGTGATTAAAACTTGGGAACCTACTTCCTGGAGTTTAGGAATCAGTTCAGGTATTAATGAATACCAGAAAGTTACCGCATCCTATATTCCATACTCAGGTAGTACACCTAATACGGGTATCGCTTCAGAACTTGAATATTTAACACCAAATCAATTACAGAGTTTGCTAACAGGCTCTACCAACTTTACAAGTCTCGCAGCAGACTACGCTGGTAAAATAGTCTTGGTTGATTTTCCTGTACCCGCTTTAACTGCTGGATTTTATGGTAATCGAGCTTTAAGCATTTACGACCCCGAGAATAACTTAAAACTTACTGACCCTTATAAACGTACAAACAATGGTACGGGTTCTGTTATTAATCTATTAAAAGGTTTTAAATCTATTGGGGCAAAAGGAATTGTTTTTATTGCAAATGATGCTGGTAGTAAAGAACTCGCTCAAATCTATGCTCCTTATTATGCTGATGTTTACGGTTTACCTGGTTTCTATGTTGATAAAGCAATAGGAGTCAAACTTCGAAATGAGGCAGCGTCTAATCATTCAATTCAATTAACACTTACGTCCACAGAAAAAAATGTGACAACGAAAAATATCGTAGGGACTATTGCAGGGAAAAGTGATGAACTTGTTGTCCTCAATAGCCATACCGATGGTACAAATGGTGTTGAGGATAATGGCCCTAATGCTGTTATTGATATTGCACAATATCTAACGAGGCTTCCAAAAAAATCATTAGACCGCAGTATCATGATTATGCTGTCAACAGGTCACTTTTATGCGGGTAGTGGTATCCGCACTTTTCTTGATCAACATAAAAATGATGGAGTAGTAGATCGTATCAATGCAGTAATCACTATTGAACATCTTGGAATTAATGAATGGATTCCAAATGAGAATGGTATTCTTGAGACTACGGGTAAAAAAGAAATAGGAGCTTTATTTACCTCTAATCAATCCGCATTGGTCGAGTTGGCTAAACAATGGCCCGTTAATGCAAAAGCAGGAGTTACTTTTGTTATGCCACCATTAAAACCTAATGGTACGTATGCTGAAGATGCTGTCTGGCCCGGTGAAGGACATTACTTTTGGGGCGCTGGTGGTATCCCAACAATTAACTATCTCACTGGTCCTGCATATTTGCTCAATTATGGGGTTAATACGGTTGATTTTGTAGATTTCGAGCTTTTAAAAAGAGAAACCGTAGCTTTTACTCAAATGGCTATAGATCTAACACATGTTCCACGTAGTGAATTACCTCGTAGAATGCCCCCTTCAACGCAATAATTAACTTTTGAAATCTCTACTTCTAAGTAGGGATTTCAGATTAGAAAGGAAAGTGTGAGATTTTTATACCTCTTTGCTATAAACAACAATCATTGTAAGGATACAAAAAATGTTTAAAAGAGCTTTCGTTGTAAGTATTTTAATGTCTACTTTATGTCTAACAGCATGTAATAATGATAAGACAGATAGTCCTATCGTAGAAACATCACCAACAATTCCTAATAAAGATAATTTTGAAGTCAATAAATATTTACAAGTTAACACTTTAGTTGAGCATGGAGATGCCACTAGTCATGTCCGAATTTATAGCTTAGTAAAAGGCCAAGGAGAATATGTCACTATTCTTCCCTCATTAGGTCGAGGTGTTGAAGATTTTACAGAAGAATACAAATCTACAATTACATCAAAATTAGTTAAAAGTGGTTATCAAGTGATTTTAATCCAGCCTAGAGGGATTGGACATAGTACAGGTGATTTGACACCAGCAAATGCTTCAATGAGTATGTTCGCACAAGATATTATCAAAACATTTCAAAAATTAGGGATCGAAAAAGCCAGTTTTATTGGACATGCTTTCGGAAACCGTTTAGCAAGAACAATCGCAACTTTATATCCTAAATCTGTTGATAAATTAGTTTTAATGGCATCAGGTGGGGAGGAAGATTTAAATCAAGCACAAAGAAAATGCCTGTTAAATTCTTTTAATTTAAATTTACCAAGACAAGAACGATTAGATGCTATTCAATGTGCCTTTTTTGCCCTAGGAAATGATCCAAGTGTTTGGTATACAGGTTGGTACCCTAATCTTGCATTAGCACAAATTAATGCAGGTCAAATGATGAATGGAGAATTCTTTAAGAAAGCGGGTGGAAAAGAATTCTTAATCATTCAAGCTGGTGAAGATTTCATAGCTCCTCCTGAATTAAATGGTCAAAAATTAAAACAGGAATTAGGTGATCAGGTCGTATATGTTGAAATACCACATACAGGTCATGCTCTTAGCTCAGAAGAACCTGATTTAATTTCAGATTATATTATTAATTATTTTAAAGGCACTTTGAAATAATTAATTAAGTTCTTTTATACTTGTTAAAAATGCCAATGCTTGCTCAGTCGATCCCTCATTTAAAGGATTATGATGAGGCTTAAAGTATCGCAAGCAGGCACGTATTATATCGTCAACCTTAGGCACACGATCTTGTCGAGCTGCTCGGAAATAATCTTTGAAACGAAAACAATGTGGTAATTGCGCATCTTGTTTTACTAGATTTTCGACAGCAACATAAGCCAAAACAATAAATAGGGGGAACGTGAAAACCGCTGCCCCCACTCGAAGTACATTGCTATTGCTAAAATATCTAAACATTGCATCGGCTACTTCACGGTGTTCTACCTCTTCGGCCCCGTGCCATTGCAACAGACGTAGCATTTCTACATCGACTGGTGCGTGTTGTAGTCCCTCTGCATTGAGAACCCAATGTCCTAACACTCCTGTCAGATGTTCGGCAGCAGCCACCATTGCTAATCGGGTCGTTAGCCACATCGACTTTAAGCGTGGATGCTTCAATTCATAGCCTAATGGTTTTGGGCCAATCATGTCATTAAATATCCAACTCGTCATCTGGGTATAACGACTTAAATCAATCCCTAAGGCCTCTATGTGCCGAGTTCCGAGAGTGTGTCCATAACTATGAGCGCCCTCTTGTTTAATGAAAGCAATTGCAGCCTCTTTAAGTTTTTCATCTTGAATGTAAGGCAATGCATCTCTAAACGTCTGACAAAACCAACGTTCTGGTGCAGGTGTAATCGGGTTAATTGAATTTAATATTTGTGAAACTATTGGATCGTCATAAATCCAATGCGTTGGCGTTTCAGTAAAATTAAATACAGGACGCCGCGGAACAATCACATGGTTTTGTCTGATTAAACTATTCATGATAACAACTCCTTATATCAAAAGCTTTTACCACTAATCTTGAGTCAGAATGTTAAAGCCCATACGTGGACCAAAGGCAATCAATGTACGGATTAATCCCTTAATTGCTTTCGGTTTTTGCCCACTGCTAATACGGCGAAATTGCGCTGCATGCCAACCGAGTTGCAAATAAGCATCTACTGGTTTATATCCAATCGCTGGAATTTTTGCTGGTTTTAATACCGATTTTCCGGCTAACAGTTGTTTGGCTAAATCTGGTTGTATTGCAAAAGGTCGAGCCATTCCTACAAGGTCAACCACCCCATCAGCCACAATGCGATTCATAAAATCTACATCACGCAGTCCACCTGTTAACATCAGTGGTAATTTGCTTTGTTTACGAAGTGCGGTGGCATAGTCAATAAAATATGCATCACGCTGAGCAGAACGATCTGGTGCATAGCCTAACTGTGCAGGAGATTCATAATTCCCGCCTGAAATCTCTAATAGGTCGATCCCTTCTGCTTCTAAAGCTAATGCAATTTGTAGAGACTCTTCCTGACTTAAGCCGCCCTTTTGAAAATCGGCAGAGTTGAGTTTTACACTTAATATTTTGTCTTTGCCTATTGCAGCTCGTACAGCTCGAACCGTTTCAATCAACATACGGCGTCGATTTTCAGGACTTCCTCCCCACCCATCGTTTCGAACATTTGAGAGTGGTGACAAAAATTGCGAGAGTAAATAACCATGTGCGGCATGAACCTGTACGCCATCAAACCCTGCTTTAACAGCAAGCTCTGCGGTTGTAGCAAAGCGTTTAATTTGCTCTAAAATATCTGCTTCAGTCATCGCTCGTGGAATACGAATAATATTCATAGCAGGTAAATCAAGCCCGACTGCTGAGGGCGCGATCGGCTTTTTCAAAAGTGGCAAAACCGCAACACGACCCGGATGGTTAATCTGCATAATAATTTTGCTGCCATTGGCTTTAGCAGCCTGAGCCCATAACTTATTGGCTTGTAAAAATTGCTCATCTTGCAAAACGACATTTCGTGGCTCAACAAAAGCACGATGGTCAATCATCACATTGCCCGTAACTAACAACCCAGTTCCACCCCTTGCCCATGCTGCATAGAGTTGTTGTAAGTCGGTGGTGGGTGAACCGTGTCGATCAGCCAATTGTTCACTCATGGCCGACTTTGCAATACGGTTGGGTATGGTTATGCCACACGCTAATTTTAATGGTTGCTGTAACGGAGAATTTGTAGATATAGACTTTGCCATGATAATTATTCCTAAAATTGTTTGTTCTGTGAGTACTGCACAAGCATCAACTTTTGATTATTTCAGCAGCTCTTCATTGAAATATTGTTTTTTTAATAAGTTCATCATGTCCCGATTGTCATGCTGCCAAGGATGAAAGTCTGCGGAGAAAAAGTCGAGATAATGTCTGCTAATCCGTCTAACTAAACCTTGTTTTCCAAACAAATAACGAAAACCTTGATAAAGTTCTTTTAAATCTCGTTGTTTGCCAGAAGCTCGTAACAGTTCGGTTGTTCCTCTGGTGGTAATGATAAGAAAAGAAAACGTGGTTTCTATCATGACCAATCGTAAGAAATAAGGTCTATTGACCAAAGACTGATACACATCAAAAGCTACAGCTTTATGTTCTGTTTCCTCAATCGCATGCCATGCCCAGATTTTTCTGACATGGGTATTAAACAACTTTAAATCTTGAGGCGCGGTACTAATGAAATAGTCAGCTAGAATTGCTGTGAGGTGTTCCATACATACCGTGCATGCAAGCTGATGAGCTGTAGAGAATTGTTCTTGCATCAAGCGATTCATCTTTTTAAAGCGCTTATAAATTCGGTCTACGGGATAACCCTTTTTCAGCATGACCGCATTGAGCACGTCATGTTCTTTACCGTGATGTGCTTCTTGACCAATAAAAGCACGGACTTGTTTAAGCAGAACAGGATCTTCAATTTTTGCCTGATAGTTACGCACACTATGAATAAATTGACGTTCACCATCTGGAAATGCGCTCGATAATGCAGTCAATAACATCGTAAGTAAGGCATTGTTATCAAACCAGAACTCAGGAATTTCATCTGGAAAAGTAAAATCCATTGTTCTTACAGGAATATCAATTGAAGCCGAGATTTTAGAAAAATCTTGTGTTTGTTTTGACTTAAAGAACGCATTCATCTTTATTCTCCAGTTATAAAACGCGAGGATTAAATTGGCGCAATAAAAATAACGGTGTACGTAGACGAGGTATTTGAATTGGAGGAATTAACCCACCCGATAAATCAACTCGATGTAATCTTGCCTCAATGACTTTACCTAGTCCCATATCGTGTAAAGGATCATTTACAGTACCCGTAAAACGTAAGTTCATTTCTACACGACGGACTTCAAGTGGATGTTCTTTCGGAGTAAATCGAACCTCACGTGGTAGACCAAGGCCCAACCCACCTGTGATATTACGATGTGGTAGTCCTAAAATTGGAGGTGCATCATTAATGACTTCACCAAGCTTAGCTTCCATTTCAATGAGTGTTGTACCGCGGCGTGAGGCATTGCTAACAATACGTTTGCCATCATTTTCCCAACTAATCTCACCCATCTTTTTAGGATAGCCAAGCAACTCACGTCCAATAATCATGGCGCGGTCATCGTCCAAAATCATCCAAGGACAAAAGATTCCTGTTTTATTGCCAACCTTAATATGAACGAATAAACCCGCTTCATGATAAGCACCCGTATAGACATTTTCAGGGAAATAAGCACAGAACAAATCAGCTCTTGCAGGCTGAACCAGTGTCATTCCAGACGGTAACCAACGAGCCATCGCTTTTTCATCGACTTCAACAACAGCCGTCAAATACTGCGCATTGTGATAAAGCTTATTGCCAAGATTGGCTAAGCCCACTGGAACACTTAAATCATTGATGAGTTGTCTCATGATTTTAATCTCGAAAATACTTGTTTCAGAATTGGGAGCAATATGATGCGCGGGGTATAACGTCCCCCAAAAGTTTGCGCCTGCGCAATAAAACCGGGAATCACAATACGGCGATTGCAATCCATGCCTTGAATCGCTTCTTTAGCTACTCTTTCAGCCGTTACCCAAACAAAATTTCCACCGACTCCATCAATTTTGGTAATTCCAGCAACTTCATTAAAACCTGTTTTAGTAGGACCCGGGGCAAGTAAAGTACAGGTCACTCCTGTACCACCTAGTTCGCTATGTAAAGACTCTGCAAATGAGTTTGCAAATGCTTTAGTTGCCGCATATGTGGCATTTGCCGGAGTGGGTTGATGACCAGAAGTAGAGCCTACTATCAATATTGCTCCGGATTTTCGTTTGAGCATTTGGGGTAACACAGCTAAAGTCAGGTCGTGAATTGCCACACTATTGACTTCGACTTCTTCACGCTCTCGATCTGCATCTAACTCTTGAAGTCGTCCAAAAGTTGCAAAACCTGCGTTATTACAAAGAATTGAAACCTCAATACCTTCTAAATACTGACGAAACTTAGCTCTAGCTTGTCTATCTCCCAAATCACATGGATATAAATCTACAGATATTTGATATTCAGCTTTTAGTTTTTCAGCCAGTGCTTCTAATTTTTCGACACGGCGAGCGACTAAAACTAAGGAATAGCCTCGTAAAGCGAACTGTTTTGCTAACTCCTCTCCAATACCAGATGAAGCACCTGTAATCACAACGCGAGATGAGGCTCTTGGAATAGGTAGGCTCATAATTCTTGCTCAAAATGGAATAGATTGATTATTCCGAAGTTTTGACTTGAGCGTGAGATGTAGATCAGACATACTGATAATCATTTTCGGCCACAACAAAAAAAGAATATGAAGGATCCTTATGGGCTATCCAAAGCCAGCATTCCTATTTCTTATGCTCATTTATTATTAGAAATTATGGTAGACAAAGGGTTTTCTGCGCTTGAGATTTTGAAAAAAAGTAAAATTCCCTTAACACTTTTAGACCAATTAGACGCCCGAATTACCCCAATGCAATGGTCTAAATTGGCTTGGGAAAGCTTGCTATTGTCCAAAGATTCTGGCTTGGGATATGAATATGGACTAAAACTGCGTTTAACTGCCCATGGGCCAATGGGATATGCCTTAATGAGCAGTCCCAATTTACGACAGGCTATTGAGGTTTCAACACAATTTTTTAATATGCGATTAAAAGATTATCGTATTGCTCTGCTAGATGAGCATGAATTTTCTATTATTGAAATTAAAGAAACTCACCCTGTTGTCAGTAATCAACCTGCTCAAGCGGAAACACTAAGACGTTTTTTTTATGAATGTTTGATGATTGGCGTGATTCAAGCTGGTCAGTTTTTAAGAGAACATGATTTAGCTGATATTGAGTTATCGGTTGAGTGGTCAGAACCTAGCTATCACAAAGCTTATCAACATCTATTGCCACCTATTCGATTTAACCAAGCAACTAATCAAATTCGGTATAAAAAACAGCTTCTAGATTTGCCCATTAAAATGGCAGATCCGATTGCCTTTAAACAAGCTCTTTCACAGTGTGAAGCTGAACAAATCCGTTTTTCCGAGCAAATTAAAGATATATGCCTGAGTGTAAAAATAGAATTAAACCTAAAACCACAGATTGGTTATCCTTCGTTTGATGAAATTTCGAATCGCTTAAATATGTCTAGCCGAACACTGAGACGCCACTTAAGCCAAGTCGGTTCTTCATACCTGCAATTATTAGAAGAAGCTCAACAAAAAGAAGCTGAAAACTTATTACTCAATAGTGATATGGAAATACAAGAGATTGCACTTTATCTGGGCTATATACAGCCTACGAATTTCACGCGGGCTTTTAAGAAATGGACTGGAATAACGCCAATCCAATTTCGAAAGAAAGAAATATAAAAAACTAAACTATCACAAACAAATGTGTGTATCTTGCTTTAAAGCATTTGCATTGGTTGTTATTGGCTGGCTGAATAATTCGGTCTACCCCGACTTTATGAAAGCTGTATTTATTAAAATATACAAAGGCCTAAATCCGAACAATTTAAACCTTTTTGTTTTTAGATAAGAACTATAGCGTTAACTTAAGATAAGAATTCTTTAATCGTCTCTTGCATATTTGTAGTAGCGCGACCAATTAACTGGTGCAGATCTTTGCTATCACTATACAAGCCGCCTTTAGATACGCCTTCATCTGAATCTGCCAAGATGCCAGCAAACCCTTCTGGTATACCCAATTGTACCAAGAGCGCTTTATATTCTTCTTCTGGTAAGTCTTGGTAAATGACTTCTTTTTTACTGATTTCACTTGTCCATTTTGCAACTTCATCAAGGGTATAGCTCGTATCACCTGCTAGTTCATAAACTTTATTTTCATGCCCTTCTTGAGTTAATACTACAGCGGCAGCAGTCGCATAATCTAAGCGTGAAGCAGAAGCAATTTTACCGTGATGCGTTGCCCCGAAAATTTTGCCATGCTCAACTGCTTGGGCAAGTCCCATCGCATAGTTTTCGCTGTACCAGTTATTACGTAATAATGTATGTGAAATATTCGATGTTTTTAAATATTGTTCAGTCTCTACATGTTCTTGTGCTAATAGAAGCGGTGATGTATCTGCGTTTAATAAACTCGTGTAAACAATAAATTTTACCTGTGCAAGTTTTGCCGCATTAATCACATTTTGGTGTTGTGCTGTACGTTGACCGATTTCATTTGACGAGATTAATAAAAGCTTATCAATACCAGCCAATTGAGCCGAAAGTTTATCTGCGTCTTGAACATAATCAAAAGCGCGAACTTCGATCCCTTTTGAGCTTAAATCTGATGCTTTTTCTGGATTGCGAACTAATGCCACAATATTTTTTGCCTCAGTACGTTCGAGTAATTGAGAAATAACCAATTGGCCGAGTTGACCTGATGCACCAGTAATTGCAATACGCATGATGATCTCCATCTGATGTAGTTGATATCTTTCAATCATCGTAGTACCTTAACTTACTAAAAGTAAGTACTTACCTAAAAGTAAGTTTAGAAACAAATGTAAAGTTTTGTAATTAAGGTGGTGCGCGATGAAAGGATACGTTTTTTCAGCAGATTGTCCCTCTCGGAAAATTTTGTTAACACTCACTAGCCGTTGGAGTGTCTTGATTTTAGTAGCACTTCGAGATCAACGTCTGCGCTTTAATGAGTTAAAAAAACTAATTGATGGCATTAGTGAAAAGATGTTGGCACAAACCTTAAAAACACTTGAGCAAGATGGTTTTATCGTACGTCAGGATTATGCAGAAATACCGCCTCGTGTAGATTATCAATTAACAGACTTTGGACGAGAGGCTTCCGAACGACTATTTGATTTAACGACTTGGCTTGAAAATAATTTATCCAAATTATTAGAAAATCAGCCGAGTGCAGACATCGCTCAAAATTGACTCGGGAAATAAAAGTATTATCGTATATTAAACATTCAAACTGGTTTCACTCACCACTTTATGTTAGTATTATTTTAGTAGTTACTATTAAGTTTATTAATTCGATATGAGTAAAAATAGCAATCTTGAAGTCTGCCCAATCGCTAGAAGTCTTTCTGTTCTAGGTGATGCGTGGAGTATGTTGATTTTACGTGATGCTCATGCGGGTTTTACACGTTTTGATCAGTTTCGTAAGAGCTTAGGCATTGCACCAACCATGCTAACTAAACGGTTATCTGTTTTAGTGGAGGAAGGCTTACTCGAAAAAAGACAATACTCCGAACATCCGCCGCGTGAGGAATACCTATTAACTCAAGCCGGTAAAGATTTTTTACCTGCTTTATTTGTGATTGGCGCATGGGGCCGAAAATATAAACCTTATGGCCAGCCCGAAAAAATGGTGACTTTTCTTGACGCAGAACAAGGCACTGAGATTAAACCGATTGTGATTGATCAAATAACGGGAGCTGAAATTGGCACCCGTCCTATTAGTCAAAAATAATAAATAATTTAAATATATAAAAGCACTCAATTGGAGTGCTTTTTATTGTGCCTATTTAAAGTAAATCAGCTATTTTGCTCGGCTACGTTGGGTTGCATAAGTTCCCCAACCATTACGTAAAACAGATTTAATAAATGCCCATAAACCACTTTCATAAGGTTTTGGCTCTCTACCTTGACCTATGCGTTTTAATTGTTGGGTGTACCAAAGTACTTCCATAACGCCTAGACTATCAACCTTCTTAATGCCTGTTTTGATGGGATGCACCGACCGAAGACCATTTTTGCCCGCCAGCAAATATTTAGGTACATCAGGTTCAATTGCCATAATTCTTGCAATCCCAATGACATCACACGCTTGAGACTGCAAAGCTTGATTCATACCTTCTACGGTCCGAAAACCACCTGTAACCATCAGCGGTGTTTTTACGAGTGTTCTTACTTTTTCTGCGAAATCAATAAAGAAAGCTTCACGGGCAATAGTCGAAGCTTTTTGTGGCGCTTTAGCTACTCCTGATTCATAGGTACCACCCGATATTTCTATAAGGTCGATCCCTGCGTCCGCTAAAGCCTTGATCGTTTCTAAAGAGTCTTGCTCTGTAAAACCACCTTTTTGAAAGTCTGCAGAGTTAAGCTTAATTGCAATTGGAAACTCTTTACCGACTTGTTTTCGAATTTCTGTATAAACTTCCATTAAAAAACGACGGCGTTTTTCAGGCGTACCGCCCCACTCATCGTTTCTTAAATTATGCAAAGGCGACAAAAACTGGTTAATGAGATAACCATGTGCAGCATGAATCTCGACTCCACTAAATCCAGCCTTTTTACAAATCGCTGCGCTACAACCAAAGCGTTGAATAATTTCTAAAATCTCTGCATGTGTGGCTTCCTCAGGCGTCGCAAATAAAGATTGCATTTCTGGCCCGAACGGCACTGCCGATGCAGAAATATTACGTACATTTAACCCTTTTGTTGATTGTTTTCCCGGATGATTTAACTGTGCCCACAATTGAGAACCTTGATCGGTCACGGATTTTGCCCATTTTTGTAAAATCGCAAAATCACGCTCATCCTCAACAACAACATTCCCAGCCTCGCCCAAGGCACGTCGATCAATCATAATGTTGCCACTGATGATCATCCCAATTCCTGAGGCAGCCCAACGCTGATATAACCGAACATGTTTTTCGGTTGGATTATTTGAATAGGTGGCTAAGGTTTCACTGGTTGAAGCCTTCGCTAGTCGGTTTGGAATGCTGAAGCTATTTGGCAACGTTAAAGGCTGATTCAAAAGATTGGTTTTTAATTGCAGTTGAGTCATGGTCTTATCTCACACAGTTAAAGATGGTTTTGAATGAGGTTGAATAAAGTCCACTAAACTTTGAAACCACATCACATCCACAAAATTTCCTCTAATCACAAGGTCTTGTGTTTTAAGTGCCGTTAAAAACGTATTCACGCTGTCTTTAGCAGACAATACGGCGAACCCCTTGCTACCCGTTTTAAATGTAAAAATAAAACTGGGTGACTTGGTTAGTCCTGAGTAAGAGTTAATCTTGCCGTTTTTCACTTCGAAATAGCGCCCTTCACCACTTGCAGTTTGAATCTGAAAGATGACATTTTTATCTTTCACATAGGCCGCACATTTCGGATTCTTTTTTACCGCACGCTGCATGAGCTTGGTGAGCATCCACAGCAATAATTTAAATTTCATCATTTTTATCTTCTTGACTCATCAAATTGACTAGATCAAACTCATGTATCTATTCATCTAAAAACTGTATTGCATGCTTTACAAAGCGTTCAGAGTACTGAAATTGGGCGCCATGTCCTGCATCTGGATAGATAAATAGCTGCGCGTTTGGGATGTTAAGTGCCATGTGATATGAATTGATGGTCGGAATCATCACATCATCTACACCATTTAAAATGAAAGTAGGTTGTTTAATCTCACGTAAATGCGCAAAAGGATCTTGTTCATCAAGTTTAGGTAAAAAATGCATATTGGCTTCTATTTGTGCCTGCATGACTTCAACTGAACTTGCTGCATCTTGATCTTTACGCTCATGGCGACGTTGCCAAAATTCATGACCCGCTTGAATCGCAGCTTCAGAGCGACCAAAAAATAAAAAGAGAAAGTCTTCTTCAGATGGCACAGCAGTTGTTGCATGTTTCAAAACCAATGCAGCCACTTCTGGGTCGTCACCGCGTGGTTTACCGCCTCTTGGTCCTGTACCTAAAAGCATCAGCTTTCTTACAAGTTCAGGATGACGGCATACTAAATCTTGTGCCTGAAACCCACCAAGTGAAAAGCCTAACAGGTCAACTTGTTTTAAGCCTAAAGCACGAACGACTGCTGCCGCGTCGTCTGCCATATCCTCAATGCGAGTACGGGGCTGGCCTGTAGATGAAGCAATACCTCGACCATTAAACAAAATGACTTCACGCCCTTCTGCCAAACCATTTGTAATAATTGGGTCCCAATTGTCTAAACCACCTCGGAAATGCTGGAGAAAAAATAACGGTGGTTGCTCTGTATTTGCATTCCCCCATCGACGGTAGGCAAAATTTGCTCCATCTACTTCAATGAATTGGGTCTCTGCTGTTTGGTGAGTAATAGTAGTCATTATCTTTATCCTAAATTTAAGTTTCTGATTAAGCTAATTTTTATTTAGCTAAAAACGTGAGGGATTGTTTTACGAAATCATCATGAAACTGAAATATTCCCCCATGACCTGCATCTGGATAGATAACAAGTGAACTATTCGGTAAGCGTTTTGCTAAATCATAAGTATTTACTGTTGGTACCATTCGGTCATGATCACCATTGGCAACAAGAACAGGTTGTTGAATCACAGAAAGGTCAGCAGGTTTTTTACTTCCCCATTTTTTTAATGCTTTGAGCTGGGCACGATAGGCAGAAATAGTAATTTCTTTATCTCGGTTTTCAGTACGTTCATTAATACGTTGAATAAAGGCTTTTGCAGAAGCTTTACCATTTTCTGTACGAGTGAAGAAAAGATAAACCTTAGGGTCTTGACCAGTCACCATTCCACGAACTAAATCCCAATTAGAAACTCGCCCGACTGTACTAATTCCAGTACCGCCCGCAGGGCCAGTTCCCGATAAAATCATTTTTCGAACCAAATTCGGCTGTTTTAGCACAATCTCTTGTGAAATCATGCCGCCCATCGAGAAGCCGAATAAATCAACCTGCTTAAAGCCTTTTGCTTGAATGAAAGCAATCGCATCATCTGCCATTTGTTCAATTGACTTTGCTGGTTCACCAGTCGAAGCACCAACGCCGCGATTATCAAACACAACAACATGATGTTTAGCCGCAATTCCATCAATAATTCGTGGATCCCAGTTATCTAGTACAGCAGCTAAATGGTTTAAGAAAATGACAGGCGTTCCACCGTTTTGTTGACCATATTCTCGGTAAGCGAAGTTAACGCCACCTGCACTAATAAATTGAGTTGGTACATTCTTCCAATTTGTATCTTGCTCGGCGTGTTGCCCTGCTTGCGGATTGCTAACAGCACTTGATGACACTTTATGTGCCTGAATTGATGGTTCATTAAAAGAAACCGATGGCACAACTTCTGCCTGAGTTAAGGGAGCACTAAAAATAGATATCGCCGTCAAACTCATAGCAACTGTATTTATTAAAAAATTCATTTCTCTGATCCTCAAATTTAATTCATTGATCTGATTCATCTGTTTTTATGAGTGATCTTTCAAAGGGAGAAAAGATAAAAACAGAGTAAGTATCGATTTAATACCAACTATACGCATGTAAAAAAATATTGTCACTATCTTTTTAGTAGTAACTATTTTATTTTTAGATTATGATTAAAAAATCAAGTCGAAATTCATTCGTTAATTGACTACAAAATTTAAGTAAGGAACATGATATGACCAGCAAAGTAGTTCTAATTACAGGTGCATCTTCTGGTATTGGTTTAGCAACAGCAAACCTTTTACATGAGGCTGGATTTATTGTTTATGGCACAAGCCGACAAGCAAAAGATTCATCAAAATACAAATTCCATCTTATTGAGTTAGACGTAAATCAAGACAATTCAGTTGCCCAAGCCGTTGAGAAAGTAATAGCAACCGAAGGAAAAATCGATGTCTTAATTAATAATGCTGGGTTTGCAATAGCGCCTGCTGGTGCCGAAGAAAGCTCAATGCAACAAGCACAGGCTATTTTTGATACCAATTTTTTTGGTGCGGTTCGAATGACTCGTGCAGTGATTCCACATATGCGCCAGAAAAAATCAGGATTGATCTTAAATATCAGTTCAATTCTTGGGCTTTTACCTTTGCCTTTTGGCGCACTTTACTCTGCATCAAAACATGCACTTGAAGGTTACTCTGAATCTTTAGATCACGAATTAAGATCTCAAGGCATTCGTGTGTCACTTATTGAACCTGCTTACACCAATACGTCTTTGGGAGTAAACTTACTCGAAGCAGACAATAAAATTTCTTTTTACGATCAAACGCGTGAAAAACTACATAAACAAATGATTAATTCAATTAATAAGTCAGATGACCCGAGTGTAGTTGCCAATACAATTTTAACCGTCATTCAAAGCCAACAGGTCGTACCACGCTACACAGCAGGAAAAACTGCAAAAAGCTTAAAAGCGTTAAGACGATTTGCACCTGCAAAGATCTTTGACAAATTAATTCACCGCAGCTTGAAAGTTTAGAACAAACCCAAGCCTATAAAACTTTAAAAATAATTTCGAGAAATAGAGGTTTCAAATGAAAGCAGCCTACATTAGCCGTTATGGCAACATTGATGACGTACAGCTCAATGAACAATCTCAACCACCACTGACAGCGGACGCTGTACTTGTTAAAGTTCATGCTGCAAGTATTAACCCTCTCGACTTAAAAGTTTTAGAGGGTGAACTTAAAGCAATTCTGCCACTGAAGTTTCCTTTCATATTAGGCAATGATTTTGCAGGTACAGTCGTAGAAGTTGGATCGAACGTTACTCAGTTTAAAGCCGGAGATGAAGTCTATGCCAAGACAGATTTAAACGGTGCTTTTGCTGAATATACTGTGGTTCAACAGTCTTCACTTGCACTTAAACCTCAAAATCTTTCTATGGAGCAGGCGGCCTCTTTACCTTTAGTTACATTAACAGCATGGCAAGCTCTGGTTGAAATGGCAAAAGTTCAGCCAGGACAAAAAGTACTGATTCATGCAGGTTCAGGTGGTGTTGGCTCAATCGCAATTCAACTTGCCAAATCCTTAGGGGCTATTGTTGCAACTACAACAAGTGGTAAAAACGCTCGTTGGGTTAGAGAGCTAGGCGCAGACATCATTGTTGACTATAAAACGACAGATTTTGAGCAAGAACTTAAAGACTATGACGTGGTTTTAGATACGCAAGGTGGAAAAGCCTTAGAGAAATCAGTCAATGTACTTAAACGTGGTGGGCGACTTATCAGTCTTGCAGGTCCACCTGATCAAGCTACTACAGAAGCATTTAATCTGAACCGTTTTCTAAAATGTGTTATCCCGCTTCTAAGCTGGTCAATCCGACATAAAGCAAAAAAACGTGGCGTTACCTATTCATTTCTATTTATGCAGCCAAATGGTCAGCAGCTCTCAAAAATTTCCGAATTGGTCGAAGCTGGAAAAATTAAACCCGTAGTTGACCAAATCTATGACTTTATTCAAATTAAAGAAGCGCTCCAATATGTAAATACGGGCCGAGCAAAAGGGAAAGTCGTTTTAAATAATATTGCTGAACTTTGAGCATTTATTTAAATAAAAAACACTACGAATGGTCAAATCATTAAAGATCTTAATTACCCGACCATTCGTAGTAGCTTTATAAAATCAAAAGTAAGTTCTAGTCTATTTCTTCATTGGTATTCTTAAATGACTATGCCAATGAGGACAAGAATATTCCTTAAATACCAAATCATGATATTTATAGGATGCTTTCTGCTACAAGAAATAGACTTAAATACATATAAAAAACCTCAACGAGATATTGAGGTTTTTTTATACATTTTCGATAGTTTTATCAGTTTTGCTGATCTTTTTGCCGCTGTATATCTTTCTGATCTTTCACGTTTTGTTGCCGCTGTTGATTTGGTATATGGTGTTGGTATTGGTGGTTTTGTTGCTGTTGTTGATCCTGTTGGTTTTGCTCGAATTGTTGATCTTGCTGTTTATTTTGGCGATCTTGATCACTCTCTTGTTGCCGGTGTAGATCACTTTTTTGATTAGCCATATTAATTGTCCATTCTTTAATATGATTCATTTTTAAATTTACATCCTTATCATTATAAAGCTACCTACTTCATGTGACATTTTCTTTCATTGTAAATTTTATGATTGAAGATAAAAATATATGACTAATAAAGATGCATTTATTTAAATTTTCTAAAAATATAAATTACATTGACTACTTGATAAAACAAATTTTATTTTAGATTCCACAGATTAAAATGCTTTTCTCTCACCCCAATCCCAACAAAAAATACTCAAGCAACCTCTCCCGTTCATCTGGTTTACTCGGGTCTAAAAGCTGAACCATTGCTCCATCAATCACAAACAAAAACATGTGCGCATCTTGTTTTGAAGCATTTGCGTTAGTTGTTAAAAGCAGATTATAAATTTCCTTGATCAACCAGTTTCGATAGTCAATTACGACCTGATACGCCTTTGGATGTGTTTTCGCAATTTCAAAAATAGCTTTAAAAGGCAAATGATATAGCCCTTCTAAATCGGCATGTAAAAAGTATATTTTTCTAAGTTTTTCAACTAGCGTTAAGTCTTTTTGGACATAAATAATTGAAAGTAATTCTTCTTTTAAACCATCTTTTTGAAAGG
The DNA here is from genome assembly GCF_052824995.1 of Acinetobacter sp. 1124_18A. NCBI lineage: Bacteria > Pseudomonadati > Pseudomonadota > Gammaproteobacteria > Moraxellales > Moraxellaceae > Acinetobacter > Acinetobacter sp. 1124_18A. The sequence continues at coordinate 26,585 of NZ_VTDF01000002.1, read as the reverse complement.
TCAGACTCATTTCGATAAGACGTTCTTTTGAGTGAAAATAATTATAAAACGTGGCTTTCGGAATTTTTGCTGCTTCAATAATTCGGTCTACCCCGACATTGTGAAAGCCATGTTTATTAAAAAGATATCTTGCAGAATGAAGCACACTTAAAGCACGAAATGGGAGATCTGAATGTGGCATAGTTTTACCGTTATAAAATAAATTTTTGTTGTATATAAATGAGATATAAAAAGCCTTGACCCTTTTAAGGGTGAAAAAAGGCGTAACAAAGCCATAAAGACTGTGCTTGGCACATCTCAAGTTTTATTGTTGCTAAGTTTTTAAACGAAATGATTTAAAGTTCGACAAGCCTAAAGGCCATCAAACCATTTAAAGATGGGTTAAGTGGTGTCGATATAGCTTTTGGCAAAGGCTGCCAAGAAATAATGAATGTGCAAAGCCAACTCCTTTTTATTGGGAGTTCTGCCAAAACATTATAAATTATGGTGGCAGAACGGAAGTGGGTTGACGGACTGGGTTCGACATCCAGCACACTCGAAAGTGTCCCACTCCCGTCCTACCGCTACGGGAGGGAACGAGGTGTGCACACATGAAACTATTCCTCAGAAGGAATAATCTGATGTGGTCGATCATCGGTCCGTCAAAACCGACTGGCAATGTAGGCCAGCCCGCAAATGGTAATCTGCAATATTTAAGGTGTCAATGTGAAATTGGCTAGAAAATATTTAATTAATTATTGTTTTTCATTTAATTACATATTTAAGAATATCCTTAAGTATGAGATTTATTTAAGTTAGGCTTAAAAGCTACTCTAACGGTATAAGTTGGAAAAAGTGGTTCTAATAGGATAGTTTCATTAAAAATAAAAACTTTAGGGCACAAAGCCATAACGTCGTATATATTTTCAATTATTGATTTCAGCTTAGAAGTAAAGACTGGAATATTCTGATCATCTGCAACAACATAGACATTTTCATTGTGAATTGTTTGCATGCTTTCTAACAACTCATCCATGTCAACAACTTTGAAATCTATATTTTTCCATAAAATATAGTTTTGTTTTATAGGATACATATTCAACTTCGTATAAACATCTTCTACGTCTATATCACTAATAATTTGAAAATCATTTTTGAGCGCATTTTTGCATTCTTCAAATAAGGACATATCTTTTACCTAATTTTCTTTTAAGATTAATAATCTATTCCAGATGTATTTTATAACTTTTCAGCTATTAATTTATCGGATTCTTAGTTCTGCCCTACAAAATATATCTTGCTGTCTTGCTATTTTTATGTATGATTGAGTAATCACTCAATTAATATATTTGTGTATGGCTCGTCCTCGTAGTGAAGATAAACGTAATGCTATTTTAAGTGCTGCTATTGAAACATTGGCAGAGCTTGGTGAACGTGCGTCTACCTCAAAAATTGCTAAAGTCGCTGGCGTGGCGGAAGGTACTTTATTTACCTATTTTAGTAGCAAAGAAGAGTTGCTTAATCAGCTCTATCTTTCACTCAAGGCTGAACTGCGTCAGGTCATGATTCTCAATTACCCTGCTCACTCCGATTTGCAAACACAAATGTCTCATATTTGGCAAAGCTATTTGGACTGGAGTTTAGAAGCTCCACTCAAACGCAAAGTAATGGCACAGCTTTCAACCTCTGAACAAATTACCGAGCAAAGCAAACAAATTGGTATGCAAACCTTTTGCGATCTGACCCAAAATATTCAAGAACATATTAATAGTGGAACACTACGTGACTACCCACCGTTATTTATTGCTTCAATTTTGGGGGCACTTGCGGAAGTCACACTGAATTTTATTGCCCAAGACCCTTCTCAAACCGAGCGTTATCGCAAATCGGGTTTTGAAGCATTTTGGCATGCAGTTTCAATATAAATAAAAGATAAGGACCTACGGCGTCCTTATTTTTGAACCAATTAATGAGTGAGTAAATACTCATTTATATAAATATTAATAAGTACTCTTAAAGTTCTTATTTGCACATATAGGTTTATTCCAACTAAAGGAAAAACAAAATGACTATTTCAAACACAACAGACTTGCCTTCTCCCTTAATGCCATCTCAACAGCACAATGGCAAATTTAGAAATACGCGTCCAAATCAACACAAGCCTTCTTTTGGCAAAACGCTCCAGCTCATGTGGAAATTTCTATTTAACAAACCAAAAGACACCGTTCCAAACAAAGAAATTCCTGTTTTAAGTTTGTCGAAAGAACAACTATTAAGTGCACCCGATCGCTCTCTATTTCGTTTGGGGCACTCAACCATCTTGTTAAAACTGCAAAATGAATTTTGGCTAACCGACCCTGTTTTTTCAGAGCGTGCATCACCTTTTCAATGGCTTGGACCAAAACGTTTCCACCAGCCACCGATTAGCATTGCAGACTTACCGCCGATTAAAGGCGTGATTTTGTCACATAACCACTACGACCACCTCGACTACCATGCGGTTATGCAACTTAACGATAAAGTTGAGCATTTCTTAACACCGCTTGGTGTGGGTGACACACTCATTAAGTGGGGAATTCCAGCAGAAAAAGTTCAACAACTCGACTGGTGGGATACTACCCATGTGGATGGACTAAAATTAGTGGCTACCCCTGCTCATCATTTTTCAGGCCGTGGTATGGGCGATAGCAATGCGACGCTTTGGGCTTCGTGGGTAATTATTGATAATGACTTGCGTGTATTTTTCAGCGGTGACACAGGCTATTTCGATGGGTTTAAAGAGATTGGACATCGTTATGGGCCATTTGATCTGACCATGTTAGAAACTGGTGCTTACGACCCTGAATGGCCCGATGTTCACATGCAACCAGAGCAAACTTTGCAAGCACATATCGATTTAAAAGGTCGTCATTTGTTGCCTGTGCACAATGGTACTTTTGATTTGGCACTTCATGCTTGGGATGACCCGTTTGAACGTATTGTCGGTTTAGCTAAAGAAAATGCCTTAGCGATTAGCACACCGCAAATGGGAGAAGTACTGAACCTAAATGAGCCAAATGTTGAAAATTATTGGTGGCGTTCGTAAGTTTTTTTGATAATTTTTAAATTATTTATTTCGGTCAATTTTACTTTAAAGGTTTTTAAATTCAGTTATATACCCTCCTAGGATGCCATCTAAGCTACTCTCAAATAAAACTAGGACTAACTCTGGCTTAGTTTTATTATTGACTCAAAACACAGACTGTATTAGTCTGTGTTTGTAATTGATCAATTATGAAATTAAATGGCTTATATCACTAGTAGCGTCGAGTATGCGATTCACTGTCTTCTTTTTCTTGTGAACAATGAAGACAAACCTTTGAGTAGTAAGGATCTTGCTGAACTACAAGGAGTCTCTCCAAGTTTTATGGCAAAGATTTTTCCTAAACTTGAAAAGGCAGGTCTCGTTATTGCTCAAGAAGGTGTTCGTGGTGGGTATTTACTCGCTCAATCCGCTCATGAAATCAGTTTTTTAGATATCGTGAATGCAATCGAAGGTGAAAAACCGCTCTTTGAATGCCAAGAAGTTCGTGGTAAATGCGCGGTCTTTAATCATGCTCCACCAGATTGGGCAACCAGTGGTGTGTGTGCAGTACATGCAGTTATGCTACAGGCCGAAAAAGCCATGCGAGATGCTTTAGGTGCTCATACACTTGGTGATATTGCTGACCGTTTTGGCCGTTATGCACCCGACGTATTTTTTAGTGATGTAAATGGCTGGATCAATGAACGCATCGAAGGAAGAACAGCAAAAATGCGGAAAAACAAAATCTCACCGGATACCCCCGACTAATGAGCTGAAAGGGTCTCAAACCCTAGAGTAATAACACCCCCTAATCGTTTTAAACGCCTTCTCAGATTTTTCGGACAATCAGAGAAAGGATTCGCTCACCCTAAATTTTGTGATGAGTTGGAATTTGTTGTCCGAAAATCTATCAAAAGGATAATCAAATGAGTAAACGTATTATTATTGCAGGTTCTGGCTTTGCTGGTTTATGGGCCGCACTTGCTGCACAAAGAGCAATTCACTTGGCTTCGCAAGAACAAAACATTGAAGTGGTGATGGTTTCCCCTAGCCCGAATGTTGATATTCGTCCTCGTCTTTATGAAGCTGTACTAGAAAACATGAACCCTGATATTTCAGAGTTATTAAGTGTAGTTGGGGTTAAATTTCTGGCAGGTTGGGTAAATAAAATTGATGTCGACCAACAGGCAATTGAAGTTTCAACCACCGATGGCAGCAAACAAACTTTAAGCTATGACCGTTTTATTCTGGCAACCGGAAGTACGACGTTTATGCCGCCTATATCAGGTCTTACCGAATATGGCTTTAGCGTAAGCACACTAGAAGATGCTGAGAAACTAGACCAACATCTTAAAAACTTAGCTAAGAAACCTGCAAATGCAGCGCGTAATACGGTGGTGGTTGCTGGTGGTGGCCTTACTGGGTTAGAAACCGTTACCGAAATGCCTGAACGTCTGCGTAGCATTTTAGGTGAAACTGATGTCCGTGTAGTTTTAGTTGATTCCTCAACAGAAATTGGCGCGGCGATGGGTGACCAAGCTGCTACCGTTATTCGAGAAGCTCTTAGCGAGCTTGGTGTGGAAGGTAAAACTGGACTACGGGTTACAGCACTAGATGCATCAGGTGTAACGCTTTCTAATGGCGAAAGAATTGAAACAGAAACCGTGATTTGGACTGCCGGCATGCGAGCCAACTCACTCACCTCTCAAGTTACTGGTGAAAAAGATAATTTAGGACGTATTTTAGGTGATGCTTATTTACATGCACCTGAAGCAAAAAATATTTTTGTGACTGGCGACACTGTAAAAGTTCCAACCGATGATTTAGGTAACTTTAACGTGATGTCTTGCCAACATGCCATGAGCCTAGGTCGTGTAGCGGGTTACAATGCTGCGGCAGAATTGGTTGATTTACCACTTCATGCCTATAGTCAACCGAAGTATGTGACTTGTGTTGATTTAGGTCCTTGGGGTGCACTCTATAGCGAAGGTTGGGATCGTCAGGTTCAATTTGTGCATGATGAAGCTAAAAAAATTAAACGCGAGATTAATACCGTCTGGATTTATCCACCAGTTGCAGACCGCGAAGCAGCTTTCGCAATAGCCAACCCTGATTTTGTGATTGTTCCTTAAAGTTAGCTTTGCAAGATCAAATCACTTTATTTAAACACTCGAAAAGCAAAGCCGTCATTGGTTTTACTTTTCGGGTTTATATTTGAATCATTAATAATTAAGACTTTTCTAGCTCTTCTATTATCGCTAAAGCAGTTTTTGTAGCTGAAAACGGATTTTGACCCGTAATTAGGTTTCCATCCTGAACGACATGAGAGGCAAATGGAATAAAAGCTTTTTCATAGTGAGCACCATATTCTTTCGCTAACTCTTCGGCATTGTACGGCACTTTTTTCGCAACACCCGCTAAAACTTCTTCACTCCAAGCAAAGCCGGTTAACTTTTTATCTTTTATCAGTCTCTCACCGTTTGAAAGACGTACATTGAGCAAGCCACAATAGCCATGACAAACACTTGAAACGATACCGCCCTTTTCATAAATGTTTTTGGTGATTTCTTGCAGCTCAGGATTGTCTAAGAAATCCCACATCACACCGTGACCACCTGTGTAGTAAATCACGTCATAATCTTGCCAATTAATATCTGACGGTTTATGGGTGTTAGCGAGCAAAGTCATAAATGCCTGATCATCTTCTCTCGCTTTTACTGATTTATCGGCTACTAAGACTCCCAATGATTTGGGTTCAATCGGTGTTTTACCACCATTTGGACTGACAATATCTTGTACGTAGTTTTGTTTCTCAAACTCATCATAGGCATGTGTCAGTTCACCTAACCAGAGGCCTGTCGGTTCATCTATATCTTTATAGCGTGAAATATTTGTCACGACATGTAATATGCGTTTAGACATTTTCTCACCTCATTTTTCATACTTATAATTGTATTCATCACCTCATCAAAGCATAGAAAACTGTTACTGAAAGTCTGTGCTTGGTAAAGTTATGAACCTTACTAGTGAAAAGGTCAGCTTATCTTTTGGTAGTGAAGAGCTATCGCACCAGAAGCAAAAGTTTTATTTTCAATGAGTTTAAGATTTGTCTTTTCTTGAATACCTTGAAATAGTGGTAATCCATTACCAATCAGCACAGGTGAAACTGTAATTTTATATTCATCAATTAAATCATGTTGCATCAAATAGTGCGCGAAACGAGGGCTCCCTAAAATAACCATATCCTTGCCTGCTTGCTGTTTCAGCTTATTAATTTCTTCTTTGACATGATCTTTTACAAGTCTGGAGTTATTCCATTCAACTTTGTCTAATGTAGTAGAAAAAACAATTTTTTCAGTCTTTTCAATCCATTCAGCATGATTCCGTTCGTGCTCCGAAGCTTCTGGGTTTGAAAGCATAGTTGGCCAGTAATTATGCATCATCTGGTAAGTCGCACGTCCCCAAATCACCGTATCAACAGTGCTTAAAATTTCTTTTGCATGATTTGCTAAATCGGCATCGTAAGCAATCCATCCAATGTCCATTGCCCCATTTGGACCTTCGACAAAACTATCAAGCGATGCATGCAGAAACAGTATTAGTTTTCTCATGATTTACATTCCTTTGTTCATAAAAAATATGTACTACTTTTTAGTATATTCAATTTGAATTATTTCTTATGGAGTGTTTTGTTTTCTGGTTTTCCTTATACCTATGTAGCACTATATTTATTTGAAATATTTATAAATTTTATAAACTCCCTGAACAAGAATGACTCCTTGTTCGGGGCTATTACAACTATGCTGTTTTAATAATAGCTTTATTAATTTATGACTAGTGGACTAGAACCTGACAGCTCGGTTACAAGCTTATAACCCATCAGCTTTGCAGGTGTATATGTGCCACCTTTAACTGTATTTTGAGTAAATAATTCACGATAGTCAGTGAACCATTGACCATAGGGCTATAAGCCTTTTCTGTTTGGACGCGAGCTGTTTTTATTTCTCCACTTTTTAAAATTTTATGCTTTTAATTACTCGCGAATAAACGCCAGTAAGTCAGCATTAATCACTTCATGGTTCACCGTTAACATGCCATGAGAAAAACCTGGATAGATTTTAAGTTGGCTATTTGGGAGCAACTCAGCAGATTTCACACCAGAAGTTGTATAAGGCACAATCTGGTCGTCATCACCATGCAATACCAAAACAGGAACTGTGATTTTCTTTAAATCTTCGGTGAAGTCAGTTTGTGAAAATGCCACAATACCATCGTAATGTGCTTTTGCACTACCGGTCATGCCCTGACGCCACCAATTAGAAATGATACCTTCTGATGGCTTCGCATCAGGTCGGTTAAAACCATAAAACGGGCCAGATGGAAGGTCACGATAAAATTGTGCACGGTTTGTGAGAACTTGATTTTGTAGGTCATCAAAAACTTCTTTTGGTAACCCTTCAGGATTATTTTCAGTTTTAACCATCAGTGGAGGAACTGCACTGACAAGCACGGCTTTTGCAACGTTCTCTTGACCATGACTGGCGATATAGTGAGCCACTTCACCGCCACCTGTTGAGTGGCCAATATGAATTGCGTTTTTAATGTTCAGATATTTAACCACCTCTGCAACGTCATCTGCATAATGGTCCATATCGTGACCATCCCACACTTGACTAGAACGACCATGTCCACGGCGGTCATGAGCAACTACACGAAAACCTTCTTTAAGGAAAAAAAGCAATTGTGTGTCCCAATCATCTGAACTTAAAGGCCAACCGTGATGAAAAAATAAAACTTGGGCATCGTGTGGTCCCCAATCTTTATAGAAAATTTCTACGCCATCTTTTGTGGTTACATAACCCATCTTTGTTCTCCTGTTGAAAATCTGCTTATAGATTCGTTATCAAGGTCTAAATATTTATACTAAAGTTAAAGTTGATTTTAGGGTCAATACTATCAATTAATATTGAAATAAAATTTATATCAAGACTCCGCTGTACTTTGTATCTTTTTAATCTTTAATTGTTTTTATTTCATTTAAATGTCAGAGATTTTACATATTATTGCCGATCTCAATGAAAAATTAGATTTAAGCTTAAATACTCTTGTTCTAACTTTAAAACATGTCAACTCTGAATCGTATATCAATAAATCAATTCTGCTATATATAATTAATGAAAAATGGCGCCAAACAGAAGTTCAATCTCATATCCTTTTTTTACACAAAAGCTGTTGTCAAAAAAGATAGGGTTTCAGAAACACGTTGACCTTTAACAAAACTGCTAAATGAATGAGGGACTACCATCATTCTACATTTTAACGTTATAGAAGATACTCAGGTTGTAATAGATTTACCGGTTAAACTTCTTTGATATTTGGCGGTATGATTACCGCCCTCGTTTTAGCTAGTATTTATCAAATTAAATAAACTTAAAGCTATCAATAGATCCTAGTCTAATTAGATATCTAAGTTAGGCTATTTTCGCCATTTCTATACTACGCTGCTGTAATAGCCTCACTGATTGCTTTGCTTGCCAAGCTAACTCTATCATATCAACATCAGGAATTTGGTCATTTTCTACCACCATTTTTCCGGCCACAAACATGGCTTTAATATGTGCTCGCCCACCACTCGCCACAGGTCCAATCGCCATATCATGTAAGCCTAAATAACGCGGATCATCCAATTGGTAAATTACTAAATCTGCCTGTTGTCCAACCTCAATTGAACCGACCTGATCCAAACCTAAAACCTTAGCACCACCTACTGTTCCCCAACGAATAATATCCTCAATACTTGCAGCATCTGCGCCCCCTTCAAATAACCCACCCTCATATTGTGGTGTAGCCAACATGCCCTTTCTGGCGCGTTGTAATAACCATGCAGCATGGGTTTCAGATAACATATCCGCGGCTTCATTCGAGCCCGCCCCATCCACCCCAATCGAAATAGTCATACCTGCTTGTTCTAGACTGACCAGATCGGCAATGCCACTACCCAAACGTGCATTACTCTGAGGGCAATGCGCAATTCCTGTTTGAGTTTGGCCTAACAACTGGATTTCTTCAGGTAATAGCTTAACCAAATGGGCAAACCAGACATCGCTTCCAACCCAATCTTGCTCTGCACAAAACTGTACAGGTGTCATACCAAATTTGGCTCTAGCCGCATCCAGATAATCCACCGTTTCAGATAAATGGCTATGCATCCGAATACCCAATTGTCTAGCAATCTTGGCACTTTCACGTAATTGCTGAGCTGTGGTCGAATGCAAAGTCGAAGTCGGTGCCATTACGATTTTCCGAAATGCATCTGAACTCGGTTGATGATATCGCTGTACTAGAAGCTCTATATCTTCCATATAGTCTTCAAATCTCTCTGGACGCAGTGCTTGTGGTAACTCACTTTCCAAGCCACGCGTTAAAGTTGCGCCACCTCGACATAAAACAAAACGCATGCCTAATTTTTCGGCTTCATCAAATAAAATTGCAGCACCATCGAATGGCATTTGTGGCCAGTAAAGATAATGATGGTCAGCTACTGTTGCACAACCTGACCGTAATAATTCGATTAACCCAATGCGTACTGCGACCCGAAATGTGGCTTCATCGAATGCACCACGAAATCGATATGGCGTACTAGCAAGCCATGAGGTTAAGTTTTGATTCAATCCGTGAGGTTCGCCCTTCAATAAGGATTGAAATAAATGATGATGAGTATTTACCCATGCCGGATAAATTACACAGTCTTTCGCATCGACAATCTGTTCATTTGGCTGTGGTGTCAGTTGTCCCAATTCAATAATTTTACCTTCTTGAATACGGATATCGGTAAATGAAGAACGTGCTGCATCCCCCGATAACCCTGTCAAAATGGCATAAGCATTTTTGATTAAATAGCGATGATTTAAAGAACCATTATTTGAAAGACCAGAACTCATATTTGTTCACTCTCATGCCATTTACTTAAAAAGAAATGACTTAATAAAGACATCAGCACAAATAAACCCAAGCCTGTGCACGTGATAAGAAATAGTGCTGCAAACATCAATGGTAAATCCAGTTGAAAACCTGCTTGCAAGATTTGATAAGCCAGTCCTGCACTAGTGCCACCAGCTCCAGCAACAAACTCAGATACCACAGCGCCAATAAGTGCCAAGCCAGAGGAAATACGCAATCCACCAAAGAAATAGGGCAAAGCATTCGGCACACGTAAGCGCATTAAAATTTGCCAACGACTGGCTTTATTGATCTGAAAAAGATTGAGCAAACCTTTGTTTACACTACGCAGACCTAAAGTGGTATTGGTCAATATCGGAAACACTGCGACCAACATGGCACAGACGACCAATGCTAATGTTGTATTTTGAATCCAGATAATTACCAATGGCGCAATAGCAACAATTGGAGTCACCTGAAATAAAATGGCATAAGGCATAAAACAGGCTTCTACTACACGGCTTTGCACAAAGACAAAAGCGATCAAGGTGCCAATGACTACAGCACAGACAAAAGCCAATAAGGTAATTTTTAGCGTGATTAAGAGGCTTCCAAATAACACACTGGACTCTTTAATCATTGCCATAACAATATCGCTGGGTTTTGGCACGACATATACAGGTACTTCAAGCTGTTGGAAACTCAACTGCCAAACCAGTAGGAATATCAGGCCCAATCCTAGTGGAGCTGCAATACGTTGTACCTTTGGATGTTCTAATAATGGTTTAATCATGACTATGCTCTCCGCTTGCCTCAGCTAATAATTGGGATAGACGTGAGCATTGTTGAATAAAGACTTCCGAACTACGGAAAGCTTCATCACGCACACAAGGCCCTTCAATTTTTAAATCAGCCACGACACGCCCTGGTCGTGCTCCCATCACAATGACCCGCGAAGATAAATAAACTGCCTCATAGATACTATGAGTAACAAAAACCACGGTTAAATCTCGTTCAGACCATAATTGACGAATATCACTGTCAAGTTTATGGCGAGTAAATTCATCCAAAGCCCCAAAAGGCTCATCCATTAACATTAAATCTGGTTCATTCACTAGAGCACGAGCCAAAGAGGCACGCATTTGCATGCCCCCCGAAAGTTCTCGTGGATAAGCACTACTAAAATTTTCTAAACCAACGGCTTTTAACGCAGCCATGACTTTGGGGTTACTCGCTGATTTCGAAATATGCTGTAAATCCAAAGGTAAACGTACATTTTCTGCAATATTAGCCCAAGGCATCAGCGTTGCCTCTTGAAATACCATTGCCATTTTGCATTGTGATTGAATCTCAGCCTTGCCATTCCAACGTACCAACCCTGCAGAAGGTTGCTCCAGATCGGCAAACATTTTCAGTAAAGTACTTTTTCCACAACCTGATGGTCCAAGTAATGACACAATCTCACCACGTGCAATATTTAAATCCAAACGTTGTAAAGCATTCGTACCATTTGGATAGGTCTTTTCTACCCCTCTGACCATAATCATGGGCGTAATAAAATTTGAAGATTCATCTATGGGTGTATCAATTGATAATACAGAATTCATATGGTTTCCCCTCCGCGCGAGTGCCTATTTTGTTAACCCTACAACCCTGACTACTTGGCAGTTTTAACAAACTGGGTGGTATAAGCAGCTTTCCAGTTGGTTTGAGCTTTTAACAAACCAGCGTTCACCATAAAATCTCGTGTTGCTTTCCAACGCGCTTCGGTCATGACCCCAATTCCTTGTGTCTTGGCATCACCTCCATCAATCAATTTTAGTTGGCGCATTTGACCTACTGCAAAAGTCAGCAGTTCATCTTTCATATTCAGGTTTTCTTTTTTAATCAGGCTATTACCCAATCGTGGGTCAGCTAAATAGTTTTTCCATCCCTCCATTGATGCCTGAACAAAGCGGCGTACAACATCTGGTTTATTTTGAATTACATCATTACGTGTAACTAAAATACCGCCATAAGCTGGATAGCCTGCATCAGCGAATAAAAAGAAATTACTTGAAGGTTGCACTTTTTTTGCCTGAAAGACTTCAGAGGTTGCATAGGCTTGTTGTGCCACATTTTTGCCAGCTAAAAATGGCTGCATATTGAAGGTGTACGGGCGGGCTTGCGCTGCGTCTAATTTATATTTGCCTTTTAACCATGGCCACCAGCTTGCTTGTCCACTGGTTGAAACAAGAATAGTTTTGCCTTTTAAGTCGGCCAAAGACTTTACATCACTATGAGTTAATACACCTTGTGGATCAAACTGAAATGGCGCTGCAATTGCTTTGATTGGAAAATTACTTTCAATACCCTTTAAAACTTGTAAATCATAATTAATTATAATGTCGGCACGTTTGGACAATAATAAGGTCATATTATTAACCTGTGGCCCACCAATTTTAATATCGACATCAAGTCCGTATTTTTTATAAATCCCTTGTGCAAGTGCCTGATAATATCCACCTTGCTCAGCTTGAGCATACCAGGTGGTTTGTAGAATAAGTTTATCGGCAGCATAACTGGTTGAACTGAATATTGTTCCTAGCCCCAATAATGCACTCACGATAACAGTACTTCGCCCTTTGCCTACATAGTGCTGAATATTCATAAATAAGCCCCTAAATCTGTATTGATTTATTTTGCTATTCTTTTTAGGGGGGCAATCAATGTATCAAATGCACATTTCTCTCAAAACCAAATGGTTTTGTCCCCAAAAGAGGAACAGCAAACGCTGTAGAGCAATGTCCCGCGTGGTTACAACACACTGACCGCTTATACTCAGGAATGATTTAGCAAGCTCTGTGCCAAAATTGATTTTATTTTGTTTTTCATAGTAATAATCTAGGTTATGCTTTTTTTAACCATGCCTAGATGAATAAACTGTACTAATTATTTTGTTTTATATGCGACTTAGTGGTGCACAAAGTCATCATTAATGCACTCCATAGGAGCTTTTCTGACATAAGAGATCTTTGGTCACTCATCGCTGTTTTCCCTATAAATATAATATCGCTAACGCCCCATCCCAACTTCGAAATCTATCTTTATAATTTGGCATAAAAAGTGCTACTTACTTTTTGTCAGAGTAGAAGCGTTCAGCATAGTAGTGGTATCAATTGCTATGTGGGTCATTGCTCAGAAAACAGCTCATGTTCTTTATATAAAGTTAACTTTTATTGGGAACGTGCAGCTCTTTTTTGAATGTGGCCCTTCTCTTTCAATCTATTTGATTGGGTCACGATTATCCAAAATATGAGGTTGAAATATGAATAGCGCTAACATGGCTCCATTAGCTGAAAATGACTACAGCTTAGAAGAACTGCAAAAAGAAGCTCGTATGGGAGCTTTTGGTCAAGAGACCTTTGAACGTGAAGTTCGAGTCATTGATCTAACTGATTTTGAACAACGTAAATATGAAATTGCCGATCAGCTTTGGGCTGCAGCGACTGATATTGGATTCTTTCAAGTCTCGAATCATGGAATTCCACTTGAGCAAATTCAAACTGCATTTGAAATGACACAACAGTTTTTTGATCTGCCCGAACCCGTCAAAGCTCGCTATCCCTTAAATCGAAATGCAGGCTGGGAAAGCAAGGCACAAGTTCGGCCATCAACCAGTACACCAGACCAGAAAGAATCCTATCAAATTACCCGTCCACGTATGGAAGGTCTTTATCCTAGTCAACAAGAGTTACCTAGTTTCAAAGAGACTATGCTGGAATTTGAACATGCGTGCTGGCAAGTTGGTATGAAAATACTCTCTTGCTTTGCTTATAAACTAGGTTTTGCCGATAACTTCTTTACTCTTGCACATGATCCTGACCAAGAAAACTACCAAAGTACCTTGAGAATGCTGCACTACTATGCAATTGATCCTGCGCTTAAAGATCAATTAGGACTATGGCGTGCAGGAGCGCATACAGATTTTGACTGTTTAACGCTATTGTTCCAACGTAAAGGACAAGGTGGTCTGCAAGTTTGCCCAGGCAAAGATATGGAACAGCAACAATGGACCAGTATTGAGCCACGTGATGACGTAATCACCTGTAATATTGGTGACATGCTCACACGTTGGAGCGATGATCAACTGCCTTCTAATTTCCATCGCGTTAAAAATCCAGAAGCAAATGAATATCAAGGGGCACGTTATAGTTTGGCATTTTTCTGCCAAGCCAATGAAGATATGATCATTGAAGGACCACAAAAGAAATATCCAGCCATTACCGCTAAAGAGTATTTAAAACAAAGAATTAGCGCGAATTTCAAAGGAAAGTATTAAAAATACTATGTACGGTCAGAGATGAATAATCTCTGACCGTTCTATAACTTCAACAATATGGATTATCATTAATCACTCCAGAACATTTTATTCTTATTTAGTGACGTCATATCCAGTTCAACTGGTCTGATCTGTTATTAAAAATACGGCTAATTTTAAGTAAGAGCACCAACAAACAGATAAATTTTGTGTAGAATCAAATTATTTATTTGTATATTTACGGTGTGTTGCTTATGAGCCCACAAGCTATGCTCAATGGAAAATCATCTCAGGTGACTGAGCAAGCAGTGGAAGTGATTTATCAACGCATTCAACAAAATACTTATGCAATCGGTTCTGCCTTACCCTCCCAACGTGAGCTTGCCATTCAATTAGGAATCAGCCGTGCTTCTTTACGTGAAGCATTAACTCGCCTTGCCGCTTTAGGATTATTAGAAATTAAAGCAGGTAAAGGAGTTTACGTTATTTCACAGCATAGCCAAGCCGCAAAACAATGGGATGGTGAACATCGTGTATCCCTTAAAGATTTCTATCAATTACGCTATGTTCTAGAAAGTTTTTGTGCATTACTCTCATGTGAGTATTTAACCGAAAACGATAAATCGATCTTACAGCAACATTACCAATCATTAGCGAGTGCAATCAAAGAACAAAACTGGCAAGCAGCCTCTGAATTTGATTACGCATTTCATCAACATATTATTGAACTTAGTCATAACCAATCAATTATTCAAACACTTAAAATACATACAGAATGGATCAAAAAGAGTCAGATCCTTCCCTTTGTCCAACCCAATTTGGCATTTAAAACCATTCATGAACATGAATTAATTATGCAAGCCTTATTTAATCAGGACGCAGCAGCAGCTGAAAAAGCCATGCAAGCACATATTATTGGCGCCGCACAACGTGCTGGTGTGTATTTTTCCAGACATGACAGCGCAATATAATCACAAACTTCAAATTTGTATTGCTATGCACCACTTTGCTCCATACTTTGAACCACATCAATACCACCTTGTTAGGATTGCTTTTTAATGAGGCAATATTACTGGTATGACCAGTAAAACCAGTGATTAAAATTGGCACACTTCTCGCTTAGAACAGTTTAGAAACTTACTTAAATATTTAGGATCTGAACAATGAATATCGCGATTATAGGTGCAGGTATGGGCGGTTTAACTGCTGGTATCGCTTTAAAAAAATTTGGTCATCAGGTCACAATCTATGAGCAAGCGGTCGAAATATTACCCGTTGGTGCGGCTATCTCACTTTGGTCAAATGGTGTTAAGTGTCTCAACTATCTTGGCTTAACACATGAACTCCAAGCACTTGGTGGGCAAATGGAATCTTTGGCCTACGTCGATGGACTCAGCCAACACACCATGACCCAATTTAGTTTGTTACCTTTATATAAAGAAGTAGGACAACGTGCTTATCCTGTCGCCCGAGCTGATCTACAACAATTATTAATGCAACAGTTTGGTCTGGAAGACATCAAACTCGGCATGAAAATGACCGCAATTGAAACACATCAAGATGATGTCACCATTCATTTTCAGGATGGTTCTCAGATTACAGCCGATTTACTGATTGGTGCAGATGGTACACATTCACTTACGCGGCAGTTTGTACTGGGCCATCAAGTTGAACGTCGCTATGCTGGTTATGTAAATTGGAATGGATTGGTTGATATTGATGAGCAGATTGCACCAGCCATGCAATGGACCACATATATTGGTGAAGGTAAACGTGTATCACTTATGCCCGTTGCACAAAATCGTTTCTATTTCTTCTTTGATGTGCCGCTAGAATCTGGACTTTTAAATCAGCGTGAGCACTATAAACAAGACCTTAAAATGCATTTTAGTGGTTGGTGTGAACCAGTACAAAAACTCATTGAGCGTTTAGATGAGAAAAAAACCAATCGTGTCGAAATCCATGATATCGAGCCTTTTATGAATTTCTATAAAGGACGTGTAGTGCTATTAGGTGATGCTGCACATAGCACTACTCCTGATATTGGACAAGGTGGCTGCCAAGCCATGGAAGATGCGATTTATCTTGCTCGTGCCTTACAAATCAATACTTTTGGTTTGGAAGATGCATTAAACCGCTATCAGAATAAACGCAATGATCGTACTAAGGAAATGGTATTAAGAGCCCGTAAACGTTGCGATGTGACCCATATGAAAGACCCGAAAATCACACAAGAATGGTATGAATCTTTATATGAGGAACAAGGTACTCATATCATGCAAGGTATCATCAGTAATATTGTCGGCAATCCACTGGATTAAGTCCTAAGAGGGGGTACACCAGCCCCCTCTTATGTATTTTAATTTCTTAAGCCGCCAACAAGGCTTTTGCTGCAACACGATGTTTAGCTTTCAGTTCTTCTAAATCTATTCCCTGAATTATGCCATGTTTGACTTGCCACTGGCCTGCAACCATCACATGTTCCGCTTTGTCTGCACCACACAATAGTAAGGCTGCAATTGGATCATGACTCCCTGAGAATTTCAATTCATCTAATTTATAACATGCCAAATCGGCCTGAGAATCAGGTGCAAATTGTCCTAAATGCTGTCCGCGCCCTAATAACTGCGCAGAACCTTGTGTTCCCCAGTGCAAGGCCAACTCAGGTGTAATCCGTTCAGCACCATATTTTAAACGCTGTAAATACATGGCTTGGCGAACTTCCAGAATTAAATTTGAAGCATCTCCAGAAGCAGAGCCATCAACACCCAGACCAACCTTTGCACCTGCTTGCATTAAATCTAGCGTTGGACAAATCCCTGAAGCCAGACGCATATTGGAATGTGGACAATGACAAATCCCCACTCCAGCTTGTCCCAAACGCTGAATTTCATCTGAATTAAAATGAATGCCATGCGCCAACCAAGTTCGTTCATTCAGCCACCCTACATGTTCTAAATAATCCACTGTACGCATGCCAAATTTTTCCAGACAGAAGCTTTCTTCATCTAGTGTTTCTGCAAGGTGGGTATGCAATCTAACATCCAGTGTTTGGGCAAGCTGCGCACTTTCTCGCATAATCTCTTGTGTCACTGAAAAGGGTGAACACGGAGCTAAAGCAATATTGACCATGCCATTATCACCCCTTTGATGATATTTCTGCACCAGTCGTTCACTGTCCTTTAAAATGACATCCATGCTTTGCACGGTGTGCTGTGGTGGTAAACCACCCTGTTCTTGTCCGAGACTCATCGAACCGCGGGTTAACATCACCCGCATTCCCAATTGCTGAGCAGCATTAACTTGAATATCAATCGCATCAGTCAATTGTTGAGGGAATAAATAATGATGATCCGCAGCAAAGGTACAGCCCGATAATAGCAATTCAGCCAAAGCCACTTGGGTCGCCACATGTAACTGCTCTGGGTTTAGACGTGCCCATACTGGATACAAATTAACCAACCATGGAAATAACGGTAGATTAACCACAGGTGCCCACGCCCGAGTCAGGGTTTGATAAAAATGATGGTGGCTATTGATCAACCCAGGAATCACAACCAAGTCTTTGGCATCGAATATTTCATCACATGGCAAAGTGGGTTGCTGATCCTTTGCCAAAACCTCAATGATTTTATTATTTTCAATTACCAAGCCATTACTCGCGTCGAGTTCATTTGCTGTATAAATTGCGAGTGGTTGTTTAATCCAAGTTCTTGAACTGCTATTTAAGCTAGCGATTATTGTCATTATCTCGTCCTTTAAAACTTATAAGACAGCGCAAAACGGTTTTGTAAGAATTTTTTGTCATAGCGCGGTGAAGTTTGAATACCTGCAAAATTACTCACACTAAAACCTTTTAAAGCTCCCGTAAAATTATAAATACCGAACAGCATGTATTCAGATTGATTTCGACTCGCGACATTTTCCGATTCTTTTAAGTCCATAAACGAATAACGTGCGCCTGCTATCAACTGATCTGTCAATTTTCCTTCTAAGGACAACATCAATGCGTTACCCGCACCTAAATCTTGAGTACTGGTAAAAAATGGCTGGGCAAAAAGTTCACCGGAAGAGGTTTTAGCTGCATAGGGTGTTAATAATGCCCCATTCAAATAACTCCCCTGATCAGGTTTTATATAGTTATATGCGACTTTTAGACTGGCGGTAGGCATTACTTTAAATGCAGCCTGTATACCGAAAATTTGGCTATTGACCTCTCCTGCAAGCGCTTTACCCTGATCTTTACCCGAAATATATTGGATTGAAAATTCAGGACTATAATTAAGTTTTGGAATTGCTAAATCAGCTTGGGTATAGATTAGACGAGTATAGTCATCATAATTTTGATACCAAAATTGCGTTTTTAAACTTTTATCATTGGCGAAGTTAAAGCGCTTTCCTGCACCAACAGACCAAACACCATTGGTTTCCAAATTTGAATTTTGACGAGAAGTTTTGTTGAACTCATCCTCACCATAACTTTTATATTTGTTTACTTTAGTCAGACGCAAGAAATCTTGATTGTTCCCGATCTGTACATCCGCGGCCTGATATAAAAACATCAGGACACGGCGGTCGGCATAATCACCCATAAAAGGTAAATTTAGACGTTGATTACCAATTGTCACTCTGGCCAAATCATTTTTCCAGCTTAAATAAGCTTCTGCTAGACCATCCCTATCCTCTTGTAATTCTGGCACTTCATCATTTTCATTTTTATTATCAAGTCGGCGTTGTATGTCGTATCCAACAGCTGCCTGTATGCCATAAAAAGGAGCCGTTTCATATTTAACATACCCACCAATGACGGTAGTATCCTGATTTAGATTATTCACAAAATAGGCATTATTAAGTGAGTAATATGCGGATTTCACTACCCCATGAACAGTACCGCAAGCAAATGCTGCTCCTAGACGGTCAATTGAATCATTACTCGCCTGACAATCCTGTTGTAGATTAAACAGACCATTCAGACTGGTATCACCAGCCCATACCTGCATGGTAGCAGTCATGCTCACCATGAGTAACGCTGATTTTAATTTAAAACTTCTCATAAAATAATGCCCCTGTAAGATTTGATTTAAAAATCGCTTATGGTCTTCCAAAAGACCTGTTTTGACTTTTTAGAAGTCAAAACTCCCCCTAACCTATTCATCATTGAATAGGCGACCTTTAAATTTTTTGTGAATGAAAAAGTGTGGCTAAGTTAGAACATCCAGTCCCCACCTAATGTCAATCAATGCCCTGAATTTATAGGCGTAGTTGCAACATCAACGGACTTCTTGCTAAACGGTAAATGATTAAAAATAATATTGAGCAAAATGGCAGTGATACAGGCAGAACTAATACCTGAATGTAATAGGGTTTTTACCCATATCGGGAATTGCGCATAGAATTCTTGGTTTACGATTGGAATCATGCCGATTGTTAGTGAAGTTGCCACAATGATCAGATTTTTATGATCGTTATAATCTACTTTGGCTAACGTTCGTATGCCACTCGCAGCAACAGTACCGAATAATACAATCCCTGCTCCACCTAAAACTGGCATCGGAATTGATGCAACAAAGCGGCCAATTACAGGTAATAAGCCCAAGATAATTAAAATTCCACCAGCCGTTGCCACCACAAAACGACTTTTAATACCCGTAATTGCAACCAGACCTACATTTTGAGCAAAGGCAGTTTGCATGAATGAACCAAAGATTGGAGAAATTGCACTCGATAGCATGTCTGCACGTAAACCATCACCAATTCGTTTTGAATCAACTTTGGTTCCAACGATTTCACCAATCGCAATAATATCGGCCGTGGTTTCAGTCATTACTACCAAAGTAACAATTACCATGGAAAGAATGGCAGAAAATTCAAATACAGGAGAACCAAAATGGAAGAAACTTGGAAAGGCAAAAATAGGACCCGTACTAACTTTTGAGAAATCAGTAAAGCCTGTAATATAGGCAATTACTGTACCCAAAACGATTGCTGCCAGAATCGCAAGCCGGCGCATAATCTGATTTCGCAACATACTAAAAACAATCACAATTGCCAGAGTAATTACAGCTAAACCTGTATTGGCTGGATCTCCCCAATTTTCAGCTTTCGGATTTCCACCCATAATCCAACGAATCGCGACAGGTGTTAACGAAATACCAATCATGGTAATAACACACCCTGTGACCACAGGTGGAAAGAAGCGGATAATTTTTGCAAAGAATGGTGTAATCAACAAACCAATGAGAGATGCGACGATCACAGCACCAAATGCAGATGCCAAACCACCACCGGTACTCACAATCGCTAAAATAGTGGCAACCCCTGCGAAAGATACCCCTTGCACAATAGGTAATTTTGCACCGAAATATTTAAAACCTATCGTTTGTAAGACCGTTGCGAGACCTCCCACAAATAAAGCTGCGGCCACCAACAATCCAATTTCTGAAGCATCTAGACCTGCAGCTGCACCAATAATTAATGGCGGTGCAATAATCCCCCCGTACATGGTCAATACATGCTGCAAACCATATAAGATGTTTTTATTCATCCCTAAATATTGATGTTCTGCCGAGATATGCGGATCTCGCTCTGGATTTATGCTATCTTGATGCATGGGTTAATTCCTCAAATTAAGTTCATGATGTCCATATTGCTTGTGTTGATTTAGCTGCCACGATATGTTGAATATGAGAAAGGACTGATCAATAAAGGCACGTGATAATGCTGGTGAATATCATTGACCTTAAAATCAACACAGACTCTCGGATAAAAGCTATTGGTATTTAAAGCTTGAAAATAATCCGCTACTTCAAAAATCAATTGATAATGACTGGTAATAAATGAATCAACATTGAATGCTTGAATACGACCATCTGCATCAGTGAATTGTTCATCGATTAAAATATATCCATCGCTCGTTTCCTGAAACAATTTCACCAATACTTGAGTTGCTGGCTGGCCTAGTGAAGCATTTAAAATATGTGTGCTAATACCCGC
This sequence comes from Acinetobacter sp. 1124_18A, assembly GCF_052824995.1. NCBI lineage: Bacteria > Pseudomonadati > Pseudomonadota > Gammaproteobacteria > Moraxellales > Moraxellaceae > Acinetobacter > Acinetobacter sp. 1124_18A. Next base: position 5,310 of record NZ_VTDF01000002.1, on the reverse strand, counting down.
CATTATTGAATCTCTTGCTTTAAGCGAAGAAGTGCAATTTCACTCAGTTGCTGCCTCACTTCGGTTTGCTCTTGTTCTACTGTGTTGACTAATCGACGTTGTAATTCAAACAAAATCTGTGGGCCAGAACGTCCCGCGGCACGAATCAGAAAAATATGTCCAAATTTGTACTCATAATCTAAATTGCCCTGATATAGAGCCAGTTGTAATGCAGCATCCGTTTCTATTAGTGCTTGTTCACGTTGAGAGAATTGCTGTTCTTTTCCAGATAAAACTGCCGCTGCTTTTTTCTCACCAATACGTGGATGCTTAGACAACGCTTCAGAAATTTCGGACCATTCCCAAGTACCAGCTTGCTCATCTGCTACCTGATAAAGCTGTTCTTTAGAGGAATAAGGACGTTTCTGGATCAGTTTAGAAACCCAAGTCGGGATATGCACACAGGCTTGTAGGACCAGCTGAGCCTGACTAGAAGCTAGTTGATTAAAAGTTTCGAGTTGCATATCCGCTCCAATTTAATGCATTGTCTGACTGGTCTGACCAGATGCAATAAATTAAGCAACAAATATGCCAGTTTAAATAAGGTAGTCTTTCTATTGAAAATAAAGATCCGCTCTCTGCCCGCCATGCTTCACTTGTTCAGCTTGACGACACTAAAATGGCTTACGATTTAATTAAAAAATAATTTTTATATATTCATTATTTAAAGCCTGATCACTCAAAATAAAGTAATCAGGCTTTTTTATTTATAAATTAGAAAACCTTTTTTACAGAGACTGTAAAAGTGGAATCAATTGGATTTGAAATAGGGGCACCCGACTCACCATTGCTATACTTTTTATAATAAGCATTTTTATCCCATGCTTTTGTATACGCTAATCCTGTAGTCCAGCCATCCCCTAAATCTTTAATGAGTTCAGCTTTAACATCTTGAAAATTAGATTCTGAGAAATTTTTAATTCTTTCATAGCCATAGTGGGCACCAAAGGTCCAAGTGTCATTAATAGGCTGGGTAAAGTTCAGGTCTAGATAACTTGATCCTCTCGACCTTTTACCAGCAGGTCCGCCCATGGTTTTGGAGTTATAACCGGCATAATCTGGTGTATAGGTAACAAAGTATTTGAGGCTTAAAGGTCCATAGCCAATTTGAGGTACGATCTCACCATAGTTATAACTGCTACTCCCCGTTTCTGGTGTACTTTTCGCGCCTGGATAGTAGTAATAAAAAACCGACATCCCAATTGAAAACTTATCGATTGTTTTTAAATAACCTGTATAAAAATCCCATTCAACCGAAGCATCCCGAAGGTAATTTGAGCTCACACTTGATGCCCAAGTTCCGACAAAAAAACCATTCGGGTTAGCATAATCCAGTCCACCCTGCAAAGCAGGCTTGCCCCATGTTTGTTGGAAACCGCGTGAAATATATTGGCTAGCAAAAGTAACATTCGCGCTATATGGAGAGGTTTGTTCTTGTTCGTTTAATTGTTCAGCATGTACAAAACAGGTAGACATAATGAGAGAAGCTGCGCCTAAAATTTTTCTCATCTATTAATTCCTTTTAAATATTACCTATAATCTTAAAGTTTTAAAATAACATGATAATTCAATTTAAAACGTATTAAAAAGTTATAAATTTAGATTTCTAGATACTTCTTCTTGACTATAGATCTCTTCAATACAATCCAAGATTTTTGGAATATAAGAACTTTGGTCCATGTTGCGCATAGATAGAGAAATGGGACTATAAGCTTCTAAATCTAAGATATTTAAATAAGTTAGATTCTTCATTCCAATGTCGCAAGCACTTTCGGGAATAATACATATACCCTCGCCCGATGCCACTAAACCAAGCGCCATGTGAATTTCTCGTACTTCGGTCAGCTTGGCTGGGATTAAACCTAACTTTGTAAATAAAGCTTGAATAGTGGTCGAAAAATTAGGCTTAGGTGTCGTTGGATAAGAAAAAATCGTCTCATTGATAATTTGAGATAAGTAAATTCCTGAATCTTGAAACTCACTTAATGGATGCTTTTTATGAATCGCGAGTTTTAATTTTTCTTTGCGAAGTAAAAGTCGCTTAATGGCAGGATCGCTAATTGGTAATCGTCCAAAACCTAAATCGATTTTGCCTAACTTTAAAGCCTCAACCTGATCTCTCGTGCCACATTCAATAAGCTCGACATGAATGTCAGGATTCTTTTGTCTAAATAGATAAATAACTTGGGGTAATCGTCCGTAAAGAAGTGAGCTGACGTAACCAACTTTGACAATATTTTCGACCAGCTTCATTTTTTTAGCCATCGAAGCAGCTTGAGCGGTATGCGTTAAAATTTGGACAGCATGTTGGTAAAAAAACAACCCTGCTTCTGTGGCTTTTAATGGGCGCGATCCTTTCACAAACAGATCAATGCCTAATTCTTCTTCTAGTTTTTTGATTTGACGCGTGAGTGGTGGCTGGGCAATAAAAAGCTTCTCAGCCGCTTTTGTCAGACTTTGTTCTTCAACCACGGTAACAAAATAACGTAGATGTCTTAATTCCATTAATATACCTTTTTAGTATCTTAAAATACCGTTCTATATCTATTTTAGGCTATTACATTCTTCTATGGTATGTAAACAAGTTTGAAATAGTTGAAACTTCATGTATAGAACCATAGAAACCATACTTGTGGATATTCCAACTATCCGTCCTCACCAACTGTCTGTGACTACAATGCGTACTCAGACTTTGGTGCTCGTTAAAATTACGACCACGGATGGTATTGTAGGTTGGGGTGAAGCGACCACCATTGGTGGACTGAACTATGGTGAAGAAAGTCCTGAAAGTGTCAAAGCCAATATTGATACTTACTTTGCACCATTACTCGCATCAGTTAAAGATTTAAATGTGGCTCAAACACTAAAACTGATTCGTAAGAATATTAATGGTAACCGTTTTGCGAAATGTGCCATTCAGACCGCTCTACTTGATATTCAGGCAAAACGTTTAGGTGTGCCGTTAAGTGAAGTTTTAGGTGGCCGTCTGCGTAATAGTTTACCTGTACTTTGGACGCTCGCGTCTGGCGACACAGAAAAAGATATTGCTGAAGCTCGAAAAATGATTGAGTTGAAACGTCATAACACGTTCAAACTCAAAATCGGCGCACGCCCTTTGCAACACGATGTTGATCATGTGATTGCAATTAAAAAAGCACTGGGTGCAGATATTAGTGTACGTGTCGATGTAAATCGTGCATGGTCAGAACTGGAATGTATTCAAGGTATTCAACAGCTACAAGATGGTGGAATCGACTTAATCGAACAACCATGTGCTATTCAAAATACCGACGCACTTGCTCGTTTAACGCATCGTTTTGATGTCGCAATTATGGCAGATGAAGCTTTAACTGGTCCTGACAGTGCTTACCGTGTTGCAAAAAATCATGGTGCAGATGTATTTGCGGTGAAGATTGAACAATCAGGTGGCCTGATCGAGGCATGTGAAGTTGCAAAGATTGCAGGTTTGGCTGGAATCGATCTTTATGGCGGCACTATGCTTGAAGGCCCTGTAGGTAGCATCGCTTCTGCTCATGCATTTGCAACCTTTGAAACATTAGCTTTTGGTACTGAATTATTTGGTCCGTTATTACTTACCGAAGAAATTTTGAAAGAACCACTACGTTACGAAAACTTTGAATTGCACTTGCCCACAGCACCAGGCTTAGGCATTGAAATTGATGAAGATAAAGTTGAGAAGTTACGTCGTTAAGGCAACAGGATAAGGAGTTTCCCATGTTATTTCATGTACGTATGGATGTGCATATTCCACTTGATATGCCAGCCGACAAAGTAAATGAAATTAAGGCCGTTGAAAAAGCCTATTCGCAAGATCTGCAACGTCAAGGTAAATGGCGCCACATCTGGCGAGTTACAGGCCAGTATTCAAACATCAGTATTTTTGATGTCGAGAGCAATGAAGAGTTGCACAATATTTTACAGGGATTACCTCTCTATCCTTACATGAACATCGAAGTGATGGCACTTAATCGCCACCCTTCTTCTGTCCGTGATGATGATTCGTAATCTAAGAAAATAGTTTGAGTGTGTAGTCTGAAGCACATTCAAAAACTAAATATATTTATTCAGAAGGTAACAAGGAACGTGGCAGCAATATTCGCTAGCAAAACAAAATGCCCGCAACACTGCCACCCAAAACCGTATTGCATACTTAAGGAGTTTTAGTATGAACCGTCAACAAATTGATGCGCTTGTAAAACAAATGAATGTCGACACAGCTAAAGGCGAAGTCGATGCACGTGTTCAGCAAATTGTAGTGCGCCTTCTCGGGGATTTATTTCAAGCCATCGAAGACTTAGACATCCAACCTTCAGAAGTATGGAAAGGTCTGGAATATTTCACAGATGCAGGCCAAGCAAACGAACTTGGACTTTTAGCAGCTGGCTTAGGTTTAGAGCACTATCTTGACTTGCGTGCAGATGAAGCCGATGCAAAAGCTGGCGTTAGTGGTGGCACACCTCGTACCATTGAAGGCCCACTTTATGTAGCTGGTGCGCCTGAAACTGTTGGTTTTGCGCGTATGGATGATGGTACAGAATCTGGCAAAATCGATACCTTAATTATTGAAGGTACCGTGACTGATACTGATGGCAATATCATTGAAAATGCTAAAGTTGAAGTATGGCATGCCAACAGTTTGGGTAACTACTCATTCTTTGATAAGTCTCAATCTGATTTCAATTTACGCCGTAGTATTTTAACTGATGCTGATGGTAAATATGTTGCATTAACCACGATGCCTGTAGGTTATGGCTGCCCTCCAGAAGGTACAACTCAGGCCCTTCTTAACAAGTTAGGTCGTCATGGTAACCGCCCATCTCACGTTCATTATTTCGTTTCTGCACCAGGTTTCCGCAAGCTTACAACTCAATTTAACATTGAGGGTGATGATTACTTATGGGATGACTTTGCCTTCGCTACTCGTGACGGTTTAGTTGCAACAGCAGTTGATGTAACTGACCCTGCTGAAATTCAACGTCGTGGTTTAGATCACGCTTTCAAACACATCATATTTAACATCGAACTTGTTAAAGATGCCGCTGCCGCTCCGTCAACTGAAGTTGAACGTCGTCGCGCTAGTGCTTAATTGAAAGTGTATGTGAGTTAAAAGTTCGCTTTTGACTCACAAAATTTATTCCATTTATTACTACCATTAAGAATTTAAATAAATTTTTAGCGGTAGTAATAACATCACGTTACCTCATGCTCTAAGGTTTCTCACATGATTGACAAAAGTAAGTCCTCTCTAAG